>JBPBQW010000109.1:0-83405 GCA_050955125.1 Janthinobacterium lividum
CGTGTACCTCGACACCCAGATCGCCCGGGATCGCGTCCGCCGCGAACTCGTGGAGCGGGTGGTCCGATGGCACGCCGACGTAACCACCGAGGAAGCCCCCGGGCCGCGCGCGCAGGATGATGCACTGGTAGCCGGTCGCGGGATCGCGCCAGGCAACCTTGTCGGCCTCTCCCAGCCAGGGTCCCGCCTGCTTCGGTCGGACCTCGCCGTCGAAGTAGATCTCGGCGGCCGGCACGAGGACGCCGTGCGCGAGGTAGGGCACGCCGGTCACCCGCACGACGTCGCCGTCGCGCGCGACCTCGCCGGCGGCGATGTTTGGGATGCGCGCGAGCGAGTCCACGGAAGCCACGGGGATCAGGGAGGTTCCCGTCGGCGTCTTCGCCCCCGGATTCGGAGCGCGCTTCTTTCCACTGTTCGGCATCATTTTTCCTTTTTTTGAATGTTTCGTTGTCTCAATCCCGGCTCGGAGACCGCGATACTCACGCCAGATCAGGCGTAGCGCTCGCGCCAGGTGACCCGCTCGACGATCGGGGCGAGAGTCCTGGGGCGGGCTCCGACGGCGTAGATCTGGCCTGCGAGCCACCACTCCTCGGCCGAGCGGTCCGCGTCGCGGACCTCGCGCCGCCATTCCTTCGCCTCGGCATTCCAGCGGTATCCGCGCGCCTTCAGCATATCCTTGACCTCGAACGCGGCTCCGACGGCCCGGAAGCGCCACGACGGCGCGCGGGCGGTCTCCACCATCTCCGCGAGCGCGGTCCGGCCGGACGGCAGCCGGTGTCCGAGCAGCGCGATGACGGCGTTGACGTCGTCGACCGCGCGGTGGGCGCCGTGGAACAGGCCGATGCGGCTGAGCAGCCAGCCGAGCGAGCGGCCCCCGTCGAACCCGGCCGCGCGCCAGTCGACGTCGTTCTGCGAACAGGCCCACGCCAGCCCCACTGCATCGGGCAGTCGCCGCACGAGCATGCCCAGATCGAACCTGGCGTTGTGCGCGCAGACGAACTCCGCCGACTTCAACAGACGCATCGCCGCCGCGTCGTCGATGCTTTGTCCCGCGAGCTCCGCGTCCGTGATCCCGGTCAGCTTCGCGACGTCCGCAGGCAGCTCGCGGCCGGGATCCTCAAGCCACGCGTACGGCTTGTCGATGCTCACGATCACGCCGTCCGGGTCGAAGCGGATGCGGCGGATCGCGAGCTCGACGATGGCGTCGTCGTCGCCGACGCCGGTCGTCTCGGTGTCGAGCACCACCGCGATGGACGTGCCGTCGCGGCGGCCCACGTTTGTGTAGCCCTCGCGCAGTTCGAGGCGGCGGAGCAGCTGGTAGTCGTCGCTGGCGTCGATCGCGTGCAGCCAGTTCTCGTCGATGGGATCGCTCATCGGGTCCTCTCCATCTTCCGGGGACGCGCGGCGGCCATCGCCGGACCGCGAGGGCGATCCGGCGGCAGGCGGCCGCCAACGGTGTCGCAGTTCAGCTCAGGAAGCGCTGCTCGATGTTGAGGTCGAGACCGGCCGCCAGCGGCGAGGCGGGATCGGCGGCGACCAGCGCCAGCGTGTCGCAGATCGCGGGCGACACCAGCGCGGCGACGAGCGGCGCGGTCGGGTCGAAGCCGTCGACGATCACCGCGTCCGCCATCGCGGCGCCCATGCGCATGTAGAGGCGGCCGGCGATCTCGGCCTCTTCGGTCGCGAGCGAGGCGTGGAAGGCCTGGAGGATCTCGAAGCCGTCGTTCACCACGACCATGGCCGTGAAAAGGCGCGGCTCGCCCTCCGGCTCGCCCGAGGGCGGCATGCCGGGAACGCGGGTACCGTCGTCTCCCTGGTCCTCGAGTTCGACTTCGACAAGGAGTTCCGACTCGCCGTCAAAGTCGCGATCGTCTTCGTCAAGTTCATCATCCTCGTCGGCGGTCAACGCGTCGAGGTCGGCGGGATCCGCGTCGAGGCCCAGCGAGAGCCCGTGGAGAAGGATACCGCGCAGGCAGGCGTCGCGGTGAAGGCAGGCATCGACTGCGGCTGCGCCGTCGAACACCGCGCGAGGCGCGAACATCCACGTCATAGGGTCGTGCTCCACCACCTCGCGCTGGAAGCGCGCGGCGGTCTCGGTTGCCACCAATGCGACCCGACCGATGGCGCGGCGCGTCGTCAGAACGAGCTCGTCGCCCGTTTCATCCTCGTCGAGCGGATCGGGAAACAGCGCGCCGACGCGCTTTATCGGCTCAGGGCAGCTGGCCGCCGGGACGGCCTTCGACTTCGAAACGGCGTAGGAGCGCTCGGCGACAGTCGTATTCATGGGGTCACTCCATCATCGCCGATGACCTTCTGGTCGGAGGTGGCGAGAGCCGCCGACGCCCGCGATATAGGAGACTCCGAAGACACTTCAACACTTCCGGAGATGATGTACTATCAGTATTCCATGATGATCTGGCCAGTCGTGTTGAAGCCCGGAACGGCTTCGCGTAGCGTATCAGGTGTGGAAAACGTCGAAGCAATGCAGGTGATGAGTGCGCTGGCGCAGGCGACCCGCCTCAAGGTGTACCGCCGCCTCGTCGACGAGCTTCCGAACGGGATGGCCGCTGGCGAGATCGCCAGGGAGGTGGAGATGTCGCCCAACGGCATGACCTCCCACTTCACGATCCTGGCCGCAGCCGGACTGGTCTCGTCGGAGAAAACCGGACGGACGGTGCTCTATAGTGCCGAAACCCGGCCCGTAGAGGAACTGAGCGCCTTCTTGGCCGACGCGGTCGAGCGTGGGAAGAAGACCCACGGACGCACCAGCGACAGTTAGCTGCGCGGATGCATCTGCCGAGATCATCAGCAAGCCAACCCCCGCCGAAGAGCCTGATCGCATCAAGGCGACGCGCGATCGGTCCTTGTACCAAGACTTACCCTGCTGGAAGGGGCAGACCAGCGCGCTGGCATAGCAGTGCATTCGCCGCCTCCTCGGAACCGCGGCAAGTCTCTCGGACCCAAGTAACTATTCCACCATTTTAATCGCAGAAGTAGCAAAGAAATGTCCCCTTCTGCACATGGACGTACAATCCTCTCGCGGAACGGGCTGAGTGGCCTGGCGCGTGAACGGCGGGGCATGCGGACTCGCGACCAGTCCCCTGCCCTGCCTGCCAGATGGCCCGACAGAACCCGCCGAAGCAAGGCGGAGTGGCGACTAGGCGGTCGGGGTCAGCACCCGGGCACCAAGGCGCGGTGGCGACGGCCGATGCCCCGATAAAGATCGCTCGCCATGGCGGCCCCCAGCGTTCCAAAGTTCTTCTGGACTACCGTCGTAGTTCCGACCTGACTGCCGAAAGCCTTCGCCACGTTGCCGCACATCTCGGTCCAGACCGGACGGAGCATCTGCGTGTCGCCGCCCATCGCCCAGTCGGTCGCTTTGGCGTATACCTCCATAGAATAGCGTTCCACGGCGGCCGTCTCGAATACCCAGGTAGGGGCATCGGTGCCGGAAGAGTTTAGTCCGGCTGCGGTCAGGTCCCCCCGGGTGAGCGACAGCTCCTTGATCGTTCCCATCCGGAACGCTCTGCGGCCAGCGAGAAAGTGGTGCTGGTTCACCCCGATCGCGACGCCGCACAGAAAGGCGGTGGCATGCTGCGCCTCGTCGACGACGCCGATGGCCTCCTCGTTCGCCTTCTGCTCGACCCATCTCATCGCCTCGGTGAGCGGGCTCGTCCACGAGCGGGGCTGCGGCCGGGCGAGACCCTTGCGTATCGCCTCGAGCCGGGTCCTGACCCGCGCTTCCAGATACTGGCCCATCACGCGGCGGATGGAACGATCGTCCTCGGTCTCGAACTCGCGCTTCAGCGTCTGGACGGTGAACGCATGGGGCCCGACCGGCGCCGCGAGCCCCACGCTGTCCGTGTGGATCTGCGGCACCAGCGATGCACGCATTTCCTCCGACAGGCCGTACCTCTCCAGTGACTTGGGAAGCGGGATCGGGGTCAGGCCGACCAGCGCGACGGGCCGCAGGCGTGCCACGCCGCGGAACTTCAGCGTCTCGGCGCCATGCCAGCGATGGACCTTGTCGATCGACACGCAGGCCGTGTGCGGGTTCATCACCGTCGGCATGAGGTCGATCAGCTTGCGGCCGGTGGGGAGGGCTTCGCCGGCGCGCGGAGAGAGAAACACGCGGAAGTAGTTGACGTGGACTTCGCCGTAGCCGCTTCGGACCGGCTGTTCGGTGAACGTCGCCATGCTCCCTCCTCTGTCGTGCGATGTGTCGTGCGATGCCGCCCGGTAACGGCTGTCTTCGGAGATGGCTTGGGTTTCGGCCAGACGCACCCGCAAGACAAGCGGATTTGCTGAAATAGCGCATGAAGCCACGGCGCCGCACGGACCCGATGCGAAGCCTGTTGCAGCGTCGGTTGAACTGCGGCACCTTCGCCGATGCCTCGCGGCCGTACGAAGCGCGACGACGCACGCGTCGTCGCGTGACGGAAACAGGCATGGCATCGACGCACCAGTGCCGCCGGGCGCGAGGAAAAGGGGAGAACAAGAGGTGGTGCAGGCTGCTGGCGGATCCCGGGCGTTGCCCGCGGCGCGACGCGACGACAGTTTCGTCTTCGACCTAAAAAACGGTCTCCGCGTCTGGCTGAGCGAGGCGGTCCGGCGGGGCGAGGTGACCGCCAAGGACGCGCAGGACACCATCCGCAAAATCGATCCCGCCAAGACCGTGGACTTCGCCGAGGATTACACGAAGCTGCTCACCGGGACGGTCAAGGACAGCTTCGGGTCAATCGGCATCGCCAGTAAGCTCGTGCAGGACTTCAACAAATGGTGGGGCGTGCGCGTTTACTTCAAGCCGGGCGTCCAAGGCGATCTCGTCATCATCAAGGGATGGCCCAACGGCCGGCAACTGCTGTCGGCCACGCGCTATCGGGTCGACAACGTCAAGATCATGGATCTGCAGATCGGCAAGCCCGGCATCCAGGCCGCGGCCAAGGAGTCGGCGAAGTTCGGCATCTACCTCGTCGTGGCGATCGACGTGATCCAGTTCGCGCGTGACCGCAACTTCGCCCATCTCCTGGCAAGCCTGACGATCGACGTACCGTCGGTCGCGCTCGCCTCCGTGATTGGCGCCGCCTTCGGCACGCTCGCCGCAGGCACCATGATCGTCGGCACGATCGCGCTCGGGCCGGCCTTGGTGGCGTTCGGCGTCGGCACGCTGGTCGGAATCGGGCTGTTCGCGCTCGACAAGCATTTCGGGCTGACGGAAAAGGTGACCGCCGCCTACGAACGCGGTCTCGACCGGCTCGGGCGATGGTGGGACGAGGTCGGCGCCGACGCACACCGGCGGTGGAACGAGTTCGCGAACAGCGGCATGGTGCAGGACATGGAGAAAGGCGTGACGAGCTTCAGCCAGCGCTTGGGCCAAGGCAGCAACGCGCTCTACATGTTCGAGCCAATGATGTGACCGCGGTGTCGGGTTGGCGATGGAAGGCGCTGGGGGCCTCGGCCGTCTGCTTCGTGGCCTCGGGCGTGAACGGCGTCTTCGGGGCACGGGACCTGCTGCACCTGGTCGATGGCTTCACAGACCGGCGGCCGGTGATCGCGTCCGGACACTACACCTTCACCAGCCTACTGCTGACGCCGATGGGCATCAGCTTCGGCTTGCTGTTCCTGCTCAGCAAGCAGGCCACGCCCGAGGAGATGAAGGCCGCCTCGGGACGGGGCCTCAAATGGACCGGCCGCTACCTGATCTTCGTGGCGGCGAGCATCGTCGCGGCGCTGCTGGCTCCGATCGCGCAATACTGGACGGTGAACGCCACGGCCCTGGGGCGCGGCTACGCGTCGTGCCCGACGCCCGACTGGCCGCGGCATCAGCCGGACCGCTGGGCGCTGCCCGGCGCGCGCTGCCCGGGGCGCGGGGCGGATCCCAACTCGTGACGCCCACTGATCAGACATGAGCGGGAATGTGATCCAGTCGCAACCGTTCCCGAGCCCAGGGGGTGAACGATGAAGGACGACACGCTCGACCGGGAAGGATCGGCCAAGGCCGCCCTCGAACAGTTCAGTTTAGAATGAACGCGTGGGAGCTGAAATATCACCGCTGATGTGGAAGGATGCTCAAGCCCATGCCCAGCAGGCGCGAGACGAACTCGAGGTCATATTCGACGAGAGCCTGGCAACGCTCGACCTGAAGGCCGCGACGGTGGCGATGCCGAGCCCCGCTTCTCCACCGGAATCTGATCCCCAGAACGACGAGATGGTCGAAATCACGCCTACCGCCGCGACGGTTACGATCGTCATCCGGCACAATACGGGTCTTCGGGGCATGTTCCGATACGGGCTCGGGCTTCACGAGGGCAGATCAATGATCGAGAAGAAGGACGTGTTCAGGCGGAGCGAGAACAAGTGGCGCAGATATCACCCGTGAACGAAGTCCCCGATCTTCGCTGCGGACGGTCCAGCATCACGATGCTCCTTGCGCAGGCGAAACCGTTTCGGGCGGCAAGGCTGGGTCGGTGTCCGGCGCCCGAGGCGGAGCGAAGGCGTAGGTGAAGCGATCGGCGTCGGTCCCGATCGTCACCGCGCCCACCTCCTCGCCCGCTACCTGCCGCTCGAGCAGCGCGACCGACATCTCGGGCAGCATCGTTCCCGTCAGCAACGCATCGATCATCCGTCCGCCCGACGCGATCTCGGTGCAGCGCGCGACGATGTGGTCGACGACGCCGTCGTCGTAGCCGAGCGCAATCGCATGGTTGTCGCGCACGCGGCGCACGATCCGGTCGAGCTGCAGCCGCACGATCCCCGCCAGCATTACCGGACTGAGCGGATGATAGGGCAGCACGAGCAGCCGCCCGAGCAGCGCGGGCGGGAACACCTTGAGCAGCTCGGGGCGCAGCGCGCTCGCCAGACCCTCGGCGTCGGGCGCCATCTCCTCGTCCTGCGTCAGCGTCATGATGAGGTCGGTGCCAACGTTGGACGTCAGCAGGATCACCGTGTTGCGAAAATCGATGTGCCGCCCCTCGGCGTCGTTCATGAAGCCCTTGTCGAACACCTGGAAGAACATCTCGTGGACGTCCGGGTGCGCCTTCTCCATCTCGTCGAGCAGCACGACCGAATAGGGCCGCCGCCGCACCGCCTCCGTCAGCACGCCGCCCTGGCCGTAGCCGACGTATCCGGCGGGCGCGCCTTTCAGCGTGGAGACGGTGTGCGCCTCCTGGAACTCGCTCATGTTGATGACGATCATCGAATCGTCGCCGGAGAACAACAGCTCGGACAGCGCGTGCGCGGTTTCCGTCTTGCCGACGCCCGAGGGGCCGCACAGCATGAAGACGCCCACCGGCTTGCCGGGGTTGTCGAGCCTGGCGCGGCTCGTCTGGATGCGCTTGGCGATCGCCTCCATCGCGCTGTCCTGGCCGATCACGCGCAGCTTCAGCCGTTCGGCGATCGCCAGGACCGAGCGTACCTCGTCCTTCACCATCCGGCCGACAGGGATGCCCGTCCAGTCGCCGACCACCGAGGCGATCGCGTCGGCGTCCACCACCGCGAACACCATCGGCGAGTCACCGGCCGCCGCGCGCGCAGCCGCAAGCGCAGACTCCAGCGCTTCTCCGCTATCTTCCGCCGCGTCCCGTGCGGCGCGCACCGCGTCGAGCGCATCCTTCTCCGCGCTCCATTTCGTCTCCACCACATCCACCTCGGCGCGGGCGGCCGCGATCTCCTCGTCGAGCTTTCCCAGCCGGTCGTCGTTGCGGTAGCGGCCCGCGGCCTCGCGCTCCACCACGCCGCGCTCGACCTCCAGCAGTTCCAGCCGGCGGCGACGGTCCTCGACCGGGGCGGGCGTCGCGTGCTGCGACACCGCGACGCGCGCGGCGGCGGTGTCGAGCAGGCTCACCGCCTTGTCGGGCAGCTGGCGCGCGGGGATGTAGCGCTGCGACAGCGTCACCGCCGCCGTCACTGCCTCATCCAGCACGACGACGTGGTGGTGCTCTTCCATCGTCGGCACCACCGAGCGGAGCATCGCGACCGCGTTGCCCGTGTCTGGCTCGCTGACGTGCACCGTCTGGAACCGGCGGGTGAGCGCCGGGTCCTTCTCGAAATACTGGCGATACTCGGCATAGGTGGTCGCCGCGATCGTACGCAGCCGGCCACGCGCGAGCGCGGGCTTGAGCAGGTTCGCCGCATCCCCGGTCCCCGCCTGCCCGCCGGCGCCCACCAGCGTGTGCGCCTCGTCGATGAACAGGATCACCGGGGTGGCGGCGCCCTCCACCTCGTCGATCACCTGCCGCAGCCGGCGCTCGAACTCGCCCTTCACGCCCGCCCCCGCCTGCATCAGCGTCACGTCCAGCGCGCGCAGCGTCACACCGCGCAAGCTGGGCGGCAGGTCGCCGTCGACGATGCGGCGCGCGAACCCCTCCACCACCGCGGTCTTGCCGACGCCCGCCTCGCCGACAAGGATCGGATTGTTCTGCCGCCGGCGCAGCAGCACGTCGACGACCTGGCGGATCTCGGCGTCGCGCCCGACGATGCGGTCGATATCGCCGGAACGCGCGCGCGCGGTTAGGTCAACCGAATATTGCTCCAGCGCGCCGCGCGCCGGCGTCGTGGACGCGGAGTCGCCGGGGGACGATGGGGCATCGGCCGCCGGCACGCTCGCCTCGGCCGACCCGTCCACCACCGCGTCGAACTCGTCGCCCAACCGGTCGGCCTGCACCCGCCGCCACTCGCCGCTGATTGAGAACAGCGCGCTGCGCAACTGTGGCGTCCGCAGCATCGCGTACAGCAGGTGCCCGCCGCGCACCTTGCCGGCGCCGAACTGGAGCGAGGCGTAGAGCCAGCCTTTCTCGATCGCCTCCTCGATCTGGGGCGCGAAATCGGTGACCGCGGTGGCGCCACGCGGCAGCGCGTCCAGGCTCACCACCAGATCGGCCGCGAGCCGCGTCTCATCCAGCCCGAACGCGTCGCGGATCGCCGCCACGTCGCCCTTCGCGTCGCCGAGCATCACGTGAAGCCAATGGACCAGCTCGATGTAAGGATTGCCGCGCATCCGGGCGAAGCCGGTCGCTGTCTGGATCGCGGCCAGCGGCGCTGGCCCCAGGCGTCCGAAAAGCGCGGTACGGCTGATCTCGGTCATCGGGTTCCCTTCATGTGGCGCGGGCGGCGGGTGAGGTGCGCGTCGCGGCGGATGCGGTCGGTGTTGCCCGTCGCGAGCCACCCCGTCCAGCCGAGCCGCGCGCGTCCGTCGAGGCTGGCGGGTCGCGCGTGGCGTTCCTCCAGCTCGACGACGATGTCCCATTCCAGGTGGCCGGGCGCGAACGCGTCCAGCGCCTCCGCCGCGATCGCGAAACGCCGGCCCGACGGCAGCAGCGTCTCATACTCCGCCAGCGACTGCGCGCGCACCACGACGCGGAACGCATCGGACGCGACCCGCACCCGCGCGCCTGCCGTCATCCCCGTGCCCAGCCCGGAGAAGCTGCGCCCGAGCCGCGTCTGGTCGTCCCGCTCGATGTCGCGCCAGCGCGACTGATATTCCAGCACCGTCACGCGCTGGCGCAGCAGGTGGCCGAGCGCGTCCTCTATCACCGCGGCGCTGCGCCGGGAGGCGAACAGCGCGGCGTAGTGGAGCCGCGCCTGCGCCGGGAACGCCGCGTCGGGGCCGACGCCCTCGGTCGCGCCGGTAAGCGCGCCCAGATAGCCGCCGAACCGGTCGTCGCCCGGCCGGTCCGCCTGCGCGGCAGGCTGCGAATCCGCCCAGGCGCGATAGAAGAACTGGAGCATCCGGTTGGCAAGCAGGTCGAGCCAGCGTCCGAACGGCTGCGATCGGGCATAGCGCCGCTCGAAATCCGCGAACTCGGTCAGGTGCGCGGGCAGCGCGCCCATCGGCCCGGTCAACCCCAGCCAGCGACCCGCGACGCGCGCCCGGCCGTCCACGATCTCGACCAACTCGAGCGTCGAATCGGGAAATGCGAGCGAGGGCACCTGCGCCAGATCGGCGATGCTCTGGCTACGGCGGCGCGCGCGGCCGATCCGCGGCAGGTCCGGCGCGCGCGCCTCCGCACCGCGCAGGATCGGGAACAGGCCGAACCGACGTGCCTGCGCAGCCGCGGCGGCCAGGAACGCCAGATGTCTGGACGGCCGCTTGCTCAGATGCTGTGCTGGCGACCCATCCTCGGCGGCCATGCGGCGAACTCCCCTTCGTTGGCGCTCGTGAAACGCGTTTCGGTGAACGAATTGATGCTGGCGAACTCGGCCAGGAACCGCTCCAGCACCGCCGAGAACAGGAACATCCGGCTGCGCTCGAAGCCGGCGTCGTCGAGCCGGATGCGGATGCGGTGGCCACGCGCGATCGCCATCCGGTCGAGTCCGGGCACGCGGCGCGAGATGCGCTCGGACCGGATGCCCAGCACGCCGTCGACCTGCCGCCGAAGCCCCGCATCGTCCTGTCGCCCGTACAGCGCCAGATGGTCGCGCAGCACGCGCGGATCGTCGCCATCCTCCGGCGCGAGCGTCGCGTAGTTGGGCGTGAGGTGGCCGATGACGCGCCACGCCGCATCGCCCAGCCCCAGCGGCGGGCGCGGCCGCGTGGGCGCACGCAGCACGCTCACCGCGCGCGCGGGCACGCCCGATACCGAGAAATGCTGGTCGCCGCGAAAGGTCAGCAGCTCGGGCAGCTCGCGGTTGGTCACCAGCGCACGCACGCCCAGCTCCTGCACCTGGTCGAGCCGCCCGGCGTCGCCGGGAGCGGTGAGGCTGATCCACGTCTCGGTGCCGGTATATTCGCCGCGCCGGCGCAACCGCTGCTCGCGCGTCGACAGCCGGCGTGGGCGCAGCTGCGTCGTGTAGAACAGCGCCTCGCGCCAGTCGTACAGCAGCGCGCCGAACGCATAGAGCGGCGCCACCGTGCGCGGCTCGGGCTGTTCCTGCGCGAACGCCTGCACCTCCAGCAGCCGGAACACCTCGAAGTCGAGCGGCCGCGTCCGGTCGGGCACGACATGGTGCTCATGGTCGAAGCGCGAGATCTGCACGCGGCCCAGCCGCTTCTCGAACAGGTTGATCGCGGGCGTCGCGTGGAGGCGGAAGCTCGCCGGCTCCACCGCATTGTGCAGCACCGCCGCCGAGCGGGAGAACAGCAGCACCACGTCGCAGGCGCGCGGGGACGCCCGGAACCCGCGCGCGAGGTCCTTGAGCGCCACGAACAGGAACCGCTCGGGACAGGCGAAGTATTCGGACAGCAGTCGGTAGCCGCGGAACGAGCGCTCCTCGGCGGGCAACAGCGCCTCGTCGTCCGCGAAGCCCACCTGCTCGGGCAGCGGCAGCCGCATCCACCCCTCCGGCCCCGCCGCCGCGTCCGCCGACCGTGCGATCACGGCGAGCGTCTCGCCCGCGATCTGGCGGTAGAGCTCGCCCGGCACCTGCTCGGCGCCCGCGAGGTACAGCGGCAGGCAATCGGGCAGCACCTGCGGCAGGTCGACGCCGGCGGTGGCGACGAAGCGCAACCGCAGCCCCGCCTCCGCCCGCACCCCCGCCGCAGCCGCGAACGGCGCCACCGCGGCGCGGCTCGACAGATATTCGACCTCGCTGATCCTCAGCGGCCACAGCGTCACGTCGTGGCCGGTGCGGAACTGCACCGCCACGCCGCCCTGGTCCGACGCGGTGGCGGTCAGTTCGGTGCCGCGCGGCACCCGGTGACCCTTGATGAGGATCGGGTCGCCCTCCTTGGGCTCGAAACCGGCGACGCAGATCGACGGCATCGGCGCCAGGTAATGCGGCTGGACGGCGTGGAGCAGGTGCTGCGTGAACTCGGGATACTGGTCGGCGAGCTTCAGCTGGACGCGCGCGCCCAGGAACGCGACGCCTTCCAGCAGCCGCTCGACATACGGATCGGGGTCGGTCGGCGTCTTGAGGCCCAGCCGGCCGGCGACCGTCTCGTGCTCCTCCCCGAACGCCTGCGCCTCCTCGCGCAGATAGGCGAGCTCGTCATTGTAGAAACGCAGCAGCCTGGGATCGATGCCGCCGCTCACCGGCTATTCACGCACGTTGACCGCGGTGGTCTCGGCCTCCACCTCGGTCCGGAACTTGACGGGCATCACCTGCGCGGCGGCGGTGATGTCGCCCTGGATCAGGAAGGTCAGCGCGTGCGGCTGGCTCTCGTCCTCCGCCGGCGTGACCGCCAGGCTGTCGCGCGCGAGCCGGGGCTCGAACAGTCGCACCGCGCGCCTGATCTCGCGTGCGCGCGCCAGCACCGTGCGACGGTTCAGCGTGCGGCCGGCGAGGTCGGAGAGGCCGTAGTTGAGGACGGAGGAGGCGACGTGGGGATAGGGCTCCAGGTCCACCAGCGATTCGAGGTTGGTGGTGTTGAGCAGCCAGGCGAGGTCGCGGCGGATCGTCGCCCGCAGCGCGCTCTCGTTGAACCGCTCCAGCCGGGGGACCGAATAGTGCCGGAACTTCTCGCGTGTCACCTCGGGCGTCTCGACGGCGCTGTCTCGCAGGCCGGAAATCTCCAGGTCCGCCACCAGCTTGTCGAACAGGGTCGGCGTAAGCCGTTGCGCCACCGCCATGCCGGAGTCCTAGTGGAAGACGAGCGAGCGGACCGACAGCAACCCGCGATCCTCGCCCGTCGACAAGGACCATAGCCGCTGCCCGCTGCCCACCTGCCCCATCGGCCCATCCGACCAGCCGGTCGCCCGCGCCAGCCGCTCCGCCGGGTCGGCCGGTATGCCAGGGTAACGCGCCGGCAGCAGCGCCGCAGTAGTGCGCCCATCGCGGAAGGCGATCTCGACGGGATACCAGACGAGGTCGCGCAGGTCTCGCGGTCCATCGCTGGTGATGCTCCTGATCTGGTCGAACGGCTGCCATCCATAGCGACCGCCGACGATCGCCTCGAACGTCGGGCCGAAGCGCCGATCGGCGTCGGCGATCCAGTCAAACGCCTCGCCGTCGAGGTCGCCGGGTGTGTCGGGCGCCGCATCGAGCGCGGTCGACCTGGTCTCGTCCGCGACGTCCGCGCGCCCCGCCGCCTCGTGCGCCACCGCTTCGGCCAGCCCCAGCGCCCAGTCGGATGCGACATGGAGAGTCGGCGCCGCCTCGCCGGCGAACACCGCGGCGCGCTCGCGCTCGGCGTCGATCGCCTGGCCATAAGCGACCGACAGCATCTGGGCCTCGGGCGACAGTTGCGCCAGCGTTGTCAGCTGTATCCGCGCCTTGTCCCACTCGCCAGCGATCGCCAGGAGCGAGAACAGGAACATCCGGGTCGGCACGTCGCCGGGCGTTCGGCGGACTGCCTCGACGAGCGCGCGTCGCGCGCCGTCGAGGTCTCCAGCCCGCAAAAGATTGTCCGCGTTCACCTGTGTGTCTCGCGGACGATGGTGTCGATCAACCCGCCTCGTTCTGGCGGATGTCGTAATAAGCAGTCACGATGCCGCCATCCTTGCCGCCCTGCGCGTTCTGCGCCTGGTAGTCGAACGTCACCTTGGCGCAGTTGAACGTCACCGACTCCATGATGTGGTCGCCGCTCGCCGCGCCCGTGTTGTGGATGTCGGAGACGATCACGTCCTCCAGCTTGATCTGGTAGTACGTCATCGCATTGTTGCCGTCGCCGGCCTTCTGCGAATAGATGATCGCCGTCGGGATGTGCTTGCCCGAGGCGCAGGCCTTGAACAGTAGCGGCGACGACTTGTCGACTTCCTTCTGGATGCGGATGTCGGAAATCTCGGCCTTGCCCGAGCCGCCGCCGGAACCACCAGTGTGGAACGAGCCGTGCTGTACCGCACCGAAATCGAACGACATCACGTCGATCTCGTTCTGGTGGTTCTTCTTCTTCGACTCACCCTGGATCCCGTCGATCTTCAGGAACAGATCTACTGCCATGCCGGCCTCCTGCGTTTGTGAAATTGGTGGAAAGGAACTCGTCTACGATCGACTATCCCGACGTTTTGGGCAGTCTAGACACCATGCTCAACGCGATGTCCATGCCTTCCAACTGGTAGTGCGGCACGAACATGAACTTGCCGACGTAGTAGCCGGGGTTCTCCTCGTCGGCGACGACCTCGATCTTGGCGTCCTTCAGCGGAAGCCGCGCCTTGGTCTCCTCGCTCGACGTCGTCGGCGACCCGTCGACATATTGCAGCACCCAGTTGTGGAGATCGCGCTGGAGCTGCTCGGCCTCGCGGGATCCGCCCACCCAGTCGCGCACCATGCACTTCAGGTAATGGGCAAAGCGGGTGCTGGCGAAGATGTACGGCAGCCGGGCGGACAGATTGGCGTTGGCAGTCGCGTCGGCCTTCTCATAAGTCTTGGGCCGGTGGAGCGTCTGCGCGCCGATGAACGTCGCCTGGTCGGTGTTCTTGCGGTGGATCAGAGCCATCAGCCCGGCCGACGACAGTTCCGCCTCGCGCCGGTCGGAGATCGCGATCTCGGTCGGGCACTTCATGTCGACGCCGCCCTCGTCGGTCGGGAAGGTGGCGGTCGGCAACCCCTCGACGGTGCCGCCCGACTCGACGCCCCGGATGCGGGTGCACCAGCCATAGGTATTGAACGCCTCGGTGATCCGCGTTCCCATCGCGTAGGAGGCGTTGAGCCAGAGGTGCTGGTCGTGCTCGCCATCGACCTCTTCCTCGAAATCGAACTGATCGACCGGCTCGGTCTTCGCGCCGTACAGCGGCCGGCCGAGGAAGCGCGGCATGGCGAGCGCCATGTAGCGGCTGTCCTCCGAGTTGCGGAACGAGCGCCACGCGGCATAGTCAGTCGCATCGAACAGTTTGCCGAGATCGCGCGGGTTCGACAGCTCGGTCCAGCTCTCCATGCCCATCAGCGACGGCGCCGCCGCCGCGATGAACGGCGCGTGCGCCGCCGAGCCGATCCGCGCGAGCCCCTTCATGACTTCCAGGTCGGGCGCCGAATGATCGAAATAATAATCGCAGACGAACGCGCCGTAGGGTTGCCCGCCGAGCTGGCCGAACTCGGACTCATAGACCTTCTTGAACAACGGGCTCTGGTCCCACGCGGCGTCGCGGAACTGGCGGAACATCTTGCGACATTCCTCCTTGGACATGTTCATCACCCGGATCTTCATGTCCTTGCCGGTGGACGTGTTCATGACCATGTAGTTAAGGCCACGCCACGCCGCTTCCAGCTTCTGGAAATCCTGGTGGTGGATGATCTTGTTGATCTGTTCGGACAGCTTGCGGTCGAGCGCCGAGCGCATCGCGTCGACGGTGGCGAACACATCCCCGCCGATCGTCTGTGCGTTCTGCAACGCCTGTTGTGCCAGCGTCTGCACCGCCTGCTCGATGCGGCCAAGGCGCGCCTCGTCCGTTGGCTTGAATTCTTTTTGCAGGAGCTGTGCGAAATCGTCCAGTTCGACGCTTTCGCCCTGTCCCTGTGTTCCGCTCTGCTGAAGCGCGCCTTGCGCCATGATGTCCGCTCCCAATGCCGCCGGTTGAATGAAGCCGCTCAGCCCGCCGGTTCGCCCCCGCCGCCGACATCGCCGCCGTCCTTCTTGGCCGTCGAGATCGCCTTGAGCAAGGCCGGATCCTTCAGAACCTTGTCCAGAAGCTCCTGCGCGCCGTTCTTGCCGTCCATGTAGGACAACAGGTCCTCGAGCTGGGTCCGCGCTTCCAGCAGCTTGGCGAGCGGCTCCACCTTGCGCGCGATCTCACCGGGGTCGAAATCGTTCATCGACTTGAACGTCAGGTCCACGGCCAGCTTGCCGCCGCTGTCGTCCAGCGTGTTGTCGACCGCGAAGGCGGCGCGCGGCGCGATCGCCTCCATGCGGCTGTCGAAATTGTCCATGTCGAAATCGACGAACTCGCGCGTTTCCGCCGGCTTCTTGTCGACCAGGCTGCGGCCCGACAGGTCGCTCATGACGCCCATGACGAACGGCAGCTCGACCTTCTGGCGCGAGCCGTAGGTCTCTACCTCATACTCGATATGGACGCGCGGCGCCCGGTTCTCGCGGATAAAACGCTGCCCGCTCTTGATCGCCATGTCTCAAATCCCCTCGAGCCGTGAATGTCCCAGCCTGCGTTTCGCTCCGCCGGCGCCCGTCCGCCATGTGCCTACCACGTCGAACTGCCGCTGTCCTCCACCCGCGCGAGCAGAACGGTGCCGACGTCGGCGATGCTGGACGGCGCGATGTCCTTCAGGATCGCCATGAAATCCATCGTCACCCAGCCCTTCACGCGAATCAGGGCGACCGGAACGGGACTCGATGGCTCGCGGCGCCCGTAATAGTCGGCGATGGCGTCGATGGCGCGTAGCACGCCCTCGCGATTGTCGATGCGGCCCGGCACCGTCGCGACCGCCACCTCGGCCAAGGTCGTAGCGGTTGCAGCCGGGTCCGCCGTGCCGTCCGCCGCCGCCGCCGACTCGGCGACTCCCGTATAGGGCGATACCGCCCGGCGGATCGCCGCCAGTGCGTCGTAGGTCGTCTGGAAATTGGTCCCCGTGTCGCCGAGCGCCGCCGCATGCCCCGTCAGCACCACGTCGGCCCGGAGCACGCAGTCGCGGATCGAGTCGAGCCGCGCGATTGCGGCGGACAGCGTCTCGACCGGCGTGTCCGCCAGCGCGGCGCGGAACAGGCCATAGCCCTCGGCGCCCTCGCCCTCGCTCGCGAACCGCTCGAAATCGGCACCCGCATAGCTGCCCAGCCGCGGATGCTCGACCAGCGTCGTGCGGCGAAGCGGCCCCAGGAACTCGCCGATCCGGGTGAGCGACTCGCAAGGCCCCCGCCGCCCGGGCAGGCCGTAATCCTCCAGCGTCGGGTGCACGCTGTCCCAATAGCGCTCGAACAGGCCGGCGAGCATCGCGCAGCCGGTCTCCACCGTCTCCAGCCGCCCCAGCCGCGCACCGGCGCGCGCGAGATACACTGCCAGCCAGACGTCCTTGGTCCGCCTGGACTGATCCTCGATCAGCGAGACCGTCTCGCGCCAGTCGATGTCGGTGTCGCCCTGCCCCGCACGCTCGAACGCCTGCTCGATCGCCTGCCGCTCGCCGTCATAAGCGAGGTCCTCGCCGGCCGGAGACGCGTCCGACACCGGCGCGAGGAGATCGTTGACGCTCGTCACGCCCGTCCCGTTTCGGGGCTTGCCGGTCGCATCGACGGCGTCCTTTCCCGCCGGGCGATCAGGAGGCCAGCGCGGCCTCGACCCGCCGGTTGTCCGGGTCGGCCGGCCGATGCCCGGCCAGCGGCGCGTCGGGGCCGAGGCCACGCGCGGACAGGCGCGACCGGTCGACGCCCTGGCTCACGAGGAAATCGGCCACCGCCTGCGCCCGGCGCGCCGAGAGCGACATGTTGAGCGCGCGGCTGCCGCGTGCGTCCGTATGCCCCTCGATCACGAAGCGGCTGCCCGACAGGTCCGGGGTGAGCAGCGACTGCGCGAACACCCGGGCCGAGGCCACTCCCGGCTGGCTGAGCGTCGCCGAGTTGCGCTCGAACCCGATCAGCAGGTTGGCGTGCGGCCGGCCGGCCCCCATCGGGACCGGCGGGTTCGCGAGCACCGTCGAGAGCGAGGCGCGGTTCGCAAGCCGGGTCGTCCCGGCTATGTCGGCCGGGCGCTGCGCGTGGGCGACGGCATGCGGCGACCGGACGAGGTTCGCCGGCCTGGCCGACGATGGCGCGGTGGCGGCAGGCCCAGTGGCGGCGGCCGATCGTGCGAGGCGGAAGCCCTTGGTCGCGGGCGCATCCCGCGTCGGAACGGCCGTAGCGGCGTCGGCCCCGTCGCACTTGCCCGCAAAGGTGCACAGGTAACCGGCGACGCTGGGCTCCGCCTCCTTTGCCGGCGTCCCGGGCGGCACTTGGCTGTCCTGCGCGCCGGCGGGTGCGGCGAGAAGCATCGCCGCCGTCGTCAGCATGATCCGCATCGTCATCCCACTCTCCCCCGAGCCGCGCGGGCCATCGGCCCCGTCGTGACGACGATACGCCCACATGCCGGGGCTCGCAAGCGACGCGCGGGGGCGGGGAGGCATGGCCGAACAAGCCCGTTGTGCCGCGAGGAGGCCGACCCTATGCATCGGGGCGCGCCGCCGGCCGACCCGGACCGGGTGGACGCGCTGAGGAGCCGCAGTGGCCGGATCGTCGTCTCGCCTCACCCAGATGTCGATCGACGTCGGCGACGAGCAGGTCGTGCTCGAGCGGATCGAGAGCAGCGAGCGGCTGGGGCAGCCGTTCACGATCCTGGCCGACATCCTCTCACCGCTGGAGATCGATCTCCAGCCCCACCTGGGCAAGCCGGTCGCCCTGACGGTGCTGGAGGACGAGCAGCTGCTGCGTCACTTCCACGGCCTGATGACGAGCGCCACCTACGACAAGGAAAGCAGCGCCGGGCACCACTACCGGCTGACGCTGCACCCGTGGAGCTATTTCCTCGCGCAGAACCGCGACATGGCGATCTTCCAGGACCTCACCGCCGTCGACATCATCAAGCAGGTGACCGAGGCCGCCGGCATCGCCGACATCGACTATTCCCGCCTCTCGCAACCGCGCGCGCCGCGCGGCTATTGCGTGCAATATCAGGAAAGCGACTTCGCCTTCCTGTCGCGGTTGATGGAAGAAGAGGGGCTCTATTATTTCTACCGGCACGACTCCGACAAGCACGTGATGATGCTGTGCGAGGCGCCTAAATGCCACAACGACGGCGATCCGGCGACGCTCGAATACAATCCCAACAGCGTGTCCGTCTTCGCGACCGACTCGGCCAACCGCTTTGCGGGCCAGCGATATTTTCTGCAGAGCTGGACCGAGCGGGTGGCGACTCAGGCGCAGACCCGCGTGATCTATCGCGACTTCGATTTCGAATCGCCCGACCAGCCGCTCGCCGCCGAGGGCCACGCGCCCGGCGACCATCCGCGCGACGATCGCGAGGTGTTCCACTATCCCGGCCGCTACACGCGCGAGAAGACCGGCCGCGGCGACCAGGAGAGGACGGGGCAGGAACGCAGCCAGACGGCGCTGGAAGCGTCGCGCGCGGGCCGCCGGCTGTTCACCGGCACCTCGCAGGCCGCCGGCTTGTCGTGCGGCACCACGCTGACGGTGCAGAACCACCCGGCCGCGCGGATGAACGCGCGCTATCTGGTCGTGTCCACCTTCCACTCCATCGCGTCGGAAAGCTACCGCTCGGGCGGCGAGGGCAAGGAGGAGCCGTTCAACGTCCGCGTGGAGGCGATCCCCGCCGAGACCGCGTTCCGCTCGCCCGCCACGACGCCGCGCCCGATCGTCCACGGGCTCGAATCGGCGATGGTGACGGGCCCGGCGGGCGAGACGATCTACACCGACGAATACGGCCGGGTGAAGGTGCGCTTCCACTGGGACCGCAAGGGCACCCCGCCCGAGCGGTCGACCTGCTGGATCCGCGTGTCGCAGACCGGCGGGCTCGGCAACGTCATCCTGCCGCGCGTCGGGCACGAGGTGCTGGTCGACTTCCTGGCTGGCGATCCGGACCGGCCGCTGGTGGTAGGGCGCCTGTTCAACCGCAGCCATATGCCGGTGTACGACCTGCCCGCCAACAAGACGCGCGCGCTGTGGCGCACGCTGCGCTACGGCGACACGGGCCAGTATCCCGACACCCGCCCGCTCGACAGCGGCGCGCCGGGCGCCAACGAGATCCGTTTCGAGGACAAGGGCGCCGCCGAGGAGATCTACGTCCACGCCGAGCGCGACATGAACACGCGCGTCCGCTTCGACGAGACTCACCATGTCGGCCACGACCAGGACGCGATGGTGGGCCACGACCGGACCGCGGGGGTCGGCCACGACGAAAAGACGACGATCGACCACGACCAGATGCTGCTGGTGAAGAACGATCGCGGCGCACACGTGCTGGGCAACGACGCGCTGCTGGTGGAACATGCGATCGCGATCGAGGCGAAGGACAGCATCACGTTGAAGGTCGGCGGCTCGGTGATCGTGATCGGGCCGGCCGGCATCTCCATCTCCGCGCCCGTCGTCCAGATCGTGGGCAGGACCGAGGTGGTCGTCGCCTCAAGCGGCCAGACGGAGGTGCTCGGCGGCGCCATGCTGGTCCTCGATGCGGCGATGACCCACATCAATCCCGGCGGAGGCGGCGGCGGGGGCGGGTCGTTCCAGGGCAGCGGGGGCAGTTCCGGCGGCCGCGGCGCCAGCGGGACTTGGTGATGGGGCTGGCATCGTCGAACACCGGGCGAGGCGTAGGACCGTGACGGCCTGGAACGCGGTCAAGCTGACGGAGGCGCGGCAGGTGGTCGCCCGCATGGGCGCGGCCCCCGAAGCGCTGCCCGATGCCGCGGTGAGCGTGCGGGCCGGCTATGACGACCTGCGCGCCGCCGGTACGCTGGCCGAGGCGGTGGAGTATCTCAGCCACGCGCTGCCGCGGGCGGAAGCGGTCGCCTGGGCGGCCGCGCTGATCGCGGAGGAGGCGGCGCGGATCGACCTGCCGTTCCGGAACCGGCAGGCGCTCGACAGCGCGCTGCGATGGCTCGATGCGCCCAGCGACGCCAACCGTCGCTCCGCCCGTGCCGCCGCCGATCTCGCGCCGCGCGTGAGCCCGGAACGCTATCTGGGGCTCGCCGTCTTCTATTCCGGCGGGTCGATGGCGGCGGCCGATGCGCCGGCCGTCCCGCCACCCGACCATGCCTGCGCGCGCTTCGCCGTCGGCGCGATCGAGCAGGCCGCGTACCGCTCCCCGCCCGCCGACCGATTGTTCCTGCGCGCGCTGGCACTGGGTGAGGACGTCGCGGTGCGGGGCCTGGCCGCGCTCGATCCGTCATGACGTTGACCCTATCGATCCGCAACGTCGCCCGGCTGGACAACGGGATGCCGACCGAGCTCGTGCTCCACCGTCGCGGCGCGCTGATCGGCCGTTCCTCGACCAGCGACTGGAGCCTGCCCGATCCACGCAACCACATCTCGTCGCGTCATCTGGAGGTGCGGTTCGACGGACGGTTCTACATGGCAAGCGACGTCAGCACCAACGGCACATTCCTCAACGGCGCCGGCGAGCGCATGGCCGGCGCGCGACGCGTGGAAGAGGGCGACGTCTTCCAGATCGGGCATTACGAGGTCCAGGCGCGGCTGAGCGGCGACGCGGCCGACGCCCTGGCACGCGAGGACGACGCGGCTGCCGGCGCCGCCGATGCGGCGCAATGGCGCGGGTGGGACGGCGGCGCGACCCCGCGGGACGCGGCCACCGCCGACGATGGCTGGGCGCACTCGGGAAGAACTGGCGCCGAGCCTGCGCCATCCGCGGGCTGGGACTCGGCACCGGCACAGTCATCGGCACCGTCACCGGCGGCATCGGGATGGAGCGCGCCACCGGCCACGGGCGGCGCCGCGTGGCAGCCGCAGGTCGGCCCGTCGCTGGCCAGGGTGGAAGCGCATCGCGAGGCGGCGCGCCCGGTGATGGCGGCGCCTCCGATCGCCGGTGGCGGCTGGTCTCCGTCGATGCGCGCGCCCGATCCGCCGGTCTCGTCCGCGTGGGCGTCCGCGGCGCCGGCGCCCGACCCCGCCTCCGGCTGGTCCAGCGCGGCGCCCGACCGCCCGGCCGCCCCGTCCGCCGACGACATTTGGGGCCGCATCGCCGAGGGGAACGTGGTCGACTGGGCGCGCGGCGGCTTCGGCCAGCCGGTCGAGCAGCCGCGCGATCTGCTGGGTCTAGCGCCCCCTCCGGCGCAGGCGGCTCTGCCGACGCGCCCGATGCCGATCGCCGACTGGAGCGCGCCCGGCCGCGTCGCTGCGCCGCCAGGTCCTCCGTCGACGGTCGCCGAGCGCCCCCCTGCGCCCGCGCCGATGTCGCCGACTCCCCCGACCGCCGCGGACGGTTCGGCCGCAGCGGTCGAGCGGTTCGCCGCAGCCGCGGGCATGGCGCCGGGCAGCCTCGCGGACGCATCGCCCGCGATGCTCGATTGTGCCGGGGCGCTGTTCCGGCGGCTCGTCGCGGGGCTGGTGGTGATGGTCGAGGCGCGCGCGCGCGCTAAAGCGCAGCTGGGCGCGGAGGCGACCGCCTTCAGCCCTGGCGGCCACAACCCGCTGAAGTTCGTGCGCGCGCCCGACGAGGCGGTGGCTATGCTGCTCGGGGCGCCGCAGCGGGGCTTCATGCCCGCGGAACAGGCGATCGAGGACGCGTTCCTGGACCTCCAGTCGCACCAGGTGGCGACGCTGAAGGCGATGCAGGGCGCACTCCGGACGACGCTGGATCGGTTCTCTCCGGCGGCGATCCGTGGGCGGGCTGAGGCGCGCGGGCTGCTCGCGCGCATCCTGCCCGCGGCGCGCGACGCGGCGCTGTGGCAGGCGTACGAGCGCGAGTTCGGCGGGGTGGCACAAGGCTCCGACGAGGCGTTCTTGGACGTGTTCGCCAAGGAGTTCCGCCGTGCCTACAACGAGCAGTCGCACGGGCCGGCCCCGTCCCGGGGCGAGCGCTAGAGGACCGCTACCGCGATGCGACCCGGACGTGCTTCGGGCGTTTCGAGGCGAGCAAAAGGGGAGATCATCGTGCGTCATTCGCAGGCGGTTCACCTGATGGCATCCGTCGGCCAGGGCGGCGTCAACCAGCCGCACGACATCCGCGGGGTGCAGCAGCTGCTCAACGAGCACCTGCCCACGCCGATGCGCCGGCTGGCGGTCGATGGCAGGTGCGGGCCGCTGACGGTCGCGGTGATCGCCGAATGCCAGCGGCGCTACGTCCGCATGACGCCGCCCGACGGGCGGATCGACCCGCACGGACCGACGCTGCGGGTCCTGAACGCGGCGGAGCGGGCGCTCCCCGCGTCGACGGGTACGCCGCCGCCTGTCGGCCTTCCGCCCCGCGCCCCTGCCCGGCAGGCCGCTCCGCCCGCGGTCCGTCCCGCCGCGCTGCGCCGGCCGGCACCCGCGGCGGGCGCGCATGTTCGCGTGCCACCGGCGGACGTGATCGCCGCAGCGCAGCGATCGCAGCAGACCTGGCACATCCCCGCCTCCGTCACGCTGGGGCAATGGGCGCTGGAGAGCGGCTGGGGCCACCACATGCCCACCGGCAGCAACAATCCGTTCGGCATCAAGGCGCGCAAGGGGGAGCGACGGGTGGCGGCGTGGACTCACGAGGTCATCACCGGCCAGACGGTCCGCGTGCTTGCCGACTTCCGGGTATTCGACAACATCGGCCAGGCGTTCGACCACCATGGTCGCCTGCTCGCCACCTACCGCCCCTATGCTGCGGCGCGCGCGCACCTGAACGATCCGGACGCCTTTGCCGAGGCGCTGACGGGCGTCTACGCCACCGGCAGGAAATATGGCGAGAAGCTGAGGGGGCAGATGCAGGCGGGCGATTTCTACCGGTACTATCGCTGACCCGCCGGCGTCCGGCGGTTAGTGCGGGCGACCGTAATGCGGCCCGTCCAGGCTGCGAAAGCAGGTGCCGACCCGCGCGACCACCGGATTCCAGGTGGTCGCCTCCGCCGCGGGATAGTCCAGCTCGAACGTCTTGAGCACGCCGCTGGCCAGCCGGGTCCGGTAATACAGGATCGTGTCGCCACGCCGGGCCGACAGGACGTACCAGTCTGGCCGAACGACCTTGTAGGTGATCTCGCCGCCGCCCTTGGTCAGCAGCGCGACGCTGCTGACCATGTCGCTCGTCAGCGTGCCGTCCGCGGCCTCTCCCCACACCGACAGTCTGGCGCCGTGCGCGCCGACGAACACCCGTCCGTCGCCGTTGGGCGCCTCGGGCTGCGGGCGCATCAGATCGGCGGGGTAGCAGAGCTGATAGGCGTAGCGGACGTTGGCGTAATCCCGCCACTGGTGCTCGGCCGCCGCCGCCGGCGACCCGGCCATACAGGCCAGCAGGGCAAGAACGGAACCGACGCGCATCGCAGATACTCCACTTTCCATGTTGCGCCCGAACGCGCGGCCGCGACCGGGGTGCCCGTCAGTCCTTCACCTCGTCGACCGATTTGAACCACACCATGTCGGCCTGCCAGTCGCGCGCTGCGGCGAGGCTCACGAGTCGGTCGCGCCAGTCCGGCCCGCGCGCGCCCAGCCGCGGGGCGACGGTGGCGGCGTCGAACGGCCCCCGCCCGGTCAGCAGCAGCAGCCCGGACCAGCCCCCGTGATCGAGGTCCAGCGTCAGCCGGTAGCGGTCGCCGGGCAGCGCGGTGAGCGGGACGCCATGCGTCGAGGCGGCGACCTGCCGCGCCAACGCGGCGCGGTTGGCGAACAGCACCGTCATCTGCCCGGACGGTTCCAGTCCCACCAACGTGAAGTCCAGCCCCGGCGAGCCGACCGCGATATCCACCACCGCCTCCGCCGCGCGCTCGCCGGCATAGGCGGTGCCCGCGGGCTGGGTCCGCATCTCGAACTTGCGCTGCGGCACCGACAGGCGCCCGGCCTCTCCGGCGCGGACCTGGCGATAGGCGTCGAGCACCGCGCAGCCGGGCGGCGTGATCGGCGACACCTCCGCGAAATCGAGGTCGGCGCTGGCGACGTGCGCCGCCTGCAAGGAGCGGGTGATCTCGCTCTGCGCGGCGGACGGATCGCCAGCCACCCCGGTGAGCCGGACGCGCACGCCGCTTCCACCACCGCCTCCACCGCCCCCACGTCGTGTGACGTCGAGGACGCGAAGCCAGGTGCAGTTGACCGATGGTAGGGTCGCCCCGATGGAGTCGCGCGCCGCGGCCACCGCGTCTCCTGCCACCCGGGTCGCCACCGGGCCCACGCGGTCAGGGCCGGGCCGCGGCCAGAGCGCTAGGAGCAATGCCGCCAGCACCGCGACCGCGGCCGCGGCCGCCGCCGGCACCGCCCAGCGCGGCCGCGCGCGGGGCATGCCCGCCGCGTGCGACCGCGCGCCCGCCCCGTCCAGTTCGGCGAGCACCGCATCCATCGACGCCAGCCGCCGATCGGGATCGGCGCGGGTCATCTTCTCCAGCAGCGCGCGCAGTTCGGGTGGCGCGACCGACAGGTCGGGGCCCGCGCGCCGCTTGTCCACCGCGTCGACCAGCGATCCGCCCATGCCGATGTCGCGCCCCGCCGCGACCGCCAGCATCACCAGCCCCAGGCTGTACACGTCCGTCCACGGCCCCAGCCGCCGGCCGAAATCGCCCAGCTGCTCGGGCGCGACGTAGCCGAGCTTGCCCGCGAACCCGTCGCCGACGATCGTCGCGGTGCCGGGGTCGAGGTCCTTGGCGATGCCGAAGTCGATGATCTTCGCGCGCGCCAGCTCACCGCCCGCGAGCAGCACGTTGTCGGGCGCGATGTCGCGGTGGATCGCGCCCAGCGCATGCGCGGCGCGCAAGCCCGACGCGAGCCTGCGCAGCAGCGCCGAGAGCGCAGGAGCGTCCGGCCGCACCGTGCCCAGCATCTCGGCGAGGCTGATGCCGTCGATATATTCGGTGACGATGTACAGGACGCCGAGCCGCGGCTCCTGCGCCAGCACGCGATACTGCACCACCGCCTCGTGGTGGAGGTGGGTGAGCGTGCGCGCCTCGCGGTGGAACAGCGAGATGACGTGCGGGTCGGCGGCGAGCTGCGGCAGTATCACCTTAATCGCGACGCGCTCGTCGGTGATGACATTGGCGCCCTCGAACACCTCGCCCATGCCGCCGCGCGCCACGGCACGCCTCACCTCGAACATGTTGTTGAGGACGTCGCCGGTGCGGATCGCGCCGACATGCGCGGCACGGCCGCCCTCCGGCTCGAAGACCGTGCGGTCGGGTGCCGCGGCCGTCGCTGGGGAAGTCGTCGTCGAGGTCGACGGGGGAACGAACACGGTGCGCGGGTCGCCGGGCGACATCGGATCGTCCTCCCCGCTCATGCGAACCCTCCCGGCCCCGCGAGCGACAGCAGCGTCGCCTCCTGCGCCGACACCAGCACCACCGTCACATTGTCCGGCGCGCCGCGTTCCAGCGCCAGCGCGACGAGCCGCCCGGCGATCGCCTGCCGCCCGCCCGCGCCCGCCAGCAGCTCCGCCAGTTCGACATCCGACACCAGGCCGGTCAGCCCGTCGCTGCACAGCAGGAACAGGTCGCCGGGTTCCACCTCGTCGACTACCACGTCGACCTCGATCCGCTCGGCGACGCCCACCGCGCGCGCGAGCACGTGGCCGCGCGGATGCGAGCGCGCCTCGTCCGGCCGGATCAGCCCGCGATCGACCAGCTCCTGCACCTGCGTATGGTCGCGGCTGAGCTGGTGGAGCAGGCCGCCGCGCAGCAGATAGGCGCGGCTGTCGCCTACCCACAGGATCGCGAACCGCGTGTCGCGCACCAGCAGCACGACCACCGTCGAGCCCATCTGCTGCTCACGCCGCCGCGCCTCACGCCAGATCATCCGGTTGCCATGGTAGATGCCGCCCGCCGCGACCTGCGCCGCATCGTCGAAGCTGCCGGCGACCGACACGTCCGCGAGCGCACCGACGAGCGTGCGCGACGCCCAGTCACCGTGAGCGTGCCCGCCCATTCCGTCCGCGACCGCCCACAGGCCGTCGGCGGTGCGCTCGCAGAAACTGTCCTCGTTGGCGCGGCGGACGAGGCCCGGATGCGTCAGGGCGGCGCTTTCCATCCGCAGCGGCGCCTTCATGCCGGGTCTCCCGTCACCGTCGCGGCCAGCATCCGGGACAGCAGATCGCGCGGCCGGTCGCCCGTCAGCGCGTCGGCCGCACCTGCGCCCTCCAGCCACCAGAGCCCGGCCTCGTCGCCCTGAGCTTCGTCGCCCTGATCTTCGTCCTTAAGGCAGGTGACTGCGCCGGCGGCCCCGGCGAGCGCGTCCGCCGTCCAGCGTTCGGCGATCGCGCGGAAGAGCAGCTCCTCCGCGGCGGCCGCGACGGCGACGGGCGCGGCCGCGGACAGCGCCTGCACTTCCAGATAGACGGGGAAGCGCCGGCCGGCGGAGTCCTGCGACAGCGCGATCGCGCCACCGGCCCGTCCGCCGCGCCCGTCGTCCAGCGCGAACCGCCACGGCGGCGCGGACTCGTACAAGCGGCCGAACGCCTCGCCATGCTCCGCCAGCGCGTCGGCGAGACTGGCCGACAGCCAGCGATCGTACGAGTCGCACTCGGCGCGGACAAAGCCCCGACACACGAAGTCGCCATGCGCGGGCAGCTTGCCGAACAATCGCGCGATCATAGCGTCTCCGGACAGCGGAAGGACCACGGACCCGAGCGACCGAACGGGTTCGCCGCCCCCGGCAGCATCACGCTGAGCACCGTCGCCGCGGACCCGGTACCGAAACTGCCCTTCAGTGCCGTCGGCCCGGCATTCTGCACCCGCGCCTTGCCCATCAGCCGGAACAGCGCCCACGGCCCCTCCGCGCCGATCCGCGCGAGCTCGGGGCCGGGTGGCGCGTCATCCCCCACCGGCACGGCCACGGAAGTGGCCTTGGCCGCCGGGCCGTAGAGCACCACCGACGCCTCCGGCAGGCCGCCGTTCGCCGACCAGAACAGCGGCCTGGCCGCGTTGCTCGCCGCCGTGAAGCGATAGCGCGTGCCGCCGCTCGTCACCTCGACGGTGGCGACGCCGCTGCCGAACGACGCGACCGCGACCTTGATCGGCAGTCCGCCCGCGAGCAGATCACGAATCGCGCCGGCACGCGTGAACATCGCCGCGCTGCTCGGCGCGAGCGAGGCGGCGACCGGATCGTCGCGACGCCAGCGCCAGTCCGGGCCGTCGGTGGCGAGCAGCGGCCGGAGCCGCGTCTGCACGAACGAGTCGACCACGCCGCCCATCCCGAAGACGTGGAGCACGTCGGCGACCGGCGCATCGGTCGCGGAGGCGGCGACGAACGGAAAGCGGTCGCCGGTCGCCTCGCGGCAGGCGGGCAGCACCGCTTGGGCGTAGCCGGCGGCGACGGCGCCCGTGGCGGCGGTCGTCTGCGCCGCCGCGCCGCCCTTCGCCGCGCTCGACACGAACGCCTGGAGCTCGGGCGGCGCACCTGCGGCGGCGGCCTTCACCGACGCCATCGACGTCGCCATCGCCGCCTGGGTGCTGTCCGATCCGCCGCCGCCGCCCACCGACTGCGCCGCCATCACCGCCTGGCCAGCCGATTTCAACGCGGTGACGAAATCGTCGACCGGCGCCGTCCCGCGACCGTCGCCGACATATTCGTGGACCCCTGCGAACGCGGCGGTGATCTCGTCGCCCGCATCGATGCCGCGTGCGCGGTCGCGCGACAGGTCGTCGGCTACCCGGCCGTAGCGCGAGCGGTTCATGCCGTAGCGGGCAAGATGGGCGAGCCCGGCCTGCGCGCCGCCGGTGAAGATCGTGTTCTTGCGCAGTTCCAGCAGGATGCGCTTCAACGGCGAGGGTGACTTGGTGAACGCGCCGAACGCAGCCGGATCGTGGAAATAGGCGCCCGGTTTCAGCAGGTCGAGCAGCCCCTGCCACGCTGCCACATAGTCCTTGGCGTAGAGCCCGGCGACGCCCGGCCGCACGTTGCCCACCTCCTGCGCCACGCCCGCCTCGCCCACCCCGCCCAGCACCCACAGGTCGCGCTTCAGGTCCTGCTGCACGGTCGCCAAGCCGGGCAGATAGGCGCGGTCGTAACCGTCGCGGGTGAAGAAATACGGGATGCGCCGGGCCAGCACCTGCTGCGGATTGGCAAAGGCGAGCGCGTCGCCCGCCGACAGGATGTTGGCCGCCTCCCACGCAGCCCGAGCGGAGGCCGCGCGCTGCTTCATCACCGCATAGGCGCGGTCGGCGAGGCTGAGCGTCTGCACCGCGGCGCGCGCGCGGGCGACCAGCGCGCCGTCGAGCGGCGGCCGCCGGTCCGGCCAGACGCTCGCCATGTCGCCATCGGCCAGCAGCGCGTCGAGATGCCCGGCGAGGTCGGTGCGGTCGGCCTGGCTGTCAGCGCCCGGAAAAACCTGAGTCGCCCAGTCGTCCGTCACCCAGGCGCGGATCGCGCGCGCGTCCATCGGCCCCTGCTGGCCGAGCATCAGGTAGATCTTCAACGGCTCGTACAGCGCCGCTGGATCGCTTCCCGCCGACTTCAGCACCGCCTCTAGGCGCAGCAGCAGCCGCGGGAGCATGACGCGGCGCAGGCCCTCGCGATACGTCTCCTCTGCCTCCTGGCTCAGCCCGCGCTGGTACAGGCCGAGCGTCATCGCGATCGGCGGGCCGCCGCGCTGGCGTTCGGCATAGCCGCGCGGCAGGTCGCGCAGGGCGTCCAGCCCCGGCAGCGCGGCGCGCAGGTCCGCGTCGCCATCGCGCACCTGCGCCAGGTCGACGCCCGCGTCGCGCAGCTTCTGCTCCGCCCCGGCAGCCCCGGCGGCGAGGTGCGCCTGGAACGCGCGATTGCGCGCATAGCTGACACCCCACAGCGCGATCACCAGCACCGCCGCCGCGGTGATGCCGGCCAGCGTCGCGACGAGCCGGCCGCGCTGGCGCACGCGGGCCCTGGGATCGTCGCTGACCAGCCCGGCTTCCGGGAACAGCACCTCCGTCAGCAGCCGGTTGAGGAAATAGGCGCGACCGCCCGAGCTGCCCGCCGCCGTCGTCGGCACCGCCGGCCGGTCGTATACTTCCGCCATGCCCGCCAGGATGCGGTCGAGCGGCGCGCCCTCCTGCACGCCGCTGGTGAGATAGAAGCCGCGCAGCACGCCGCCCGCCCCCCCCAGCGCCTCGTCGCCCGCCACGAACGCGCCGTCGGCGAACCGCATCAGCCGGGCACGCAGCGAGCGCAGCTGCGCGGGAAAGCCAAGCAGCAGCGCGCGGCGGCGCGGGTCGACCTCGTCGAACACGCGCTTCGCCTGCCGGTCCGCCACCGCCTGCGCCACCTCGTCGAACGCATGCGCCAGCCCCTCCGCCGTCGCGCGCCCGTCCCCGAACGGCAGCGTGGAGCCCAGCACCGCGCGCCGGCCCTCGACGTCCAGATCGTCGAAATACTCGATGAAGCCGGCGAGCAGATCGGCCTTGGTCAGCACCAGATAGACGGGCGCCGCGACCTCCAGCGTCCGGCGCAGCTCCGTCAGCCGCCGGCGCACGGCGCGCGCGTGCGCGTCGATGGCGGCGCAGTCGCTGCGGATCAGCTCGTCAACCCCGATCGCCACCAGCACGCCGTTGATCGGCTGGCGCGGCCGGTGGCGGCGCAGCAGCGACAGGAACGACGTCCACCCCGCGGCATCGACGCCCGCGTCCGAATCCTGCGTGGTGTAGCGGCCGGCCGTGTCGACCAGCACCGCCTCGTCCGCGAACCAGAAATCGAGGTTGCGCGTGCCGCCCACGCCCTTGACCGCCTGTTCCACGAACGGGAAGCGCAGCCCGGAGCGGAGCAGCGCGGTGGTCTTGCCCGCGCCCGGCGGACCGATGATGACGTACCACGGCCGGCTATACAGATAGTCGCGCCGCCCGCCCGATGCCGTCTTCAGCCGGCCGAGCGCGTCGCCCATCCGCTGCGCCAGCGCGCGGCCCTCCTCGTCGGCGGCGTTCGGCCCGGCGAGCTCGGCGGCGATCGCGGCGGCGGCGCTCGCGGCGCGGTGGCGGCGATACCAGAACAGCCCGCCCCAGACCGCCGCCACCAGCACCACGCAGCCGACCCGCACCGACACCGGCCGCAGCCATAGAACGACGTATGGCAGCCCGACCGCGAGCAGCAGCGCAGCCAGCGCCGCGCACAGCAGCGTCACCACATACCAGTTGCCGAAGAAACGCCGCACCTGCCGCTCTCCTATCGGTCGATGTAGCTGCGCGGCACGATCACCTCGACGCGGCGGTTCTGCGACTTGCCCGCGGGCGTATCGTTGGTGGCGATCGGCACCGTGTCGCCCAGCCCCTTGGTAGAGACGCGGGCTGGATCGGTAAGGTCGCCGCGGATCAGCTTGCCGACAGCGTCCGCCCGCGCCTGCGACAGCGCGATATTGTCGGGGAAGGCGAGCGTCGCGACTTTGTCACTGTCGGCATGGCCCTCGACCGTCACCGGGCCCCGCTCGCGCTCGATCGCGCGGCCGATGCGGTGGAACAACTCCTCGCGCCCCGGCTCCAGCGCGTCCGAGCCCGACTGGAACAGCTGTCCCACCGCGGTGCGGACGCGCACGGTCTGCGCGTCCTCGGCGACCGTGACGAGATGCTGCTGGATCTCGGGCTCCAGGAACTTCGCCAGCCGCGAGGCCTGCGCGCTCGGCTGGTCGGACAGCGCGGCGGCGGGGCGCGACAGCGTCAGGCGCGCGGACGGGCGCATCGCCGCCAGCCGCTGCGACGGCGGCTCCGCGCTCGACAGCAACAGCAGGCGGTAGGCGATGATGGCGAGCAGCAGCACCGCCGCCGCGACCGTCGTCGCCAGTGCGACCAGGCTCCACGGGCCGAAGCGCGTCGCCGGCGCATCCTCGCCCCGCCAGCGCGGCACCAGCTCGACGCCCGACAGCGAGCGGACGTGCGGCAGCGCGCCGTGCAGCCGCGCCATGATCTCGTGCAGCCGCCGACGCCCGTCCGGCATCACCCGGAATCGGCCCTCGAACCCGGCGGCGAGACAGGCGTGAAACAGCTCGATCAGGTCGAGATTGTCGCCCGGCGTGCGCAGCATGTCGTCCACCAGCTGCCAGAAGCGGTCGCCGCCGATATTCTCCTGGAAGAACTGCACCACCATCGAGCGACGCGCCCATTCGGCCCCGTCCGTGCCGACGCCGGGCAGATTCTGCGCCACGTCGTCCGTCGTCGCGCAGATCGCGTATTTGGCGCGCTGGCGCACCTCCTCGGGGTAGGCGCCGGCGATCGCGCGCTCGAACCGGGCGATCGAGCCCAACGCCTGGCGATGGAACTCGGGCATCGCGAGCCGCACGCGGCCGCTGCGCACACCCGCCACCAGCGCCAGCACGGGCTCCGCCTCCGCCAGCATCGCGTTGCGTACCCGGCGCGGCGTGGCGGGCAGCGGCACGTCGTCCGCGCCCAGCCGCGAGGGGGTCAGCGCCCCGCCCGCCCCGCCGCCCGGGGCCGCCGAGACCGTGCGCGACAGCGGCGGCGGCGCGCCGTAGCCGCCGTCGCCGCCGTCGCCGCCGTCGCCGCCGTCGCCGCCGAACGATGCGGGTGCGCCGAACGATTGCGGCGGCGGCGATTGGGGCGGCGACGCGACGCCACCCTTCAGCCCCTGGAGCGGCGACGGCCGGAACACCGTCTTGCCGTCGCCGCCATCACTCCCCCCGGCGCTCACCGCCCGACCCTCTTGACGCACCACAGCTCCATCCGAAGCTGCGGCCAGTCGCCCGCGACATGCAGGCCGAGCGCGGGCGCGGTCGCGAACTCGCGCCAGTCGGGCACGCCGCGATCGAGCTCGAAATAGACGAAGCCGGGCAGCACGCGCAGCTGCGGCGGCGGCGTGGGCGTGTGGCGCAGCGGCACGCCGGGCAGCGCGGAATCGACGATCTGCCGCATCCGCCCGATCGAGCCGATCTTGGCGACCGACGGGAACAGGCTCCTGATCTCCTCCACCGGCGAGGCGGCGGCGACCGCAAGATAGAAATAGCCGGTCGTGAACAGATTGTGGTCGACGATCTTCGATACGAACGCGCCCGGCCCCGCCTGCTCCAGTGGCAGCTGCACCGCCGAGCGATCGAACATCGCCGACAGCATCGATTGCAGCAGGTCGAACACCGGATCGAAGCAGAGCTGCGGGTTCTCGTGATCGTAGCGCGGGAGCGACGGCGGCCGGCGATCGGGGCGGATCAGCGTGGCCAGTTCACCCGCCGCGGCGATCAGCGTCTCGTACAGCCGCTCCGGGTGGACGGTCGGCAGATGCTCGAGATGGCCGAGCACCGGGATCCACTTGTTGAGCGCTTGGAGCAGCAGGAAGCTCGCGAACGTCTCCGATCCGCCGTCCGTCGCCTCCACCGCACGGATCGCGAGTTCTGCGGCGCGCTGCTCGGCGCGGCCGACGATGTCGGTCAGCCCGCCACGCAGCCGCCGGGCGGCGGCGATGTCGAGCGTCGGCGGAATGAAGCGGTCGTCGAACATCAGCCGCTTGTTCTGCACCTCGCGCACCCGCACGACGCCCATCGTCACGCGGCCATAAGTCTGGTCGCGCGTCACGCCGAAGCGCAAATTGGGGCGGCCGAACTCGATCGGCTCGGTGGTGCGGTCGTCGGAGAAGGCGTCGGCGATCTCCGCCTCCGACACGAGATAGCGCGAGTCGATCGCCTGCGCCTCGGCGTCGCGAAACTGTACGGCGCCGACCTGCTGCGCGGGCAGCGTCAGCGAAACCAGCGCGTCGCGCGCATCGCCGGGCACGTCCAGCGGCTCGGGCGGGGGAAGATCGTCGGGGATGGAGAAGGGCGTTCCGTCGGGCATCACGCCGGACGCGCGCACGACGCCGAACTTGCCGAGCGAGGCCAGATCCTCGTCCACCTCCAGCGTGGTGAAGCCCCACGGCCAGGGCCGCACCGCGTCCACCCTGGCGCGCAGCTGCGCCTCGACGAAGCGGTCCTGCGCCTGAAAATGCTGGGGCCGCAGGAACATGCCCTCATGCCAGGCGACGCGGTTCTTGCCTGCCACGTGTTCGCCCCAGCCTCCCGCCGCCGACCGGGTGGCCGACATCCCTGTACCCGACGCTTTATCACCGTGGGTGGGCGACGGGGCAATAGCTTTCTCCCGCCGCCCCGTCATACGGTGGGGCGAACGCAAGGAGGCGGTGGTGGACGATCAGGACGACGGACTCTCGTTCGATCCATCGCGCTGGAGCCGCCCGGCCGGGCACGGTAGGCCCGGGCCCGCGGCCCATCCCGAGCCGTCGTTCGATCCCCGCAGTTGGGCGACGCCGCCGGCCGCGCCCGTATCGCCGACCCCCATGGATGCGAGCAATCGGCAGGGGACCGCACAGGCGATCGGGACGGGCATCGCCATCCTCGCGGTCGGCGCGCTCTGCGCCTGGTCCGCACGGCCCCGCACACCCGCGCCCGCACCGGTCTTGCAGCCATCGGCGCCGAGCGCGCAGGCACCGGCCGCGACCAGCCGTCGCATCCTGACCGTCGCCGGCGCCGATGCGATCGCCGGCAGCCTCGCCGCCGCCGGCATCGCGGCCGGAGACGCTCGGCGCGCCGGCGCGCAAGCGAGCGGGGCGCTGGGGCCGGCGCCGGGCGACGTGCGGCTGGTGTTCGACATGGACGGCGCACCCGGCGCGCAACGGCTGGCGTTCCTGGAAGCGACACATGCCGACGGCTCGGGCCTGGCGCTCACCCGCTCGCCCGGCGGGTTCGCCGCGCGGCGCTACGACGCGCATCTGACGACCGCGCTGCGCACGGTCCGCGGGCGGCTGGACGCCCAGAGCTTCTACAGCTCCGCGGTCGCGGCCGGGGTGCAGGATACGCTGGTGACCGACTTCGCCAATGCCTTCGCGTTCGACTTCGACCTCCAGCGCGAGGTGGCGCCCGGCGACCGGATCGAGGCGGCATACGACCAGCGGGTCAACGCCGCGGGCGAGGCGGTGGGCGTGCCGGTGCTCGTCTACGCCTCGCTGACCACCGCGACCAGGGCGCGCGCGCTGTACCGCTTCGCCGGCCCGGGCGACCGGACGCCGGGATGGTACGACGCCGCCGGCCGCAGCACGGTGCGCGCGCTGATGCGCACGCCGATCGATGGCGCGCGCATCTCCTCGCCGTTCGGGATGCGCGACCACCCGATCCTGGGCTTCATGAAGCTGCACAAGGGCACCGACTTCGCAGCGCCGGTCGGCACGCCGATCTACGCCGCGGGCGACGCGACGGTCGAGTTCGCGGGGCTCAAGGGCCCGAACGGCAATTTCGTGAAGCTGCGCCACGACAGCGGGTGGGAGACGCTGTACCTCCACATGAACCGGATCTGGCCCGGCGTCGTCGCGGGCGCGCGGGTGAGCCAGGGGGAGCAGATCGGCGAGGTTGGCACCACCGGCCGCTCCACCGGGCCGCATCTCCATTACGAAGTGCACGTCGCGGGCAAGCCGGTCGATCCGCTCGGCATCCGGACGGAGACCGGCAAGGCGCTGTCGGGCGCCGCGCTCGCCGGGTTCAGGCGGGAACGCGAGCTGATCGATGCGCAGCGTCGCCGGGATGCGCCCGGCAGCGCATCGCCACCGGCACCAGCAGCGCCAGCAGCGCCGCAGTCATCGCCCAGCTCGCGTTGAGCCCGTCCGCGCTGCCGCCCCAGCGGACCGCGCCCACCAGATCGAGGTCGGCCAGCGAGCCGAAGCTGCCCAGCCCTGGATTGGGATCGAGCCCGAGGACCAGCTGCTCCCCCGCATTCCACACGCCGTGCGCGCCGATCGCCGCCACCACCCCGCCGCCCCGCGCGGCCAGCACGCCGAACAGCAGCCCGCCGAGCCCCAGATTGGCGAGCGCCAGCGGGTCACGCTCGCCGCCCAGCGCATGCAGCCCCGCGAACGCCGCCGCGATCAGCACGACCGCCATCCCCTGGCCCGTCGCGCGCGCCAGCACCGGCTGAAGCCAGCCGCGGAACACCATCTCCTCGCCGGTGACCTGCACGAGCACCGTCGCCAGACCGGCGAGCAGCAGCGGCCCGCCCGCTCCCCCGCCGCCATGCCGCACGACGCCCGCGATCCCGGCCAGCGCGGTGGCAGCGAGCAGGCCGGCGGCGCCGATCGCCGCGCCGGACACCGATCCCCCGCCCGCCGTCCACGATCGCACGCCCGTCGCGAGCCCGCCCACCACCGCCAAGGCGATCATGGCGCCGAACACGAGGGCGGTGAACGCCGCTTCCGACGCCGCCGCGCCGGTGATCCCGATCCACGCCAGGACGCGCGCCGCCCAGCCCGGCCCCCAGCCGACGATAACCGCCGCCGCCCCGAGGCCCACCGGCACCGCCGCCACGGCGCGGACGCGGCCGGCGAGCGGCGTCATCGCCGGGCGATCTGCGCCGGCCGCGCGCTCAGCATCGACTTGGACGTGTCGCCGACCACGAAATACGGCGCCCAGTAGAACGGGTGCGAATAGGCCGGCTGCGTCATCAGGCCGCGCTGCGCGTCCCGCAGCGCGGCGCCGATCGGCTTGGCGCGCGCCCCGGCGTAGAAGGCCCCGACGAACTGCTCGCCGTCGCGCTCCGCCGACACCTGCCAATAGGTCGCCATCACCGCACGCGCGTTGGCGGCGAGGAACGCGCGGACGAGCCCGTCCAGCGTCGCCCCCGCCTCCTCCTGCCCCGACAGGCGCGCCAGCGCCTCGTTCCTGACCCCGCCGGCGGTGTCGCAGGCGGACAGCACGACCAAGTTCGCGTCCAGCCGCAGCCGGGCGATCTCGGAGAAGCTCAGCAGCCCGTCCGAGCCCTCGCCACCCCACGAGGTGACGAGCGCGGGCGGCGACTGCGCGCACCCCCATTGCCCTTCCTCCAGCCCGTGAGTGGCGAAGTGCAGCACCTGATAGTCGGCGAGGTCACCTCTCGCCTCGATCGCGGTGTCGCTGAACGCGGCATCGACGATGCGCGGCGCCTGCGGATCGCCCAGCGCGTCGGCGACGACGGTCAGCTCGTGGCCGCTGATCGGCTGGAAGCTCCGCCCGAGCGCGGCGAGCGCGCCATAGGTGATCGTGCAGCCATAGCCGATCCGCACGGTGCGCGCCGGATCGGTGCCGGCCGCCCCCTTGAACGGCACGTGCTCGCCCAGCCCGAGCAGCGGCTGGCGTGCCTGCGAGGCGGGCAGCGCGCGCGCGACGAGGAAGGATCGCGGCGACAGCGCGGTGGAGATGGTAGCGGTGCCCGCCAGAAACGCGGTGCGCGAGAAATCGAACGGCGCGGGCCGCACCTCATCCCTGGCGTAGCGCGTCACCAGCACCCCGATCGGCAGCCGTTCGAGCGGGCCGGCCGGATCGACCACCAGCGCGCGCGTCCCCGCCAGCGCGTCCGCCGCCGGGCCGCCCAGCACGCGGAACAGCGCATAGGCTTTGGCATCGTCGAACGGCACCAGCTTGCCCTGGTCGAGCTGGCCGTCGATCGAGGCGCGCACGTCGGCGGCGAGCTGGTCGATCGCGGCGCGCGCCTGCGCATCGGGCGCGATCCGGTATGCCTGCGTCCGATCGGCGGAGACGTACAGGCCGTAGATCCGCCGCCCGGTCTCCACCACCTTGAAATACGCCTCCCCCGGCTTCAGCGCGGCGCGCAGCTCGGCCAGCGTCGCGGGCTGCTCGTCCACCGAGCGGAAGCGCGGGCTGCTCGCCAGCCGTGCGTCCACCGCGAGCAGCCGGGCCTCCGCCGCGCCGCGCGCGCGCTCCAGCTCGGCGACCGTGGGCTGGCCGGGCGCGGCGCCGCCGGCGATCTCGTAGCGCAGCCGGGTGATGTCGCGTTCCAGTTCGGCGCGGTCGCGCACCATCGCGCCGATCTCAGGGTCGGCGGACACGACCGTCTGGAGCTGGCTGAGCTGGCGCGCGACCGCCGGCTCGCCCGTGACCTGCACCGCGCGGAAGAAGCGCTCGAACGTGTCGGGCAGCGGCCCGGTCGCCGCCTCGTCCGCCAGTAGGTCGAGATAATCCTCGATCCCGGTCGCCGCACCCAGCGAGCCTGCGTGCGAGTCGATCAGCGAGTCGACGACGCTCGCGAACTGCGCGCGCACCGCGGCATGCGGCGCGCCGGTGTGCGCGTAGAACGCCGCGCGCTCCAACTCAGCCTCGGCGATCGCGGGTTCGTTGCCCGTCCCCGCGGTCGCCAGCGCACCGCGGCGCAGGTCGTCGATCGCGCGATCGAACCCTGCCAGCGCCGCCCCGCTCTGCCCGTGCCGCGCGAGCAGCCGCGCGCGCTGCCGCTCGATCCGCGCGCCCAGCCACAGCACCTGCGCACGATCGATCCGCTCGGTCTGCAACGGGCGATAGGCGTTGGCGGCCGCCTCGATCGCCGTCATCGCGCCGGCCTCGTCGCCCAGCGTGAGGAGCGCGACGCTGCGCGCCCAGTTGGCCTGCGCATCCAGCACCAGCTGCGTCAGATCGGCGGTGTCGGGCACCGCGATCGAGCCCGACAGGTCGCCGGGACGCACCCGCGGCCGGTTGAGCAGCCGGAGCGTCGCGGGATCGCGCAACGGCTGGTCCGCGGCGACGGGCGCGCGCGCGATCCGGTCGAGCAGCGTCAGCGCCTCCCGGAACGCGTGGCGGTTGAGCGCGTCCAGCGCTAGGTACGCGTCGCGCTTGCGCTGGAGAAACGCGGTCTGCGCGCCGGGCTCCGCCGCCATCGCCGCGTCCGCCTGAGCGAAATGGTCGCGCGCGGTGTCGACGAAACGGATGTTTGAATCCGCCAGTCCCGCCTCCAGCAGCAACTCGACGCGTACGGTGGGCGGCGTGGCGGCGGGCAGGCGGCTGAGCGCGTCGTTCAGCACGCGCGACGCCTCGACATTCTGCCCCTTGTGGTTGAGCGTCACACCCTGCGCCAGCGCGTCGGCGGGATCGAACGCGCCCGCATCGGCGGCGGCGACCACCTGCGTCGCCACCTCCACCGGCGCCGCCGCGCCTGTCGCGGCTGGTTTCGCCGGATCGCCCGCGGCGGCCTTCGCGGCAACAGCCGGCAGGGAAGCGCCCGCGGGAGCCGGCGCCAGCGTCGACGCATCGACGCTCGCCGCCACCGTCCGGCCAGCGTCGGCGCTCGGCCGCTTCGATCCCGCCAGGATCGCCAGAGCCTCCTCCAGCTCCGCCACCAGCGCGGGCGGCGCATCGGCGACCAGCAGCGTGCGCCCGAACGGCACGTCGAGACGGACCACCTCCTCGTCCAGCGAACCGTCGCGGCAGCGGCGCGCGCGGGCGGCCCGGCCGGCGACCGTCGCCGCCCGGGCCGGGCCGCAGCTCAGCATCGCCTCGATCGGCGCCAGCGAGTCCGCGGTCGCAGGCACGATCCGGATCGCGCCGACCGGACGGCTCGCGCTCACGCTCTGGCAGGTCATCGAATAGGCGCGGGAAAAGGCGTCGGTCAGCCCCGCGTCGTGCCAGTCCCGCGTCGCGACGCACGGCTCGCCGGCCGTGGTGCGGCCCAGGCTGAAGCTGTCCGGCCGCTCGGGCACCCGCGACGTCGCGCAGGCGGACAGAAGCAGCGCCGCCGTCAGCGCCGCGCCGACGGCCCGCGTGGTGGGCGGCGTTCCCGGTCCTCGTCTCACCGCGGCGCCCCGACGTCCGGCGCCGCGCCGACCGGTTCGGGGGCGAGCGCGCCCAACCCGGTCAGCAATTCCTCGTTTGTGCCGCCGATCAGCGGATCGAACGGCACCGCCAGATCGCGGGCAGCGCCGAAGATCGCCGTCCGGCTCTCGTCGAATACCTGCAGCGTCGGCTGGATGACGATGGTGCTAAGGCATCCGGAGCCAGACCCGATCAGGCATCCGTTGACCCGCGAGGTGGCGAGCGACGAGGCGGGGGCGACCACCACGTCCGGCCCGAGCAGCGCGGCGCCGGTGCCCCCGACGCCGTTGATCGTGCCGAACAGCGCGACGCTGGGCACGCCCGTACCCTGCGGCACCAGCGTCAATGCCGGGCGCACCGGCGCTGCGGGGGTTCCGCCGATCGCTACGCCCGACGTGCGGCCCGGCACGCCCGTGTTCTGGAACAACGCATAATCGGTGTAGTGCAGCGTGAGCGACCGGGCCGATACCGTCACCGTGTCGGCCGGATCGAACTGACCGCCACCATAGCCAGCGTTGTAGAGCGCGGAGTTGGCGTTCGCCAGCAAGCTGCTCGCCGTGTCGCCGGCCCCCGACGCGAGCGCGTCGACGAAGCCCGGCGCCAGGCCGACCGCGATCGTGCCGCCGCGCAGGTCGAGGTCCGCATCGCCCAGCAACAGCCGCCCGCCCCCCGCGCCCGTGGCGACGACCTGGATGCCGCTCGCCAGCGATCCCGCGTCGGCGCCGCCGCCGATCCGCACGGTCCGCCCCTGCCCGCTGCCCGTAACCGCGCCGGTGCCAGTGACCGCGCCGATGATCGTCACCGCGCCGGTCGTCAGGAGGTTCACCGCCTGCCGCCCCGTACCCGACCCCAGCGCCAGCGTGCCGACCGACAGCGCGCCCGCTCCCTGGTCGAGCGTCAACGTATCCGCGGCGATGCGCCCGATCTCGGCCTGCGACAGGCGGAACCCGTCGCTGCCCGCCCCGTCGCCCAGCCGCATCGCGCCGGTCGCCGGCGCGGCGTTGGCGAGCGTCACGCTCGTGGCGGCGATCGCACCGGCGAGATCGACATCGGCGGCCCTGATCGCGATCGACGGCCCCGCCGACAGCGCGCCCAATGTCGCTTGTCCGGTCACCGACACGCTCGCCGCGCCGCCTGACCGACTGTCGCCCAGCGAGAGATCGCCCGTGCTGGCCAACGAGAGTGTCCCGCCGGCGGTCACCGGTCCCGCTCGCAAGCCAGCGGCGGTGATCGACGCGTTGCCGCCGGCGACGAGGCCGGCCACGCTTGCCGTGCCGGTCGTGACGACGGCCGCGTTGCCGCCTGCGCCGAGCTGCGCCGTCGCAACCGGTCCAGCCGCTTGGAGAGCGAGGTCGCTCCCCGTGGATGCGGCGTCACCCAGCATCAGCGCCTCGCGCGCCTTAACCAGCAGCGCGCGTGCCGCCACGAGCTTGCCTTGGACGGAAACGCTGCCACCCGTGATCGAACCGGACCCGGCCGAGTCGGCGCTCGCAAGCCGCACCGCACCGCCGGCGGCGACCGCCAGATCGCCTGCCGTCGTCGCCAGCGCCGCCCCGGTGCCGGTCGCGCCGCCGACGTCGCCCGTCGCGCTCAGCACGAGCGACCCCGCACGGGCAATGTCCACGCCGATGCCGGAGGCCGACACGAGCAACGCTCCACCGGTCGCGCCGATGGTCCCGATCGTCAGCCCGTCGGCGCCCGCGGCGGCCGACACGTCACCGCCCGTCGACCGCAGCGCGGCCAGTGTTATCGCGCTGCCCGCCACGCTCGCGCCGCCCGCGCCGGCATAGGCGCCGCCGGCCAGCGCGCCGCCTGCGGTGACGTCAAGCGAGCCCGCACCGATCGCGCCCGTCGTCACCGTCCCGGTGCCCGCCGCCGACAGCCGGGTCGCGCCCGTCGTCGCGATCCCGCCGGTCGAGAGGTTGCCGGCGGTCAGCGCGACCCCGATGCTCGTCGCCGCGATCTGCGCGATCGTCACGTCGCCGGCATGGGTGAACGTCGGGGAGAAGACCGCGTGGCCTGCGTCCACGCCGCCGATCGCGCCCGCCTCGATGCGCCCGAGCACCACCGGGCTGCCCGCTCCCGCGGCGAGGCCCAGCGCCGCGCCGCCGCCCGGCCGCGCCTGCACCAGCGTGTCGGCCAGCGCGATGCCGCCCGCCGCGTCCAGAATCAGGCTGTCGGCGGCCGAGCTGCCGTCGATGTCGCTCGCCAGCCGCAGCCCCGGCGCGCCGGTGATCGCGCCAGCGGTGGCGGTGATGTCCACCCTGCCGCGCGCGACCTGCGCCACGCCGCCGCCGAGCGCGACGCTCGCGCCCTGCACGCGATAATCGCCGCCTGCGGTCACCGCCCCCGTGACCGCCGCCGCGCCCGCCGCGCGGACCGAAAGCGTGCCCGAAGTCGACGCAGTCCCCAGCCGCGCGGTGCCGGTCGACGCCAGCGATCCGCCGCCGGCCGAGACGGCCAGCGCGCCCAGCGTGATGTCGGACGCGGCCAGCGTCGCGCCGCTCGTCGCCGTCACCGCGTTGCCGACGATGCCCGCGCCCGACGTGGCCGCGACGCTCGCGCCGGTGGCGGCATCGAACGTCAGCCCCGTGCCGGCCGCGAGCGTCAGCGCGCCGGTAGCGACCGTCGCGCCGCCCAGCGTCGTGCGCCCGCTCGCGCCCAGCGTCACCATGCCGCCGCGTACGCCGCCCGCGACCGACAGGTCCCCGCCAGAGGCCTGGAGGGAGACCATCGCCGCGCCCGCGTCGATCGAGTCGGCGGCGATCGACCGGGCAGCCAGCGACACCGGCCCCCCACCCAGCGCGCCCAGCTGGACGTCCCCGCCGACCGCGACGAGGTAGCCGGCGCCCGGCGCGGCCGACAGCAGCACTCCTATCCCCGGCTGGATCGGCAACAGGTCGCCATTGGGCGCGACGACGCGGATGTCGCTACCCGTGCTGGTCAGCGACGGCGTCAGGACGCTGGCCGCCGACGCGATGCGTACCGGCCCGGCCGCGGTGAGCCCGCCAGCGAGCGTGACGTCGGCCCCGCGGGTGGTGGTGGTGAGCGCTGCCGCCCCGCCCGCCGACACCGCGCCGATCGCGATCGCGATCGGGCCCGACGCCGATATCGTGACGGTCCCGGCCGGCCCGGTTGCGGCGACCCGGTCGAGAGCGACCTGCCCTGCCGCGCCCGTGGCGGTGATCGCGATCGGCCCGGTGGCGGTGACGGCGCCGCCGCGCACGCCCCCGGTCGTCGCGACCAGCGACGCCGAGCCGACGTCGAGCGATCCGATCGTCAGGCTCCCGCCCGTCAGGCTCGCCGCGCCGCGCGTCGTCACCGTGCCCGTCGTCACCGCTCCCCCGGCGCCGTCCAGCGCGACGTCGCCCACGGCGTCGATCGCGCCAGTCGCCAGCCCCGTCGCCCGGATCGCCAGCCCGTCCGCGAGCGACAGCGCGCCGGTCGCGACGCTGCCCGCGCCGGCATCGATCGAGAGGGTGCGCGCCGAGACCTGGCCGAGCGCGATCGGGCGCCCATCGGTGGCGACCGCCACGTCCGATTGCCGCGCGGCGCCGCCCGCGATCGTGGTGTCGGGGGCAAAACCGATCGCACCGCCGGTCGCAGTGAGCGCCACGCGCTCGGCACCGATCCCATCGGCATTGCCGGTGAGCCGCAGCCCGCTCACGCCCGCGACCCCGCCCGCGGTGGCCGCCAGCGTCACCGCACCGCCCGCAGCCTGCGTGCCCGACAGCGCCAGGAATCGCGCGGTCGCGTCATAGTCGCCGCCGGCGGTGACGTCGCCCAGCGTCGCGGTGCCGTTCGCCGCCGCGACGCTCACCGATCCCGCCGCACGGGCGACCAGCCCGCTGGCCGCGGTCAGCCCCCCGACATCGCCCGAAGTGGCGGTCAGCGCCACGCTCCCACCGTCCGAGCCGACCGATGCCGCACGCACCCCTCGGGCGGTGACCCGCACGTCGCCGCCCGCGGTCAGCGCCCCGTCGAGCTCCACGTCGCCCCTCGCGACGACGCTCGCCGCGCCGGTTGATCCCAGCGTCCCGGCGACGATCCCCCCGCCCGTCGCGCTCAGCGAGAGCGCCACGACGCTCCCCCCGTCGAGCAGTAGATCACCCGTCGTGGCGGTGAGCGATGTCGCGCCGCCACGAACCGAGCCGATCGTCAGCGCCGTGCCGCTCGCCACGATCCCGTTGGCGCCCGACAGCGTCACCGCCGTCACCGCATCGCCGCCGGTGACGCTCACCGCGCCGCTCGCACTCGTCACGCGGTCTAGCGCAAGCGGGCTGAGCGCGGCGAGCACGATGTCGCCGTCGGCGGCGATCGGGGCGGAGGCCAGCAGCGCGCCCGCGGCCTGCAGCCGCACGCCCTGGCCCGCGCCGGTGATCGAGACCGCGCCCACGGACAGGTCGCCCGCCGTCGTGGTCGCCGAGAAGCCGTCCGTCAGCGTGAGCGCGCCGAACGACAGCGGCCCGGTGGCGATGATCGGCCCCAGCGTCGTCGATCCGGCGACGGGCACCCCTACCGCGCGCGCCGCCACAGATCCGAGCGCGACCGGCGCGCCGGCGGGGGCGGCCACGGCGACATCGATCGCCTGGCCCTGCCCGCCCACGATCCGGCTGGTGGGATCTAAAACGATGCCGGCTGCGCCGCCCGCCGTCAGCCCGATGCGATCGCCAGCCGTCGTGCTGGTCGAGGCGAGGACCAGCCCCGCGCCGCCGGCGACACCCTCCGTCCGGGCGAGCAGGTCGATCGATCCGGCGCTGGTCGCGCGCGTGTCGGCGGCCAGCGCCACCGATCCGCCGGCAATGGCGATCGTGCCGGCCGTCACGTCGCCGCCGATCGAGGCCGTACGCCCCGCGTCGACGGACAAGGCGCCCCGGCTTTGCGCGCCGGCGATCGTGACATCGCGCGCCGCCGCGATCGTCACGCTGGCCGCAGCGGTCGCCGGCCCGCCCAATGCGACGTCGCCGCCGATCGCGACGAGGCGGATGTCGCGGCCGGCGGCGAGCGCGCCGGCGAGGCCCAGGTCGGCGGCGGACGCGGTCAGGTCGCCCGTCGTCGCAGTGATCGGCCCGGCCACGTCTATTCGGGTCGTGGCGAGCATGTCGACGCTCGTGCCGCTCACCGCGCGCACCGCCAGCGCGCCGGTCATGGCCGTCAGCGATGCCGCCCCGCTTGCCCCCACGCCCGCCAGCGCCAGCGCGGACCCGGCCAGCCGCACCGATCCCGCCACAATGTCCCCGCTCCAGGCCTGAGCGCCGCTGGTGGTCGCAAACAGCGCCTCCCCGACCGTCGCCGGCCCGGCCACTGCCAGCGACGCCGGGGCGACGCTGCCGCCGATCGTCACGCCACCAATCGTCAGCAATGCGCCGAACGTCGCCGCACCGTCGCGGTCAACGGTGATGCCGCCACCGGCCTGGACCGGCCCGGCGATCGTCGTATTGCCGCTGCCGGTCAGCGCCACCGGTCCGGCCGCCGCGATCGAGCCGGCGGAGAGCGGCCCGGTGGAGGCCAGCGCCACGCTGCCTGCAGACCGGACCGCGCCGAGCGCGAGGCTGCTGCCGGTGAGGCCGACATTGCCGGCAACCAGATCGCCCCAGCTCTGCGATCCGGCGGTGACGACGCTCAGCGCGCCGCCGATCGTCGCCGGTGCGGCGACCGCCAGCGACGCGGGCGCGGTCCGCGCGCCGATCGTGACGTCGCCGGCCGCCTGCAGGCCGCCGAGCGTCACTGCGCCACTCCGGTCGATCGCAATGCCGCCGGCCGGGCCCGTCGCCTGGACCAGTCCCGTGACCACCGTGTCGCCGCTGCCGGTCAGCGCCACCGGCCCGGCGGCGGCGAGCGATGCCAGGCGGATCGGCCCGGCAGAGGCGAGCGCGATCCCCGCCAGGGACGACAGCGCCCCCGGCCCGCCGATGCCGATCGTGCCCCCGTCGATCGCGATCCTGCCGCCCGCGCGTTGCGTCGCGGGTGCCGATGCGCTGCCCAGCGTCACGTCAGCGCCCGCGATCGTCAGGTCCCCTGCCGCCGACAGGTTTCCCACCAGCGTCGCGAGCCCGGCCGCCGCCACACCGATACCGCCGGCGGTGGTCGCCAGGCCGGCGGTAGAGACGTCGCCGCCACGCAGGGCGATCGACCCGGCCGCCGCCGCGTTCCCGGCGAGCGTCAGCGCGCCGCCCGCGGTCGCGCCGACGCTCCCGGTCGCGGCGATCGGCCCGGCATAGGCCTGCGCGCCGGCCGTGTAGGCGACGAGGTCGTGCGCCGTCACCGCGCCGGTCGCGAGGCTCGCGAGCGGATGCGCCGAGGTGCCGGCCAGAAAATCGCCGCCGGCCGTCACCGCGCCGAGCGTCGCCGCGCCTTCGCGGGTCACCGCGACCGTGCCCGTGCCAGTCAGCGCGCCGGTGCTCGTCGCGCCGGTGCCGGACAGCGTCAGGCCGCCGGCCGCGGCGATCGCTCCCGTCGTCATGCCACCGGTTGCGGCGATCGTCACCGCGCCGGTGGTGGATTGCAGGTCGCCGGCCGTCAGCCCGCCGCTCGACAGCGACAGCGGCGCGACCAGGACGATGTGCCCGACCCGCATCGCCGCGGAGGAACTCAGGCCGTTGACGAACGCCCCGTTACCGACCGCGCCCAGCAACGCACGGGCATAGACATCGCCCAGGTTGATGGGGCCGGCCATGTCCGCGACGTGCAGCCGCACGTCGGACCGGGCGTTGCCGCCACCGATCGCGGACCGCACGTCGAAATCGATGCCGTAGCCCGCCGTCTGCGTGGCGAGCGTCAGCGAATGGAGGCCGGTGCTGGCGTTGTCGGCGCGCACCGTCACGGCCCCTAGCCCGCTGATGCCGTAGCGCGACGCCGTCACCATGATGTCGCCGTCCGCGCGCTGCGTCACCGGCCTGGCAGAGTCGCCGAGCACCACCTGCCCCGCCATCACGACATAGTCGCCACCGGCCACGAGATCGCCGCCGATCGAAGCCGTCCCGCTCGCCGCCAGCCGGACCGCCCCGGCCGCCGACAGCGCGCCGGTGGTCGTAACGCCCGCGATGCCGCCCGTGTCGGCCAGCGCGCCGCTCGTCGCGACGCCGGCGACCGGGGTCGCCGGCCGCCCGGCCGACAGCACGATCCCGCCCGCGCCTTGCGTCGCGGTAGTGACAGAGGCGTCGACCCGGAGCAGCGCGTCCGAGACCGACGATTTGGACGCAAGCGCGAACACCGCGTTGCGCCCGGCGACCGTCCCGCCGATCAGTTGGCTGGTCCCCGCTAGTTCCGTGCCTCCCGCGATCGTCACCGACAGCGGGCTGTTGGGCGCGTAGCTGACCGTCACGTCGCTCGCGGTGACGAAGGCGACGTCCTGCGCCGCCGTGCCCGTCGTCGTCCCGCTAGCATCGAACGTGCCGGCCGCGCTGATGCGGGGGGCGAGCAGAATCAGGCCCCGATTGCCGCCACCCACGACCAGCCGCGCGCCGCTGGCGACCGTGATCGCGCCGCCGGTGGCCGAGCCGCTGAACCGGAACGAGGCGAGGTCGCCGGTGCCGTTCAGGAACGCGGCGCCGTCGACGTCGAGAGTGGTAAGCACTAGCGACCCGGTGTTCAGCCGCGCGTTCGGGCCGACCATGATGCCGCTGGCGTTGTACACCCACACCGCGACGTTGCGATCGGACGTGAGCGAGCCCAGCAGCTGCGACGAGTTACCGGTCAGGTCGCGGTTGAGCACCGCCTGCGCTGTGCCGTGGCCAAGGACGCGGCCGTCGGAGAAGTTGACGCTGCTCCCCTCCGGAATGTTGAACCCCTTAGTCCAGGTGATCACCGTTCCGGCGGCGTTGAGCGTCACGGCCAGGCTCTTGCCCGCATTGCCGACGGCGGCGGTGGGGGCGGTGAGCAGCGGCAGCGACGGCTGGGTCGTCGCGGTCGCGGACCCGAAATCGGGCAGCGCCACGCCGGGCAGCGTCTGCGCCGCCGCGGGCCCGGCGATCCACGCGCCGCTGGCGAGCGCGGTGCCAAGCGCCAGCGATCGGCGGAGTCGGACGTGGCGCGTGATGGACATGGCGGCGATCCTATCATGCCGGGTCGCGGGCCGCATCCGGCTCAACGCGCCCGGCCCCTGAGCTGTGCGGTGAGCGATACCAGCACCCGGTCTGGCGGTCGCCGCTCGTCGAGCGGCAGCACGCGATCGCGCGGGTGCGCGTAGCTGACCTCCAGAACCAGCCTGCGCGGCAGCGACACCCGCGCGCCGCCGCCATAGCTGCGCAGCGTGCGGCTCGGCTCCAGCACGTTGGCGCCCAGATTGCGCAGGAAGACATGGTCGTAGAAGCCAAACAGCTGAAGCCCCGTGCCGGCATGGGCCAGCCCGCTCAGGAGCGGCAGGTCGGCGCGCAGCTCGCCATGGCCGCCGATCACACGGTCGCCGCTGTTCGAGCCGGGATCGTAGCCGCGCCCGATCGTCAGGTTGCCGATCGACAGCTGCTCGTAATTGAGCAGCGGCGTGTCGCTCCACTGCGCCTGGGTCTCGCCCGCAAGGCTGAACACGCGCGTCAGCCCCACGACCGCATCGCCTACGCCGCGCACCACGAAAGCGCGCGAGTTGCCGTCGATCCGCGAAGTCAGCACGCCGCCCACGAATCCCCGCTCGCTCGATCCCAGGATGTCGAGCCCCTTGCGCACCTCGATGGAGCCCGACAGCGACAGCCGCGTGCCCCCGTCCGACCGGAGAACCCGATAGTCGCCGTCGACCCCGACGAACACCACACGCAGCTTGTCCGCCGTCAGCCGGGTCGAAATGTCTCCGGTGCGGACGGTGGAGATCTGGTTCACGAAATCGAACCCGCCACGCACGCGCAGATTGGCGCTCAGCGACCGCAGCAGCGGGCGTTGGAGGTCGAGCCCGGCGATCAGCGTATCGGTGCGGAAGTCGAGCGCCCCGAGGTCGGGGCGCGACCAGGCGTAGGTGAAGCGCGCGCCCGCCGTCGTGCCGGCGGCGTCCAGCCCCATGATGTGCCCGGCCTGCGCGATGATCTGCTCGTGGAAATCGGTGGTAGCCGACGCGCCGAGATAGGTGACGTCGGAATGGCCGGTCAGCCCGTAGAGCTCGCCCCGAGCATACAGCGTCTCGCGGCCCAGGAGCCGCGAATTGTAGTTCTGCGCGTTGGCGAGCAGCGAGAAACGGCGGTACTGGACCGACAGCTCGCCGATCACCGCCCCCTGCTCGCCGCCCGCCGGCCGGAGCGACAGTTGCACCTCCAGCCCGGGTATGTCGCCGGCCAGCAGCAGCAGGCGTTCCGCCTCGTGCTCGTTGAGCGGATCGAGCGACTGGAGCCGCGCGATGCGCCGGCGCAGCACGTCGCGGTACGGCCCGGCGTCGCCCCGCACGCGCACCTCGACGATGTGCGCGGTGACCACCTGGAGGCGCAGCACGCCGCCGATCTCCTGCGCAGGGATCTGGACGGACGCGACCCAGCCGGCGCGCTGCAGCGCCGCGTTGGCGCGATCGCGCAGGTCGCACACCACGCGGATCGGCTGATCCCCGGCCGGCACGGGCAGGTCGGCGAGCAGCGTGGCGATCGCCGGCGGCAACGCGCCGCCGTCGGGCCGCGCGAAGGCGAGGCCGGTGAGCGTCAGCCGGAGCGGAGACCGTTCGAACGGGCAGGGCACATCGGCGATCGCGCGCCGGCTGTCGATCGCAACCGGCGACGGCTGCTCCTGCTGCACGTCCGGGGTCGGTGGGGTGACCTCCTGCCGGCTGGGCAGCGCCACCTGCGCCCCCGCCGCGGACGCCAGCGCGGCAGCCCCGACGACGCCGAGCCGCCAACCATTCCGTATCACCCTGCCCGCCATAGTCTCCCCCCGCCCGGAGCGTGGTAGCCCAATGGCGGTCCGGCACAAGCACTAGCGATAGCACGAGCGTGACGCCCGGCCTCCGCCACCACGGCTGCGGGGAAGTCGCCGTCCCCGACGATGGGCTCGGTGATCGGGGAAGACACCGCCGGGGTGGCGGCCGCACGCGGCGTTCCCGAAGCAGGACAGGCAGGCGCCGGGTCCGATCCCGGCCGTTTCCGGCCGGCGACCGGCGGACCGAAAGACCGATGGCCCGCAGGCCGACGAGCCTGTACGGTGCCGGCGTCGAGACGGTGCGGAAGGGGTCGAACGGACGATGGCGGCAAACACGCAGACCTCCCCGCCGCGCCGAGTGAGCGCGGAACCGCCGGCGGGCTGGTTCGACAAGACGATGATCGTTTACAGTGCGCCGCCGGATCCAGCGCACGCGATCGCGCCCACGATCGTGGTCGGTCGCGACGCGCTAGGCGCGGACGAGACGTTCCGCGAATATTGCAACCGTCAGGTGGACACGTTCCGCGCCAGCCTCCCTGGCTATGTGCGCGAGGGCGAACAGCCCGGGCAGGTGCACGGCTTCGACGCGTTCCAGATCCGGTTCACTTGGCGATCCGCGGGCGGCGCGCTGCGCCAGCAGGTCTTCTTCGTCGCGGCGGGCGGGGGGATGATCGTCACCTATACCGGCACTGCCGCCGCGGAGGATTTCGCGGCTTTCGAGGTCCTGTTCGAACGCAGCCTCGCGACGCTGCGGATCGACGGCTAGGCGATGACGCGGAGGCCGGGACACATCGCCCGGACGGAGCCGGACGCGCCGTGACGATGATGCCGGCCGCCCGACTCGGCGACAACGTCGCGCACACCCATGCGGGGCTCGGCATGGGTCTGGGCATCCTGGCGGGCGTGGTCGCGGGGGCGGTGATCGTCGGCGCGACGGTGGCGACGGGCGGTGCGGCGCTGGCCGTCGTGGCGGCGGTGGGCGGTGCGGCGGGGCTAATCTCGTTCGGCGGCCTGAAGGGCATGCACATTGGCGAGGCGTCAATGGGTCCGCCCTGCGGTAGCTTTGTCGTCGGCTCGCGCAACGTGTTCGTCAACGGCCGGCCCGCTACGTTCACGCTGGGCTCCGCCGCCTCGTGCTCCAAAGAAAGCGGCGGGCCGATCCCGCTCGCCACCGGATCGTCGACGGTAATGCTCAACTTCGGCCTGGCGGGACGCGAGGGCGAGAAGGTTGGATGCAGTGCGCTGTCGGTGAAACGGACGTCGCCCGACGTCTTCATCGGCGGCGCCAGCGCGCAGGATCCGCGTGTCGCGATCCAGCCGGAGGTGCCAGGCTGGGCGGTGACCGCGCTCGAGGTGCTGGGAATCGCGGGTGCGCTCGCGGCGCTGCCCTATTCGATCGTGTGCCTGGGCGTGATGGGCACGATCGAGATCACGGCAACGGGCATGCTGGGCTCCGCCGTGGGCGGCCAGGCGATGAGATCGCTCGGGCGGGCGATGGGCATGTCGGAGGCCGGCGTGCGCACCATTGAGGCGGCGGGCGAGCTCGGCGGCGGCATGGCGGCCGGCCGCGTCGGAGTGAAGGGCATCCAGTCGGACCGTCGCGCCCTCGCACAATCGTTCTACGAGACTCAGGGGATGCCAGCCAAGAACATTCCGGACCACCTCAAAGGCATCGATTTCAATCGTCCGGTAGAGGTGGTCGATCTGCCGTCAAACAAGGTGCTGGGGCAGTCGCAGGTACCTGGTGGCAGACAGGGCAACTACTATACCGAGCCGGGAACAGCCCCGACCAGTGTCGGGATCAATCCGCAAGGTACGGATTACAATACCGGTGCTGTCGTCGACAAGGTCGAAACACCGTTCACGACGCAGGGTACAGTTCCAGTTCTGAAGTCCACGGCGGCGCCGGTGGTTGATAACTGGTCTGTCAAGGGCGTGGACTATCCGACCGAAGGCGGAGGCACGCAGTATTTCTCCATGACCAAGGGATCATTTAAATGACCGATTCGGATATCAGCTTCACGGACGCAATGGTTCTCGCCCGGGCTCACGCGGACGCGGGGCTGAAAGTGCATGCCTTCGATCCTGTCCTGCGCCATACCCTCGACCAGCTGGCGGTCATCGACGCGCAGCTGGCGCGGACCGGAGACCTTTCCGGCCTTCGTTCAGGGGAAATCAACCTCGGGCTGATGGCGGCCAAGGAACTCGGCAACGACGAAGCGGACTTCGCACACGCGCTGCACGTCATCCAATGGGAAGCCGACACGGCGACGGGCGACAATGCGGAGAACCGGCTGCGGTGAACGACGCTGCTTGCAGGTTTGGCGGTCCACGAGGTGGCGTGCGAGGCTGAAGCGGTCGGTCAGGCCGGCGTGGACGGAGGCGAAGTTCTGCAGGCTCTTCACCTGCCGCGCATAGGTCTGTCGCTGCTCGTTGGCGATTGGCGCGAGACCGCGTCGCCCGCAACCCTGGCGCACACCATGCTGGCACGGGTGAAGCCGGCTATCCGTGCGCAATACGGCGCAGCGATCGTGGACGGGAAGGTGATCGACGGTCGCGGCGGTGCTGATGGAGCGCCATTTACCTCATGAGTGAGAGTCAGGAGGTGGGTAAGCCTTCGGTGGAGGCCGCTGCTGTGCTGCCTTGAGCAGGGCGGCGGGCGGCTGCCAGTTCCAGGGCAGCAGCTGGGCGAGGCGGTTCTGCGGGGTGTCGTCGATACGGGCGAGGACGTCGGCGAGCCAGGCCTGCGGGTCGACGTCGTTGAGCTTGGCGGTGCCGATCAGCGTGTACATGAACGCGGCGCGCTCGCCGCCGCGGTCGGAACCTGCGAACAGCCACGCCTTCCTGCCGAGCGCCACGCCGCGCAGGGCGCGTTCTGCGGCGTTGTTCGTCAGGCAAATGCGCCCATCGGCGGAACCGAGTGAACGCCGGCCAGTCCTTGAGCATGTAGTCGATGGCGCCCGCGACCGGGTTGTGCCGGGCGAGCGCGGCGCGCTGGGACCGCAGCCCGGTCGAAGTCGTTCCGCTGAAGCAGGGGACGCCGCTGGATCAGTAGTAGGCGCCGGGCGGCAGCCCGGGTAACTATTATGCCGCGCCCGGCACGCCGGCGAGCAAGATCGGCATCAGCCTGAAGGCGTCGATCCCGTGACCGGTGCCGTTGTTGACAAGGTTCCGACGCCGTACACCACCACTCAAGATACTCAGGTGCTCCGCTCGACCGCCGCACCCGTAAAGGATACCTGATCGGTACCCGGTGCACCCTATCAGGCAGAAGGTGGCGCGACACAGTAGTTCTCGATGCAGAGAGGATCGTTTGGACCATGACGATACCAAAAGAACTACAGGCTGCTCTGGAGTACGCTCGCCAGTACACGGAGAACGGCCGAAAGAGCAAACCATTCCGTGGGGCTTTCGTCCATACGCAAGAGCAACTGACATCGATCGACAGTGAAATTGCTACGAGCGGACACTTGTCAGGGCTGAAACCGGGAGACATCGATGTCGGCCTCATGGCCGCCTAGGAATTGGGCAACGACGAAGAGGATTTTGCCGATGCGCTCCAGACAATTCAATGGTACGCCAATCAGGCGACCGGCCACATCCCGTGAAGACGCCGATGGCGGACATACCCGAGCATCCGAGTGCATCGGCTCTGGGAACACGACGAGATCGGGGAGTTCCCAAAATTCGAATCCCCGATGGATTACCCTAACAACGGCCGGAAGGATGAGTGGCGGAGAGGGTGCCCGTCACAATAACGGCAAGAAATGCCTGATTACCGCCGTTCTCATTCGAGCCGCGAAGCACCATACCCGACCGATACCCCCGCCCGTTCGCAGGTGCCCTGCCCTATTCTGGCACGCGCGCATCAATCCTCGGGCGTCCACCGATCGTCATTCATTAGGGTGTACCCCCTCACCTCACGCGGCTTGAGCGATTATCGACAGCTCAGGCTGATCGCCTTCCATGTTGATCCGCACCACAAGTCCGAGTGTGGCGCCGACGAGACCTATGCCCTTCACTCGCTCGACGATTGCCTGGACGACATACCCCCGGTCGATCTTGGGCGCGATCCACGAGGCGCGGTCGCAGACAGGTAGCCGACGCACGTCCCGCTGCCGGTAACGATCGCGACGGCGAGCCGATCGTGAGGGTTGTCCGGCTGTCGCACCAGTCTGATCGGATCGCCCGGCCGGCACTCCATCAGCTCCATCTGGCGGCTGCTGCCATCGTCGTTGTCGAAGCTGCACCCCACCGCCGCCAGCGAGAAATCGTTCCAGCCCACGCTTAGCTCTATCTAGAACAAAAACAGAACGTCGTGTATCCAGATCGGACAGTGAGTCGCAAGTGGGAGGTTCGAATGGTGAGGACGGCGATGAAGCGGAAGAGTGCCGCGAAGGGACAGGTCGCGATGGAGATCGAGCTGGTTGCCCCCCCGGCACCCGCACGGCCAGTGGCGCGCGCAAAGCTGGCGCCGCGGTATGACGCCTCCCTGCTGGCGGCGCGGCCGGCCGAACCCGCGGCCGCCATCAATGTCGAGGCTCCGCCGGCCGACGACGGACTGCCACCCAGCCGCGCGACCTACGTCGACGAGCGCTCATCGGCTGAGCCGTTCGGCCGCTGGCTGATCGGCAGGAAGGTGAAGGGGGACGAGTCCGCGATCGGCGTGCTCGCCGCGACCGCCGCGTCAGACTCATCGTTCCCGAAAGCGGGATCGCCCGAAGAAGTGCGCAAGCACCTCAACGCCTGCGGCGCCGACTGGGATATGTTCGAAGCCGTCGAGTCGGCTTGGATGGCGCTGTGAAGCATCGCCTCCCGCCCGTTGCCGGGTTTCCGCCATACCCCGAGGTCGCGCCCCTGCCGGAGACGCTGACCGATGATGAGGCGCGGCAGTTCGCGCTCGGCCTCATCGCGGAAAAGGGGCCGCTGCTTGGCGACTACCTGTTTGCCGCGGTGCGCCTCACGGAAGGCGATCTCATGATGCGGTGGGTGGAGATGATGCACCTCGTCGACAGCTTGCACGACGGTCCTGTCCATCTCAGCTATCGTGCCTGCGACCGCATGGCTGCAGAGCGAGCTGCGCTCGCCCACTCGCCCGCAAACGATGTTTGACGCCGTATACGCGAACTTAGTCCGGTTTGGTCATCCTTCGGTGTAGGTAGTTCTCGTCGAAGCCCGCTAGCCGAACCAGCTTGATCGGGTCCAAAATCGTCGCGCTACCCCGCTGCACCGTCAGCGCTCCGGTAATGCGTAGTTCCTTGAGAACACGGTTGAGATGAACCGGGGTCAGCCCCAACGCGTCGGCAAGCACGATCTGGGACAGCGGTAATTCAAAGGTCGCAGCTACCACCAAACCGTTGCGGTGCGCGCGCAGGTAAAGCTCGCATGCCAGATGCGCGACCCGCTCGATGCTGTTCCGGCGTCCCATGCTGACGATCCACGCACGCAACGTACCCTCATCGGAAAGCTGGGCGACATACATGGCGCGGGCAATGCCTTGATGCGCCTCCATCATCTGGTCCATGTCGTTGCGGCCGATCGTAGCTACCCGGCTCGGCGTAGCCGTCTGGATGCTGTGATCCATTTCGGCGAGCATGCCGATATGCAGATCGCAGCAGTCGCCCGGCATCAGGAAAGCCATGATCTGGCGAGAACCGCTGGGAAGGATTTTGTAACGGTACGCCCAGCCCTCGAGCATCACGAATACCGGACCTGGCTTGTCGCCTTCGCGTATCAGATCGTGCCGAGAACCATACTGGCGAGAGCGTGCGGTCGCCTTTTCCAAGGCGAGAACCTCGTCGGTGGACAGTTCCGCATATGCACGCAGCTTTTGCACAAACTGATTCATGTCAAACGACTACCACGGCGAGATAGCCGTTTATATTGCCTCGAAACATTGTTCGAGATCAATAGTACGAGTGGTTAAGCGGGTACTGCCTCTGTCACAGCGCAACATCAGCGCTGAAGCGCCAGCATCAACGGTTATATCGCAAAGCCGAGGTCAACCGAATGTCTCACGACACAGATACGCTTCTCCCTGCAGGTGCTTTGCCCGACCGCCATGGCGAGGCAGCCCTCCTGCTTGTCGAGAGCTTGATACACGGTCTGATCTCGCGCTCATCGCTCACCGTCAGTGAGGCCGTCGACGTCGTGCAGGTCGCAATCGACGTAGAGGATGAGATTTTTAGGCGTCGGGGCGTCGACTCTGCGGAGTCGCACCTGACGAGCATAGTCGTCAGCTTGCGAATTGATGATCCACGCTCAGCCTGAGCTACATTCCGCAGGTGTCTACCGAGCGGCAATGTTGGTTGCCTACAGGGGCTAGCCCGGTATTTTCCAGCCGGTGAGCAACAAGGCGCGGCCGGATTGTTTGATCACTCAGATGGGAGTGATGTATGCCTGACCGGTCGGTCGCCGAACTCTATCGGTCCTACGCCGAGCAGGAGAGCGACTATGCGCAACGTGCTCCATTGGAAAGTATTCGTCGGTTCCACCTTGCCAGCGAAGCCAAATGGCTCGCGCTTGCGGCCCGTGTGGAAAAACCGGCGGATGCCGTGACGCGGAACGAAAGGCTCTCTGATCTTAATAGACCTAGGAGGTGTTGCAGGCCAACCACGGGCTCAGAAGGTCGCGACTCTCCCGTGCAAGTCGCTCAAGATGGCTAGCGAGTTCTTCGTGGAATTGCACCAGGTTGGGAGTTTGCTCGGCAATGGCGCACTCACGATGGCGACGCGCACGGCGGTCGAAGTCTTCCGGTTGAAGTGATCCGATCATTTCGACTGGTCAGTTTATGTGAGTGAGACGCCAAACTCGCCGAGCGACATGTCGCCAAGCAGGAGCATCCACGTCACGCCTAGACCTCGCTGTTATTGATTTGAATTATCAGTGCCGGGCAATCGTTTAGAAATAGTTAAATTCGTTCGGCGTGGCTCATGTTCGAGACCAGCGAACAACGCGGAGTGCCCAGCAACTGCGCTGTCTTTGCCGTTGTGCCAATATCCTACCGCAGCGGCGCGTCGCGATCGTACACCCCGCCCAGCATGCGCAGGGGCAGGCCGTCATCGCAGACGACGTGCCCGTCCGCCCCGTGCACCGGGATCGTCACCCTGTCGCCCACCTTCAGCGCGGCGTCGGGCGGCATCTTGAAGCACGCGTGAGCCGCCCACGTCTGGGGCTTGTCGGGCGTGATCTCCAACGCTTCGCAGGCACGGTCCTGCTGGTCCGTGTCCCGCCAGGCATCGCGGATCACGCCCGACATACTCACGCGGCGATCGCCTCGTCGGCGACGGCCTTCAGGGCAGGCGCGGCGACGGCACGGAAGTAGTTGAACACCGACTGCGCGAACTCCTTGGCGAAGTTCTCGGCGGACGTGGTGAGCCCGGACAGGCCGCCCGACGTCTTCAGCTTGGCCAGGGCCGGCGTCACCGCGGCGATCAGCATCTCCATCTTCTCCGCGCCGGTCGCCGTATGGCTTTCCAGCGCCGAGACGATGTTCATGGCGTGGTGCCGATCGGCAGCATTTTGGTTTCGGCGACGAGCTTCTGCGTCTCGGTTACGACGAAGCTCTTCAAGACCGCGCCCGCGGCCTTGATGGTCTTGAGCACGATCTCTTCCGCCTCGATGATGAACGTCTTCAGCATGGTATCACTCCTGGCGACGAGAACCGGGTCGCTGTCCGGATGGGGGGAACGGAAAGGCGCCGCCGCCACACACATCCGGGCCAGCGCGACGAGGCCGGCCAGCAGCGCTAACAGCGCCATACAGGCGGCGAGCGTGACGACGTGTGCGCTGGTCATGGTGCGCTCCTCTTCGATGCGGCTGGGCGGCCTAGACCTGGATCAATGGGTGCGGCATCGTGACGGCCTCGACCGATGAGAGGATCACGACGATGGGTAAGGGCTTGCTGCTGTGGCTGATCGGGATCCCGGTGCCGGTGATCCTGGTGCTCTGGCTGATCTTCCGCTGATCACCCGGGCGGCGCTTTTCGGAGCGCCGCCTTCGCCGCTGCCCAGCGAGTATGCGAGAAGCAGGCGCGCAGCTGGCCTCAGCCGGTCGAAGCGGTCTGGATAGATCCGGTGATGGTCGGGGATGGCTTTGCGGCAGATGCCGACGCACGCCAAACAAATGTTACTAATGCCAGTTGTGGAAGCCTCTTCTCGCGGTCCCTATAGTCAGCTCATTGGCACGGGGACATGTCGATGGCTAAATACTACTTGAACCTGAGAGAAACGGCGAACTATTACCGTGATGAGTGCGGCGTCGAGGTGGCTGACGTAGTGTTGTTAAGAGCCAGAGTCGTGCATGAAGCGCGGGGTACTATGTCGCAAGATATCTTGGATGGAGAGTTGAGCCTCGGCAGCTCTATCGAGGTAACAGACGAGACGGGCGCAATCGTGCTTACTGTGAAGTTCGGCGATGCGGTCGCGATTACCGCGCCCACGACGATCTGGACCGCCATCGGCATGACACCGTCGACCGTGCCCTGATCGACGATGCCGCTGGTGACGAGGGCGGTGCCGAGCGCGGTGAGCGCGTGGCGGGCGAGCGAGCCGAGCAGCGCGTGCGCTACCGTGGCTGCGGGAGCAGCGGGATCCGTGGTCATAGTGACCTCGGCTATCCGATCGCGGTCGCATTTCTCGTTATGAGCGCGACCGCATTAGCCTGGGACCTCGAGCGCTGGATCAGGAGTCGCCCGTATCCGACGACGGCCGCGTTTGTGATCTCCACCGTGGCCTGGGCTGTGGCGTTCATTTTGGCGCAGCGACGTTTGGCGTGCTCATTCCGGACCGGCGATCCGAAGACGCGATTGCCGTGAGCTGGCGCACAGCCCTCTACGCGCTCATGGGCGTGATCTGGCTTGGCATCGGCATCGGCCGCCTGCATCGTGGTGAGGTCGACTTCACCTCGATCGCATCCGTGTTCACCGGCCTATGCTGGTTCGCTGCCGCATTCGTCTGGCGGCCTAGTTATCTGCGCTGATCCGTGGCTGCGGGAGTGGCGGGATCGATCTGGGGTTCGGTATCGACTTGCGGCTGGCTGCCGACGACGAGAGGCCCAACGCGGCCTAGTCCGCAACGTCGGTCCTGTACCTTAACCAGACACATCTCTCGCTCGATCAGCGGCTAATCTTCGGCCTAGGGGTATCCGGAACCATGCTCACGCCAGACCACGGTTGCGAGAGCGCCCAGCTTTCGTCGGCCAACCGCTCGAAGCGATCTGCCAAATCCTCATGAAAGCGGCGGACGTCCACATCCCTCGACAAAGCGGCACACGCGCGGTGAATATTGGCGCGGTCCTGAAACTGGCCGGGGCTGTCTAAACTATTCAAAGCACCACTCGCTCGACCGGAGAAAACGCGGCACTGACAAATGAGGAAACCCTCATCGCAAGCTGCTATAAATCACTACTAAACCATAGCGCTCTTCACATTGATCAAGTTTCGATCGTTTTTAGTAGCCGCGATCACACCCTCGCCAAACACATTGTCCGCTCGCGCTGCCGACGCGCGGCGAGGCCCGGCACGGACGCCAGCTTGCCTCCGACCCGGGCCTTGTCCCAGGCGAGCATCAGGTCGCAGCCTCCGCGCCAGTCGCCGCGCTTGAACGCGGACGCGCTGTCCGAATGGCAGTAGGCGGCTGGGCCGACGTTGAACGCCAGCCGGGTCGCTGCGGCGAGCTGCTGCGGCCGGTCGGCGATCGTCGGCGTGCACGCGGACACCGCGGCGATCGTCGAACGCACGTCGGCCGTCAGCAGCACGTCGCACTGCCCATCCGTCTTCCGCTCCCCCAGTTTCACGTCCGGCGCGGTATGGCCAAAGCATTCGGTCGGGACGCCCTGGGCGAAGTCGCGGGTCGCCACGTTCACCTTGCCCTCGTCGGGCTTGATCGCGGTGACGACCAGGCTGAGCGCGAGCAGCGCGACCGCGCCGATGCCAGCCTGCTTGGGGGTCACGGGCGCGCGCGTCTGCGCCGCCGGCGAGGGCCGGACGTCGGTCATGGCAGTCTCCTGTGATGATGATCGAAGTTAAGACGGAGTGACCGAAACGGGAGCAGGGCGGACAGGTGATCGGCGCGGGACAGCGTCATTCGCGCCACCTCGCCCCGGCCGCCTCCCAACAACCCCTAGGCCGGGGCGGTTCTCTCATTCCCCGCGCTTGCCGGTCGACCCGAGTAGCTGGTCGAACACCAGCCGCGCATCTGAGCAGTCCCCACCGGGTGGTCCGGGTTGATTGTTAGTGCATTGTCGTCTCCGCCGCCATTGCCGGTCGGAGGTGGAGCGAAGCGGAACCGGAGGCCGGCAATGGCGGTGTCGCTGTTTCCGGGGCCGGCGGGCGATAGCCCAGGCTGCTGTGCGGCCGAACGGTGTTGTAGTGACGCCGCCACGCGTCGATCAGTACCTTGGCCTCGGCGAGGCTGTAGAAGATCTCGCCGTTGAGCAGCTCGTCGCGCAGCGAGCCGTTGAAGCTCTCGTTGTAACCGTTCTCCCACGGCGATCCGGACGTGATGTAGAGCGTCTTCACGCGGATTTTGCCGAGCCACTTCTGGACCTCGGTGGCGACGAACTCGCTGCCATTGTCTGACCTGATATGCGCTGGCGGCCCCCGCTCGATGAACAGGTCGGCCAAAGCCGCCAACACGTCTTCGTGTTTGAGCTGGCGTGCGACGATCAGGGCGGGACGACCGCTGAGGCGTGCCGGCGGATCGCGGTCAGCGAGCAGGCCTATTACCGGTGGCGCAAGGAATATGGCGGCCTGAAGACGGATCAGGCTCGCCGGATGAAGGACCTGGAGAAGGAGAACCTGCGGCTACGCCGCGCGATCTCCGACCTGACGCTGGACAAGCTCATCCTGCAGGAGGCCGCACGGGGAAAATTCTGAGCCCCGCGCGGCGCCGGCGCTGCATCGACCAGGTGAAGGAAGTGCTGGATATATCCGAGCGGCGCGTGTGCCGCGTGCTCGGCCAGCACCGGTCGACGCAGCGCAAGGTGCCGTGCGGGGCAGATGACGAAGAGGCGCTCACCGACGACATCATCGCCCTGGCCAAGGCCCTGGCCAAGCAGTACGGGCGCTACGGCTATCGCCGGGTGACCGCGCTGCTGCATGCGGCCGGCTGGTCGGTGAACCATAAGCGGGTGGAGCGGATCTGGCGCCGCGAGGGGCTGAAGGTGCCGCAGAAGCAACCAAAGCGCGGTCGGCTTTGGCTGAACGACGGCTCGTGCCTCCGGCTGCGGCCGGACTATCCAGGCCACGTCTGGGCTTATGACTTCGTCGAGGCGCGGACGCATGACGGTCGCAAGTTCCGGATCCTGACCATCATCGACGAGGCCAGTCGGGAATGCCTGGCGTTGACCCGCTATGCCGAAGACGGCCGCCTCGAGATCGACAACAACGCGGCCGAGCGCTCGCTGCGCGGCATCGCCGTCGGTCGCAAGAACTGGCTGTTCGCGGGCTCGGACAAAGGCGGGCACCGCGCCGCCGGCATCTACAGCCTCGTCGAAACCGCGAAGCTCAACGGTGTCGACCCCGAGGCCTGGCTCACCAACACCATCAGCCGCATCGCCGACCATTCCGCCCGCCGCATCGCTGAACTGCTGCCCTGGAACTATCGTCCAGCCTAACGCGGCGCCCTTACCGGACGCTTACGCAGCGCTGACCGCCAGCAGGTCTTGACGCTCGGCCCGGACGAGTTCATCCGCCGCTTCCTGCTCCACGTTCTGCCAAAGGGCTTCCACCGCATCCGCCACTGAGCATCCCGTCAACTTCGGCTTTGCCGAGCGACCGCGCGATCCAAGCGTCTCGGACGCCATGACGCTGCTTGACCAGGATCGAGACCAGTGCGTGATCGCGCCCCTCCTTGACCGAGGCGAACACACTTTGGGCACCCGCACCGTCCCGCTCCGAGATCAGTAGCTCGCTGACCTGGATCGCTGGGCGCCGGGAGTGCGGAAGCGCGTAGGTCCGCGCGGCTCTGATGATCGCGTCGATCGCGGGCTTCCGTTCGTCAGGTACCCAGTTCCTTATGACAATCAGGTGCGAGACTGAAGACGCGGAGACGAGACCCTGCTGCGCAGCTGCCTCGATCTGCGGGGCCAAGGATAAGGCGATCGCGGGCTCCGCGAGCAGCCAGCCGATCGCTGCTTCGCGAAGCTCCGGTCCATCGGCCTGAACGAGCGCGCCGAGCAGAACCAGCTGCACCTCGGGCGGGGTCGCCGCGATCATCGCGGTGAGCTCGGTGTGGATCATGACTGGGTCGTGCTCGCACGCTTCCGCTAGTGCCTTCAGCATCGATGTCGGGTCCGGCGGAGCCTCGCCGACGCGCTGACCGCTTCCCTGGGCCATCGCGGCATAGAGCGCGTTGCGGAGGCCGTCGCCAAGATCGATGCTGTTGCGTGTAAAGGCCGCGGCGAGAACCATCGCGCCGGGCGGCGGGAGTTTGCCCTCAGCGATCTGCCTGGCGATCGTGGTCCTCACGTGATCGATGACGATAGCCCCAAAGCCCTGCCCTGCTTCGGCACGCTGGCGCAGGCGCTCCAGCGTCTGTCCGAGCATGAACGCGTAGGCTTGGCAGAGCAGCTCGTCCGGACGGCGCTTGCGGGCCTCGGCTGCGGTCACATTGACGATCAGCAGCACCGCATCCGGCTGCTCGACCAGCATGTCGCCGACGCCGTGCGCTCCAGGCGACAGCTCGCCCGACCGCATGTCATCGCGGATCATCCGCCCCAGCTGTTGAACGGCAGCGCGTGGGGTCATCGTCGGGGGGCTCCTGGGGCGCCGACGCTGGCGCCACTATTGAACGGCAGCGCGTGGGGTCATCGTCGGGGGGCTCCTGGGGCGCCGACGCTGGCGCCACTATCCTGGCAAACCCATAGTCACTGAGGGCATCATCATCGAGACCGTTCAAACGAGTAAACGCGCTAATTACGGGTAGCTCAGTGGTGTCGAAGAGGAGGCCATTCTATTCGTGAACAACGGCGCCGCGGCCTCGAATGACCCTTCCGATGTTGGACCGGATAAGGAACAAGGCGGACTCTGGAAGGAGCTGCCTCATGATCCTGCTTTCCGAACCTCTGCTGCTTGGCATTGCTGCCCTCGTCACCAGCCTGTCGGCACTGATCTGGTCGATCCGCCGCAAGGCGTGACGCCATTTCGACCCCTCTACCCCAAACTGCGAGCGTCGAACGTTCTCCGTTTGCGTTGATCCCCTGCGATCCGATGAAAAGGACCTGCCATGCCCGATACCCGTCATACCCTCCCCGGCAGCGAACATGCAGCGCCGCACGGCATGCAGGTCAGCGGCCGAGTCGCCGGCGACGATCTGATCACCGTCAGCGTCTATCTTCGGCCGGAGGAGACCGGGCCGGTCGCAGCAGATGTGGCAACGGTCGTCCACTCGCGTGCGACGTTGCGGCAGGTCCGTGACGAAGCGCAGGCGGCGAACATCGCCGCGGTCACCGCGTTCGCAGCCCAGGCCGGACTGAAGGTAATCGGTGTCGATGCCGCACAGCGTCGCGTACAGTTGCGCGGCTCGGCTTCAGCGCTGGAGGCGGCGTTTGAGACGGAGCTGCACAGGATTGAGCGCGGCGGCGTGACCTACCGCGGTCGGGAAGGCACCCTCAGTGTACCTGCGGACGTTGCAGAGAGCATCCTCGCCGTCCTTGGCCTCGACACCACCCCGGTCGCCACGCCCAAGTTCGTGCCGCATCGTGGAACCACGCAGCCGCGCGGGTTCCTGCCGACCGAGGTGGCAGCGCTTTATGGCCTGGGCGGGTGGAACGCCGCCGGCCAGTGCATCGGCATCATCGAGCTCGGCGGGGGCTACACTGCCGCCGACAACGAAACCGCATTCAAGGCAATGAGCCTGCAGGTGCCGGACATCGTCGCGATCGGGATCGATGGCGCGTCCAACAACCCCGCCGATACCAGCGGCGCCGACGGCGAGGTGGCGCTCGACATCCAGGTTGCGGGCGGTGTCGCGCTTGGCGCGAAGCTGGCGGTCTACTTCGCCCCGAACACCAGCCAAGGCTTCGCGGATGCGATCAGCCAGGCGGTGCACGACGAGACCAACAAGCCTTCGGTGCTGTCGATCAGCTGGGGCGGACCCGAAAGCGGCTGGACCGGCCAGGCGATCGCGGCAATGTCGGCCGCGTTCCGGGACGCGGCGATGCTGGGCGTGACGGTGACTGCCGCATCGGGCGACTCACTGGCTACCGATGGCGCAACCGACGGCAAGGCGCATGTCGACTACCCGGCCTCCGACCCTCTGGTCCTGGGGTGCGGCGGGACGCACGTCACCGCCTCGGCCGGCAAGCGGCACGGCGAGACCGTGTGGAAGAGCAATGGCGGCGGTACCGGTGGCGGTGTCAGCGCGCTGTTCGCCAAGCCTGCCTATCAGGCCGCGGCCAATGTGCCGGCAGCCGGCACCGCCAAGGGCGGCCGGGGCGTTCCCGACGTTGCTGGCGATGCCGATCCGGACAGCGGCTATCGCGTCGTCACGGGCGGGCAGACCGGACTGATCGGCGGTACCAGTGCTGTAGCCCCGCTATGGGCCGGGATCATCGCGAGCCTGAACGCGCGGCGCACAACGCCGGTGGGTCAGATGCACGCGGCGCTTTACGGCACGCCAGCCGCCTGCCACGACGTAACCAAGGGAGACAACAGGTCGGGAGCGGTCGGCTACGACGCGGCACGAGGCTGGGACCCGTGCACTGGGTTGGGCTCTCCCAACGGCCAACTGCTCGAGAAGCTGTTCGGGTGATGTCCAGTTCGGAGTCCACTGCACCGGAGCCGAATAGTACTGGGCTGTTCAGACTCACGGGTCTGGACGGCAGCGCCGTGCTGCTTGCGGTCGACCCGATCCATCGCATCAGAGCATCCGTCGCTGCCGGCCAGTACCAGCACGTGATCGAGACCGCAGATAAAGGCCCTGCCCCGCGACGCTGCGCTGCTGCTGGTCGGCGACGTTGACCAGCTCCCTTCGGTCGGCCCCGGCCAGGTGCTCAAGGACGTGATCGCTAGTGGCGCCTTCCCTGTCGTCCGGCTGACGGAGGTGTTCCGGCAGGCAGCGGAGAGCCGGATCATCACCAACGCGCACCGGATCAACGCCGGCGAGATGCCCGAGCTGTCCGCCCGTGGTACCGGCGACTTCTTCTACGTAGAGGCCGACGAGCCGGGCGACGTCGCCGACAAGGTCGTGGATCTCGTGTCGCGGCACATCCCGCGCCGGTTCGGGCTCGACCCGGCGCGCGACATCCAGGTCCTCAGCCCCATGCAGCGTGGTGGGGCGGGAGCGCGGGCGCTCAATGTCCTCCTCCAGCAGCGGATCAACGCACCGACCGAGCAGGCGATTGAGCGTTTCGGCCAGCGCTACGGCCCCGGCGACAAGGTCATGCACATCATCAACGATCGCGAGCGCGACATCTACAATGGCGACCTTGGCGTAGTCACGGCGGTCGACCATGCCGAGGGCGAACTCACTGCGATCTTCGGCGACAACGAGGTAACGTTCGACTTCGGCGAACTCGATGCGCTCCAGCTCGCCTATGCGACGACAATCCACAAGTCGCAGGGTTCCGAGTACCAGGCTGTCGTGATCCCGCTCACCATGCAGGCCTACACCATGCTGGGGCGCGAGCTTGTCTACACCGCGGTCACACGCGCCAAGCGCCTGCTCGTGCTGGTCGGTGCCCGCAAGGCGCTTGCGATCGCAGTCACGCGCCGACAGCCACGGCGCTGGTCGCTACTACGCGAGCGGCTACTACGCTAGTAGCGGTCGACCGGCATAGCGCGGATCGATGATGCCGATCCTATTGGGCAGATGATCATCCCCATCAGCAGTAGTAATGCGTGCGGGGGCACCACAAGGAAAGGGGTCTCGGGTTCAAGCATACTTGCCGGTTCGCGCGTCCCATCGGAGCGGAGCTAGTGCATGGGGACCGATTGCGCTCTCACCCGCTTGATAAAGTCGAATAGTTAGCGGCCGTCCGCCATGCCATTCAGTGAACCGGACCAGAAGTCTGCCCGGCGGATCGACCGGTAACCCATCGGGTAGGGAGCCTAGCACTTTTCCCGCCAGATCGCGGATGACCGGCATGGGTACCCGCATATTCGCGCGGGCGTCGAAAAACCCCACTTTGTTCGCGCGATCGATGCGGACGATATCCACCTCCAGCGCGATCCGTCCATCCGGGCCGGGTATCGAACAGCGTTGCGCAAAAGCACCGAGGGCCGGCCACTCGGGGCCAAGCCCGGCAAGTTTGTCGGAAGCGATTGCTGCACAACGGTCGGTGTTGAGCCGGACGGCATAGGGTGCCGCAGCTGCGGCTCCCGCCGCCCCCGCGATGAGCAGCAAACTTCCTGTCCACCTCATTTGTCCTTCGTCCAGAAGGTGACTGACGGCCAGTCAGTGTTTGACCACGGATCGCGCACTGTCTTCTCGCCCCGGCTTCGCGCGCCCGGCCATGAACTCGCCGCGCCCGACGCGGATAGGGGGTACGATCCCTGTCGCCGCATCCCGGCGAAGCCCCCCGCTGAGCGGGACGCGCCCGGCATCACCATCAGGACGTGTCCACTGCCGCCGGAGTTGGCAAGGCCGCCGATCACGACCTTACCGCCATTGGCGAGCCGACCGGCTTCTTCGACCGAAACCTGATGCCAGCCGCTGTTCCTACTCGCCAGATGCGCCATTATATCATTCGCTACCCGATACGGCTCGGCGACACCCATCTGCTGCAACATGACCCAAACCGAATGGCTACAGTCCCGCGGGTATGCGTCGTACCCGGCCTGTCCAGCCGCCGCCAGCTTGGCGGCGGCCTGAGTATCGTCACCCTGCGCCACTGCCGCACTCTCCCGAAGCTGCACCGTCGCTAAGCGGTTCTATTAACTAGAGCAATCGTTTTGCTGGACCGGCCCATGCAGACTGTGGCACGTGGTGATGGGGAGACTATGACGATGGCCGACCAGCCCTGCACTGTTGACTCGCCAGCCGTGCAAGCATTCCTGAAGCTGCTACGCTGGTTAGAAAATTACCCCCGCGATGACGATGGCGTGTATTCTGCCATGTTCGGTGGCTCCAGCTTCTCGGACACCAAGACGCACCCGAACACTCCTAATACCCGATGGGGCAAGACTTCGACTGCCGCGGGTGCCTACCAGATCGTTTACGGCACCTGGAATGCAGCACGTCGAAACGGAGTGGTATCTGACTTCACGCCTACCAGTCAGAATAAAGTCGCATGGTGGATCATCACCACCTCGCACGCCAAGGATTTGGTGTGCGGCGGCGAACCCACTTTGCGGGCTGCGTTCAGCAAGCTGGGCTCACAATGGTCGTCACTGCCAGGTGCAGCGCAGAGCCAAGTGTCCATGGAAGAGGCCAATGCGCGTTACGCGCGCTATCTGGCCAACTATTCGAGTACCTTCGAGCGTGGGGCACCACGATGACATTGGTTGCCGCGCTGTTGCTCGGAGCGCCGATGGCGGCTTTTCCCGCGCTCGCCCCCGAAGCGCCGCACACCGGAGTGGCACAGCTTGCGTGCGGTCCTGCGCGGTGGGAAGCGCATACGACATCGGTCGCGCACGGAGAAGCGGACGAGCTGAAGTGGACGGAGCAGTTGATCACCGTGCGCCGCGCCGCTGCGGGTCCCGCCCGGACGATCTTGGTCGAGAAGCCGGCGAAAGCTCAAGCCGGGTTGCAGGCTGTCGTGTCGTCGTGGCAATGTCTTCCCGCGCGCAGCGGCCGGGTGGTCGAGCTTTGGCTGACTTGTGCCCGGACCGATTTGGCGGGGGCATGTCAAGGACAACAAGAGTGGATGCGCCTGCTCAGCGTTGACGGACAGCGGCTTGACCGAGCCTACGCTCCGGCCGATCGACGATACCCGGCGCTGCTGAGGAAGCTCGGCTTACGGATCGATGGCGTATCGATGAAGGACGCGACGGGCGAGTAGAGTCATCGCCAACTGATACGGGCTTTGTTGCATAACCAGACCGAGGCATGAGACCGCCTTTACTGTCGAGCTCTATGCGACGCAGACTGTGTTCGGGGATCCTATTTGTGAAAACCGGGTGAGGACTGCGGCACGGACTTTGAGCTCGGTGATCTGACGATCGAAGGTCCGGGATGCGACCCGCTCGCCGAGTAGCTCGAAGCAATGCATCTTCGTCTCGATCAGACTGCGGCGATGATAGCCGCTCCACTTCTTCAAGATCGTTCGGCCGAGCCTCCTGATCGCGCGGAGCGTCTTGTTACGAGCATCGACGCCAGGGGCGCGCGATGTCCATGGCTGGCGTGCGGAAAAGGAGACGGGAACGTCGCCTCAGGGGTCGTCGGCGATCACCTGACAAGCGACAACCCTGCCCAACCGCTCTCAAGAAGGGCAGCCCTGGAACGGACAGCGGAGTATCGCTATTCAGAGCCGCTCGTGTCTGCCACAGGTAATTTGCGCATGAAGATCCTTCCTCTTGCTCTCGTGCTGTTTGCCAGCGCGTCACCCGCCGTCGCACAGGAGGCCGCACCTCCACGCCCGACATCGGCGGACGCGGCCCGTCTGCTGGCCAACCCAGCGGCACAGAATCTCATCGCGCAGCAGATCGCGTCCCTCGCCGGCATCGTTCTCGACACCAAGGTCGGCCCGCTCGCAGCGCTGACCGACCCGCGCGACGGCGTCCGGCCCGACGACACGCTGCGCTCGGTCGAACAGCGCCGCGATCCGGAGTTCGATCGGCACCTGGATGAGGGTTCGCGCCGGGCCGTAGCCACCGCTGGCGGGGTCGTAGGCGGAGCCTTGACGGAGGAAGCGGAGCTGCGCCGGACCGCTGCCCGTCTGCGTGCGGCACTTGCTCCGCTGATCGGCACAGTGGGAGCGGCCAACTCCGGCCAGTAGTCACTCGACGGCTGACCCTGAGCTAAGCGCGAGCATATCGCTCCGCTGGCTTCTAACCCGCACCGCCAGCCGCCTTGCGCTGTGCATTCTCGATCTGCTGGCCTTCGTGCAGCCGGGCGGCCGCCGCCGCCTTCGCGGGATCGCGCTCGATCATGCCCCAATAATAAAACGCCCGGTAGGCAGAGCCGTAGCTCATCGTCTTGAGGTTGCCCTGCGGTCCGCGCTCCTGCCCGAACCCCGTCCGGGTGTTGCCGCTCTGGTCGACCGTGCCGTCGGGCCGGATCCTGGAGGACAGCCTCGTGAGCCCGCGATCCGCCATCGGCCGCATCCGGGCCCGCAGGTCATCGTCGGCAACGAGCGTGTAGTAGGTCGCCGCGAACAGCAGGCCGACCGCATGGTAGCTGGTGTCCCAGCCGCCCTTCTCCGGGTTGAATCCGCTCGGGTCCTGGCGCGCGATGCCGCGGCGGACATAGTCGCGCGAGGCCGCGACCAACGCACCGTCGCCGACGAGCAGACCGGTCTCGCCGAGCGCGTCGGCGTCGAGGTAGAAGCGGTGGGTGTACGGCGCGTCGTGTACCTGCCCCGGCGCGGCGTTGCCGGGCGCGATCATCCAGCGCGCCGACAGGTGCAGCAGCGGAACGGCGTGCTGGATCCAGTCCCGGTTGGCCGCCGCCATGTCGGACGCCTAAAGCAGCAGCGCCGCATGCGCCGCCGCCTCAACGAAGAACGACATGCTGTGGAACCGGTCGGGGCAGTCGAACGAGCCGTCCGGCCGCTCATGGGCGAACCCCCAGTCGAAGACGTGCTCGCCGCGCGCGACGAGATCCTGCCGGTGGTGGCCGATCCCGGCGATCACCGCGTCGATCGCGTAGCGCTGCTCCTCGATCAGCCAATGATCCTGGCGGCCCCGGTCCCAGCCGGTGTTGAGCGGCCCGTAGGCGCCGTCCGGAACCATCTGGTCCGCGACCCGGTCCGGCCTGGCATAGGCGGTCTCCTGCAGGAACGCGTTGGTCTCGAACGCGAGGTCGCCGGCGACGCCGAGCTGCCAGGCCGGTAGCGGCGCTGCCGCCATCGGAGCCGAAGCCGACGCCAGTGCGAGCGAACAGAGGAAGCGCGATCGGGAAAGCGGCATCAACGTCTCCTGCGAATGGCTTCTCCGACCGTCGGGTTTGTAGAATTGCGCTGCGCTGAATATCGGAGGCGTCCCGGGTGCGATCTGCCCGGCAACGACATCCGAGGCGGACATGAACAGGCGCGAGGCGATCGGCGGCGTCGGGGCCAGCCTCTTGTTGGTTGCCGGCCTGCCGCTCGCGTCGGCATCGCGAGCAGCACCGGCGCTCCGGTGGCCGAACGGTCGTGGCGGGGCGGTGAGCCTCAGCTACGACGATGGGCTCGACTGCCATCTCGACCTCGCCATGCCGGCTCTGGAACAGCGCGGCCTCAAGGGCACCTTCTACGTCACCATGAGGAACATCGCTCACCGGCTCGCCGACTGGGAACGCGTGTCATCCCGCGGCCACGAACTGGGCGACCACACGATGAGCCATCCGTGCGACCTGCGGCGGTTCACACCCGAACAGTTCGCCCGTCGCGAGATCGTGCCGATGGAGTCATGGCTCAATGTCCACGCCGGCCGCGATCGCGTCCCGACCTTCGCCTACCCTTGCGACGTCACCAACCTGGGCCCGGGGACTCCGACCGTGCAGGCGAACCGCTACGCACGCCTTCTCGCGCAACCTGAAGGGTTTCTATCAGGAGGTCCTGCGCAAGATGGACGACGAGTTCTGGGACGACGACGTCAACGCGAAGGTTCTGGAGAACCGGATCGCTGACTTCGTCCGCAAGCTCGGCGTCGAACTCCTCATCGCCGACGAGGTTCAGCATCTGCGGCGGAAGGCCAACGACGCGAACGAGGTGACCGATCGGCTCAAGGTCTTCCTGGACCGCGGCATCGTGCCCCTCGTCCTCGTAGGCGACGAGGATTCAATCCCCTTCTTCCGCGCTAACGGCAAGCTGGCAGCCCGTCTGGGCAATCCCCTCGAACTCGCGCCCCTCAATCCGAACGGCCGTGCCGCAGACGCGAAGCTGTTCAAGAAGTTCTGCGGCGCGCTCGACGACGAGCTGATGAAGCACAGGATCTTTGCTTCGTCCTCCATGCTGACTTCCGACGAGATGCTCGACGCGTTGCTCGTGGTCTCCAGCGGACATGTGGGGAGGGTGGCGCGGCTCCTCAGCGTTGCCGCGCCCGCCGCCGTGCGGCGGGGCGCGGCGTGCGTGGAACCCTACGATCTCAGCAGGGCCACGCGCCAGTTCGCCATCGGCGCGGCCTGGCTGGTGACGGACCCCTTCTCGAATACGAAGGCCTGATGGTCGAGGATATCGCCCCTAAGCTGCGCCGCCTGCGATTCGATCTGGATGTCCAGCCCGACGAAAGCGTGCCGGGCGCGATCGCCCGGGGCGTCGCGGCCCACCACCTCGTGCGGCCCGGCTATGTACTGAAGGAGGCCGGCGCCGGGAAGCGCGCCGGCCTCACTCAATTGGGCGATCCCGCCGAACTGACACGACTGGCCCAGGTGATACGCTGCGATGCGGGTCGCCTGACCGCGCAGGCCGGGCGGCGACTCCTAGAGCCGGGTGACCGCCGCCTTCAGCACTTCATAGACTTCGATGGCCTTGTCCTACCGCGGGGACACCTCGAGCTGCAGCGCCGGCGGATCTCGCCCGTCTCGCTGCTCGCCTCGCCGCATCACCGGCAGGCCTGGCTCATGAATGTCCTGCCGTTCTGTCCGGTGTCGCTCGAACGGCTGGTGGACACCTGTCCTAACTGCGGTGCCACCCTCGGTTGGGCCAACACCTACGGGATCGATCGGTGCGAGGAGTGCTTCAATATCATCCCGCCGAGCGCCGAGCCACAACTCGCGGACGATCTCGTCGAGGACTACCGGCTGTTCGCCGACCTCCTCTCCCTTCGACCTGCGGAGCGAACCAAAACCGTGGCGGCCATGCCGCGACGTCTGCGCCGGCTTGCGCCCGGCGAACTCGCTCGGCTCGCCATGCGCTGCGGCCTCGACTGCGAAGACGGTTCCGAGAAGCGGGCCTGGCAGACCCGCGCAGGCAGGATGGCGCCCGAGCGTCTGGCGGAAACCGCCGCCCATGGCATCGCCCTCCTCCGTTCCTGGCCTCACGGCATATCGTCATGGGCACTTGATCGCGTCGCGCAGGCATCCGACGAGGTCGCATGCCGACGCGATCTGAGGCGGCGGATCAGGAGGATCGCTTGGGGCGACTCGGCTTTCGGCGACCAGACGAGCCTGCTCGCCGAGGTGTTTCCCGACCTCAGGCCGCCTTCGAAACCCGGTCCATTGAGCGCGGACGTCACCTACACCGGCCGCGAGGTCGATCGCATGCTGTCCGGCTTCCGGGAACATGCCGGGGAGATCCGCCGACTTGGACTCGTCCCCCATAGGCCGTCGAAGAAAAGCGGCGATCTTACAACGTATCTCTACTCGGCGCCGGAAATCGACGCGGCAGTGACCCAGTGGAACGACTCGATCTCGATCTCCTCGATCATGGACCAGCTCCAGCTGCCGCTTTATGCGATCGAGCAGTTCTTCGATGCTGGTCTGCTCGATCGGTGCGACCATCAGCTGCTGTCCGTCATGCTGCGTCGACCAATGGCGATCGCCTCGACCTTCGACGCCTTCCTCAAGCGCCTGATGCGCTCCCAGTCGCAGCGCGCGCGTCCTACGGATTCGCTACCCATCGGCCACGAGAGTCGGCGGATCGGCGGAAGCGCGAAGCCCTGGTCGGACATCTACAAGGGACTCGTCGCCAAGCGCATCGCGTTCTGGCCCGTGGGCGGCATCAGCATCGAGCATCTGCATGTGGAGCGCGGGAGCCTCGACGCCTTCATCGGCGCGAAGCCCCGGCAGGCGCGGATGCCCGCTCCAGACATGTCGACCATCGATGCGGCTGAACTGCTCAACATCATTCCCGGCGACGTGCGTCGACTTCGGATCGCGGGCGTTCTGTCCGAGGAAATGAGATCGAAGGCGCTTAGGTCGCCGAGGGTGGACGTCGAGGCGCTGGCGATCCAATACGTATCAGCCGCCGAGATCGCTCGGCGAACCCGGACGTCGGCCGAGCACGTGAACAACCAGCTCAGGGAACTCGGGTTCGAGAGCTTTCACGGCCTGTGGAGCCGGAGCGAGGTGCTGGATGTTCTATCGCTGCGATGACGATATGCGTAAGCAGAGGTGTCTGGAATGCGGGCGAAAGAAGCTCGCGCCGGTAGATGAGCCGGCTTCCAATGTCATTCTAAGCCCGTGCCAACGGTGACCGCGGCGGCGCGGCCGTGCGGGGTCGTGAAGTTGAGGAAGTTCTGACGATACGCGGTGTTTTGCGCGGTCTGCGTCGGCTCCAGGAGGGAGCGAGGACCGATGGCGGTCGCGTGGGCGTCGCGGCCGCGGCGCGCGGTGGTGCGGATGGGGCGCGCGGCGACCCGAAACCGTCGCGGTGGTGTCGCGTCGGTGAGGCGTGGTCGGCGCGCCGGGGGAGCGTGACGGCCGCCTGAGTGACGCCCGCGTGGCGCCTGGCCGGCGCGGGGAGCTTCGGCAGATACCGGGCCCGTGCGCGTCCGACCCGGTGCCCGGTGGCGTCCCATGACGGCCCGCGCCCCGTCGCGGCGCGCGCCAGGCCCGGGTCGAACGGCCGGCGTCCGGGGTCGGTTGACGGCGTCAGCGGGTCGGCGAAGCATGGCCTCGGCGCTGCCACGGCTCGTCCAACATGTGGAGAGCTATTCGTCGCCCCCCGTTCGCCCGCGCGAACCAGGGTTCAGAGGATGGATGCGACGATCGGATCGGCCGATTTAACGGCTTTCGCGCGAGGACGAGACGGGTCTCGGCGCGCCGGACTCACCTCCAACGGAAAAGGGCGACCCACCGGGCCGCCCTTTCGTCATCCCACGATGCCCGTCGCCTCAGAACGAGGTGCCGTAGCGCTCGTTGCCGATGAAGCCGAGCTTGGTGATGCCCGACCGCTTGATGACGGCGAGAACCTGGTCGACCTTCTCGAACTTGGCGGCGGGATCGGGCTCGAAATGCAGCTCGGGCTCCACCGCCAGCTTCTTGGACGCCTCCAGATACTGGGTCAGCGTCACCTGCGTCACGGGCAGGCCATTCCACGCGACGACGCCCGCCGGGTTGATGGTCAGCGAGTTCTTGTCCGGCAGCACGGGCGGCGGCGGGGTGGTGGTGTTCTGCGGAAGATCGACCTTCACCGCGTGCGTCTGCGGCGGGATCGTGATGATGAACATGATGAGGAGGACGAGCATGACGTCGATCAACGGCGTCGTGTTCATCTCCATCATGGGCTCGCCGTCGTCGCGGCCGGCACTCATGGCCATGGGAAACTACTCCAGTTCAGGCGAGGATGAGACGATCGGTCAGCCGATCAGACAGTGACCGATCAGAAGGTGGCGCTTTCCTGCTGCCCGCCAGGGGGCTGCGAGATGAAGCCGACGCGCGCGAAGCCCGCCATCTGCATCGTGTAGATCGCGCCGCCGACGCAGCGATAGGGGACGTTGACGTCGGCACGGATGTGCGCCTCGGGCAGCTCGAGCCCGGCAGCGTTGACGCCGCCCTGACGCGCGATCTCGACCTTCAGCTTGTCGACCGCCCGGGTCAGCAGCTCCTGGTGACCGACCTTGGTCTGGTTCCAGTACACCGCGCACTGGCCGCCGTCGGACACGACCGAGAGCGACACGTTCTCGGGCTTGGTAGTCGTGGGGTCGAAGCGGACGTCGGGCAGTTTCAGCGGCACGGTCTGCACCGCCACCGTCACCGTCACGAGGAAGATGATGAGGAGCACCAGCATGACGTCGACCAGCGGCGTCGTGTTGATGTCCGACATGGGGCGTTCCTCGCCGCCGCCTCCACCAGCGCTCATTGCCATTGCGAGCTATCCTATTCGTTGAGGCCGGTCCCCATGGACCCGGCGGATCGTGGCCGGGCGGCGCGAGCGCCGCCGCGGCAGACCGGCGCCACCCGATCGGGCGGCGCCGGGTCGGTCCAGGTTACGGGCGGGCGACGCCGCCGGTCTGGCCGGCCGTCGTCGTCGGCTTGGTCCCGACCGGAGCGGCCTGACGGGCCTGCGCCGGGGTCGGGCGCACCGCGCCGTTGGAGGCCAGGAAGCCGAGCACGTCGTTCGAGAAGGCCGACAGGTCCTCCGCGATCGACTTGTTGCGGCGCTGCAGCCAGTTGTACGCCAGCACGGCGGGAACGGCGACGACGAGGCCGAGCGCGGTCATGATGAGCGCCTCGCCGACCGGGCCGGCGACCTTGTCGATCGATGCCTGGCCCGCCGCGCCGATGGCGATCAGCGCGCGATAGATGCCGACCACGGTACCGAACAGGCCGATGAACGGCGCAGTTGCGCCGACGGTGGCCAGGAACGCGAGACCCGAGCCGAGCTGCGAGTTGATCGTCGCCTCCGAGCGGGCGAGCGAACCGTGCAGCCAGTCATGCGCCTCGACCGGATCGGTCAGGCGGCCATGCTGCTCCTGCGCGGCGAGGCCGTCGTCGACGACCTGGCGATAGGCCGAGTCCTTGTCGAGCTTGGCGGCACCCTCGCGCAGCGAGTTGGACGACCAGAAGCCCTGGCGGACGCGCTTGGCCTGGTTCATCACCTTCTGCTGCTCGAACAGCTTGGTGAACATGATGTAGAGCGAGATGACCAGGAACAGCACCAGGATGCCGAACACGGTCTGCGAGATCAGGCCGCCCTGCTTGAGCGCCGGCCCGAGGCCGAACTGGTTGGTCTGGTCGCCGCCGGCGGCGGTGCCCGCGGCCGAGAGGATGGTGGTCAGCATGGATCAGGGTTCCTTACGAAGATCGAAGAGGGTGAAAGCACGTTGGAAGACCGGCCGGGCATCGGCCCGGCCCGGTCCGCTTAATCCTTCGGCAACACCCACCTGACGGGCAGGGTGTAGGAAGAAGCGATCGGCGCACCGGAGGCGTCCTTTGCCGCGGTGAAGCGAACGCTCCGCTTGGCGATGCGGCAGGTCGCGTCATCCAGATCGCTGTTACCGCTCGAAGTTGTCACGCTGCAGCCGGACACGCGGCCATCGGTACCGACAGTCAGGGCGGCGACGACACGGCCCTGCGCTTCGGCCCGCAACGCGCCCGGCGGATAGGCGTCCGGACCGAAATACTGCCCGGGATTGCCCTTCAGACCAGCGGCCTGGCTGACGACCCGTGGCGGCGCCGGCGGTGCGACGGCCGGCGGTGCCGGCGCGGCAGTCGGTGCGTACACGATCGCCGGAGCGGCCGGAACGGCAATGACCGGCGGAGACGGCGCAGGCGTCCGCACGATCGGCGGCGGCGACACCACCGGCGGCGGCGATGCCGACTGCGGCTGGTCCGGCGGCGGGGGCGGCGGCGGCACATCCGGCGGCGGCGGGGGCGGCGGCTCCTGCACGTCGAACGTGTTGAGCTTTGGCGCGACCTTGTGGATGAAGTTCACCGCCAGGCCGGTCACGAAGGCATAGCCCACGGCGATGACGATGACCGCGACGATCACCATCGCTACCGTGCGACTACCCGTCGCGCTGCGATCAGCGTAAGCCATTCAGCTCCCAAACTCCCTTGTTTCGAGGCTGGATCGGCGTCGTCGATGCCGAAACGGGTGCCCCGCACCCCCTTCGCCCAGACGCCGGACCAGCCGGGATGCAAATGTGTATCGTCGGGTTAACGGAGACGCAAACGCTTTGTCGCTCGCATAAATCAGAACCTCGGGTGGCCTATGTTTGCACTACACCGCGCCCGAAGCATGGCGTAGACGCACGTTCATGGCGCACAAGACCCTCGGCCTCCCCGTCGCCGCGATCGCCGCGACCCTCGTTCTCGCGTTTCCGGCGCCCGCGCAGACGGACCCGGCGCCGGCCGACGGCGGCGCGTCCGTGTCCGCCCCCGCCCTTCCCTATGCCTTTCACGCCGACCTGGTGCTCGCCGCGCCGGTGATCGCCGACGCGACCGTGCGCAGCGCCACGCGGATCAAGGGCGCGGAGGCGGCGGGCGTCGCGCCCGGCCTCACCCGCTTCTACGTCGAGGCGGACGTCGGCGCGCTGATCCGCGGGGCGGGCGGCCTGCCGCCGCGGATCGGCTGGCTCGCCGACGTCGCGCCGGGGCCGGACGGGCGGCTGCCCAGGCTCAAGCGCCTGCGCGTCCTGGTGTTCGCGCGGCCGGCGCCCGGGGTCGTCGCCGGCGACGCGGTGGGACAGGTGCAGCTGGTGTCGCCCGACGCGCAGCTCGACTGGTCGCCGCAGGCCGACGCGCTCGTCCGGCAGATCGCGCGCGCGGCGATCGCGCCCGATGCGCCGCCGCGGATCACCGGCGTCGGCCACGCCTTCCACGTGCCGGGATCGCTGCCCGGCGAGGGCGAGACGCAGGTGTTCCTCGCCACCGCCGACGCGCGGCCGGTGTCCCTGTCGATCCTGCGCCGGCCGGGCGAGCGGCCGACCTGGGCGGTGGCGCTGAGCGAGATCGTCGACGAGGCCGCCGCGCCGCCCGCGCGCGACACGCTGCTGTGGTATCGGCTCGCCTGCTTCCTGCCGCGCGCGCTGCCCGAGCCGAGCGTCGCGTCGCTCGATCCCGCCGACGCCGATGCGGCGCGCGCCGACTATCGCTTCGTGCTGGCGCAGCTGGGCCCCTGCGGCCCGCGTGCCATCGTGGGACAGGAGCGCTCGACGGGCGCCGCGCCGGTCAGCGGCGGTGACGGACCAGGGTAACGCCGATCGCCTCGCCCTCTTCCGCGATGGCGAGCTTCACGATCTTGACCCGGACGCGCGCGACGCGGGCATCCTGGAGGAACAACGTCTCGCAGATGTGATCCGCCACCGCCTCGATCAGCGTGAAATGCACGCCCGGGGGCAGCGCGCCGGTCGCGGCATGCTTGAGGTCGAGGTAGTTCTTGGACGCCGACAGCGGCGTGTCGGGCCGGTACCGGTCGCGGCAGTCGAGATCCACCGTCAGCGAGATGCGCAGCGGCTGCGGCAGGTGGGTCTCTTCGGAATAGACGCCGGTGAGGACCGGCACCTCGAGGTCGTGGACCTCGAGCTGGAGCAGATCGTGCATGGGGGCGCTGTAGGCGCGGCGGCGCGGCGGCGCCAGTTCGATCCGTCCGCCCCGCCCCCCCCTTCGGCCGACGCTTGCGTTCGGCGCGACGGGGGGTACAGCGCGCGGCCCGGCCGCTCGTGCCGGCGCTGCAGAGGAGTGCCCGCGAATGGTGGAGGTCGTGCCGCTGGCGCAGATCCCCGACGCCGCCGTCGAGGCGCTGCTCGATCGCGCGTTCGCCCCCGGCCGCCGCGCGCGCACCGCCTATCGCATCCGCGCCGGGCTGGTGCCGATCCCGGCGTTGAGCTTCGCGGCGCTCGACCACGACGTCACGGTCGGCACGATCCAGTGCTGGCCGGTGACGCTGACCGGCGAGGACGGGCGCGGCTGGCCGCTGGTGATGCTGGGGCCGGTCGCGGTGGAGCCGGTGCGCCAGGGGACCGGGGTCGGCCGGCTGCTGATCGCCCGCGTGCTGGCGGCGGCGGCGGGGGCGGGGCTGGACGGCGCGATCATGCTGATCGGCGACCCCGACTATTACGGCCCGTTCGGCTTCACCGCCGAGCGGACCGCGCGATGGTCGCTGCCCGGGCCGTTCGAGCCGCACCGGCTGCTCGCGCGCGGCGCCGCGGTGCCGGCGGTGGCGGGCGCGCTGGGGCCGCGCGGCTTTACCGGCCCGGCGCCCGTCCCTAACGACGAGGCATGACGACCGACCCTGTGCCCGACCTCGCCTCCCTGTCGCTCGCCGAGGTCGCGCGGCTGGCGGCGGAGCACAAGCTGCCGCCCGTCGAGCGCTGGGACCCGCCGCATTGCGGCGACAGCGGGATGCGGATCGCGCGCGACGGGACGTGGTGGCACGAGGGCGCGCCGATCGCGCGGCCGGCGATGGTGCGCCTGTTCTCCACCATCCTGCGCCGCGAGGCCGATGGCGGCCACGTGCTGGTGACGCCGGTCGAGAAGCTCTCCATCGTCGTCGAGGACGCCGCGTTCCAGGCGGTGGAGATGAAGCGCGAGGGCGAGGGCCGCGACGCGCGGATCGCGTTCCGGCTCGACACCGGCGACCTCGTCACCGCCGGTCCCGAGCACGGCCTGCGCTTCGCCGATACGCCCGACGGGCCCCGCCCCTATCTCCACGTCCGCGGCGGGCTGGAGGCGCTGGTCGCGCGGTCGCTGTATTACGATTTGGCGGAGGTCGCGCTGGCGCCCGAAACTGGGGACGGGGACGGCACGCCCGGCGTGTGGAGCGACGGCGCGTTCTTCCCGTTGATGGCCGGGGCCGACGCGTGACGCTGGCGGAGCGGCTGGCGGCGGCACTGGCGCGCGTGCCCGACGTCGCGCCGTTGCTGGCGGACGATCATCCGGGTCTCGACGCGCGGCCGACGCCGACGCAGGCGGCGGTGCTGATCGCCGTCGTCGACCGACCGGCACCAAGCGGCGGGCCGGGCGTCATCCTGACCCAGCGGACCGAGACGCTGCGCCACCACGCCGGCCAGATCGCCTTTCCCGGCGGGCGGCTCGATCCGGGCGAGGACGCGCGGGGGGCCGCACTGCGCGAGGCGCACGAGGAGATCGGTTTGCCGCCGGCCGCGGTGACGATCGTCGGCGCGCTCGACCCCTATCGCACCGGCACTGGCTATCGCATCGTGCCGATCGTCGGCGTGGTGCCGCCCGGCCTGTCGCTGGTGCCGAGCGAGGCGGAGGTGGCGAGCGTGTTCGAGGTGCCGCTGGCGTTCCTGCTCGATCCCGCCAACCATCGCGACGCGACCGCGATGCGGGACGGGCGCGAGCGGCGCTTTCACGAGATCCTGTGGCGGGACCGGCGGATATGGGGCGCGACGGCGGCGCTGGTCGTCAACCTGTCGCGGCGGCTGCGATGGAGCTGAGGGACCCGCCCTGGGACCGGCACGCCGGGCTCGACGCGCTGGTCGCCGCGCTGGGCGACGGCGCGTCCCGGGTGGTGGGGGGCGCGGTGCGCGACGCGCTGCTGGGAATCGACGCGGCGGACCTCGACCTGGCGACCGTCCACCCGCCCGACGAGACGATGCGGCGATTGCAGGCGGCGGGGATCCGCGTCGTGCCCACCGGCCTGGCGCACGGCACCGTCACTGCGGTGCTGCCGTCCGGGCCGGTCGAGGTGACGACGCTGCGCCGCGACGTCGCGACCGACGGCCGGCACGCGACCGTCGCCTTCACCGACGACTGGCGGGACGACGCCGCGCGGCGCGATTTCACGATCAACGCGCTGTACGCCGAGCCCGGATCGGCGACGCTGCACGACTATTTCGGCGGGCTCGACGATCTGGCCGCGGGGCGCGTGCGGTTCATCGGCGATCCGTTGCGGCGGATCGCGGAGGATCACCTGCGTATCCTGCGCTTCTTCCGGTTCCACGCGCGGTTCGGCCCCGCGGACAGCCACGCGATCGACGCCGACGGGCTCGCGGCCTGCGAGACCCGTGCCAACGACCTGATGGCGCTGTCGCGCGAGCGGATCGCCGCGGAACTGCTGAAACTGCTGGTCGCCGCCAACGCCGTCCCGGTGATGACGCTGATGGTGGAGCGCGGCATCCTGCGCCCCGTCCTGCCCGAGATCGCCGACACCGCGCCGCTCGCCCGGCTGGCGGCGCGCGAGGCGGCGGCGGGCGTCGCGCCCGACGCGATCCGGCGGCTGGCTACGCTCGTCGCGCCCGACGCCGCGGGCGCGGTGGCGGCGCGGCTGAAACTGTCCAAGCTCGATCGACGACGGCTGGAACAGGCGTCGGAGCCGCCGACCCCCGAGGGACCGCTGGCGCTCGCCTATCGGGTCGGGGTGGAGGGCGCGGTCGACCGGCTGCTGCTGCACGGCGGGGATCCGGCGCCGGTGCTCGGCTGGACGCCGCCGCGGTTGCCGATCGGCGGGGGCGCGCTCGTCGCGCGCGGTCTGAGCCGGGGCCCGGACGTGGCGGCGACGCTGACGAGGATCGAGGCGCGCTGGATCGCGGAAGGCTTTTGCGACGCCGTGCGCGTCGAGCGCATCGCGGACGAGGAAGTGGCGGCGAGCCTGGCGGCGCTGCGCTAGACCGCCGCGGCGCCGGGGCCGTTGCGCTCGGCGATCAGGCGATACGCCTCGTCGGCCTCCAGCGGGCGGGCAAAGGCGTACCCCTGTCCCCAGGTGCACCCCATCGCCGCCAGCGTGCGCGCGAGTTCGGGCGTCTCGACGCCTTCCGCCACCGTCGCGAGGCCCAGCGCCTGCGCCAGGCTGATGACCGCGCGCACGATCGCCACCTTGTCCGGGTCCGCCAACATGCCGGTGACGAAGCTGCGGTCGATCTTCAGCGTCCCGATCGGCAGCTTGCGCAGATAGGCGAGGTTGGAATAGCCGGTGCCGAAATCGTCCATCGCAATGCCCGCGCCCAGCGTGCGCAGTTGTTCGAGCGTGCGGGCGATCCGGTCCGGCTCCTCGATCAGCGCGCTTTCCGTCACCTCCAGCGTCAGGCGATCGCCGGTCAGGCCGTTCGCGTGCAGCGCGGCCTCGACCGCAGGCACGATCGCGTCGCGGTGGAGCTGGATCGCCGACACGTTCACCGCCATGCTGACGCCGCAGTCGCCGCCCGCCGCCGCGTCCCAGCGCGCCAGCGTGCGCGCCGCCTCCGCCAGTGCCCAGCGGCCGAGCGGCACGATCAGGCCGGACTCCTCCGCCACCGGGATGAAGCGCGACGGCGGATGCTCGCGGCCGCGCTCGTCCGTCCAGCGCGCGAGCGACTCGACGCTGTGCACCCGGCCGGTGACGAGGTCGCAGATCGGCTGGAACGACAGGCGGAGCTGGCCATCCTCGATCGCGCGGCGCAGCGCGGTCTCGATCCCGAACTGTTCGCGCACCGCGTCCAGCGAGTCGGTCTGGTGCGATTCGGTCCGGCCGCTCGATTTGGCGCGCTTGGCGGCGAAGTGCGCGTTGCGGATCAGCTCGTCGGGATCGTCGGCGCAGGCCGAGCCGAACGCGATGCCGATCGCGCACGAAACGCGGATCTCGTAGTCGGACAGGCGGAACGGCGTCGCCAGCGCGCCGCGCAACCGCTTGGCCAGGTGGTCGGCGTCGGCGGCATCGTTGACCGCCATCAGGATGCCGAACTCGTCGCCGCCGATCCGCGCCAGGACGTCGGACCCGCGCAACGCCCCGCGCAGCCGCCGCGCGACCGAGATCAGCAGCTCGTCGCCGGTCAGCCCGCCCAGACAGGCGTTGATGCGGCTGAACCGTTCGAGGTCCACGATCAGCACTGCATGACCGGCGAGCGCCGAGGGCGTCAGCGTGTCCAGCCGATCGCCGAACCCCGAACGGTTGAGCAGACCCGTCAGGCTGTCCGTCGCCATCTCGCGGCGCAGGCTGTTCTCGGCGCGGAGCGCGGACGTCTGATCGAGCAGGCTGACGAGGCAGCGACTGGCGCCGCGGGCATCGATGCGCGCGAGCGTCACGCGATAGTTGCGCGACTCGACCCCGTCGTCGACCTGCCAGCCGAACTCGTCGCGCCCAACCTCGACCCCGCCGCGGCAGAAGGCGACGACGCGCGCGCCGAGGCCGTCGGCGAAGATGGAGCGGGTCGCCCGTGTGCCGAAACCGGCGGCGCGGAACGCGCGGTTCACGGCGACGAACTCCATCGCGTCGCCCACGCAGTCGATCATCGCCGCCGGGATCGACAGCAGCTCCAGCGCGCCCTCGGCGCTGGTCAGCTCGTGCGGGACCGGCGCGGCCGGTGGCAGCAGCATGGTCGCGCGTACGGGCGAGGAGGGCGAATCGGGCGGCATCCGGCTACCGCGATAGGCCCCGGCCGTTTAATGCCGGTTAATTCCTTTCCCGCGCCTTCAGAAACGGTTGTCGCGTGGGAAGCCCGTCGGCGGCATCCGCCCCGCCGCGCCGCGCGCCGCGCGCCAGGGCCGAAGATCCGTCTCCGTCCGCGTGCGCCCGCTGCCACCGCCCATCGGCCAGCTGAGCCCGCCGGCGAACACGAACGGGATCGCGTCGGACAGGCCGCCGTCGCCATAGCGTTGCAGCTGCACCCCCTGCCCGCGCGCGAGCTCGGGCAGCTCGGTGAGCGGGAAGACGAGCAGGCGGCGGTTGTCGCCGATCACCGCCAGGTAATCCGCCTCCGCCGGCACCGGCCGGACGAGCTTCAGCACCGCGCCCGCCCGCGGCGTCATCACCGTCTTGCCCTTGCGCGTCTCGGCCAGCACGTCGGCGGCGGGCACCACGAAGCCGCGCCCGTCGCTCGCCGCCACCAGCAGCTTCGCGCCCGGATCCGCGCGCAGCAGCGCGACGATGCCGGTGTCGCCGTCGAGGTCGATCGAGAGGCGCACCGGCTCGCCGAACCCGCGCCCGCCGGGCAGCTTGTCGGCGGCCAGCGTGTAGAACCGCCCGTTGGCGGCGGCGAGCAGCAGCTTGTCCGTCGTCTGCGCGTGGAAGGCGAACAATGCCCCGTCGCCGTCCTTGAACTTGAGCGTCTCGGCGGAAGCCAGGTCGACATGGCCCTTCATTGCCCGGATCCAGCCGCGCTGCGACAGGATGACGGTGATCGGCTCGCGATCGATCATCGCCTCCAGCGGGATGTCGCGGGTCGGCGGCGCTTCCGCGATCGTGGTCCGGCGGCGGCCGAGCGGCGTCTCGGCGCCATAGCGGTCCCGGATACGGCCCAGGTCGCGCTTCATCCGCGCGCGCTGCTTCCTGGGATCGGCGAGCAGCGCCTGCAGGCCGGCCTGTTCCTTTTCCAGCTTCGCCTGCTCGGTGCGCAGCTCCATCTCCTCCAACCGACGCAGCGAGCGCAGCCGCATGTTGAGGATCGCCTCCGCCTGGCGATCGGTGAGCTGGAACTCGGCGATCATCACCGGTTTGGGCTCATCCTCGCCGCGGATGATCTCGATAACGCGGTCGAGGTTGAGGAACGCGACGATGTAGCCGCCCACCAGCTCCAGCCGGTCGGCGATCTTGGCGAGGCGATGCTCGGTGCGGCGGCGCAGCACGACGAACTGGTGGTCCACCCACGCCGCCAACGCCTCGCGCAGCGACATGACGCGCGGCGTGCGGTCCTTGTCGAGCACGTTGAGGTTGAGCGGCACCCGGATCTCGAGGTCCGACAGGCGGAACAGCCCCTCCATCAGCACGTCGGCGTCGATGGTGCGGCTGCGCGGTTCCAGCACCAGCCGGATCGCGGCGTCCGACTCGTCGCGCACGTCGGCTAGGATCGGCAGCTTGCGATCGTTGACCAGCGCCGCGATCTGCTCGATCAGCTTGCCTTTGGGAACGCCGTAGGGGATCTGGTCGACGACGACCTGCCAGCCGCCGCCCTTCTCGCGTTCGACGGACCAGCGCGCGCGGACGCGGAAGCTGCCCCGCCCCGTCGCATAGGCCTCGCGGATCGCGGTGGGTGGGTCGACAACGAGCCCGCCGGTCGGGAAGTCCGGCCCGGTGACGTGCGCCAGGATCGCGGCGTCGTCCGCATCGGGCGTGTCGACGAGCAGCATCGCCGCGTCGAGCAGCTCGGCGGCGTTGTGCGGCGGGATGCTGGTCGCCATGCCCACCGCGATGCCCGCGGCGCCGTTGGCCAGCAGGTTGGGGAACATGCCCGGGAACAGCTCGGGCTCCTGCTCCTCGCCGTTGTAGGTCGCGCGATAGTCGGTCGCGTCCTCGTCGAGCCCGTCC
>JBPBQW010000110.1:0-73177 GCA_050955125.1 Janthinobacterium lividum
CTTCACCCCATGCTGCAAGCGGCGTACAATCTTCAAGAGCAGCATTAGAGCGACACTGTTGGAAAACTCCGGGCGCGTAACCTTCGTTCGCCGAGGCACACTAACTGAGGCCGATCAGGGCCGTGCGCGAAAGACACGCCCGTCCTGCAAGCCTTAAGAGCTAGTGGTCACAACGCAACGGATGAGTCCCGCGCCTCACGTGCTTAGCCGCGGATTTCCGCCAATCCCGCGGGACGCATCCGTCTGAATCTATCCACTAGATGATTAGCACCTTTCGAGAGGCGTCCTTTTTCAACAGAATAGACCGTAAGCAGTACATTGCCGGCGGCAGATTCGGATACGCGATCACGAATCGGTCATCATAGGGTCAGTTAAGAGGCTAGCACAGGCCTGATTTGGGCAGTATCTCTTGCTACTTTGACGATTATACTGTATAATCAGTTTTGATGAAGATCATCACCCGCGCTAGCGAAATTGCGTGCGGTGCTCCCAATATTGACTGAAGACGATATGTCATTCGAGATTACGGATTTCGTTCAAAGCGCCGCGCAAATATCGCACGCAGGCATCAGGGAACATAGAAACTTTGCTCTCCAGTTCATGGAGGGGATCGTTAGCCTCTGTGTTGACCTTAGGCTCAAAAACGAACTCAGCCCTGTTCGTGTGTGGGTCGGTAATCGCTACGCTCCCGATGCTCCTCGGGGATCGTATAATCTTCCGCTCCAGATTCAGTTGAAGGAAGATCAGCCCGGCGACCTTTTGGCAGTCAACGCTGACATGGCTTTTGAGAACGTCGAAGGCATGAATAAGGGCCTGCTCGGCGTCGGGACCTTTCAGTCCCTCCGAAGCTACGACATTCTGGACATCTCCCCACCATTTTGGTGGCGGACCGGGGTGGCCGCCCTTGATCGGGCTACTCGCCGTCTCCAAAACGATCAAAATGGCGGAGATGGCGTCCCGCACAGAAGCCACCAGCGCTACAGGTGCGAAGCTGATGGCTTGCTTTTGCGAGCCGTGCAGGGATTGCGCTGGACGGTCCACCACAGAGGATACGCTGTCGAGGCTTTGGATGATGGTGTGGACGTTCTCGACGAGCTTTGTGGCCCTTTCTAAATCGATCATTTCACCTCCGCGAATTTCATAACGCTTTGGCGGAAGCGGCACCGCAGCGCTAGACCCGGATTAAGGGGCAGCTATTTGAGTGCGCACAGGTCAGCACCCATCCGGCGCATAGCTGGCTTTGGTGCCGATGCTCCATAATGCCGCATCGTCGGCGACGGCGCGCGGGATCAGTCTTTTTGCGAGCGCATCAGCATCGAGGCGAGCGCGGATACGGTCGCGCCGGCGAGCGGCAGGCCCCAGAATACGGCGAGGATGGCGAGCAAGGTCTCCATCCCCGCAGGCTCGCAGGCCGACGTTGCCGGGCGATGCCGCTTCATGTCGGCATCGCAATCCGCAGCGCTATTCGCCGCTCTGGACGAACATGTCGTCGCCGTCGATCTCGTGCTCGGCGGGACGTTGGCCGTCGGCCTGCGGCACGTCGGTGAAGGCGTCGACGAGCGGTTGGTGCTCGGCCACGTCGGGGATGACGGCGGGGCTGGTGCGGGGGTCGTTCGGGCTCATGAATCTGCTCCTGCGAGGCGGCGGCGGGTGGGCCCGGCAGGACTTGAACCCGCAACCTAGCCGTTATGAGCGGCCAGCTCTAACCAGTTGAGCTACAGGCCCGCACCCGCCCTCCCGCGGGTAGCGCGCTCATCGCGCGGCGGCAATCACATCATCGAGCGCGGCGGCGCGATAGCCCGCCTGGTCGAGCGCGTGCAGAACCGCGTCCCACCACGCCCAGAACCGCGCCAGATCGCCTGCGTCGCGCACATAGGGCGTGTGCCCCGGCACGAGCGAGGGCGAATGGAACGACAGGTTGAGCAGCGCCAGCCCCTCCCCCGCCGCGACACGGATCGCCTCCGTCACGTCGCGCACCGGCATGTCCTCCGGCGTCAGCGCGACGCGCGCGACGAGCCCTGCCCGCGCGAGCAGGCCCCGTGCCCGTGGCAGCCCGCCCGCCAGCGCGTGCCAGCGCCGGCCCCCCTCGCCCCACCGACCGGTGAACACGGTGGTCAGCGGCAGCTCGATCAGCGCCCCTGCGGGACCCATGCGATAGGCCGCCGATCCGAGCCCGCGGAAATCCGGGCCGCCATCGGCGCGATAGTCGTAGCGGGCGCGGACGGAGCTATCGAGCCGGTACCCGCGCTCCGCCAGCAACGCGGCAGTACTCGGGCCGATGCCGTAGCGGCCGGCACGGTACGCCAGCGGGCGGACATCGAGCGCGCGGACGATGGCGTCGGTGAGCACGTCGATTTTCGCCGCCTCCACCGACCGCGACAGGTTGCCGGGATAGCTGGTCTCGGGACCCGCCGCGTCCTGGAACGGCGGATTGACCCAAGGGTGGAGCTGCGCGCCGATCGCGGCGCCCCCTGACGCGAGAACGGCGCGCATCGCCGCAATCGCGCGCGTGTCGGTGACGACGGGATGGTCGACCATATAGGTGGGCAGGACGCCCAGCGAGCGGAACCGGCGGTGCGCGTCGGGCAAGGCGGCGACCGCGGTGACGCCGCGCGCGTCGCGGCTGGGCGGCGCGGACCAGTCGAACTCCTCCTCGGTGTCGACAAAGAGCGTGAAGCGGCGGCCGAACGCCTCGGGCCAGCGGACGAGCGCGTCGGGCGCGGGTTCGGGCGGGTGATACCCGTCGCGAGGCGCCCTGCCCGCCACCTCAGCTCGCGTAGATCTGGCCCATCGCCTCGTTTGCAGCCGCGGGCAGGCGAAGAGTCAAGCGGCGCGGCTCGAAGCCGAGCGCGCCGCCCAGTTCCTGGGCGAGGTTCTGCGCGAGCCGCAGCGCGAAGCCGGCGCCCAGCAGCGGCGCGCCCGGCAGCGCCGCCTCCTGCTCCGCGTCGATGCTGAGCAACCGGTCGGGCGCGAGGTCGGCGAGCGCGGCCGGGCGATCGGCGACGATCAGCAGCCGCCCGTCACCGTCGCGCATCGCCGCCACCGCCAGCCGCTCGCCCGGCGCGCAGGCGGAGACCAGTACGCCCAGCAACCGCGCGATCAACCGCTCGACGACGCGATCGTCGACCTCCAGCACCAGCCCCGGCGCGACCGGCGTCAGCGACACCGCCGCGCCGCGCAGCGCAGCGAGCGGCGCCAAGTCGGCGAGCGCGCGCGAGAGCAGCGGCGCGAGCGGCACGAGCCCGGGCCGAAGCTCGAGCGCGCCGCCCTCGATCCGCGCCGCGGTGTCGAGATCGTCGATCGCGTCCATCAGGTCGGCCGCATGTGCGCGAATGGCGCCGGCGCGCGAGCGATAGGCGGACGGCACCGGGCCCAGCATCTCGCGCTCGATCAGCTCGGCGAAGCCGGCGATCGCGTTGGCGGGGGTGCGCAGCTCGTGCACCAGCTGGCGCAGCGAGTCCGCCGCCGCCGATCGTGCGACGAACGCGCCCGACACGGCGGTCTCGTCGGGCCGCGGCCGACGCGCGGTGCCGAGATAGCCGACGAAGCGACCGGACTCGGGATCGAACCTCGGGTCGGCGGCGATCCGCCACGATCCGGCCGCGGCAGAGAGGCCACCGACGACCAGCCGCGCGTCCCGGAACGGCGCACGCCGACGAAACGCGCCCGCCGCCACGCCATCCACCGCCGACGACGGCCCGGCGCTGCCCGCCAGCGATAGCCCGATCACCGGCGTCCGCACGATCCCCTCGACCCAGCGGATCGTGCCGCTCGCGTCAGTCTCGAACGCGAAGCTGTCCGCGCGGCTCGCCGCCTGCGGGATCGGTGGCGCCGCCTCGCCCGCGGCTTCCCGCTGGCGCTGGAACGCCTCGATCCGCGCGACCAGGTCGGAGATCGGGAAACCGTTGCCGTTCGCCGCGTCGACGGGGGCAGGCGCCGCCGCATCGGCCGACGCCGCCGCCTCCTCGGTCCGGCGCCGCGCCTCGGCGACGACGGGCAAGCCGAGCGCGATCGTGCCGAGCGGCAGGAAGCTGCCCTGCCCTACCGGCGGCGTCGCGGGCGCAAGAACAGGCGCGGGTGCGGGCGCCGAGGCGGGCGGCTCGATCGCGGCGACCGGGTCGGCCGAAGCATAGCCCAGTACGAAATCGGTCGCCCCGAAGCTGTCCAGTGCGCGGACCACGTCCGCCGGCAGGTCGCGACGGTGGCGCAGCACCGATCGCCCGGCAGGCGACAGCGCCGGCAACAGCGCGACCCACTCGGGCGTCGACAGCTGCGCGGTCCGCAGGACGGGCGCACCGATCGCCAGATCGTCCTGCGCGAACAATGCCACGAGCTCCGCGCCCGGCGACGCGAACGCCAGAGCGCGCGCGCTGGCGGCGCGGGTAGCGGCGGGAACGGTGTCGCGGATCGAGCGCAGGCGATCGAGCGCCTCGGGCAGCGGCGCCGCGCGGCCGCGCCCGATCAGGTCGACGATCTGTCGCCACGCCGACGCGGCGCCAAACGCGCTGTCCGTGTCGGCGGCGAGGACCGTCCGCAAGCTGTCGTCGAAGCGCACCCGCAACCCCTTGGGACCGTCCGCCGTGGCGGCGCGTCCACCGATTCCCTACCGCCCCGAATCGCCGGGCGGAACCACCCATTTCGGCACGGTCCAAAGTGGCACAATTGCGTTCGCGCGCCAGCTTTCTATAGCGGCGGCACCGGCCCCGCGATCGCACGGGCCGGAAGCGCCGGGAGGGGCGCGAACCATGGCTTTCGACCGGATCGACCGGCAGATACTGGCGTTGCTGCAACAGGACGGACGGATGACGAACGTCGATCTGGCCGAACGGGTGGGGCTGACCGCGCCGCCGTGCCTGCGCCGCGTGCGCGCGTTGGAGGAGGCGGGCGCGATCCACGGCTATCATGCGGAGCTCGACGCGGCGAAGCTGGGCTTCCCGATCACGGTGTTCGCGATGGTCAGCCTGCGCAGCCAGGCGGAGGCGGATCTCGCCGCCTTCGAGGAGCATGTCGCGACCATCGCGGAAGTGCGCGAGTGCCACATGCTGAACGGCGAGATCGATTTCATCCTGAAGATCGTCGCGCAGGACCTGCGCGCGTTTCAGGATATCCTCACCACTCACCTGACGCCGGCACCCAACGTGGTGAGCGTCAAGACGTCGCTGACGATCCGGACCGCCAAGGCGCTGTCGGGAATCCCGGTGGTCGCCGACTAGGCGGACGAATGCTCCCGCGACCGGCCGGTCGCGGGAGCCACGGGGCGATCAGGCGGTCGCCGGATGGTCGATCGCGACCAGCCAGAACTGCGCCAGGTCGGTGTTGGGCGAGCCCGTGACCGCGCCGAACGCGGCCTTCGCGCCCGCCTTGTCGCCCGACATCGCCATCGCGATGCCCAGGTGCATGTTGACGCTGTCCGTCTTCACACCGCCCTTGCTCAACGCGAGCTGGTAGAGCGCGATCGCCTTGGCGTATTGACCGGTGCCCAGATACGCGTCCGCCGTCTGCGAGGCGAGCGCGCCGGTCGCACTGGTGCGCGCCTTGGCGTCCAGCGTCGCGATCGGGCCCTCGATCTGGATCGACTTGTTCGCCACCGTCAGGATCGCGGCCGCATCGGGGCTGCCGGCGGGGATCTTGCCCGTCGACCGGCCCTCGACGATCACCGCCTTCGCCTCGTCGGGGAGGCCGGCCTTGAACGTCCGGTCGGCATATTGCTCATAGGAATATTGGTCGAGCGACCGGGTCTGCCGCATCAGGCGGAACAGGTCCACCGTCTGCTCCTTGTCCAGCGTCGCCAGCGACCCCTGCTGCAGGCCATAGATCGTCAGCACGTCGTGCCAGTTCTTCGCGGTCGGATAGGCCGCGAGCCAGCGGCGCATCCAGTCGATCGCGACCGGCTTGTTCGTCTTGATGTTCTGGCCGACCGCGAAGCGATACAGCTGCTCGTCCGCCTTATGCCCGCTGGCCTCGGTCGCTTTGATCTGGCTGTCGAGCTCGGCGGTGCCGCCGGCGACGTCCCCGGACTTGAAGCGCGCGCTGATGAGCTTCAGGTCGAGCTGCGGGTCGCTGTAGCCCATCTGCTTGGCCTGGCCGAGGTAGCGGATCGCGCCGGGGTAGTCGTTCGCGTTGAACGCGATCGCGCCGCGCTGGTACGCGAACTGCGGCCGCTGCGCCGCAGGCGTCTTGGGGCTGGCGATCAGCACTTCGAGCGGGGCCTTGAGCGGTGCTTCGTCGACGGGCTGGCCGGCCGGAACCGCCTTCATCTTCGCCGCCTCGATCTGGAGGCGCAGGACGGCGCCGATGTACTTGTCGTCGTCGGTCTTCGCGCCGGCCTCGATCGCGGCGACGGCGGGCTCGGCCGCGGCGACGTTGCCGGCCTGGATCGCGGGCTGCGCGATCTGCGCCTGCTTGAGGATGTCCGGGCTGAGCTTGAGCGCGTTGGGATCGGCGGGCTTCTCGTCCTTCTTGGCGGCGGCGGGCGTCGCGGCGACGCCGCCGATGCCGGCGGCCAGGACGGCGACCATGGCGAGCCGTGGCGCCAGCTTGGAGAACTGCTTCATCGGGATACTCCTCATGCGGCCGCGCACGGGCCTGGCATCGGGTGCGCGCCTAGCCGATCCGGCGATGGCTTCACAAGCCGGAGCGGCGCTGAACGGTCATTGAACGCGACGACCGGCAAGGCTACCCGGCGGCATGATCGCCGTCCTGTCCCCCGCCAAGACCCTCGATTACGCATCGCCGCTGCCGGACGTCGAGGCGACGCGCCCGAGGTTCGCGGACGAGGCCGCGACGCTCGCCGCCGCCGCCGGCCGGCTGGGCGCGAAACGGCTGGGGGAGCTGATGGGCATCTCCGCGAAGCTCGCGACGCTCAACGTCCAGCGGTTCCGCGGCTTCGCGGATGCCGAGGACCGCCCCGCGCTCTACGCCTTTGCCGGCGACGTCTATCGCGGGCTCGAGGCCAAATCGCTGGAACCCGAAGCGGTTACGTTCGCGCAGGATCACCTGCGGCTGCTGTCCGGCCTCTATGGCCTGCTGCGCCCGCTCGACGCGATCCGCCCCTACCGGCTGGAGATGGGCACCGCCTGGGCACCGCGCCGCAAGAAGCTGACGGACTGGTGGGGCGACCGGATCGCCGATGCGCTCGCCGACGATCTGGTGGAGGAGGGTTCGGGCGTGGTGTTGAACCTCGCCAGCCAGGAATATTGGGCCCCGCTCGCCGGGCGCCTGGACCCGGCGGTGCGCGTGGTCGCGGTCGACTTTCGTCAGGCGAGCCCGGACGGCCCGAAGTTCGAGAGCTTCGCCGCCAAGCGCGCGCGGGGCACGATGGCGCGCTGGATGGCCGAGCACCGGATCGAGGACGTCGACGCGATGAAGGGCTTTGACGCGGACGGCTACGCTTTTGTCGGCGAGATCGACGGCGACGCGGATCACTGGCGGTTCGTGCGCGGATGAGTTCTTCCGCCATCATCGTCGGCGCGTCGGGCGGGATCGGCGCCGCGCTGGTCGAGGCGCTGGCCGACGAGGACCGCGCGGTCACCGGCCTCGCACGGTCGTTCGCGGGCGACGGGCACCTCGATCTGGAGGACGAGGCCAGCATCGCCGCCGCCGCCGCGCGCGCGGGCTCTCCCGATCTGGTGATCGTCGCGACCGGGCTGCTGCACGATGGGGAACGCGGGCCGGAAAAGGCGTTGCGCGACCTCGATCCCGCCTGGCTCGCGCGGCAATATGCGGTCAACGCGATCGGGCCGGCGCTGGTCGCCAAGCATTTCCTGCCCGTCATGCCGCGGACCGGCCGCACCGTCTTCGCGGTCCTGTCGGCCAGAGTGGGCAGCATCTCCGACAACAAGCTGGGCGGCTGGTACGGCTATCGTGCGAGCAAGGCGGCGCTCAACCAGTTCGTCCGCACGCTTGCGGTCGAGGAACGCCGGCGCAACGATCGCTCGATCGTCGTCGCGCTGCACCCCGGAACCGTCGACACCGCGCTGTCCAGGCCGTTCCAGTCCGCCGGCCGCGACCTGTTCGACCCGGGTCGCGCCGCGGTGCAGCTGCTCGACGTGCTCGACGGGTTGCGGGTGCCCGACAGCGGCCGGCTGTTCGGATGGGACGGAACCGAGATCACGCCCTGATCCTTTTAGGGGTATTCCGCTCCGAAAGGTCCCGCCATGCGCCCGATCCTGCCCGCCGCCCTAGCCTTCCTGACGCTCGCCGCACCCGCCGTCGCGCAGATGCGGCAGGACCCAAGGCCATCGCCCTCGCCGCGGCCCACCAAGGTGGTGACGCGAAGCGACCGGCTGGTGACCGCACGTACCGGTAACGGCGGCACGATGAGCTACAATTGCAAGAAGCCCGAGAATGCGAAGCGGCCGGTCTGCCGGGGCACGGCGGCAACACCGCGAGTTCTGCCCAGGTAAGCTCCCAGCGCACGGGCGCAGGGGTGGCCTTGGCGGAGCAGGCGGACTAGACCGGAAAGAGCAACTGCCATTCCCGCAAGGCCTTACGATTTGACCGATACGACCCTCGCCGATCCGTCCGACATCTCGCCGATCTCGATCGTCGAGGAGATGAAGACCAGCTACCTCGATTACGCGATGAGCGTGATCGTCGCGCGCGCGTTGCCAGACGTGCGCGACGGGTTGAAGCCGGTGCACCGCCGAATCCTGTTCTCCGCCAGCGAAAGCGGCTTCGTGTACAACCGGCCGTACCGCAAGTCGGCGCGCATCGTCGGCGACGTGATCGGTAAATACCACCCGCACGGCGACACCTCGATCTACGAAGCCCTGGCGCGAATGACGCAGGACTGGGCGATGCGGCTGCCGCTGATCGACGGTCAGGGCAATTTCGGCTCGATGGACCCCGATCCCGCCGCCGCGATGCGCTACACCGAGGCGCGGCTGGCGCGCGTCGCGGGCTATCTGCTCGACGACCTCGACAAGGACACGGTCGACTTCCAGCCCAACTACGACGGGTCGGAGCGCGAGCCCACCGTCCTGCCCGCGCGTTTCCCCAACCTGCTGGTCAACGGCGCAGGCGGTATCGCCGTCGGCATGGCGACCAACATCCCGCCGCACAATCTGGGCGAAGTGATCGACGCCTGCCTCGCGGTGCTGGACGCGAGCGTGGCGGGCGGCGACCCCGTCACCGACGAGGAGCTCCTGCGGATCGTGCCGGGGCCGGACTTCCCGACCGGCGCGATCATCCTGGGGCGCACGGGCTGCCGTTCCGCCTACATGACCGGGCGCGGATCGATCATCGTACGGTCGCGCCACAAGATCGAGGAAACGCGCGGCGACCGGCGCTCGATCGTTCTGACGGAGATCCCGTATCAGCAAGGCAAGAACGCGCTGGTCGAGAAGATCGCCGAGGCTGCGAAGGACAAGCGGATCGAGGGCGTCAGCGACATCCGCGACGAGTCGAACCGCGAGGGCGTCCGCGTCGTCATCGACCTGAAGCGCGACGCGACAGCGGACGTCGTGCTCAACCAGTTGTGGCGCCACACGCCCGCGCAGGGCTCGTTCGCGGCCAACATGCTGGCGATCCGAGGCGGCCGGCCCGAGCTGTTGCCGCTGCGCGACATCATCGAGGCGTTCATCGGCTTTCGCGAGCAGGTCATCACCCGCCGCGCCAAGTTCGAGCTCGCCAAGGCACGCGACCGCGCCCACATCCTGCTCGGGCTCGTCGTCGCGGTGGGCAACCTCGACGAGGTCGTGCGGATCATCCGCGGGTCGGGCTCGCCCGCCGAGGCGCGCGAGAAGCTGCTGTCGCGCGACTGGCCGATCGCCGACATCGCCTCCTACATCCGCCTGGTCGAGGCGGTGGAGGCGGAAATCACGGGCGACCATTATCGCCTGTCGGAGGTCCAGGTTCGCGCGATCCTCGACCTGCGCCTCCATCGGCTGACCGCGCTCGGCCGCGACGAGATCGGCGACGAGCTCAAGGGCCTCGCCGGCTCGATCGCCGAGCTGCTCGCGATCCTGGCCGACCGGGCGAAGCTGTACGCCGTCATGCGCGACGAGCTGGTCGCGGTGCGCGATCAGTTCGCGACGCCCAGGCGCACCGAGATCGCCGCCGCCGCCGACGGGATCGAGGACGAGGACCTGATCGAGCGCGAGGACATGGTCGTCACCGTCACGATCGGCGGCTACATCAAGCGCACTAGCCTCGACAGCTTCCGCGCGCAGAAGCGTGGCGGCAAGGGGCGTGCGGGCATGGCGACCAAGGACGAGGACGCGGTCGCCGAGCTGTTCGTGACGTCGACGCACACGCCGGTGCTGTTCTTCTCCACCGCCGGCAAGGTGTACCGCATGAAGGTGTGGCGCCTGCCCGAGGGTGGGCCGGCCACGCGCGGACGGTCGATGAACAACCTCCTGCCGCTGGGGCCGGGGGAGACGATCTCGACCGTGCTGCCGTTGCCCGAGGACGAGGGCGACTGGGCGAAGCTCCACGTCATGTTCGCGACCGCGCGCGGCACGGTGCGGCGCAACTCGATGGATGCGTTCACCAACGTGCCGTCGAACGGCAAGCTGGCGATGCGGTTCGAGGCGGACGAGGACGGCAGCGAGGCTGATGGTGGAAGGGGGGACCGGCTGATCGGCGTCGCGCTCCTGCGCGAGGACGACGACGTGCTGCTGGCGACGCGGCTGGGTCGCGCGATCCGCTTCGCCGCCGACGACGTGCGCGAGTTCCAGAGCCGCACCGCGACCGGCGTGCGCGGCATGACGCTGAAGGACGGCGACGAAGTGATCTCGCTCTCCGTCCTCCACGGCATCGCGGCGAGCCAGGAGGAGCGCGAGGATTACCTCCGCTTCGCGCCGTACAAGGAACGCGACGGCGAGCCCGACATGCCGATGGAGCGGTTCGACATGCTCCGCGGCGCCGAGCAGTTCATCCTGACGATCTGCGCCAACGGATACGGCAAGCTGTCGAGCGCCTACGAATACCGCCGCACGGGCCGCGGTGGCCAGGGCATCACCAACATCGACAACGTGGCCCGCAACGGCCCCGTCGTGGCGAGCTTCCCGGTCACCAAGGCGCAGGACCTGATGCTGGTCACCGATCAGGCGAAGCTGATCCGGATGCCGCTGGCCACGTTGCGCGTCATCGGGCGCGGATCGTCGGGGCTCCGCCTGTTCAACGTCGCGAGCGGCGAGCACGTCGTGTCGGCGGCGCGCATCGAGGAGAATGAGGAGGACGCCGAGATCGTGCTGGCGGACGGCGCGGTCGCGACCGCGCCCGATACCGGCGCGACGATCGGCGAGGACGATGCCGCAGGCCCGGAGGACGGCGAATGAGCGACGCGACCGACACGACCACCGCGTACAAGGTGCTGACCGCCGACGAGATGGCGACGCTGGAACGTGACGGCAGCTTCGCTGGCGCGCCGATCGATCTGGCCGACGGGTACATCCACCTGTCGACCGCCGAACAGCTGACCGAGACGGTGGACAAGCATTTCGCCGGGCAGGACGAGCTGCACGTCGCGGCGGTGGATCTTGGATCGTTCGGGGCGTCGCTGCGCTGGGAACCGTCCCGCGGCGGTCAGCTGTTCCCGCATCTGTACGGGCCGCTGCTGCTCGAGACGGTGATCGCCTATGGCCCGCTCGGCCGCGACGAGGCGGGGCAGGTCAAACTGCCGGTCACCGGCTGAGGCTCGGGCCGATACGGCGGAACGACATGGAAAAAGGGCGGCGGCTCGCGCCACCGCCCTTCGTCGCGTCGGCCGTGGCCGGGGATCACATCCCCGACATCGACCCCGTGCTGTTCAGCATGTCGATGTGGCTCTGCACCACCGGCACGATCTTGCCCGCCGCCGCCATCAGTGCGGGCTTGTCGCCGCCCTGCGCATAGCTCTGCTGAACCATCAGCGCCGCCTGATGCGCGGTCGCCTGGTCCTGCATGTACACGCCGTCGCGTGCCTTGCCGGTCGCCGAGCGGATGTCGCTCATCATCTGCTGCTGCGCGGGCATCAGCATGGGCGGGGGAACGGCCACGCCATCCTTGCGCGCGGCGGCCTTGACCATCGCGGTGCTCTTCATGTGGTCGGCGATCATCTTGTTGGCGAACGAGCGTACCTTGGCGTTCTTCGTCGACTGGAGCACCAGCTTGCTCGAATCGATCTCGAACTTGTCGCCCGCGCCGGCGTCCTTGACGTAATCGGGCGCCATCGTCGGCGCGGTCATCGGGTCACCCGCCATCGGGGCGGCCGGCGCCGTCTGCGCACCGGCGGTGCCGGCCAGACACAGCGCGGTCGCGGCGGCGACGGCAAAAAGGCTTGTCTTAGTCATCGTTACTCTCCTGCAAACACAGGCGCGCAACGCGCAACGTCCGGGTTGGTCGCATCGGTTGACCCGTATCAATCAGCTTGCGGGCACGGTCCGCCGCACCCTCGCCTCCGCCGGCGCCATCCGCTACCGGCAGGCGATGACACACGACATCCACATCGTCGGCGGCGGCCTCGCCGGGTCGGAAGCCGCCTGGCAACTGGCGGAGGCGGGGTGGCGCGTCCGCCTGTCGGAGATGCGGGGCGGCGGCCACGCGACGCCCGCGCACCACGGTGACAGCCTGGCCGAGCTCGTCTGTTCCAACAGCCTGCGCTCCGACGACGCGGACTCGAACGCGGTCGGCCTGTTGCATCAGGAGATGCGGACGCTCGGCTCGCTGATCCTGCGTACCGCGGACGCGACGCGCGTGCCGGCCGGCTCCGCGCTGGCGGTGGATCGTGACGGCTTCTCCGCCGCCGTCACCGCGGCGCTGGAGGCGCATCCCAAGGTCGAGGTGGTGCGCGAGCGCGTCGACGCGCTGCCCGACGGCCCCGCGATCGTCGCGACCGGGCCGCTGACCGGCGCCGCGCTGGCGGCGGGTATCGCGGAGGCGACGGGGGCGGAGGCGCTGGCGTTCTTCGACGCGATCGCGCCGATCGTCCACCGCGACTCGATCGACATGGAGACGGCCTGGTTCCAGTCGCGCTGGAACAAGGGCGACGGATCCGACTACATCAACTGTCCGCTCGACAAGGAGCAATATGCCGCCTTCCATGCCGGGCTGATGGACGGGGAGAAGACCGAGTTCCGCGAATGGGAGCGCGACACACCCTATTTCGAGGGCTGCATGCCGATCGAGGTGATGGCGTCGCGCGGGCTCGACACGTTGCGGTTCGGGCCGATGAAGGGCGTCGGCCTCGACGACCCGCGCACCGGCCGCTGGCCGCACGCGGTGGTGCAGCTGCGGCAGGACAATGCCCAGGGCACGCTGTGGAACATCGTCGGCTTTCAGACCAAGCTGAAACATGCCGAGCAGGTGCGGCTGTTCCGCACGATACCGGGGCTGGAAAACGCGGAGTTCGCGCGGCTGGGCGGGCTGCATCGCAACACGTTCATCCGGTCGCCGGTGCTGCTCGACGCGACGCTGCGGCTGAAATCGCGCCCGTCGCTGCGCTTCGCGGGGCAGATCACGGGCTGCGAGGGCTATGTCGAGAGTGCCGCCGTCGGCCTGCTCGCGGGGCGGTTCGCGGCGGCGGAGCTGGGCAACCGCACGCTGGCGCCGCCGCCGCCCGAAACCGCGCTGGGCGCGCTGCTGCGCCACATTACCGGCGGCGCGACGGCGGACAGCTACCAGCCGATGAACGTCAATTTCGGCCTGTTCCCCCCGATCGAGGGCCGCGCCAAGAAAGGCGATCGCAAGAAACTGTACACCAGCCGCGGCCGCGAGGCGCTGGCGGGCTGGATGGCGCAGGTCGAGGAGCGGGTGGCGGAACCGGTCTGATTTGGCGTGGCGGCACTGATTGTCGGCCGCGGAAACCAACCCCGCCTACCCTGAGCATGAACGGAGGAGGGGTCAGCTTTCCTCCTTCTCCTCCGCTGCCGGCGCGGCGGTGGGCGCGCACGGCACCCGGCGCGCAGGCTTGCGCTTGACGGCCGTGGTGGCGAACTCGGCGGCAGTCAGCGTGCCCGTTTTGTCGGCGTCCGCGCCCGCGAACTTGGTTTCCGCCTTTATCGCCCATTCGTCGAACGACAGCTTGCCGTCATGGTCGACGTCGAGTTTCGCGAACGCCTTGCGCCGCGCGGCGAGATATTCCTCGCGCGTCACCGTGCCGTTGCGGTCCTTGTCGTAGCGGTCGAAGCGTTTCTGCTCGCGGGTACGCTCGCTGGCGGCGGGGACGGTGGCGGGCAAGGGTTCCGCCGCCTGTCCGCCGCCCAGCGCCGCGAGCGCGGCCGGGGCGGCGGGCAGCACCGCGACGCTGCGCGCGCCCTTGTTCATCGCCAGCATCACCGCCGCCACCATCAGCAGCGCCGCCACGCCGCCCACCAGATACCGCCACATCCGCGCCGCTCCCCCGCTTCCGCCCAGCGGGGAAGCTAACGGGCGCTACCGACCGGTCAACCGGTGGCGCAGCAATCGCGCGACGCGGCGGGGCGATCCGACCGGCATCCCGGGATCGGCCAGGTCCATTCGTGCGCCATGCGCCATCGCGCCGAGCGCGCGCGCGGCCCGGCTCCACCGCACGCCCGTCGCCGCCGCCAGCCGGTCGCGGCCGAGCGCGGCGGCGGCGGCGCGCTCGGTGCCGTCGCCGACGTGCGCCACCAGGTCCGCGAGCGCCCAACCCTCGCCGCCCGTCGCCAGCGGATCGCCGGGCGCCGAGCCCAGCGCCACGCCCGCCGCCGCGAACAGCGCTCCACCCCGCCCCGCGGCATAGGCGGCGAGGCGAGCCTCATCGAGCGGCTCGGCGTCGAGCAGCATCTCCCAGCCGTCGATCATCCCGGCCAGGCGCAGGCCGCTTACCCCACGGGGCAGCGCGTCGCGGGCCAGCGCGGTCAGCACCGGCTGCGCGGGCACCACCCCTTCGTCGAGCGCGGTCAGCGCGCCGTGCCACCACGTCAGCCGCATCTGCCCGATCATCGGCTCGCGCGCCGCGCGCACGATGGCCGCCAGCGCATCGTCGAGCGCGAGCACCGCCGCCAGCGCCGCACGAGCCGCCGCAGGCGCATAGCTCAGCACCAGCGCGCGCTCGGGCGACGCGTCCGGGCGGGCAGCCGGAGTCAGAGTTTCGTTAACCATGTGCATTGGCCAGCCATTAGGCCGTCGCCGCTACCACCACCGCCAGGCACAATCGAGGTGGGAAGCGTCGAGCGACATGGGGTGGTTGAGGTTCAGATCGGCACACGACGGCGGAACGGCGCGCGGCGACCGCGCAGCCGGCGCTCCGCGCGGCGCGATCGGCTTCCTCGCGCGCCTGCGCCGCGACGTCGCGGGTAACACGCTGGCGATCATGGGCGCCGCGCTGGTCCCGCTGATCGGCTTCACCGGCTCCGCGGTCGACATGGCACGGCTGTACGTCGTGCGGGTGCGGTTGCAGCAATCGTGCGACGCGGGCGTGCTGGCGGGTCGCCATGCGATGTCCGACACCAGCTGGCCGTCGAACGCCAGCGCGGACCAGACGACCGCGCCGCTCGACCCGGTGGCGGACGGACAGGCGCAGCAGTTCTTCAAGAACAACTTCCAGAGCGGCTGGTTTCAAGCCGCCAACCCGGTGTTCACCGCGTCCAAGACGCGACAGGGCACGTCCGCCGTCGCCAACGCGGCTTATGGCGTGGCGACGGTGACGGTGCCGATGGTATTGATGAACTATTTCGGTGCACCGGCGGTGCCGCTGAAGGTGACGTGTCAGGCGGTATACGATCTGGCGGACACGGACGTGATGTTCGTACTCGACACGACGGGATCGATGTCCTGCTATCCCAGCGACCCCACCAACTGTGCGAACGGACCCGCGACGGCGTTCCAGCGTACCGACAGCACGACGGGCTATTACGATCCCGAAAAGCCGCCGACCCAGGTCGCCGGCAGCACGATGTATTCCAAGATCGAGTCGCTGCGCCGCGCGGTGCTGCTGTTCGACAGCACGATGCGGGCGAACGCCGATCCGTCGACCCACTTCCGCTATGGTTTCGCACCGTACAACTCGGCGATGAACATCGGCGCCTCGATCCCGCCGCAGTATATCCAGAACACCAACTGGACGTACCAGAGCCGGCAGGTGAACCGCGACTATAATTATGGGTCGGCTGCCAGTGCGACGCTGACCAACGTACCCAAGGCGAACTGTGTCACGCAGCGCTACCCCGCGACAGGTTATGCGACGAGCGGCCCGACGTGGAACACCAGCTACTATCAGGCGGTGAACTATTATAATCTGACCTGGACCGCCTCCAATGGCGGCACCTGCTCGGGTACGCAGCAACCACTTCGTCCGGTCTGGCGCTATCAGCCCTATCAGCTCGACACGAGCGCCTATGTGCGCAGCCTGTCGCTGTCGAACCCCGCGGTCGCAAACCCCAGCCGGCTGGACGGCAGCACGGCACGGTGGCGCGGGTGCGTCGAGGAACTCAACACCACCACGGCGTCCTCGTTCGACGTGTCGAACCTGCCGCCCGACCTCGACCCCGACGTGATCCCGACCGATCCCACCAATCTGTGGCGGCCGATGTGGGCCGACGCCGTCTGGCTGCGCAACTCGACCGCGGTTCAGGACGTGAACGACGATCAGGTCAGCGAGACCAACATCAATCAATATACCGATATCGCCTATCGCGCGGGGGATCCCTACGATCAGAGCGGCGCGGCGACCTGCGGCATGGCGGCGCAGCGGCTCGGCACGATGACCGCGCAAGCCGTGCACGATTACGTGTACAACAACGATTTCCGCGCTTTCGGCGGCACTTATCACGACGTCGGCATGGCGTGGGGCAACCGGATGCTGTCCGCCAAGGGCATCTTCGCGGCCGACACCGCCGCCTGGCCGGGCCGCAACCCACCGTCGCGATCGATCGTGTTCATGACCGACGGCACGATGTCGCCGGGCGAGACGATCTATGGTCAGACGGGTGTCGAGGCGCTCGACCAGCGGGTGACCGGCGACGGCTCGGCGACGACCGACTACAACAACCACACCGCGCGGTTCCGGATCGAGTGCGATGCGGCAAAGGCGCGCGGCACCACCATCTACGTCGTCGCGCTCGGCACCAGCCTGACGCCCGACCTCAACTATTGCGCCTCGCCCGGCCAGGCGTTCACCGCCACCAGCACCGATCAGCTGACCGCCGCCTTCGCCAGCATCGCCACCCGTGTCGCCAAGCTCAGGATCAGCCAGTGATCGCCGCGCCCGCCCGTCTCGTCCGGCGCCTCGCGCGCGATGCGCGCGGGCTGGCGGTCATCGAGTTCGCGATGGTCGTGCCCGTGATGCTGCTCGTCATCATGAGTCTCGGCGAGTTGACCTATCAGGGCTATGTCCAGTCGGTCCTGACCGGCGCGGTCCAGAAGGCGGGGCGCGATTCGACGATTCAGGGCGCGGGTACGCAAACGGGCCAGATCGACACGGTCGTGATGCAGCAGGTGCTGCAGATCGCCAAGAACGCGACCTACGATTCCAAACGGTCGAGCTACTCCAACTTTAGCGCCGTCGGGCCGGAGCCGTTCGTCGACACCAACAACAACGGTGTCTACGACGCCAAGTCCGACTGCTTCACCGACATCAACGGCAACAGCACCTGGGACGCCGATCCCGGCACGTCCGGCCAGGGCAGCGCGAACGACGTGACCGTGTACACGATCCACGTCTATTATCCGCGCCTGTTCCCGATCGCGACGATGATCGGCCTGTCCCCCACCGCGACGCTGACGGGGATGACCGTGCTGAAGAACCAGCCCTGGGCGACGCAGAGCGCCTTCACCCCCAAACAGGTCTGTCCCAAGTGAACGCCCTCCCGTCCGCCGCGCGCGCGCGTCACCAGATGACCGCGACGCTCGCCCGTCTCGCGCGCGACCGCTCGGGCACCTCGCTGCTCGAGTTCGCGCTGACGCTGCCGCTGGTCATGGCGGTCGGCTGCTGGGGTATCGAGCTGTCGAACTTCGCGATCTGCAACCTGCGGGTCAGCCAGTACGCGCTGAACCTCGCCGACAACGCGTCGCGCGTCGGCCTCGACAACAACGGCGGCGTGACGACGCTGCGCGAAACGGACGTCAACGACGTGCTGCAAGGCTCGAAGCTGGAAGGCGCCGCACTCGCGCTGACCACGAACGGCCGGATCACGCTGACCAGCCTCGAGAACGTGCAGCGGAGCTTTTCCGACGGGACGTCCGACCTCATCCCCCTTCAACGCGTCCATTGGCAACGCTGCCTCGGCGCGATGAGCGGGGCGGGGTATGATTCGACCTATCCCACCGTGCCCACGACGGCCGGGTCGGACGGCACGCGGGCGACCGCCGGCACGATCGTCCTCAACTATGGCGCGTCGGCGACGCCGATCACGGCGCCGCTCAACACCGGCGTCATGTTCGTCGAGGTGAACTATCAGTACAAGCCGCTGTTCGGCTCGATCTACCTGACTCCGCGGATCGTCCACTATGTCGCCTCGTTCATCGTGCGCGACAACCGCAGCTGGGTCCAGGTCTACAATCCCAGTCCCGCCGCCGTCGCGTCGACATGCGACAAGCATAGCGCCTGACGGGCCTTCCCGAGCGGGAAGGCCGTGTGCTCAGCCGCGATAACAGACCTTCTTCACCGCGCTCACGACCTTGTCGGACGTCACCAGCGCCAGCTGCTCCAGATTGGCGGCATAGGGCATCGGCACGTCCTCGTTGGTGACGCGCAGCACCGGCGCGTCGAGGTCGTCGAAGCCGTGCTCCATGCACAGCGTGATGATCTCCGTCGCGATGCTGCACGTCGGCCAGCCTTCCTCGACCACCACCATGCGGTTGGTCTTCTTGAGGCTGGCGAGCACCGTGTCGCGGTCGAGCGGGCGCAGCGTGCGCAGGTCGATCACCTCGGCGTCGATCCCCTCGCCCGCCAGCTTCTCCGCGGCCTCGAGCGCCAGGCCGACGCCGATCGAATAGCTGACCAGCGTCACGTCCGTGCCCTCGCGCATCACCCGCGCCTTGCCGATCGGCAGGACCCAGTCGTCGAGCTTGGGCACCTCGAACGAGCGGCCGTACAGCAGCTCGTTCTCCAGGAACACGACCGGGTCCTCGGTGCGGATCGCGGCCTTCAGCAGCCCCTTGGCATCGGCGGCGTCATAGGGCGCGATGACGATCAGGCCGGGGACGCTGGCGTACCACGGCGCGTAGTTCTGCGAATGCTGCGCCCCGACGCGGCTGGCGGCGCCGTTGGGGCCGCGGAACACCATCGGACAGCGCATCTGGCCACCCGACATGTAGTTGGTCTTGGCGGCGGAGTTCACGATGTGGTCGATCGCCTGCATCGCGAAATTGAACGTCATGAACTCGACGATCGGGCGAAGGCCGCCCATCGCCGCGCCGGTGCCGATGCCCGCGAAGCCGTATTCGGTGATCGGCGTGTCGATGACGCGGGTGTCGCCGAACTCTTCGAGCAGGCCCTGCGTCACCTTGTACGCGCCCTGATATTGCGCGACCTCCTCGCCCATCACGAAGACGCGGTCGTCGGCGCGCATCTCCTCCGCCATCGCATCGCGCAGCGCCTCGCGCAGCGTCTGGCGGACCATCTCGGTGCCTGCCGGGATCTCGGGACCCGTAACTGCGTCGTTCTTCGCGGCGTCGAACAGCTGGCGGGCGCCCGTCTCGGCCAGATGGGGCGCGGGCTGCTCGGGCGAGGCGCCCGTCACCGCCGGCGGCATGCTCTCGGCGACCTGCTCGCCGCCGCCCGTCGCCTGATCGACGGTGCCGGTCGGCCGGGCGGGAGCGGGAGCGGTGTCCTCGTCCTCCTGCGCCAGCGTCATGATGACGGTGCCGACCTTCACGCCGTCGGTGCCCTCCGCCACCAGGATGCGGCCGACGGTGCCCTCGTCCACCGCCTCGAACTCCATCGTCGCCTTGTCGGTCTCGATCTCGGCCATCACGTCGCCGGATTTCACCGCGTCGCCCTCCTTCACCAGCCATTTGGCGAGCGTGCCCTCCTCCATCGTCGGGGACAGCGCGGGCATCTTGATCTCGATCGGCATCAATAGGTTTCCACCAGCACGTCGGTATAGAGTTCGGCAGCGTCGGGCTCGGGCGCGGATTCGGCGAAGTCGGCCGCCTCGCTGACGGCGCGCCGCGTCTCCGCCTCGATCGTCTTGATCTGCTCGGCGGTCACGCCCTGCTCTTCCAGCATCTTCTTGACGCGATCGATCGGGTCCGACTTGTCGCGCACCGCCTGCACTTCGTCGCGCGAGCGGTATTTCGCCGGGTCGCTCATCGAATGGCCGCGATAGCGGTACGTCTTCATCTCGAGGATGATCGGCCCCTTGCCCGCGCGCACCCAGGCCAGCGCCTCCTCGGCGGCGCCGCGGCAGGCGAGCACGTCCATGCCGTCGACCTGGATGCCCGGGATGCGGAAGCTCTCGCCGCGCTTGTACAGCTGGTCCTCCGCCGACGCGCGGTTGACGGACGTGCCCATCGCGTACTGGTTGTTCTCGATGACGTAGATGACCGGCAGCTTCCACAGCTCGGCCATGTTGAAGCTTTCGTACACCTGGCCCTGGTTCGCCGCGCCGTCGCCGAAATAGGCGAGGCACACGCCGCCGTCGCCGCGATACTTGTGCGCGAAGCCGAGCCCGGTGCCCAGCGACACCTGTGCGCCGACGATGCCGTGCCCGCCGTAGAACTTATGCTCCACGCTGAACATGTGCATCGAGCCGCCCTTGCCCTTCGAGATGCCGGCCTGGCGCCCGGTCAGCTCGGCCATCACGTCCTGCGGCGGGATCCCGCACAACAGCATGTGGCCGTGGTCGCGATATCCGGTGATGACCGAATCCTTCTCGCTCAGCGCCGACTGCAGCCCGACCGCGACCGCCTCCTGCCCGATGTACAGATGGCAGAAACCGCCGATCAGCCCCAGGCCGTACAGCTGCCCCGCCTTTTCCTCGAACCGGCGGATCAGCAGCATGTCCTTGTAGAAGGACATCAGCTCGTCGCGGGTGGCGTCGTAGGGCGTGGGGTCCGCCGGGCGTTCGCGATTGACGACGGGCGGCTCGAACGCGGGACGGACGGCGGGGCTTTTGGCCAAGGCGAGAGACCTTATCCTGGAAAGGCGCCGCTATAGGCGCGGGGACCCGGAAAGGGCAACGGGCCGACGCGCCCGCGACGGGACGGGACGCGACGGGACGGGACGGGCGTGGAGGGCGGACGTCGGGGCGCGCGCAAAGACGGTTCCCCTGCCCGGCCCCGCCGATTATGGCCGGTGCGCCCATGACGCCCATTCCCCACCCGTTCCGCATCGCCAACTTCCGCGCCTATTGGCTCGCGCGCCTCGCGATGACGCTGGCGCAGAACGGCATGATCATCGTCATCGGCTGGCAAGCCTATGCGATCGCGCGCCGCACGATGGACCAGAGCCACGCCGCCGCGCAGCTGGGGCTGATCGGACTGTGCCAGTTCCTGCCGCTGTTCCTGACGACGCCGATCACGGGGCTGGTCGCGGACCGGTTCGACCGGCGGCACATCGTCCGCGTCACGGTGTTCCTGCAACTGCTGTGCGCGGCGGCGCTGGGCATCGCGACGTGGTCGGGGGCGATGACGCTGGGCATCGTGTTCACGGTCGCGGTGCTGCTGGGGCTCGCCCGCGCGTTCGCGGGGCCCGCGTTCGGTGCGCTCGCGCCCAATCTGGTACCCAAGGAGGTGCTGCCCACCGCGATCGCGCTGTCGTCCACCTCGTGGCAGGCGGGCGCGATCGTCGGCCCCGCGATCGGCGGCTTCGCCTATTCGGTGGCGCCGAGCGCGGCCTACATCGTCGCCAGCGTCCTGTTCGCGGTCGCGCTCGTCGCGGTGCTGCGCATCACGCCGGTGCCGCGCCCCAAGCGGCTGGAGGGCGTCCACCCGCTGCGCCAGATCGCGGATGGCCTATCGTACGTGGGGCAGAACAAGCTGGTGCTCGGCTCGATCACGCTAGACCTGTTCGCAGTGTTCCTGGCCGGGACCAGCGCGCTGCTGCCCATCTATGCCGCCGACGTCCTGCACGTCGGCGAACGCGGCCTGAGCCTGCTCGCCGCCGCGCCTGCGGTCGGCGCGGCGCTGACCGCGGTGGTGTTCTCGATCCGGCCGATGAAGACCAACGTCGGCCCCAAGATGCTGGGCGCGGTGATCATCTATGGCGCGGCGACGATCGCGTTCGGCCTGTCGACGACGATGCCGCTCAGCCTGGCCGCGCTCGCGGTCGCCGGCGCGGCGGACATGTTCTCGGTCTATATCCGCACCAGCCTCGTCCAGCTCTACACGCCGGACGCGATGCGCGGGCGCGTGGGGGCGGTGTCGCAGCTCACCATCTCGGCGTCCAACGAGCTGGGTGAGGCCGAGTCGGGCTTCCTCGCTTCCGCGCTCGGGCCGGTCGGCGCGGTGCTGGTCGGCGGCGGCGGCGCGATCGTCGTCACGGTGCTGTGGACGTTCCTGTTCCCCGCGCTGCGCCGGGCACGGACCTTCGATCCCCCGCCATCGTTGGACATGATCGAAGTTCCGGCATTGGAGACCAAGCCATGAAGGCCGACACGATCCTCGACACGATCGGGAACACGCCCACCATCCGCGTCGCCAAGCTGTTCCCGGACAGCGAGGTCTGGATCAAGTCCGAGCGCTCGAACCCCGGCGGCTCGATCAAGGACCGCGTCGCACTGGCGATGATCGAGGCGGCCGAAGCGGACGGGCGGCTGAAACCCGGCGGCACGATCGTCGAGCCGACCAGCGGCAACACCGGCATCGGCCTGGCGATGGTCGCGGCGGTCAAGGGCTACAGGCTGATCGTCGTGATGCCCGAGAGCATGAGCCTCGAGCGCCGCCGGCTGATGCTCGCCTATGGCGCGACATTCGACCTCACCCCGCGCGAAAAGGGGATGAAGGGCGCGATCGAGCGCGCGATCGAGATCGTCGCCGCGACCCCTGGCGCGTGGATGGCGCAACAGTTCGAGAACCCCGCCAACATCGACGTCCACGTCCGCACGACGGCGCAGGAGATCCTGCACGACTTCGCCGACGCACCGATCGACGTCATCATCACCGGCGTCGGCACCGGCGGCCACATCACTGCCTGCGCCGAGGTACTGAAGAAGGAATGGCCGGCGCTCAAAGTGTTCGCGGTCGAGCCCGCTGCCTCGCCCGTCATCGCCGGCGGCCAACCGGGGCCGCACCCGATCCAGGGGATCGGCGCGGGCTTCATCCCCGCGAACCTGCATACCGACGCGATCGACGGGGTGATCGAGGTCGACGCCGCGGTCGCCAAGGACATGGCCCGCCGCTCGGCGCGGGAAGAGGGCATGCTGGTCGGCATCTCGTCGGGTGCGACGCTGGCGGCGATCCTGCAGAAACTGCCAGACCTGCCCGACGGCGCCCGCGTGCTCGGCTTCAACTACGATACCGGCGAGCGATATCTGTCGGTGCCGGACTTCCTTCCGGAGGCCTGATGGCGGCGGACCCCCGCGGCGCCCCCGCGGCCGCCCCACCCCCCGACATGCCGGACCTCGATACGCTGGACCTCGCCAGCCACCCGCACGTGCGGTGGCTGGTGCCGCATGTCACGGGGGCAGGCTCGCCCTCGGCTCGGATCCGCGCCGCCGCGACCGCGATCGCGGCGGTCGCGATCGTCGTGCCGGCAACGGTCGTGCGGTTCGGGCCGGCGCATCACCTGCCCTATGACGTGCTGCTCGCGATCCCCGGCCGGGTCGTTCCGATCACGCAGGTGCCGGCGGTGGAGCCGGTCGCGAACCGACTGCTCGATCCCGACGACGCGCGCGCCTTCAATGCGACCGTGCCGTTCTCGACCGATGCGAACCCCGCCGCGCGCGCGTTCCGCCCGGCGGGCGCGGCCGACGATCTGGCGCGCGCGACCGATTGCCTGGCCGCTGCCGCCTATTACGAGGCGGGCGACGATCCCGCCGGCGAGCGCGCGGTGGCACAGGTCGTGCTCAACCGCGTCCGCCACCCCGCCTTTCCCAAGACGGTGTGCGGCGTCGTGTTCCAGGGATCGGAGCGCAGCACGGGCTGCCAGTTCACCTTCACCTGCGACGGCGCGCTCGCGCGCTACATGCCGACGCCGGACGACTGGGCGCGCGCGCGCGCCATCGCGGCGGCGGCGCTGGCCGGGGCGGTGGACCGGGACGTCGGCTATGCGACCCATTACCATACCGAGTGGGTCGTGCCGTACTGGCAACCCAGCCTCGACAAGATCGTCGCGGTGCATACCCAGCTCTTCTATCGCTGGACCGGCTGGTGGGGCACGCCGCCTGCGTTCAACCGCCGTGCCGAGCCGGCCGAGCCGACGATCCCGGCGCTGGCGCGGCTGTCGGACGCGCACCGGACCGCCATCGTGATGGAGGATCCGCTGGTCGATCCGGCGGCGGCGGTCGCGGGCGGCACCGACGCGGGCGACGCGCCTGCGGTGGACCCGGCGGTGCTCGCGCAGACGCTGGGCCAGTTCCTCGTGACGCTGCCCGCCCGGCTGCCGGCGGCGGAGTGGCCGGCCTACGCCAACCGGCTCTGCGGCGCGCGCGTCCAGTGCCGGGTCATGGCGTGGCGGGACAAGGCGCATACCGCCACCACCCTGCCGCTGGAGCTGACCCAGATCGCGGCGATGCAGTTCAGCTACGTCCGCGATCGTGCCTATGGCTACGACAAGGCACTGTGGAATTGCCGCGATGCGCCCAGGCCCGATCCGCGTCAGTGCATGAAGCGTCAGGTGCTGATCGGCTTTCCGATGCAGCCCGACCCGGCGCCGCCGACACCGACCGCGCCCGTCGCGTCGTCCGCCGGCCCCGCGGACCTGCCCGGCGTCCGCCGCAAGGGCGCACCCGATCCGGCCACGACCCCGCCTGCCGCGCCCCGTGTCGTCCCCGCCGCGGCCGATCCGAAGGCCGGCCGCGCGGGGAGTCGCACGGCGCCGGTCACGCCGCCAGGAACATCTCCGGCGGCAAGGCCATGACCGCCTCCGCGCCGCCCTCGATCTTGCGGCGGAGCGCGCCCGTCTCGGGCAGGACGCGCTCGGCGTAGAAGCGTGCGGTGACGAGCTTGGCGTCGAGGAACGCCGTCCCATATCCCTCGTCGCCCTGGCCCTTCAGCCGCGACGCCGCGACCGCCATCCGCAACCACATCAGCCCGATCGCGACGACGCCCATCAGCTCCATGTAGCTGTACGCGCCCGCACCGACGTTGTCGGGGTTCTTCATGCCGTTGCCCATGAACCACATCGTCGACGCCTGGAGGTCGCCCAGCGCCTTGCCCAGCCGCTCGGCAATGTCCGCCGTCGCCGGATCGCGCTTCGCCGCGGCGACCTCCTCGGTCACGATGCGGAAGAACGCCTGCACCGCGCGGCCGCCCTTGTGCGCGAGCTTGCGGCCGACGAGGTCCATCGCCTGCACGCCGTTGGTGCCCTCGTAGATCTGCGCGATCCGGGCATCGCGGACGTACTGTTCCATGCCCCATTCGGCGACATAGCCGTGGCCGCCGTACACCTGCTGCGCAGCCGTCGCGACGCGATAGCCGATGTCGGTGCCATAGCCCTTCACGACCGGGATCAGCAGCCCGATCAGGTCGGCGGCCATCTCGGTGTCCTCGGGGCTGCCCTCTCCTTCCTCCAGATCGACCTGCAATGCCCCCCACAGGCACAGCGCGCGCAACCCCTCGGTCAGCGCCTTGCCCTCCATCAACATGCGGCGCACGTCGGGGTGGACGAACAAGGTGTCTGCTTTTTCGGCGGGGTCCTTCGCGCCCGTCAGCGCGCGGCCCTGACGCCGGTCGTTCGCATAGATGGCGGCGTTCTGGTACGCGACCTCGGCGATGCCCAGGCCCTGAAGCCCGACGCCCAGCCGGGCGGCGTTCATCATGATGAACATGGCGGCGAGGCCCTTCATCTCCTCGCCCACCAGCCAGCCGGTCGCTCCATCATAGTTCATCACGCACGTCGAATTGGCGTGAATGCCCATCTTGTGCTCGATCGATCCGCAGGCGACGGCGTTGCGCGCGCCCAGCGAGCCGTCGTCGTTCACGATGACCTTGGGCACCACGAACAGGCTGATCCCCTTGGACGAGTCGGGCGCGCCCGGCGTCTTGGCGAGCACCAGGTGGATGATGTTGTCCGTCAGGTCGTGCTCGCCCGACGAGATGAAGATCTTGGTGCCGGTGATCGCCCACGATCCGTCGGCGTTGGGCTCGGCGCGGGTGCGGATGAGGCCCAGATCCGTGCCGCACTGCGGCTCGGTCAGGTTCATCGTGCCGCCCCACTCGCCCGACACCATCCGGGGCACGTACATCGCCTTCTGCGCGTCCGACCCCTTGGCGATCAGCGCGGCGATCGCGCCGTGGGTGAGGCCGGGGTACATGGCGAACGCCATGTTGGACGAGATCAGATACTCTTGGAACGCGGTGGAGACGACGTGCGGCATCCCTTGCCCCCCGAACTCGGGCGCGTTGCCCAGCGTCGCCCAGCCGCTCTCGACATATTGGCGGTACGCCTCCTTGAACCCGGCGGGCGTCGTCACGCTGCCGTCGGCGTGGCGGGTGCAGCCCTCCTGGTCGCCCGACTGATTGAGCGGGAACAGCACGTCGGCGACGAAGCGCCCGCCCTCTTCCAGCACCGCATCGACGACGTCGGGGCTCGCCGCCTCGAACCGGGGCAGGTCGGAGAAGCGCGACAGGCCGACGACGTGCTCCAGCACGAAACGCGTGTCGCGGACGGGGGGCTTATAGCTGGGCATGATGGTCCTCGGGGTGATGTGGTGGAGTGGCCGCGTCGATCTGCGCGACGAAATCGGACAGTTCGGCGATGGCGGCGTCGATATCGCGGCGCTGGTCCTCCAGCGCGGCGATCCGCTCGCGACACCGCGCGACGGTCAGCCGCCGCTGCGTCGCGCGGCCGTCGCCGACGTCGTACAGGTCGATCAGCTCGCGGATTTCCGCCAGGCTGAATCCCACCCGCTTGCCGCGCAGAATCCAGGCGAGCCGCGCGCGATCGCGGGGGGAATACAGCCGCTGCGTCCCCCGCCGCTCGGGATCGATCAGCCCCTCGTCCTCGTAGAAACGCAGCGCGCGCGCCGTCACGCCGAACTCGGCGCACAGGTCGGAGATGGAGCGGGTCTGCTCGGCGGCGGGGGCGAGGCTGGTGGCCATGCGCCGCCGTATGCTCACGTTTACGTAAACGTCAAGATGCGCAGAGCGGCCGACCGGCGCCGTCGCGCTGCGCGCCGGCCTCCGCCACCCCGTCGCTCAGCCGGTCGACGGCGAGGGCGGCGAGCGACGCGCGGCCGGTGCACCGCCGGTCGCAGCCGTCGGGCAGCTGGGCGGGGAACACGATCCGATCGCCCTCGAACCGCGCGGTGAAGCGGCACGATCCGGCCTCGCCGAGCGCGACGTCCAGCCGGTCGCCGACCCGCGTGGCGCTGCCGCGCGCGGTGCACCCCGGCGCGTCGTCGAAGCTGACGAGGACGCCGACGCGGTAAGCCCCCGCCCCTGCCGCCGATTCGCCCGGCACCACGCACATCCGGTCGTTCTCGCGCGCATAGAGCCCGACCGGGTCGGCGCGCGCAGGGTCCGCGATGACCCCGTCCGCGATCGCCGCCGCCTCCAGCCGGTCGCCCGGCGTATCGCCGCGGACGGGCGCCGCGTGCCGCGGGCCGCAGCCGGCGAGAAGGGCGGCGGCGGCCAGGGTGGCAAAGCGCGTCGCCATCCTTCTCCTATCCGTCACCCCGAACTCGTTTCGGGGTCCATCGTCGTCCGCACTCGGCGAAGGCCGGTCCACGCACCGCGATGGATGCCGAAACCAGTTCGGCATGACGGAGGTGGACTGCGGACTCACGCCACCTCGACCAACCCGTCGCCCCCCTCGCCATCGATGACGACCCGCCGGAAGAAGCAGCTCCGCGCGCCGGTGTGGCAGGCCGGGCCGGCGGGATCGCAGATCAGCCACACCGCGTCCTGGTCGCAGTCGATTCGCATCTCGGCGACACGCAGGACGTTGCCCGAGCTCTCGCCCTTGCGCCACAGCCGCCCGCGGCTGCGGGAGCGGAAATGCGCCTCGCCCGTGCTGCGCGTCGCCGCCAGCGCCTCGGCATCCATGTGCGCGACCATCAGCAGCTCGCCGGTCACGCGATCGGTGACGACGGCGGTGACGAGGCCCGCCGCGTCCCACTTGGGATCGAACACCAGCCCGGTGTCCCTGCCTTGGTCGAGAGTGGCGCTCATCCCCCCACCCGCCCGGCGACCAGATCGTCGACCACCGCCGGATCGGCCAACGTCGACGTGTCGCCCAGGCTGCCGGTGTCGCCCTCCGCGATCTTGCGCAGGATGCGGCGCATGATCTTGCCCGAGCGCGTCTTGGGCAGGCCCGGCGCGAAGTGGATCGCGTCGGGCGTCGCGATCGGCCCGATCTCGCGCCGCACCCATGCCCTGAGCTCACCCGCCAGCGCGTCCGACGGTTCCTGCCCGGCGTTCAGCGTCACATAGGCGTAGATGCCCTGCCCCTTCACGTCGTGCGGCATGCCGACGACCGCGGCCTCCGCGACATGGGCGTGGAGGACCAGCGCCGATTCGACCTCCGCCGTCCCCATCCGATGGCCCGACACGTTGATGACGTCGTCCACGCGGCCCGTGATCCAGTGATAGCCGTCCGCGTCGCGCCGGCAGCCGTCGCCGGTGAAGTACAGCCCGGGATAGGTGCTGAAATACGTCTGGAAGAAGCGCTCGTCGTCGCCCCACACGGTGCGCATCTGCCCGGGCCAGCTTCCCGCCAGGCACAGATTGCCCGCCGCCGCGCCGTCCAGCACCGCTCCCTGCTCGTCGACCAGCAGCGGCCGGATGCCGGGCAGCGGCCAGGTCGCGCTGCCGGGCTTGAGCGGCGTCGCGCCGGGCAGCGGCGCGATCAGGATGCCGCCCGTCTCGGTCTGCCACCAGGTATCGACGATGGGACAGCGGCCGCCGCCCACGACGTCATGATACCAGCGCCACGCCTCGGGATTGATCGGCTCCCCCACGCTGCCGAGCAGCCGGAGCGACGCGCGCGACGTGGCGGTGACGTGATCGTCGCCCTCCTTCATCAGCGCACGCAGCGCGGTGGGCGCGGTGTAGAGGATCTCGACGCCGTGCCGGTCCACCACCTGCCACATCCGCGACGCGTCGGGCCAGGTCGGCACGCCCTCGAACATCAGCGTCGTCGCGCCGTTGGCGAGCGGGCCATAGACGATGTAGCTGTGCCCGGTGACCCAGCCGACGTCGGCCGCACACCAATAGACCGGGCCGGGCCGCCCCGCCTCCACCCGATAGTCGAACGCCCATTCGTGCGTCAGGCTCGCCCAGAGCAGATAGCCGCCCGACGTGTGCAGCACGCCCTTGGGCTTGCCCGTCGATCCCGAGGTGTAGAGGACGAACAGCGGGTCCTCCGCGCCCATCGGCTCGGGCGCGCAATCGGCGGCCACGGCGGCGGCGGCGTCGTGATACCAGACGTCGCGCGCGCCCATCGCCACGTCGGCGCCGGTGGACCGCACCACCAGCACCCGCTCCAGCCCCGGCGCGCGCGTCGCCGCGGCGTCGACGTTGGCCTTCAACGGCACGCGCCTGCCACCGCGTCGGCCCTCGTCGGCGGTGACGACGATCCTGGAGCCGCAATCCTCGATACGCCCGGCCAACGCGTCGGGCGAGAACCCCGCGAACACCACCGAGTGCACCGCGCCGATCCGCGCGCAGGCGAGCATCGCCACCGCCGCCTCCGGAATCATCGGCAGATAGATCGTGACCCGGTCGCCCTTGGCGACGCCCTGCGCGCGGAGCACGTTGGCGAAGCGGCAGACGTCGGCATGGAGCTCGCGATAGCTGATCCGTCGCGGCTCCTCGGCGGGGTCGTCGGGCTCCCAGATGATCGCGACGGTATCGCCCCGCTCCGCCAGATGCCGGTCGAGGCACTCCGCGGCGACGTTGAGCACCCCGTCCGCATACCAGCGGATACGGAAATCGTCGGCCGCGAACGACCAGTCGCCCGCCTGGGTCGGAGGCGAGATCCAGTCGAGCCGCGCCGCCTGGTCGAGCCAGAACGCGTCGGGATCGGCGCGCGCGGCGGACGCGAGCGCGCGATAGCGGGTCCGGTCCACCAGCGCCCGCTCGGCCCAATCGGCCGGGACGGGATAGACTTCGGGGGCGGGCGCGGCGTCGACCATGGGCTCTCCTAGTCCCCGCCCCTTACCGGGTGGCGCCCGCTCCCGCTACGGGTCCGTCACGCCGCAGTCCCCGCTACAGATCCTTCGTCAGGCCGACGAAGAAGCCGCGGCGTGCGCCATATTGCGGCGCGCCGACGCCGACGCCGGTCCCGTCGCGGATCTCGTACACGTGGTCGCCGACGTTGATGACGTCGAACCGCACGCCGACGCCGGGATGGGCGAGGTGGTAGGACACCGACAGGTTGACGACCGCATAGGACGGCAGCTTGGCGCCGTTGGGCACGTCGCCGTCCGCGCGCAGCCCCGATCCGTACAGCGCGTCGCCGCCGATCTTCAGCCCCGTGAGCCCGCCCGACCGGACGCTGTACGAGACGCCGCCCGACGCGGTGTAGGTCTGGTCGTGGTCCAGATAGATGTAGTGACTCTGGATGTAGGCGAGATCGGCGGGGTCGAAGTCGAACTGGCTCGACGTGATGTTCTTGCCCTGCGCCTTGGCATAGGCGATATTGGCATAGGCGAGCAGGCCGTGCGCGGCATAGCTCGCGTTCGCCTCGACGCCGTGGATGTTGCCGCGCAGATAGTTGAACGGCGTCAGCACGATGGGTGCGCCGAACTGGCCCTCGTCGATCAGGTTTTTGGAATAGCGCAGATATCCGTCGACGCCGACGGTGAGCGCGCCCCCGATCTTCTGTTGCCAGCCGAGATCGATGTAATGCTGCCGCTCCGCGAACGGCGTCGTGTTGATCAGTCCAGGCGCCGCCGCGCTGGTGCCGACGAACTCGGCGACCGTGGTCGTCGCGACGAGCTCGAACGGGGGCGGCGAGAAATAGCGGGCATAGCCCAGGTGCACCGTCGTACCGCCTTGCTGGTACACCAGGCTCGCCCGCGGGCTGAGCTGCTGCTCGCAGCGATAGCCGCAATAATGATCGAACCGCGCGCCGACGTTGAGCGTCAGCGGCGACGCCAGCCTGATCTCGTCCTGCAGATAGGCGCTCTCGGTCCATTCGGTCTGGCCGCCGCTGTCCGCGATCGTGATCGGCTGCCCGGTCTGCGCGCCGTCGCCGTCGACCGGCAAGACGGACGTCGTCGTGCGACCATAGCCGTGGTCGCGCGTCACCAGGAAGCCGCCGCGGATCGTGTTGGTATCATCGAGCTTGTACGACCCGTCGACCTGGCCGCCGAAGGTCAGGTCGGTCTTGAACGCCTGTTGCGCCTGGCCGTTGAACAGCAGCTCGCCGATCGTGTCCGGGCGGTAGCGCAGCTCCGAGTATCGGCCGAACAGCGACAGCTGATAGGTCAGCCGCTCGTGATCGTGCAGCAGCGCGAGCTGTCCGAAGGCGGTGCGCTCCAGCTGCCGCTCGTTCAGCTGCTCCGACGGGAAAGCCGTCTGGCCGGCCACCGCATAGCCCAGATCGGGCTGGAGGCCGCGCTGGTTCGGGATCTCGAAATACTGGTTGGAATATCCGGCGAGGAACGACAGGCGATGGCTCTCGTCGATCGTGTGGTCGATGTAGCTGAACGCCTGGAACTGGTCGGTCCGGTCGTGCAGCGGGTCGGCGGAGCCGTTGACGTTCTCGATGCCCAGATCGTCGTGGCGATAATCGCCCGAAACGAAGTAGTTGGTGTCGCCCGAATGGCCGCCATACTCGACCGATGGCTCGATCATGTCGTGGCTGCCGCCGTACAGCGATGCGGTGCCGCCGTTGGCGAACAGGCCGCTCTTGGTCGTCACGTCGATGATGCCCGCGGTGCGCAGGCCGTATTGCGCGGGCAGCGCGCCGGTCAGCAGGTTGAACCGCTCGATCAATCGCGGGCTCAGCGTCTGGCCGAACACCGCGATGCCCTCGGGCAGGACCGTGCCGTTGATGCGGTATTGCAGGCCGTTGTGGTCGTCGCGGACGTGGAACTGCCCGAACCCGTCCTGCACGACGCCGGGCAACTGCAGGATGATCTGGTTGAACTGCTGGTTGTCGCCGCCGGGCAGCGCCTGGATCGTCGCGTTGGTGATCGTGTAGCTGGTCGCGCCCAGCGACGGCTGGATCGACGCGCGCGCCTCGTCGAGCCGGCGGCCAGTGACGACGATGTCGCGCGCCGCGGGCGCGGGCGTGGGCTGGGATTGGGGCCGACTGGCGGGCGCGTCGGTCACCTGCCCGGACGACGCGCCCGCCTGTTGCGCCGCGGGATCGCCGGTCGTCGCGACCTGCGCCAGCGCGCCGCTCGCCTGCAACGCCAGGACGCTCGCCGCCATCCCCAGTGCCTTGTGCATCATGCGTCTTCCTCGCTTCGTCGGCGGGCCCATGCAGCATGATACTTTGTATCACAATCAAAAAGTCTGTCATGTTGGCTGGGGCGACCGGCCGAGCCGCTCCTGTGCGCGATCTTAACGACGTTCGGGATCAGTAATCCTTGGACACGCGCAGGTTGCCGCTCGTGCGGCCCAGCGTCGACACGCTGGACAGGATCGACAGCCAGCGGGTCACCTGGAACTCGGCCTGCGTCGCCGAATAGCCCTGCCCGTCGGTCACGATCTCCGCGTACAGCCGCCGCGTCACGTACTTGCCCGCCGCGACGGACGTGCCCTGCCCGGTCTGCGGATCGGCGGGCAGGATGCGCAGCCGGTCGAGCCCCGCGACCCGGCGCACCGCGTTGATGGGATCGAGCCCGCCGCGCCCGCCGCGCGCCTGCAGCGCCGCCACCGCGGAGGCGAGCTGCAGCGCCTGAGGCGCGGTCAGGCTGGTGATCGAGGTGCCGAACAGCAGCCGCGACAACAACTCGTCCTCGGGCAGCGCGGGCACGCTGGTGAAGCCGATCTCGGGCTTGGCGGCGGTGCCCGTCACGCGGATCGTCGCCGCCAGATCGCCCGCGTTGGTGTCCGCCGCGATGTCGAGCCCGGGATCGGCGGGCACGTCGCCGGTGAAGCGAATCACGCCGCGCGATAGCTGGAACTCGCGCCCCGCGAACGCGACGTCGCCGCGCACCAGCGTCGCGCGGCCGGTGATCGCCGGGTTCGCGCCGTCGCCGCCGATCGCCAGGTCCGCCGACCATTCGCTCGACAGGCCGAGGCCGCTGACGAGCAGGCCGCGCGCCGCGCTGGCGTGCAGGTCGAGCTTCCACGGCGTCGCCGGCGCCCCCGCGTCCGCCGCGTCGTCGCCGCCCGGCACGTTGATCTCGCGAACCGCCAGTCGCGGCACCGCCGCCGCCGCGCTCGCCTGGCCGAGGCGATAGCGGCTGCGGTCCAGCGTCACGGCGCCCGCGATCGTCCCCCCCGCGCCCGTCGACCGGAACGCGAGCGCTCCCGTCACCGTCGCCGCGATGTCGTCGCGCGCGATCAGCGCGGCGTGATCCGCGCGCAGCGCCAGGTCGATGCCGACGCCGCGGACCGCCGAGAAGTCGAACCGGCCCGTGCCCGTCACCCGGCCGCCCTTGCCCGCGTCCGCGGCGATCCGGTCGATCGACAGCCGCGATCCCGCGAACCGTCCGCTCGCCTGCACGTTCGTCAGCACGGTGCCCGTCCTCGTGCTCTCGATCCGCGCCCCGCTCGCCTCCACCGTCCCGCGGATCACCGGATCGGCGAGCTGGCCACGGGCATCCGCCGCGATCGTGATCGGCCCGGACAGGTCGAACAGCTCGATCCCCGCCAGTCGCCACACCGTGTCCGCGGGGCCGGCGTAGCGCAGCTGCGCGACCAGCGCCCCGCGGGCGAGCCGGCTCGCCAGATCGCCCGTTCCCGCCGGACTGACCATCGCCTGCGCGCGGCCGATCGTCCTGCCGCCCGCCGCCATCACCGCGCGCATGCCCAGCCGATCGGCGGACAGCACGCCGGCGAGCCCGACGTCGATCGGGGTCGACGTGCTCGCCAGCCCGGATCGCGTGAGCCCGCGCACCGTCACCGACACCCGCCCGGTCGGCGGCCCGCCCGACGTGTCCGCGATCGACAGTGTGCCCCACGCGCTGCCGCCGAGGCCGAGGCCGGGCCGCGCGAGGTCGAGGATCGACAGCGGCAGCGCGGTCAGCGCCGCGGTTCCCGACACGCCGCCGTCGGCGACGCGCCCCGCCACCGTCGCCTCGCCACCGGCGAACGCCAGACGCGCCGGCTGCAGCCGCCAGCCGCCGCCCTCCGCCACGATCACCGCCGGCGCGGTCAGGCGCAGCGGCCGGCCACCCAGCGTCCCCTGCGCCGCGACGTCGTACCGGTCGGGTGCGACATGCGTCGACGTCTGGATGTCGAACGCGCGGCCGCGATCGCCGGCGAGTTCTGCGCGCACCTCCCCCGTCCCGCCGACGAGCGCGGCATGGGCGGCGAACCGGCCGAGGACGAGCGTGCCGCGACGCAGGCCGCCGCCGGTCGCGGTCGCCTCCACGCGCGTGCCCGCCGGGTCGAGCATCGCCGCCAGGTCGAGGCGCCCCCGCCGCAGCGTCGCCCCGCCGCCCAGAGTCGCGGCGGCGGCGTCGAGATGCAGCTCGATCCGCTGCACGGCGCCTACGGGGCGGAGCAGGACCCTGCCCGTCACGCCGTCCCCGCCGATCGCCAGCGCGCCGTCTAGCCCCGCGTCCGCGATCGCGACAGCACCGCTCGCCCGGATTCCCGCGACCGTCAACGCCGCGACCTCGATCGACGCCGGCTGCCCCGGCGGCAGCGCGATCCGGCCCGTCCCCGCGAACGGCCCGAGCTTCGACCGGCCCTGCGCGCGGAAGGCGAAACCGGCCGGGTCGGGATCGAGATGCAGCGCCACCTCGGCGAGCCCCAGCGCGGCGGTCGGCCGCGCGAACACGAGGTCGAGCATCGGCTTCTCGATCCGGCCGTCGAGCCGCAGCGTCACCGGGCCCAGGCGCCCCTGCGTGCCCGACCCTGCGAACGCGAAACTGCCGTCGCGCCGCCGAAGCCCCGTGCCCGCCAGTCGGATCGTCGGCCCGGACAGGACGAGGTGCGACAGGTGCAGCAACCCGTCCGGCGTCCGCTCCAGATCGGTCGCCAGCGTCGGCAGACCGCCGGCGAGACTGCGGAAGAAGCCGTTGTCGAGCCGGATCATGCGCGCGGTACCGCGGCCGATCACCCGCGTGCCGTGGCCGGCGGGGCCCGGCACCATCCTGAGGTCCGTCGTCACATCGACGATGCCGAGCCCGGGAATCAGATAGCGGCCGAGCGCGCCGTTCACGCCGATCCGGAACGCGCCGCCGTCGAGATCGACGGAGAGCGCGATCGTCCCGGTGAGCTTGTCCGAGCGGACCCGAATCGCCTCGCCGGTCAGCAGCTTCGGGGTGAGGCGCAGGACGCCCTGGGCCGCGAATCCGCGCAGGATGCCGCCCGCGTCGTCGCCGACGCCGGTCACCCGCGCCGCCGTCAGCCGGATCGGCACCGCGACCGGGACGTGCGACCACCGCCCGCTCCCGCTCGCGTGGACGAGGTCGAAGCCGGTATCGCCGAACGCCAGCCGCTCGGCCGCCAGCGCATAGCTGAAGCGCGCGGTCGCGAACGCCCCGTCGAGGCGCAGCGCGAGCGCGACCGCCCGGCCGGTCATGGTGGGGAACAGCGCGGCCGGACGTTCCAGCCGGGTCACCAGCCGCACGTCGCGAAAGGCGCGCGTGCCGAGGTCGATCCCGCCCCCGCCGCGCAGCGTCAGCGCCGGCGAGCGGAGCGTCACGATCCCGCGCAATACCCGGTTGACGAGCGTTCCTCGCGCGTCGACCCGGACGCGCGGCGCGGTCAGCGTGGCAAGCTTGCCGCTGGTGACGAGCGACGGCGCGGCGACACCCGACACGCGATAGTCGCCGGACCGGTTCTGCAGCGACAGCGCGATCAGCGGCCGCCCGCCGACGCTGCCCAACGCCCGCCCGCGCCAGCCGCGCCAGCTGCCCTGCCCCGCCACGTCGAGCACCAGCGCCCGCCGCAACCCCGTCACCCGCGCGAGCACGCCGTCGGCCGTGCCGCGCAACGTCGCATCGAGGTCGAACCGGTCGCGGGCCGGGGCGGCGTCGATCCGGGCGTGGATGCGGTCGCTGCCGTCGACGGTCGCGTCCAGATGCACCAGCGCGCGGCCGGCGTGCAGGTCGGCGGTCGCCGCGATCCGCCCGCTCCGCGCGACGCCGGTGACCGCGGGCGCCAAGTCGAGCCGCCCGATCGCGAGCCGCCCGATCAAAATGTCGAAATCGGGCAGCGTCGTGCCCGTGCCCGTCTCGCGGGTGTGCAGCGGCTGGAGGACGCGGGCGAGCGGCACGACGAGCGACCGGATCTCCAGCCGGTGCCGGAACCACCGCAGCGGTCGCCAGTCGAGCCGCGCAACCGGCACCACCGCCACCAGTCCGTGCGGATCATAGACGCGCACGTCGTCGAGCGTCGCCGCCGAGTAGATCGAGCCGTCGATCCGCCCGACCGAGAACCGCAGGCCGTTGTCGGTGCGGATGCGGCCGATCGCGTCCGCGACCAGCCGGTGCCCGGGCGTCGTGTCGACCAGCCCCGCCGCCAGTGCGACCAGCCCAACGAGCGCGGCGAGGATGCCCGCGATCCGGCGCGCCCACCGGATACCCCCGCTCAAAACGCCTGTCCCAGCGACACGTACACGGCGACGCGCTTGTCGCCCGGCTGCGGGTTGAGCGGCGTGCCGACGTCGAGGCGGATCGGCCCGAAGTTGGAATAGTAGCGGACGCCGAGCCCGGTGCCGTAGCGCAGGCCGGTGAAGATCGGCAGCTGCCCCGTCGAGATGTTACCCGCGTCGAGGAACGGCACCAGCCCGAAATGCCCGAACGTCCGCACCCGCGCCTCCAGCGAGAACTCGGTCAGGCTGCGCCCGCCGATGGGATCGTTGTTGACGTCGCGCGGGCCGATGTCCTGGTACCCATAGCCACGGACGGAGGCGCCGCCGCCCGCATAGAAGCGCCGCGACGGTGCCACCGCGTCGCGCGGCGCTCCCAGGATCGTGCCGAACCGCACGCGTCCGGCGATCACCGTCCGCGCGCCGAGCGACCGGTAGGCGCTGGCATCGACCTGCGCGCGCGCATAGCCGAACGCCGCGCCTTCCAGCGACAGCTCCGGCGACAGGCGGCCGCCCAGGCGAAAGCCGCGGGTCGGGTTGAGGAGATCGTCGGAGCCGTCGTACGTCAGGCTGGTGGGCACGGCGACGATGAAATAGGTCTGCCGCCGCGGCTGCCCCGTGTCGACGATCGTGTCGCGCTCGTCCGTCGCGACCAGTTCGCCGCCCAGCGACCACGTCCACTTCTTCTGGAAGAAGATGTTTGTCTGCCGCTCCAGCGTGCCCGACAGCGTCAGCGTGCGCGCATCATAGGCGTCGCGCAGCGTGTGCGACGCGGCGAGCTGCGCGGTCAGCACCCGGTCGCGGCCGTCGAAATTGTTGCGCCGGAACACGACGCTGCCCAGCTGCTCCATCGTGCCGAGCACGCCGCGCAGCGTCAGCGCGCCTTCGGGCGGGAAGATGTTGCGGTTGGTCCACGACACCTCCGCGCGCGCACCCTCGCCGGTGCCGTAGCCGAGCTCGCCCGCCACCGTGTGCGGCGGCGCGCGTTCAAGGTGGACGTCGACGTCGACCGTGCCCGGCACCGTGCCCTCCACCGGTTTGACGTCGGCGACAGACACCAGCCCCGTCTGGACGAGCGCGCGGCGCAGGTCCGCCAGCGCCGAGGCGTCATAGGGCTGGCCGGGGCGAAAGCGCGCGATGTCGGCGACGTGATCGGCGCCGAACAAATGGTTGTCGGGATTGGTGACGATGCGGCCGAACCGGCGCTCTCCCCCCGGCGTCACCGCCAGCGCGAGCGTCGCGGAGCGGCTGGCGCGATCGACGACGATGTCGGGCCGGCCCACCGTGGCGAAGGGAAAGCCCGAATCGGCGATGCTGGTCGCCAGGCTCGCCTGCGCGGCGGCGATCGCGTCGGCGTCGACCGGATCGTCCGTCTTCACGCGATAGGCGTCGCGCAACGTCGCCGCCTTGCCCGCCGCGTCGAGCCCCGCGACCGTGACGCCGCGCAAGCGGTACAGGGCGCCGGGATCAGCCGCCAGCACCACCGTGGGTCGCTCGCCGGCGGGCGTTTCCACGTGGCTCGTGACGCGGGCGTCGTAATGGCCCTGCGCGCGCAACAACGCGACGAGCAGGCCCGCATCCTCGCGCGCGCGGCGATCGAGTTGCGCGGTGTTGGCGACCTCGCCGCCATGGAGCCGCAGCGTCGAGGCGCCGTCGAACCGCTGGCGCAGCAACGCCGTCCCGGCCGCTCCCAGCCCCTCGAGCCGCACGTCGTATCGCGTCTCCGCCTCCGAACGGGTGGTGGCGGCGCCGGTCTGCGCGCCCGGTGCCGTCGCGAGATCGGGCCAGTCGACGCCGAGTCCCGGCAGCGCCGCGAGCGGCGCCGCGGGGTCGAGCGGTACGTCGGCGGGCGCCGGCGACGTGGCGACCGGCGCCACGGGCGCACCCGGCGGTGCGGCTTGGCCCCAGACCGGACCGGCTGCCATCATCCCGGCCGCGTACAGAGAGACGCGGGCCTGCCCCGCCCCGAACCACATGGGCGGCCCGTAGCGCGATGCTCGCCGCGACGACAGGGGCATCGGGCCGCACGCCGCCGATCGCGACCGATCTCACGCCGACGCGAGGCTGGCCTGACCGGACGCGACGTGGCACAGATGCGGCGGATGCCCGAGCCTCGCCCCCCGTCACCCTCCACCGCGTCCGGCGGCGGCGCGCTGATCGCGCTGGGCGCGCTCGGCGGGGCCGCGGTCGGCTTCCTTCTGGGCGAGGCGACGCCGGGGTTCCTCGTCGGCACGGGTCTGGGCATCGCCGCATCGTTGCTGATCTGGCGTCGCGGAACGAGGCGCTAACCGCCCGTCACCGGACCGCGCGCGATTGCCACACGACCCGGCCGATCACCTCGACCGGACCGGCGCCGACCGGCGCCGCGGCGGGATTGTCACTCAGCACGACCAGCGTCTCCGCGCGGCGCCTGACGCGTTTGACCAGCGTCGCGCCGTCGATCCCCACCACGAAGACGCCGCCCTTGCCCGTCACCCGCGTGTCGCCCTGATCGACGAGCAGCTGGTCGCCGTCGGCGATGCCCGGCGCCATCGAATCGCCCCGCGCCTCGACCAGCGCCAGCGGCCCGCCGCGCACGCCCAGTGACCGCAGCAGGCCGGAGGGGAAGTCGATCGTGCCCACCACCTGCTCCGCGCCGTTGAGCGCCCCCGGCCCGGCCGACGCGCGCGCGTCGAGTCGCGGGACCGCGACCCACGTCCCCGACGGCGCGCTCTCCGCCCGCGCCGGTCCGCCCAGCATCGCCTCCTCAACCCCGAAATAGCGCGCGAGCAACGCCCGGTCCCCCTCCGCCAGCCGGCGCGGCGATCCCCGCTTCACGAACTGCTGCAGATACGCCGCGTTACGGCCGAGCAGCCGCGACAGCGACGACAGGCTCTCGCCGTCGCGGCGCGCGACCAGCTCCGCCAGGGTCGCCCGAGGATCGATCCCACTCACCCGCGGGACGGTACAGCTAGGATTTTTCCTAGACAAGTTGGATTTGAAAAAGAACATAACGGGTACGGATGGTCCGGAGTCGGAAGGGAAGCCATGTGCCTGATGGTCAAGATCGATCGCTACCTGCGCCACACCAACATGCCGCCCTCGACGTTCGGCCGGCGCGCGATCAACGATCCCCGCCTCGTCCCGGATCTGCGCCGCGGGCGCGAGTTGCGGCCGGGGACGACGGCGCGGGTCGAGGCGTTCCTCGCGCGGCACGGCGCATGAGCGCCCGGAGCGATCGAGCACGCCTCGTGGATCCGGGCGAGGCGCTGCTCCACGCTCTGCTCGCCTCCGCCCCGGACGCGGCGGGCGCCGGACTGGTGGCGATGACCAGCGTCGCCTGGGCGAGCGCCACCTTCGTCGGCGCGCGGCACACGATCCGGCTGGCGGTGGCCGATCACGGGGCGCTTGCCGGCTGGCTGGCCGATCTGCCCGAGGCGCCACTACCGCTGCGGGGCCATCTCCTCGTCGACGCCGTGGTCCGCTCGGTCGAGCGGCGCGAGGCGGCGGCGGACGTCGTGATCGAGGCGCTCACGATCGAGGACGTCCGATAACGCGAGCGTCACTGGTGCGTGGCGAGACGCCGCAGCGAGCCGAGCGTCTCTTCCAGCGATCCGCGTCCGGTCACCGGGGGCGCGGCGGCCTCGGCCCCGGGCGACACGGGTTCGTCGCGTTCGGCCGGCGACGTCGCGGCCGGGACGCTTTCCGCCCTGCGGCGGGCACCCCGTTCCAGCCGGGCCAGCAGCGCCTCGATACTGTCCGGCCGATCGCGGACGTCGGCACCGAGCTCGACGGTGTCGATCCGCTCGCCCGGCGCGAGCGGCGGCGAGGCGGCGGGCGCCATCGCGGTCAGCGAGGCGACCGGGCGGATCGGCTCGCGCGGCACCGCCGGGATCGCGGCCGGGTCCACCGCGGCGAGCGCGGTGTCGAGATCCCGCGGCAACGGACACTCTACCGCGGGGACGGCCTCGGCCGCCGGCGCCACGATCGACAGGAACGGCGCCCCCAGGTCGCGCTCCGCCAGGATCGGCGGGCGCGGCGGCGCATCGGGGTGCGAATCGGCGCGGCGGATGCTGGGCGGATCGGAAGCCACCGCTCGCCGGACCGGCCGCGACCGGACCCGCGCGGACAGGCCCGCCGGCGTCCAGGCGGCCGGCACGCGCCGCTCGCCCGACACCAGCACCAGCACCGCCCACACCAGCGCCGCCGCCAGCGCGCCGCCGCCCGCCGCCAGGACGACGCGCGCCGTCAGCCCGAGCGGCGGCGCCGCGGCGTTGACCAGCGCCGCAGCGCCGCTTTCCACCACCAGCGTCTCGAGCGCGCCCGTCGGCGCGGCGAGGCAGGCCGCCGCGACCAGCACCCCTGCCGCGACGGCCCCCGCCGTCGCGATCGAAGGCGCCCGATGGGACGGGGTCAGGCGGGAAGTATCGGAGAGCGAGACCATGAACCGTCCACTGAATGTGCCGCGGCAAGCCGCTGGTAAACCGGCCAGTAACGCGAAATGTTTGACGCCCAGTTACGCTCGGCCTCGATGAATGCCCGCGCCCGCGCCCGCCGCGCGTCCCATCCGGAGCGGTCGGCGAGCAATCCGGCCAGCGCGGCGGCGATCGCGGGCGGCGAGTCGGGCGCGAACAGCGTGCCGGTGTCGCCGTCCCGGATCAGCTCGCGATGCCCGCCCACGTCGGACGCGGCCACCAGCCGCCCCTGCGCCATCGCTTCGAGCGGTTTGAGCGGCGTGACCAGATCGGTCAGCCGCATCCGCTTGCGCGGATAGGCGAGGATGTCGACTAGGCCATAGTAGCGCTCGACCTGCGTATGCGGAACGCGGCCGACGAAGCGGATATGGCCCGCGACGCTCGACGCCGCCGCCTGTGCCCGCAACGCCGCCTCCATCGGTCCGCCGCCGACCAGCAGCAGTCGCGCCCCCGGTCGCGCCGCCACCAGCGCGGGCATCGCGGCGATCAGGTCGTCGAGCCCCTCGTAATCGTAGAAGCTGCCGATGAAGCCGATCGTCTCGGCGTCCTGAAGCCCGAGCTCGTAGGCCAGCGCCTCGTCGCGCGGCGGCGGCGCGCCGAACAGCGTCAGGTCGACGCCGTTGGGCGACACGACGATCTTCGCAGGGTCGATGCCGCGCCCGATCAGGTCGCCGCGCAGGCCCTCGCAGATCACTACCGCCGCGTCGGCGCGCCGCACGACCCAGGTCTCGATCCCGCGGGTGGCGCGATAGCGGAGCGAGCCCTCGCGACCCGTCCCGTTGCCGACCGCCGCATCCTCCCAGAACGCGCGGATCTCGTACACCAGCGGCAGGCGGCGTCGCCGTGCCACGCGCAACGCCGCCAGCGCGCCCAGCACCGGCGAGTGCGCGTGGAGGACGTCGGGCCGGAACGCCGCGACGGCCCGGTCCACCCGGCGCGCCAGCGCGGCGACCTCCGCCACCTCCGCCAGCGGCGACGGCCAGGCGCGCGGCGCGGGCGTGCGATGGAAGTCGAGCCCGTCGATCGTCTCGCGGTCGCCCGGCGACGGACCCTGCCGCACGCCGGTGACCGCCGCCACCTGCCACCCGCGCGCGCGCTGCGCGGTCAGGATGGCGCGGGTGCGGAAGGTATAGCCGCTCTGGAGCGGCAATCCGTGATCAAGGACGTGGAGGATACGCATGGCCGTGCTTGTGGCAGCGGTCCGCTTAACGGGCCGTCAACCGGGTCGCGGATAGGACATTCTCACCGACCCCGTTCAGGCTGAGCTCGTCGAAGCCCTGCCCTCCTCTCACAGGAAGGCAGCCCTTCGACAAGCTCGGGGTAGGCGGAAGAAGGAAAGGAGGCGCGCATGATCGACAATTTCGCGCTGCTGGTCAGCCACGGGCTGATGATGCTCGTTGCCGTCCTGCTGATGCGCCGCCCGGACCTCGACCGCGAGCCTCCGGCCCCGCCGCCGGTGGGGGACCGCCCGGGTGCGTGACCTCGCGTTCATCGGCTATCTGCTGGCGCTGTTCGGGATGGGGTTCCGCCGCCCGTTCCTGTTCGTGCTGGCGTACGTCTACATCGACATCGTCGCGCCGCAGCGGCTGACTTATTATCTGCTCAACGCCGTCCCGATCTCGCTGATCGCGGTGGGCCTCGCGGTCGGCGGCTGGGCGCTGGCGGACGACAAGTCGGGCACGCGGATCGCGCCTAGGCAGATGATGATCGTCGCGCTGCTCGGTTATTGTTTCGCGACCACGCTGGGCGCCGACTTCCCGGTCGAGGCGCTCGACAAATGGGGCTGGGTCTGGAAGGCGCTGGCCTTTGCCGCCTTCCTGCCGTTCACCCTGCGCACGCGGCTCAGGATCGAGGCGCTGCTCGCGTTCATGATCCTGTCGGCGAGCTCGATCATCATCATCGGGGCGCTGAAGACGCTGGCGAGCGGTGGCGGCTACGGCGAGCTCAACCTCATGGTGTCGAACAACTCGGGGCTCTACGAAGGCTCGACGATCTCGGCGGTGGCGATCGCGATCATCCCGGTCATCGCCTGGTTCATCCGCCACGGCACGATCTTCCGGCCCGACTGGAAGGTGACGGCCTTCTGCCTCGCGCTCATCTTCGCGTGCCTGCTGATCCCGATCGGCACGTCGACGCGTACCGGGCTGCTGTGCATCGGGCTGCTCGCGGTGCTGATGCTGCGCGATGCCAAACGCAAGTTTCTGTACCTTGGCATGCTCGGCGCGATCGGTCTGGTCGCGGTGCCGTTTCTGCCGTCCGCCTTCACCGAGCGGATGAACACGATCAAGACCTACCAGGCCGACACCTCGGCCTCCACCCGCCTCGCCGTCTGGGCGTGGACGTGGGACTATGCCAAGACGCATCCGCTGGGCGGCGGGTTCGAGGCGTATCGCGGCAACCACATCCGCTACGACACCGTCGCGGTCACCGGCACCGGCGCCGCCACCACCGTGACGAGCAAGCTCGAGGTCGACGCCGCCCGCGCCTATCACAGCGCCTATTTCGAGATGCTGGGCGAGCAGGGCTATCCCGGCGCCGCGCTGTGGCTGCTCATCAACCTCGCCGGCATCGTGCGGATGGAGGTGCTGCGCCGCCGGTACCGGAATGCCCCGCCCGAACAGGCGTGGGTCGCGCCGCTGGCGGGCGCGTTGCAGAACGGGCACGTCGTCTATCTGTTCGGGGCCGCGTTCATCGCCATCGCGTTCCAGCCGTTCGTGTACATGCTGATCGGGGCGCAGATCGGGCTCGACACCTATCTGGCGCGGCTGCGATCGGCGCAGAGCTTCCGCCCGATGCGCCGCGGCCGCGCGACGGCAGCGGTAGCGGCATGACCGCGAGACCGGCCGAGCTTCGCGCGCTCACCGGCGCCCGCGGGATCGCGGCGTGGCTGGTGGTGCTCTATCACATCCGCCTGTCGATCGCCGGACTGCCCGCGGCGGTCGTGGGCCTGCTGGCCAAGGGCTATCTGGCGGTGGACTTCTTCTTCCTGCTGTCGGGCTTCGTCATCTGGCTCGCCTGGCACGAGCGGCTGCGCGACGGCGGCGTGGCCGCGGTCCGGCGGTTCTGGTGGAAGCGGATCGCGCGCGTGTGGCCGCTGCACCTCCTGATGCTGGCGCTCGCCGTCGCGATCGCGGTCGTCCTGGCGGCGAGCGGGCGCGGCGACGGCGGCCGCTTCCCCATCGCCGAACTGCCGCTGCACCTGATACTGATCCAGGACTGGGGCCTGACCGACCGGCTGGCGTGGAACGATCCGGCCTGGTCGATCAGCGCCGAATGGGCGGCCTATCTGCTGTTCCCGGTGCTGGTCGCGACGGTCGACTGGCGACGGTGGCCGACTGCGGCGGTGGTCACCGCGATCGGCGGGCTGTGCGCCCTGCTGCATGCCGTGTTCGCCGGTCACGACGCCACCAGCCTCGGCTTCGACATCGCGCGGTTCGGCCTCCCCCGCTGCCTGATCGAGTTCGCCGCCGGCACCGCGTTGTGCGATCTCTACGGTCGCTGGCGGGATCGTCCCGGCCTGCCCGCGATCATCTCCGCCGTGGTGGCGGGCGCCGGGTTCGGCGCGACCGCCACCGGGGCGCTGCCGGAGACGCTGGCGATCCCGGCCGCGCTCGCCGCGCTGCTGATGCTGCTGGCGCTCAGCAGCCGGGCGCGCGGCAACCCGCTTGCCGGCCGCGCGCTGCACCTGTTGGGCGAGATCAGCTTCGCGACCTATCTGTCGCATTTCCTGCTGTTCCTCGTCTTCAAGCTGGCGCTGGTGGACGATGCGCGCGCGGTGCCCCCGGTGCTGATCGCGCTCTATCTGGCGATCGTCCTGACCGCCTCGTTCGCGCTGACTTACCTGTGGGAAAAACCGGGTCAGCGCTGGACGGAGGCGCTGCCCGCGCGGATCGCGGCGGGGGCGGCGCGTCGTGGCCGCCGCCCCGCGCCGGGACGTTAGGCGTCAGGCGTCAGGCGTCAGGCGGCGGCGCCCTCCTCCGCGAACTCCGCCTGCAACGCGGCCAGGATCGCCTTGTTGAACGCGGGGATATCCGCCGGCTTGCGGCTGGTGACGAGGTTGCCGTCGACCACCACCTCCTCGTCCACCACGTCCGCGCCCGCATTCTCGAGGTCGGTGCGCACCGACGGCCAGCTCGTCATCCGCCGCCCGTCGACCACGTCCGCCTCCACCAGCAGCCACGGCGCGTGACAGATCGCGGCGACCAGCTTGTCGTCGTCCATGAACTCCTGGACGATCTCGACCGCGCGCTCCTGCAGCCGCATCTTGTCGGGATTGCCGACCCCGCCGGGCAACAGCAGTGCGTCGAACTCCTCGGTGTCCACCTCGTCCAGCGTCATGTCGGGGGTGATCGTGTCCGACTTCTCGCTGTCGTTCACCACGCCCTGGATCGGGTCGGTCCCGATCGAGGCGAGCGTCACCTTGACGCCGGCGTCGAGCAGCGCCTGGCGCGGCTGGAACAACTCGTCACGCTCGAACCCGTCGGTCGCGAGGATCAGGACGCGTGCCTGGGATAGATCGGCCATGGTGCACAAAGTCTCCAATGATACGTGTGGCCGCCCAACCCGCAGCGACCCCGGCGCGTTCCGGAACGGCACGGATTTCGGCCGGCGTCGGGGGCCTGGGGAACCGTCTTTTTTCGCTGTCCTACAACGACCGTCCCGGCGCATAGACTGGTCGATGTCCGATCCTCTCCACCCCGCCGCCGCGCCGGCCGCGCCCGCCGCACTCGCCGACGGGGACCCGTTCCTGTTCGACCCGGTCCCCACCGCGTCGGCGCGGCGGGACGGGTGGACGCCCGATCGCCAGCGCGCGTTCGTCGCCGCGCTCGCCACTCATGGCGAAGTCGCCGCCGCCGCACGCGCGGTCGGCATGACGCCGCAGTCCGCCAATCGCCTGCGCCGACGCGCCGGCGCGGACGGCTTCGCCGATGCGTGGGACGCCGCCCAGGAGGAGGGCCGGCTGCGCAGCGTCGACGAGGCGCTGCGGCGCGGGCGCGACGGCGTCCTCGTCCCCGTCACGCGCGACGGGCGCGTCATCGGCCACCGCCGCCGGTTCGACAACCGGTTGCTGTTCGCCGCCTGCTACGCCGAGCCGCCCAGCCGGTACGAGCGGGAATGAGGGGGTGCTCGCGTCGCTATCCCGGAACCTTCGGAACTTTCGGGCCGCCGTCCGCCGGTGCGGGACGCGCCTGCGCGGGCGCGCGTGCCATCGGTTCGGCGACAAACAGGCGACAAGGCCCGATCCCGAGCCTATAGGATCGGCTCCTGACCGGGACGCCCCAATCGATGCTCACCACCCATCCGTTCGAGGACGACCACCTGCGCGAAGAGTGCGGCGTGTTCGGCGTCTCCGGTTCCGACGGCGCGGCGGCGCTCGTCGCGCTCGGCCTCCACGCGCTGCAGCATCGCGGACAGGAAGCCGGCGGGATCGTCAGCTGGGACGGCGGTCAGTTCCACATCCATCGCGCGATGGGCCATGTCGCGGGCAATTTCGATCGCGACGATGTCATCCGCTCGCTGCCGGGCACGAGCGCGTGCGGGCACGTCCGCTATTCCACCACGGGCGACACGTCGCTCCGCAACGTCCAGCCGCTGTACGCCGAGCTGGCGAGCGGCGGCTTCGCGGTGTCGCACAACGGCAACCTGTCCAACGCGATGACGCTGCGGCGCGACCTCGTCCGGCGCGGCGCGATCTTCCAGTCGACGTCGGATACCGAGACGATCATCCACCTGGTCGCCACCAGCCACTACCGCACGCTCATCGACCGGTTCATCGACGCGCTGAAACAGGTGGAGGGTGCCTATTCGCTGGTGGTGATGACGCCCGAGGGCATGATCGCCTGCCGCGACCCGCTCGGCATCCGGCCGCTGGTGATGGGGCGGCTCGACGATGCAGTCATCATCGCGTCGGAGACGGTGGCGCTCGACGTCGTCGGCGCGACGTTCGAGCGCTCCATCGATCCCGGCGAGATCGTGTTGATCCGCGGGACGGAGGTCGAATCGATCCGCCCGTTCAAGCCCCTGGCGGCGCGGCCGTGCATCTTCGAATGGGTGTATTTCTCCCGCCCCGATTCCATCGCCGGCGACCTGTCGGTGTACGACGTGCGCAAGGCGATCGGCGCTCAGCTGGCGATCGAGTCGCCGGTCGACGCCGATCTGGTGATCCCGGTGCCCGACTCGGGGGTGCCCGCCGCGATCGGCTATGCGCAGCAGAGCGGCATCCCGTTCGAGCTCGGCATCATCCGCTCGCATTACGTCGGCCGCACCTTCATCCAGCCGGGCGACAAGGTCCGGCACCTGGGCGTCAAGCTCAAGCACAACGCCAACCGCGCGCTCATCAAGGGCAAGCGCGTCATCCTGGTCGACGACTCGATCGTGCGCGGCACCACCTCGCTCAAGATCGTGGAGATGATGCACGAGGCGGGCGCGGCGGAGGTCCACATGCGGATCGCCTCGCCCCCCACCCGCCACTCGTGCTTCTATGGCGTCGACACGCCCGAGCGCGCCAAGCTGCTCGCCGCCAAGCTGGACCTGGGCGGGATGACCGACTTCATCCACGCCGACAGCCTGGCGTTCGTGTCGATCGACGGGCTGTACAAGGCGCTGGGCCAGCCCGGACGCGATGGGGAACGGCCGAGCCACTGCGACGCCTGCTTCACCGGCGACTATCCCACCCGCCTGACCGACCAGGACGAGACGGAGGACGTCGACCAGTTCGCGCTCCTCGCCGAGCGGGTCGCCTGAGCCTGTCGATGGAATTGTCCATGGACCAGCCGCTCGCGCATCAACTCGCCCTCGTCACCGGCGCCAGCCGCGGGATCGGCGCCGCCACCGCGCTGGCGCTCGCCGCGAAGGGCGCGCACGTCGTCATCACCGCGCGCGACTCCGCCGGGCTGGAGCGGGTGGAGGAGGCGATCTTCGCCGCCGGCGGCAGCGCCACGATCGCGCCGCTCGACCTGACGCAGACGGACAGCATCGCCCGGCTGGCGGCGGCGATCGCGGAACGGTGGACCGCGCTCGACCTGCTCGTCCTCAACGCCGCCCGGCTGGGGCAGTTGGCGGCGGTCCCGGCGATCGATCCCAAGGATCTCGCCGCCATCCTGACGCTGAACGTCAGCGCGCCCGCCGCGCTGATCGCCGCGTTCGATCCGATGCTGCGCGAATCGGCGGCGGGCAAGGTGATCGCCGTCACATCCAGCGTCGCCCGCAACCCGCGCGCGTTCTGGGGCAGCTATGGCGCGTCCAAGGCAGCGCTCGAGACGCTGGTGGGCGCCTATGGCGAGGAGATGGAGCAGATCTCCGCGATCCGCACCGCGATCCTCGATCCCGGTGCGACCCGCACGACCATGCGCGCGGACGCTTTCCCGGGCGAGGATCCGGCCACCGTGAAGGATCCGGCGGTCGTCGCCGAACGGATCGTGGCGCTGGCGATCGGGGGTTTTCCCGTCGGGCACCGGGAACGGGTGGAGGCGTGATCGCCTAACGCGGCGCCTTCACCAGCGTGACCTGCGCCACGTCGATACCGCCGCCGCGAAACCCGCCCTCGCAATACATCAGGTAATAGCGCCACAGCGCAATGAAGCGCGCGTCGAACCGCGCCGGCAGGCGTCCCTCGGCGACTGCCCGGTCGAACCGTGCGCGCCAGCGTCGCAGCGTCTCGGCATAGTCCGGCCCGAACCCCGTCCGGTCATGCCATTCGAGCCCGGCCGCCTCGGCGATCGAGCGGAACCTCGCCTCCGACAGGAGCATGCCGCCGGGGAACACGTAGCGCTGGATGAAATCGACGCCTGCCGCATAGGCGGGGAACACGTCGTCGGCGATGGCGATGAACTGGATCGCGGCGCGGCCACCGGGCTTGAGCACGCGGGCGATCGTCTCGCAGTAGGCGGGCCAGTACGGCTCCCCCACCGCCTCGACCATCTCGCAGCTGGCGACCGCATCGACCGGCATCGGCGCATCGCGGTAATCGCGCAGCACGACCGCCGCCCGATCCGACAGGCCGGCCGTGGCGATCCGTTCCGCCGCGACGCGTTCCTGTTCGGCCGACAGGGTCAGCGCGGTCACCCTCGCCCCACGCCGCGCCGCCTGCTCCGCCAGGAACCCCCAGCCACAGCCGATCTCCAGCATCAGATCGTCGGGCCGCAGCGCCAGCCGGTCGAGCAGCACGTCCACCTTGCGCCGCTGCGCCACCTCCAGCGGTTCGGCCGGATCGACGAACACGGCGCTGGAATAGCTCAGCGTCGGATCGAGCCACTCGCGATAGAAATCGTTGCCCAGATCGTAATGCGCGGCGACGTTGCGGCGGGCGCCCGCCTGGGTGTTGCGGCGCAGCCGGTGCCAGCCGCGATCCGCCAGCCGCACCAGTCCGGCCGACCGCGCCGCGGCCCCCAGCGTCACCCGGTTGCGCATGAAGAGATCGAACAGGGGCACCGGATCGGGGCTCGACCAGTCGCCTGCGGCCCAACCCTCGTACCAGCCGACCGACCCGCGCGCGGCCAGGCGCAGGAGCGCGCGCCAGCGATGCACCGTCACGATTGCCACCGGACCCTCGCCGCGGCCACCCAGTCGCCGCGTCGTGCGGTCGGGCAGGCTCGCCTCGATCGCGCCCGCCATCAGCCCGGCATCGATCCGGTCGAGCAGCCGATGGAGCGACCCGGCGACGATCCGGCGTCGCATCGCCACCGGACGGGGCCGCTCGGGCAGGGAGGAGACGGCGTTCATCGCGCGGCTCTGGCATCGGCGATCCGACACCGCAACCGGCTCGGCCGGATCAGATCGCCCGGTTGGCGGCCAGCGCCCGCTCGCGCGCCTCGCGATGGCCGATGATCTTGGCCGGATAGGCGTCGGGCCGGACGCCGGCGGCGTCGGGATCGTGGATGACGTCGTCGCCCAGGTCCTTCAGCTCCGGTACCCAGCGCCGGATATAGTCGGCGGCGTCGAACTTCTCCGACTGGCCGAGCGGCGCCATGATCCGGCCGAACATGTTGGCATCGACACCCGTGCCCGCGATCCACTGCCAGTTGACCGAGTTGTTGCCGTAGTCCGCGTCCACCAGGCAGTCCCAGTACCAACGCTCTCCCACCCGCCAGTCGAGCAGCAGGTGCTTCACGCTGAAGCTGGCGCAGATCATGCGGACGCGGTTGTGGATCCAGCCCATCGTCCACAGCTGACGCATCCCGGCATCGACGATCGGATAGCCGGTGCGCCCCTGCTCCCACGCCTTGCGATCGGCATCGGCGTCGGACCCCGTCCGCCAGCGCATCGCGTCGTAGCGCGGACGGCCGTTGATCCAGGCATAGTCGGGCAATGCCGTCACCACGCCGTCAGTGAAGTCCCGCCACGCCAGTTCCGACCGGAACTTGTCGGCATGGGCATGGCCGTCGACCGCGTGCCACACGGCGCGGGCGGAAATCTCGCCGTGGTGGAGGTGCGGCGACAGGCGCGACGTCCCGTCGAGCGACGGCAGGTTGCGCCGTGTCTCATACTCCTCGACCTGATCGGCAAAGGCGGTGGCCGCGTGATGCGCCGCCTCCTCTCCGGGCGTCCATTCGTCTGCGAAACCGTCGGCCCAGTCACGCTTGGGCAGCAGGCCCCAATCCTTCAGCGTGTCGCTGGCGGGCCAGTGCTTGGGCGCGGTCAGCGTCTCGGGGGCAGGTTCCGGCTTGGGTGGCGGCATCTGCGCCTGCAGCGCCTTCCAGAACGAGGAATAGACGCGGAACGGCGCACCCGAGCCGGTCTTCACCTGCTCGGGCGGCGCAAGATGGTTGCCATCGTGCAGGCACAGGACGTCGTCCAGCGCCGCCTCCGCATCGCGCCACCAGGGCTCGTAATGCCGGATCGCATGGATGCGCGTCGCGCCGGTCTCCTCGACCAGACCCCGCAACACGTCGACGACGTGGCCGCACCGCAGGATCAGCCGGCTGCCGATCGTGCGCAGCGCCGCGTCCAGCGAGGCCAGCGAGTGATGCAGCCACCAACGCTGCGCGCCGCCGATGCGCCAGTCCCCCGCCGCGTCGTCATCGAGGACATAGACCGGGATCACCGCTCCCTGCGCCGCCGCCGCGATCAACGCGGGCTGATCGGCGAGGCGCAGGTCCTGACGAAGCCAGAGGAGAACGGGCGTGGTACCCGCCTCCGTCGCCCGGGCGGTCAGCGCCGGCTCTCCTCGACGCTGTCGAGCCGATCCTCATGGCTCGCGACCATCCCGGCGAGCATGTTGAGGATCAGCGTATTGCCGTCGACGCGGTTGGCGAGGTCGTCAAGGCGCTCGCTCATCTCGTCGAAACGGCCCGTGATCTCGGCACGCATTTCCTGGAGCAACATGATCGTGTGGCTCTCAACGTCGTCGGCCATCGGCTACTGCTCCCTGCTGCCACGACAACGTAGCTATCCGTCCCGGGTGTTCAACGCCGCGCCGTCAGATCACGTGCGGCTGCTTGTCCACCATCCAGGTCTGTCCCTTGCTCAGCAGCGATTGCAGGTCGGCGCGCTTGCCCTCGCTCGCGGCGCGGTTCTGCTCCACCACCGCGCTGTCGAACGTCGGCGCGGGATCGTCGAGCAGGACGCCGAGCGCCATCGGGAATGCCCCGAACTCCATCTCGACCAGCAGGTGCGCCATCGTCCGGTTGGTCACGTCGTGGACCAGCACGCCCGCCGCCTGCCAGTCGCCGCCGGTCACCTCCACGACCTTCGGCTGCAGCCGCGCCATGTCGAGCGCGAGGCCCAGCGTGCCGCCGGCGAACAGCATCGGCTTGCCCGCTTCCAGCCAAAGCTGGTTGCGGTCCGCGCCCGCCTTCTTGTCGACGAACGGCGCGAACACGTCGTCGTTGTACACGATGCAGTTCTGGAAGATTTCGACGAACGCGGTGCCTTGGTGCGCGTGCGCCGCCTTCAGGACCGGGACGAGGTTCTTGTTGACGTCGATCCCCCGCGCCACGAACCGCGCGCCGCTGCCCAACGCAAAGGCGCACGGGTTGGCGGGGCGGTCGACCGAGCCGAGCGGCGTCGACGGCGTGCGCGTCCCGATGCGCGATGTCGGCGAATATTGCCCCTTGGTCAGCCCGTAGATCTCGTTGTTGAACAGCAGCACCTGGCAGTTCAGGTTGCGGCGGATGAGGTGCATCGTGTGGTTGCCGCCGATGCTGAGCGCATCGCCGTCACCGGTGATGATCCACACGTCGAGGTCGGGATTGGCGAGCTTCACCCCCGTCGCCACCGCCGGCGCGCGGCCGTGGATGGTGTGGAAGCCGTACGTCTCCATGTAATAGGGAAAGCGCGACGAGCAGCCGATCCCCGACACGAACACCGTGTTCTCCGGCCGGACGCCGAGTTCGGGCATCGTGCGCTGCACCGCCTTCAGGATCGCATAGTCGCCGCAGCCGGGGCACCAGCGTACCTCCTGATCGGTCTCCCAATCCTTGGGCTTGCTCGCGAAGGGAGCGACGGGGGTCATGTCGTTCATCGGGTCAGCTTCCGGGCCAAGGGCCAAAGTTCACAAAGGTCGCGCATGTCGACTGACAGGCGCCGATACCGGTCACGCCGGCTGTTCGTCGATCGCCTTCACCATGCCGTCGTCGAGATCGGCCACCGGATTGGGCAGTTGCGTCGTATCCACCGGCACCTCCCCGCCCTCGATCCCGGAACCGCCGTCGAAATAGGCCAGGATCGCGTCCTCGATCTCCGAGATCCGGAACGGCTGGCCCGACACCTTGGTCAGCGATTTCGCATCGACGAGGAACTGGTCGCGCAGCACGGTTTTCAGCTGGCCGGTGTTCATCTCCGGCACCAGCACATGCTCGTAACTCTCCAGCAACGCGCCCAGGTTGCGCGGCATCGGCCAGATGTGGCGGATGTGGATGTGGGCGACGTCGACGCCGCGCTTGCGCAGCCGGCGGACCGCCTGGTGGATCGGTCCGAACGTCGATCCCCAGCCGACGATCGCCAGCTTGCCCGACGCCTCGCCCAGCTCGACCTGCTGGTCGGGCATCGCGATGCCGTCGACCTTGGCCTTGCGGATGTCGGTCATCGCCTGGTGGTTGGCGGGCGAATAGTCGAGGTTGCCCGTGCCCTGCTGCTTCTCGATCCCGCCGATGCGGTGGAGGAGGCCGGGCGTCCCGGGCTTCACCCACGGCCGCGCGAGCTTTTCGTCGCGCGCATAGGGCAGGAAGCCGCCCTCGGGCACATGGTCGAGATACTGCACCGGGAACGGCGCGTAGCTGCTCATGTCCGGTACGCGCCACGGCTCGGCGGCGTTGGCGATATAGCCGTCGGTCAGCAGCATGACCGGCGTCATGTAGGTGACGGCGATCCGCACCGCCTCGATCGCGCAGTCGAAACAGTCGGCTGCCGAGCGCGCGGCGATCACCGGCATCGGCGCGTCGCCGTTGCGGCCGTACACCGCCTGATAGAGGTCCGACTGCTCGGTTTTGGTCGGCAGGCCGGTCGACGGCCCGCCGCGCTGCGAGTTGACGATGACGAGCGGCAGCTCGGTCATGATCGCCAGCCCCATCGCCTCGCCTTTCAGCGCGATGCCGGGCCCCGACGACGAGGTGACGCCGAGCTGCCCCGCGTAGGACGCGCCTATCGCGGACGCGATCGCGGCGATCTCGTCCTCCGCCTGGAACGTCGTGACGCGATATTCCTTGAGCCGCGCGAGGAAGTGCAGGATCGCGGAGGCGGGCGTGATCGGATAGCCGCCGAAGAACATCGGCACGTCGGCCAGCGTCGTGCCCGCGACGAGGCCCAGGCTGATCGCCTCCGCGCCCGTGACCGTGCGGTACAGGCCGGGGGCGACCGGCGCGGCGGGCACCGTGTGCTGCTTCATCGGCCCCGACAGCTCCGCCGTCTCGCCATAGGCGTGGCCCGCGTTAAGCGCGGCGATGTTCGCCTCCGCCAGCGTCGGCGCCTTGGCGAACTTCGCGCGCAGCCAGTCGACGATCGGCTGCCGGTCACGATCGAACATCCAGAGCGACAGCCCCAGCGTCCACATGTTCTTGCAGCGCAGCGACTCCTTGTTGCCGAGCCCGAACGGCTTGACCGCATCGAGCGTCAGCTGACTGATGTTCAGCGTCATCAACTGCCATTTCGCCAGGCTGCCGTCGGTCAGCGGGTTGCTGGCGTATTTCGCCTTGTCGAGGTTGCGCTGCCCGAACTCGCCCTCGTCGGCGATGATGAGGCCGCCGACCTTCAGCGCGTCGACGTTCACCTTCAGCCCGGCCGGGTTCATCGCGATCAGCACGTCGGGCTGGTCGCCCGCGGTCTCGATGTCCGCCGAACCGAAATTGATCTGGAACGCGGAGACGCCGAACAGCGTCCCCTGCGGCGCGCGGATCTCGGCCGGAAAATCGGGGAAGGTCGCCAGGTCGTTGCCCGCGAGCGCGGTGGACAGCGTGAACTGCCCACCTGTCAGCTGCATCCCGTCGCCAGAGTCGCCGGCGAACCGCACGACGATCGACTCGGGATGGGGGTGCGCCTTCGACTCGGCGAGCGTGGTCTCATGGATGGCGGATGCCATGCGGGTTCCTTGAAGGTACGGCTTTGCCAGCCCTTTAGGCCCAGCGGGCGCGGGAGGCCACGGTAGATTGAACGGAGACGGGGCAAGCTGCGCTTCCCCGGTCCGTCATGCCAGCGAACGCCGGCGTCTTCGCGGAGGCGTTCCGACGTCGGCCGAGACGGCGGTCAGCTCAAAACCCGCTGTCCTACATCGCGCGTATTCGGCATAGGCTCATCGATGAACGATTCTCCCGACCCTGGCCGCGACATCGACGACATCCCCGACTTCACCCCCGTCCCGTTGCAGCGGGTGCGGCATGACGGGTGGACGCCCGAGCGCCAGCGGCGGTTCGTGGTCGCCCTCCGGCGGTTGGGCGTGGTCGCCGCGGCGGCACGCGCGGTGGGAATGTCCGTGCAATCGGCGTACCGGCTGCGCGAGCGGCCGGGGGCCGACTCGTTCGCCGCCGCCTGGGACGGCGCCTGCGCCGAGGCAGGGGAGCGCGCGTTCGAGGTCGCGCTCAGCCGCGGGATCGACGGCTATGTCCAACCGTTGTTCTACCGTGGCCGGCAGGTCGGCACGGCGCACCGGTTCGACAACCGTCTCGCGATGGCGGCGCTCAACGCGATGGACCGCGCACGTCCGCCCCGGCGGCAGGGGGGCGGATGACGTCGATTCGCCGAACCTTCATCACCTTAGCGCGGACGAAATCCGTCCATCGCCGCGCCCAGCGTCAGGATCGCCGCCACGTGACGCCGCGCGATCGCGGGCTTGTCCGCGCCGTAGCCGCCGCCGACCGTGCTCGCCAGCGGCACACCTCGTGCCCGCGCCAGTCGCGCGACCAGCCGCTCGCGCCGCGCCAATCCGTCGTCGGTCAGCGCCAGCCGGCCGAGCTTGTCGCCCGCGAACGGGTCGACGCCCGCCTGGTACAGGATGATCTGCGGCCGCACCTCGTCCAGCAGCGGGACGAGCGTTGCCTCCAGCGTGGCGAGATACTCGTAGTCCGCCACCCCGTCGGCCAGCGGCACGTCGAGCGTCGAGCGCGCCTTGCGCGCCGGGAAGTTCTTGGCCGCGTGGATCGAATAGGTCGCGATCCCGGTCCGCCCCGCGGTCAGCGCCGCGGTGCCGTCGCCCTGGTGGACGTCGACGTCGACGACCAGCAGCCGGTCGACGGTGCCCTCCTCCACCAGCCGGACGGCGGCGAGCGCCAGGTCGTTGAACACGCAATAGCCCGCGCCCGTCTCGGCGAGTGCATGGTGGCTGCCGCCCGCGCTGTTGGCCGCGAAGCCGTGGCGGAGCGCCAGATGCGCGGCGAGCCAGGTGCCGCCCGGCACGACGGCGGCGCGGCGTGCGACCAGCGGCGTCACCGGAAAGCCGATCCGCCGCTCCTTCTCGCGCGGCACCCGTGCGCCAAGCACCTGCGCCACGTAGTCGGGGTCGTGCACCTCCTCCAGCCAGCGGCGCGGCATCGGCTCGGGCACGTGCCAGTCGAGGCGCGCGCCGCTCGCGCGCAGCAGGTCGCGGATCAGGCCGTTCTTGCTCGACTGCGCCATCGTCGAAGCCGGGAGGCTCGATGGCGGCGTGCCCGATTGCGGCGAGCCGTGCGGATCGACGGGGGCGATGTAGTCGGGGTGATGGACGATCGGGATCACATGCGGGTAGGTAAGGCGCGCTTCCCCGTCCCGCCATTCCCCCCAGCCATTCCCCCCGCCATTCCCACGAGGCCTTCGATGACCGACGACACGCCGCCCACCGGCCCCTTCGTCCGCCCCGACGTCGCCGGCTTCCTCGCCTATCTCAACAACGTGCCCGGCCCCAGGATGCACGAGCTGGCGGCACCGGTCGCCCGCGCGACCTATACCGCGATGAAGGATCTGGTGGACCCGCCGCTGGGCGAGCTGGCGACGGTCGCCGACCTGTCGATCCCGTCTGCCGCCGGCGCGATCCCGGCCCGGCTGTTCGACGCGCGCGCATCGCGCGAACCCGGGCCCGCGGTCGTCTTCTTCCACGGCGGCGGGTTCGTGATCGGCGACCTCGACAGTCATGCCAGTGCCTGCGCGGAGGCGGCGCGGGTGCTCGACCTGCCGGTGATCGCGGTCGACTACCGCCTGGCGCCCGAGCATCGCTGGCCCGCCGCGCCCGACGATTGCGAGGCGGCGGCGCGCTGGGTCGCGGGCAGCCCGGCGGCGCTCGGCCGCCACGTCACCGGCCTCGTCCTGATGGGCGACAGCGCGGGCGGCACGCTCGCGATCGTCACCGCGATGGCGCTGCGCGACACGCCCGCGGCGGTGCCGGTGCTGGTGCAGGCGCCGATCTATCCCGCGACCGACTGGGACGGCGACTATCCCTCGATGCGGGCGTTCTCCGACGGCTATCTGCTCACCGCCGCGTCGATGGCATGGTTCCGCGACAGCTATCAGGCGGACCTGACGCACCATCGCGGGTCGCCGCTGGCGGGGCGGATCGCCGGGCTGCCGCCGGCGGTGATCGTGACGGCCGGGCTCGACCCGATCCGCGACCAGGGCCGCGCCTATGCCGCGCGGCTGATCGAGGCGGGGGTCGCCGTCACCTATCGCGAGGCGGCGGGCAATATCCACGGCTTCCTGACGCTGCGCCGCGCGATCCCGTCCTCGGTCGGCGACGTGGCGAGCTTTCTGGCGGCGGTGCGGACAGCGGTGGTCGAGGCGGAGGGCGCGCGCGTCCTGCTGCAGGCGGCGGGCTGATGGCGACGGATATCGCCACCCTGCCCTATCGCCCTTGCGCGGGCATCCTGCTCGTCAACGCGGCGGGGCAGGTGTTCGTCGGCCAGCGGATCGACACGACGCTGGAGGCGTGGCAGCTGCCACAGGGCGGGATCGATCCGGGCGAGGACGCGAGCGCCGCCGCGATCCGCGAGCTGGGCGAGGAAACGGGGATCACCCCCGATCTGGTCGAGCTGATCGCCGAGGCGCCCGACGAGCTCACCTACGATCTGCCGCCCGAGCTGATCGGCAAGGTGTGGAAGGGGCGCTACCGTGGCCAGCGGCAGCGGTGGTTCCTGTTCCGCTTCACAGGCTCGGACGACCGGATCGATCTCGAGACCGAACATCCGGAGTTCCGGGCCTGGCGCTGGGTCGATCCGGCGGAGCTGCCGACGCTGGCCGTCCCGTTCAAGCGCGAGCTGTACGAGCGACTGCTCCATATCTTCGCGGACCGGCTTTGCTGATCCTCCGTTCGCCGACAGTCGCTTTCGCCCGGCGCCAGATCGGCTAGGGAGCGGGCATGCGTCACCCGTTCGCGTTCGCCGGCTTTCTCATCGTCTGCGGCGGGATCGCCGGCCCGGCGCTGGCCACGCCGTCGGTGACGGCGACCACCGCCGCCGCCGGCGATCCGCAGACCGATCCCGCGACCATCCCGCCGCCGATCCGCGCGATGCTCGACGCCGCACTGTCGTCCGGCAACGACGGCGAGGTCGCGACGATCGTCAAATACGCGCGCACCGCCGACCCCGCCAGCGGCGACGCGGTGCAGGCGCTGGCGCAGCGCTGGCACGACGACAAGGTCGCCGCCAACGAGATGCGGGTGCGCGAGGCGACCTTCCTCCAGCTGTGGAGCGGCAAGGCGGAGCTCGGCGGGTTCCTGACCACGGGCAATTCGAACACCGCGGGGGTGACGATCAACCTGAACGCGCTGCGCGAGGGGATCAACTGGCGCCAAAAGTTCCACGGCCAGTTCGATTACCAGGAGAGCTTGGGCGTCGTCACCCGCAACCACTACCTCGCCAGCTACGAGCCCAACTACAAGTTCGGGCCGCGCGGCTATGTCTACGGCCAGCTGCAATATGAAAGCGACCGGTTCCTGGGCTTCTATGATCGCGCGTCGGGATCGGCGGGCATCGGCTACAGCGCGATCAAGCTGCCGCACCTCCAGCTCGATCTCGAGGCGGGCCCCGCCTATCGTTACACCGCCTACACCGACGACACGCAGCGCGGCAGCATCGCCGCGCGCGGCAGCGTCGACCTCAAATGGCAGGTGATCCGCGGCATCTCGTTCACCGAGATCGCGTCGGGCTATGCCGAGCGGTACAGCAGCACGATCTCGGCGGCGAGCACGGTCAGCGCCAAGCTGTTCGGCCCGCTGTCCGCCAACCTGTCCTACACCGTGCAGTACGAGAGCCGGCCGCCGGCAGGATCGGTGACGACCGACACGACCAGCCGGGCGGGGCTGGCCTACAGCTTCTGACCGCCGGGGTGTCGGCTTAACGTACAGGTAACCACGTTCGCGGGAGTCCGAATGGCGGAAATCCGGGACTGGCCCGTGCCTTGCAATAATCCGATCATGTGGTTTCGCTTCTCCCGCCTGTTCGTCATCAAGTCCAAGTTCGAGGCGTTCCTCGTCATCTATGGCCTGGGCACCGGCGCCGTCGAACGGGGCATGCACTATCTGCAGCAATATCCCGGAGTCGGCGGCAAGCTGCTGTTCGCGGCGTCGCCGGTCGCGGTGTTCATGGCGGCGACCCGGATCCTCGACTCGCTGGAACGAGCCCGCGGGGACTGACGGGGTCGCAAAGACATACGCCAGAACAGCCGCCAGCCGAGGCTGGACCAGCCGCCTTTTGCTGGAAGTTGCACCGCTGCAACACAAGATCGATGGCAGTTTTGTGACACTCGCCGCGTAACAATAGTGTCGCATAGCTCTCCTACCTGCCCCCCATCGGCCCGGACATGATCCGGGAAAAGGGGAAACGACGATGCGCCTTGGATCAACTCTTCGCCGCCAGCTGCTGCTCGGCTGCGTCCTGCTGCCGCTCGGCGGCGCATCGGCGTTCGCGCAGACCGCGCCCGCCCCGCAAGCCACTCCCGACACGTCGCGCGGCGACGCCAGCGCCGTGACCAGCGACGCCACCGCCCAGAGCGGCGCGTCGACGACCGCCGCGGTGGACAGCGCACAGGCCGACTCGGCAGGCATCGGCGACATCATCGTGACCGCGACCCGGCGCGAGTCGAACCTCCAGTCGACGCCGATCTCGATCAGCGTCCTCAACACCCAGGCGCTCGAGGATCGCCACGTCCTCAGCCTGTTCAACCTCGCCGATGGCACGGTGCCGTCGCTTCGCGTCGCGACGTTCGAGGCACGCCAGTCCGCGCTGACGATCGGCATCCGCGGCATTGTCCCCTACGACCAGAACCAGACCGCGCGCGACAACGGCGTCAGCGTCTACATCGACGGCGTCGCGCTCGGGAAGACGCAAGGGCTCAACGCCGCGCTGTTCGACATCGAGCGGATCGAAGTCCTCAAGGGCCCGCAGGGTACGTTGTTCGGCCGCAACACCGAAGGCGGCGCGTTGAGCCTCGTCACCCGTGCGCCGAGCGGCGAGTTCGACGGTCGCCTCACCGCCGGCGTCGGCAATTTCGGCAGCCGCAACACCGACCTGCACCTCGACCTGCCGACCTTCTACAACATTTCGCTCAAGTTCGACGGCGTGTACCAGCATCAGGACCCCACGGTAAAGGACCCGCTCTCGGGCTCCACCGGCTGGAATTATTACGACCGCAAGGGAGGCCGCGTCGCCGCGCGGTGGCAGCCCGTCGAGGGCCTGACCGCCGACTTCGCGTATGATTACGCCAAGGACGACAACACGCCCAACTACAGCCAGCTGCTCAACTACGACCCGCGCGGCTACAACGTCGGCTATTTCGCCGGAACGACGGGCGCGGTCGGGACGACGGGCACCACCCTGTCCTTCGCGGGCAGGCCCTGTAACTCTGCCGCCGGCACCGCCAATATCTGCGTCGCGCCCAAGGCGCCGCTGGTCGGCGTCCATGCCCAGCGCCAGTACGTCGCCGACGTCGGTGTGCCGCAGCAGCCGAGCGTGGACATCACGCACGGCTTCTCGGCCAATCTCAAGTACAAGCTGGCGCCCTGGATCGAGCTGCGCTCGATCACCGCCTGGCGCGGCGTCAGCACCGACCAGTGGGACAATTCGGGCGGGCCGGAGCGGTCGACCTTCGCACCCAATGCGAACTTCAGCCGCTACAGCCTGTCGTACCTGCGCCAGCATCAGTTCAGCCAGGAGTTCCAGGCGGTCGGCAGCGTCCCGCACTTCGACTATGTCGTGGGTGCCTATTACTACACCGAGCAGGCGTCGGAATATGCCGCCACCCCGCTCAGCAACCTGTGGAACGCGGACGGCACCGCCTACACGATCCGCAGCCCGATCGTGACGGGGGCGGTCACGGGCGCGAACTCGGGATATCAGCAGTTCAACTCGTCCTGCCTGAACAACCTGGCCTCCACGCAGCCACAGTTCGCCAACAGCTGTCAGTTCATCACCCGCGACAGCGCCGCAGCCGACCATAACTATTCGGTCTTCGGCAACCTGACGTACACGCCGGCCGGGCTCGAGTTCGCGCATCTGACCCTCGGTGGCCGCTACACCAAGGACAAGCGCCACGGCGACCTGTTCATCATCAACAACCGGACCGACCTCAACCCGATCACGGCCGTGCCCAACAGCGTGCAGACGCCATTCACCTTCGCCAACGAGGTCAACCGGTTCGACCCGATGGTGAACCTCGCGATCGATGCGACGCAGGACATTCACCTGTATGCAAAGTATTCGACCGGCTTCCGTGCCGGCGGTGCGGATGACCGTTCGAGCATCTTCCGCTCGTTCGGCCCCGAATCGGTCAAGTCGTACGAGATCGGCGCGAAGATGGACTTTTTCGACCACAAGGCTCGCCTGAACCTGGCCGGCTACATCATGAACCGCTCGAACACGCAGTTCGACTTCGATCAGTACGACACCAACGCACTCAGCCCGACCAACGGCAGCCATCTGGAAGAAGCGATCAACGCCGGCACCAGCCACATCCGCGGCGTGGAGGCGGACCTGACGATCAAGCCGACCCGCGAGCTGACGCTCACCGGCTCCTATGCCTACACCTATTGGGACGCGCCGAGCGCGGTGAACCCGATCACCGGCGGGCTGCCGCAGCAGCTGTACATCGTCTACACGCCGCGCAACGCCGCGTCGGCAGCGCTCGACTATGTCCTGCCGATCGCGATCGCCGGGTCGAACCTCCGCCTGCACGTCGACGGCGCCTATGCCAGCAGCCAGTACAGCTTCGAGCTGGAGCCGACGAAGACCGACGCCAGCCTGATCTTCAACGGTCGCCTGGCGCTGGCCGACATCGCCGTGACCGATCATAACAAGGTCACCGTGTCGGTCTGGAGCCGCAATCTGTTCAACTCGACCTACATCTACCGCCGGTCGGACGCGAACTCGTCGCCGGTGTACAACTACAGTGGCACGACCCTGGTCTCGACCAGCTACGGCGGCATCCTGGGCGACTACGGCAATCTGAACCCGCCGCGGACCTGGGGCCTGGAACTCTCGACGAAGTTCTGACCGCCATCCCCGTCATCGTGCTAGGCCCGGCACGATGGCGGGGAAGGACCGACGAATGACGACGAGCCGGCGGATGATCCTGGGCGGCGCTGTGGCGGCCGGTCTCGCGGCCCGCCTGCCGGCCGCCGACCGCGACGACTGGCATGCGCTCGGCGACGCCGTGAAGGCCGAGATGGCCTGGGCGTGGGACCACTATCGCGCGATCGCCTGGGGCAAGGACGAGATCCGCCCGATCAGCGGTACCGTATCGTCCTTTCCACTCAAGGGCCATCACCTGGGCCTCAGCCTCGTCGAGGCGCTCGACACCTTGTGGGTCATGGGGCTCGACGACCGGTTCCGCGCCGGCGTCGACTGGGTGAAGACCAGCCTCGATTTCGACGTCGACGGCGAGGTGTCGGTGTTCGAGACGTCGATCCGCCTCGTCGGTGGCCTGCTGTCGGCGCATCATGCCAGCGGCGACCCGGCGCTGCTCGTCAAGGCGCGCGACTTGGCGGACCGGCTGCTGCCCGCGTTCGCGACGCCGACGGGGATGCCGATGCGCTTCGTCAACCTGCGCACCGGCGCGGTCCGCGACGCAGTCACCAACCCGGCGGAGATCGGCGGCTATCTGCCCGAATGGGGCACGCTCAGCCGGCTGACCGGCGACCCACGCTACCACGACGCCGCCCGCCGCGCCGTGATCGCGGTGTTCGAGCGACGCTCGACCCTCGACCTTCTGGCGGTGAAGATCGATGCGACCACCGGCCGCTGGCTTGACCGGCGCGCGACCGTCGGCTCCTATGCGGACAGCTACTACGAATATCTATGGGACGCGTGGCAGCTGCTCGGCAATGCCGAATGCCGGCGGATGTACGACACCTGCACCCGCGCCATCCTTGCGCACCAGCAGGTCCGCTACGACGGTCGGCTGTGGATCGCCGACGTGGATTTCGAGACGGGTGCGATCGTCTCGACGCGGCAGGATGAGCTCGCCGCCTTTTACGGCGGACTGCTGGCGCAAGGCGGCGCGCGCGCGACGGGCAGGGCAGTAACGCAGGCGTGGATCGGCGTGCAGGATCGGTTCGGCATCCTGCCCGAGGAATACGATTACGCCACCCACGAGCCGACGCAGCGAGGCAATGCGTTGCGCCCCGAGCTGGCAGATGCGGCGTTCAACCTGTGGCTGCTCGATCGCGACCCGCGCTGGCGCGCCGTCGGCCGCGACCATTTCCTCGCCATGCGACGCTGGAACAAGGCGCCGCTGGGCTACACCGACCTCGCCGACGTGACGAGCGATCCCAAGCGGCAGGCGGATCACTGTCCGGGCTATTGGTGGTCCGAGCAGATGAAATATTACTATCTGCTGTTCTCCGACACGCCGCGGTTCGATTACGCCCGCAACTACCTGACGACCGAAGGGAACGTGCTGCTGGGATTTCGGCGCGGCGCTTAACGATCCGTTCGTCAGCCGCGTGGCAGGGCGGCACGATGAAGCCCGCGCTCCGCCACGCCTTTGGCACACCACCCGCCAGCGGCCACCGGCTTGAGGAGCGGGTGACCACCGACTGCGCCGCGACACTCCACGCCGATGCCGCCGACCCGCGCGCGGTGCGGATGGCCGACCTGACGCCGCGCGGTTGCCGCCTCGTCATCGAGAGCGATCTGGCCGTCGCGACCCACGTCAGCCTGATGCTCGACGGCGCCGCGCTCATCAGCGGCCGGGTCGCGTGGAACGACGGCGAAGGCTTGGGCATCGATTTCTGCGCGCCGTTGCTGCCCCGGATCGTCGACCGGCTGAGCGCCGCCGTACGCGCCACCCGACGGCAAGCGTCACGGTGGTGACCCCGGCGCGATTCGAACGCGCGGCCCTCAGATTAGGAATCTGATGCTCTATCCGGCTGAGCTACGGGGTCCCACCGGTATTCTACTCAGCCGCCGCGGACCCGTCCAGCGCCCGCGCGTTTACCGGCGCGCGTCAGTTGCTCTGCTCGGGCGGTGTGACGGGCAGTGGCAAGGGCGCGATCGGCACGCCCTCCTCCACCAGCGACCGGGTCTCCGCCAGCGTTGCCTGGCCGTGGATCGTTGCGTGCGGCTCCGTGCCCTCGTGCATCGCGCGGGCGCGGTCGGCGAAGCGCTTGCCGACCCAAGTCGACTTTCTGAGTGCCTTCGCCTGTGCAGCCGCCAAAGCAGCGAGCGCCGCCTTCGCCCTTCCGGCCTCCGCCGTCGTCGGCCCGGCGTTCGCCTTGGTGGCCAGGCGCGGTGCCATCACGGCCTTCACAACGTCGTGCCGGTCGCAGATCGGACAGGAGACGAGCGCGCGCGCGACCTGATCCTCATAGGCGGCGCTCGACCCGAACCAAGCCTCGAAGACGTGGCCACCGCCGCATCGGAGATCGAAGACGATCACGCCCGCCTCACGCCCGGTCGACCGGCGGGATCGGCCGGCGATGCGCCGCGACCGGGATACGCGTCCGCGCGTCCGCGACCAGCGCGCGGTCGATCTCGACGATGCCCAGTCCCGGCGTCTCGCCCATGTCGAGCAGCACGCGGCCCCAAGGATCGACGCCCAGCGAGTGACCATAGGTCGCTCGTCCGTCCGCGTGCTCGCCGGTCTGCGCCGCCGCGAGGACGAAGGCGCCCGTTTCGATCGCCCGCGCGCGCATCAACACGTGCCAGTGTGCGGCACCGGTCGGACGCGTGAACGCCGCCGGGATCGACAGCAGCTCCGCCCCCGCCTCGGCCAGCGCGCGGTACAGGTCGGCGAAGCGGAGGTCGTAGCAGATCGACAGGCCTAGCCGGCCCAGCGGCGTGTCGACCACTATCGCCGCCTCGCCCGGCGCGTAGGTCGCCGACTCGCGCCACCGCTCGCCGGTCGGCAGATCGACGTCGAACAGATGCAGCTTGTCGTACCGCGCCCGGATCGCGCCGGTGTCGTCGATCACGAAACCGCGATTGGCGTACCGGCCGTCGGGTCGCCTGATTGCCAGCGAACCGAGGTGGATCCAGATCCCGTGTCTTGCCGCTGCGTCGCGGATCGCGGACAGCACCCGGTCTTCATCCTCCGCGACGATGCACGCGCCGGCGCGTGAGCGATCACGGTCGAGCAGCCCCGACATCTCGGGCGTGAGCAGCATCGGTGCGCCCGCCACTGCCGCGCGTTCGATCGCGTCGATCAGGGTCGCGGCATTGGCGAGGGGATCGATGCCGGCCGTCATCTGAAGCACCGCCGCCCGCGCCGGACGCGCGCCGCTCACGCCCGACCTGTCATGCTACGTCGGTCATGCCAGGAGCGCGTCGAGCTCTCCCGCGCGATCGAGGGCGGCCAGGTCGTCGAACCCGCCGACGTGACGCTCGCCGATGAAGATCTGCGGCACGGTCGTCCGGCCCGGCGCGCGCGCCAGCATCTCGGCACGGCGCGGCCCGCCCATCGTGATGTCGATCTCCTCCACCTCGACTCCCTTGTCGGCCAGCAGCCGCAAGGCCCGAGAGCAATAAGGGCAGAACGCCTTCGTATAGATCAGGATCGGGGCCATGTCCTTCAGGTGTGGGCTGGGTGGCGGCTTGTCAATCGGCCCTCGTCACCAGTCCGCGCCGTCGCCCGTCCACTCGCCCTCCTCGCCCAGCACGCGCGCCCAGCACAGAATAGTGACCGAGGCCGCGCCGGCGCGGAGCAAGACGGCGGTACAGGCATCCGTGGTGGCGCCGCTGGTATAGACGTCGTCGACGAGCGCGACGTGGCGACCCTTCAGTCGCTCCCGCGCGCCCGGCGCGATCCGGAAAGCGGCCCACACCGCCGCCGCCCGCTCCTTGCCGCCCATGCCGCGCAGCACGGGCGTCCGGCGATGCCGCTCGAGCAACCGTGCGTCTGCGGCGACGCCGCTGCCGCGTCCGATGGCCGTCGCGATCAGCGCGGCCTGGTTGAACCCGCGCCGCCACAGCCGCGAGCGGTGGAGCGGCACGGGCACGAGCAGGTCGCAACTCTCGGGCACCCAGCGCACCATCGCACGTGCGGCGGTGATCGCGAAGGCTGGCCGGCTGCCGTACTTCAACCGCAGCACCAGCCGTCGCGCGATCGGTCCATAGGCGACCGCCGCCCGGATCCCGGCATGCCGGGGCGGGCGCGCGAGGCAGTCGGCGCAACGCGCACCCTCGCCACGATCATGGGTGAACGGAATGTTGCACCCCGCGCACCACGGCGGCGCGACGAAGCGCAGCGACTGCCAGCAGGTGGCGCAGAACCGGTGGTCCAACCCCACCACGCCCCCGCATCCCGGGCAGCGCGGCGGCAACGCCAGCCCGACGGCGACGGCGAGCGAACGTACGATGGGCCGCAGGAGCGGGGCCGGGAAACGCATGCTCTCTTGTCGCCCGACACCTGCGCCACCACAAGCAGGAGATGGCCGCCCCCGCTCCCTGCCCCTCTCCGACCGAGCTGTTCGATCGCGCCACGCGCCGGTTCCGACGCGATCGCGCGCAGCCCGACTGGCCGGCGCACGATTTCGTTCGCGCGCAGATGCTCGACGGGATCGACGAGCGGCTGGACGCGGTGACCCGACGCTTCAGCGACGTGCTCGATCTCGGCTGCTTCGACGGCGGTTACGTCCCGCCCGCCGGGGCGCGGGTCGCACGCTGCGACGCAGGCGCGCGTTTCGCCGCGCAGGCCGGCGGCGTCCAGGCCGACGAGGACCGACTACCGTTCGCGGACGGGGCGTTCGATCTGGTCGTGTCGGCGGGCGTCCTCGACCAAGTCGGCGACGTGCCGGGCGCGCTGACGCTGGCACGGCGCGCGCTACGCCCGGATGGGCTGTTCCTAGCCGCGTTCCTGGGAGCGGGCAGCCTGCCGACGTTGCGCGCGGTGCTGCTGGAGGCCGAGGCGGACCGGCCGGCGGCGCGAATCCATCCGCAGGTCGAGGTCCGGGCGGCGGGCGATCTGCTGGTCCGCGCAGGGTTCGCGATGCCGGTCGCGGACGTGGAGGTACTGACGGTGCGCTACGCCGGGCTGGCGCGGTTGCTCGCCGACCTGCGCGGGATGGCTGCGACCAACCTGCTGGCGGGCCGGTCGCCCCTGCCGCGTGCGGCGCTGGGCCGCGCAGCAGAGGCGTTCGCGTCGCGCGCGGGGCCGGACGGGCGCACCGAGGAGCGGTTCGCGATCGTCAACCTGTCCGGCTGGGCGCCATCGGCGGATCAACCCCGCCCGGCGCGGCGCGGCAGCGGCACGACCTCGCTTGCCGCCGCGCTCGGCGCGATCAGGCCAGCCTAGCACGCCCTTTCGCAGGTCGGATCAGTCGATCAGGCCGTCCTCGCCCCGGGCGAGCAGTCGCCCGATAGAGTCGAACAATGCGTCCATCGCGACCGGCTTGAACAGGACGTCGTCGGCGCCTGCGGCCAGGCATCGCTCGCGGAGGTCCGCGGCGGTGTCCGCGGTGACGACGATGACGGGAAGCGATGCCTTCGCGTCGGTTCGGGCGCGGATGTGACCGATCGCGGTGATGCCGTCCATGCCGGGCATCCGCAGATCGACCAGCACCATATCGAACGTCTGATCGTCGATCAGGCGCAGGCCCTCTTCCGCACTCTCCGCCTCGATCATCGTCGCGCCCGCCACATCGAGCATGTCGCGGACGACGCGACGGTTCATCCGGTCGTCCTCGATGAACAGGACGTTCATGCGCTGGGCCGCGTTCGCACACCGGACGGCAGGAGGGTTGTCATGAGTTGATCCTAGCGCTCAGGCCGCGCGGCTTACAAGGTCATCGCATGGTAAATACATGTTATCTGACAGGAGCTTGAGCAATTCGGCGCGTGCGATCGGCTTGGTCACGAGTTGCCGCACACCGGACGCGAGCAGCGCCTTGCCATCTTCCCCAGTCTCGGGCGTCCAGAGCAGCATGAACGGGACCCCGGACCGGCCAGCCGCCGCGGCTATCGCTGCCACCGCCTCGCTGATCGGCCGATCCGCCCGAAGCGTCGCGTCGTCCGCCATCACCCGGGACACGCTCCCGCCGGCGATCATTGCCACGGCCTCCTGCGTCGAGGCGGCGAAGGCGAGTTGGCCGAAGCCGGGCGCCAGCAGCGCCTTATACATCCCGCGCATGATCGGGTTTCGCTCGATCACCAGCAGCGCCACCGCGACGGCGTCCGGGAGGGTGGCCGGCGCGGCGGCCTCGATCAACGGCAGGTCGAGCGTGAAAACCGATCCCACGCCGGGCTCGCTCGTCACCGTGACATCGCCACCCATCGCCTGCGCAAGCCGTCGGCTGATCGCCAGGCCGAGGCCGGTGCCGCCGAACCGGCGCGTCGTGCTGGTATCACCTTGGCGGAAGGACTCAAAGATCACGTCTTGCTTGGTCGACTCGATGCCGATGCCCGTGTCGGTGACCGTCACCTGGTATCGCGGCGTTTCGCCCACCACCCGCCGCGAGCGCATCGTCACCATCCCGGCCTCGGTGAACTTCATCGCATTCCCTAGTAGATTAGAGACGACCTGCCGGAACCGGGCGGCATCGCCCATGATCCGGGTCGGGCAATCGGCCAGGTCGGCCTCGAACGCGATCCCCTTGGCGGCGGCCTGCTCGGCCCACAGTTTCGCCAATCCAACAAGCGTTTCGCACAAATCCAGCGGCTCGAACTCCACGACCAGATGGCCGTTCTCCATCTTGGCGACGTCGAGAATGTCGTCGACCAGCCCGCGCATCGTGACGCCTGCCGTGTGCACGACGCCGATCCGCTCGCGGGTCGCCGGATCGATCGTCCGGTCGGACAACATCACCTGGGTCATGCCTAGGATACCGTTGAGCGGCGTGCGGATCTCGTGGCTGGTGGTGGCCAGGAACTCCGTCCGTGCCGCGAGCGCTGTGCCCAGCGCCGCGTTCGTCTCCCCCAGCACCACGTTCGCGCGGGCGACCTCATCGCGGCTGCGGCGAAGCTTCTGAAGGCCGAGCGCGAGCATCGCGACGACCGCCGAGACGAGCGCGATGATGCCGACGAATATCCACTGCTGCGTCCGCGCGGCGGAACGTTCGTACGCCAGGGTCTTCGCCGTTTCTTCCGCCTTCAGTTTGGCGATCCGCAACTCCTGGTTCGCGAAGTCGAAACGGGCGCCCATCAAAGCGGTGTTGGTGGACGTCGCGAGCCGCGTCGCCTCGTCGTCCAGCCGCTTCATCGCGGCGAGATGGACCAGCGCGTTCGGACTGTCCCCGGCTGCGCGGTAGACGTCGTACGCCGTCTCGTGCCGCTCACGCATGCCGAGCGGCGTGTGGGCGGTGTCGACCCCCGCGAAGCTGCGCGTGACGAGCGACAGGGCTTGGGGGATGTGGTGGTGCTGAAGCGCGGCCTGCGCCGCCGTGGCCAGCAGAGAACCATATTCGTCGTCGCGCTCTTCGATCAGGGGCATGGCCTGCGCGATCTCGTGATCGGCTAGCGCGAGCTGGCCTTGAGCGAGGTGGATACGGGCGAGGTTGTCGAGTGTGTGACTCATCATAGCGGGACTGCCAACCGTATGCGCTAACAGTAAAGCACGCTTTGTCTGCTCGGCCGCTTCCTCGTACAGTTGCTGCTCTTTTAGTGTCTGTCCGATATTGCCATAGATAGCATATGAAAAGGCAGAGTCACCTCTATACGTTTCTAGAGCCTGACGATAATATCGGAGGGCATTTTCATGATCGTAAGCTTCGTCGTATATAATTCCGATCGTAATCAGAGCTCGCGCCTGTCGACGACTATCCCCGATATGCTGAAAGACCCGATATGCACTTTGGTATGACAAGAGGGCTTTGGCGGTCAGCCCGCTTTCACTGGCTTGCTTTCCTCTCGATATCAGCAGATCGCCGTATAGGCCGCCGTTACCTGTTTTGGACTTAATCCTTTGCAACGCAGAGTTGATGAGAGGTCCGGCATTTTCGGGGTGGTCGAGCCTGAGTAATCCCTCCGCTTCCAGCCACTCCGCCGTCGCAAACGCGACATCACGCTCACTACCGGTCATGCTCCTGGCAATCTCTCCGGCTGCTCTGGCTTGTCTTATTGCTTGTCCAGGGTCCGACATCATCGTCGCTCTCGCGAGCGCGATCGCCCTTTGATAGCGCAAGTCCGCCGCACCGGTGGTCGCGTAAACCGTCATCGGAGCCACGCACAGGATCGAAGCGATCATCAACGATCGACTTCGAGAGATCATGCTGCTTTCCAAAAAGCGTCCGGCCTACGAAGGGCCACGCCGAACGGCGCGGTCAGTTTTCCGGGTTCGGCATCCATGAATTGTCGAAAGGCCGGCAGCGACAGCGGGCGGCTGAGCAGGAAGCCCTGGACCTGGTCGCATCCCATCACCGACAGCAACGCCAATGCGGCCGGCGTCTCGACGCCTTCGGCCGTTACCTCCATCTCCATCGCGTGAGCGAGATCGATCGTCGACCGGACGATCAGCGGATCGCGATTGCTGCTGGTCAGCTCCATGACGAACATCTTGTCGATCTTGAGCTCGGTCGCCGGCAGTTTCTTGAGGTAGGCGAGCGAGGACAGTCCGGCACCATAGTCGTCGATCGCGATCGGTATGCCGGCATCGGCCGCGATCGTCAGATGCTCGACCGCGCTATCGGGATCGCGGATCATCGACGTCTCGGTGATCTCGAACCCGATTCGCGCACCGTTGGCGACGATCAGGCCACAGGCCTCGTCAACGAACTGGCGATCGCTCAAGAGCTGACCCGAAATGTTGATGAAGATCACCAGGTCATGGCCATCCGCGCGCAGAGTCCGCTGGTCCGCGATGACGCGCCGCAACGTCCACAACGTCAACGGCCCGATCAGATTGGTCTCTTCCGCCAGCGAGATGAAGTCGTTGGGCAGGATCAGGCCGCGGGTCGGGTGCTCCCATCGTATCAACGCCTCCGCGCTGGCGACCTGCTGGCGGCGGACGTGCATCTTGGGCTGATATTGGAGGAACATCTCGTCGCGCTCGATTGCCGGGCCGAGTTCCCGATAGATGGACAGACGATCGATCGACGCCGGGGTCGTGGTGACGTCGCGGATCACGCGTCGGCGCTCCGCCAACGCCTGCGTCAACGCGACCTCCGCCGCCTCGGCGAGCCGGACGTCGTCGATTCCACCGATCGGCGCCGCCGCCGCGGCCATCATCAGATCGATCCGATAGGCCTCGCCGTCGATGTCGACCGCATCACCGAACAAGGCCGCGATCCGGTCGAGTGCCGCGCCGGCGTCGTCGATCGAGCGGCCGAGCAGTTCGACTTCGACCAGCGATCGGCCGACGTGCGCTTGTCCGGGCGGAGCCAGGAACCGCTCGATTCGCTCCGCGACGTCGACCGCCAATCGGTCCGCCCGCGCCTTGCCAACATGCCGCCGCAGTTCGGCGAAATTGGCGATCTGCACGAGTGCGAGGAAGCGCCACGTTGCGGGTCCGCGCTCTCCGCCGGACCGATCGGACGCTTTGGTTTGCGAAGGAAGTTCCCAGGACACTGTGGCTTGGTAGCGACAGGCTCTGAAGGATAGTTTAAAATCGCGCCGATCTGGCGGCCTTCTCCGTTACCCCGTTGCAAGGATTTAGAGGTTAAGCTAGTCTTAACCCTGCGTCCTAGGGCGCCGAACAAGGGAGAAAGCCATGCTTAAGCTTATCTTCGCACTGGTGTACGGTAACTACACGTACCCCTGGTAAATAGTGCGCGGTCCGGCGGTTGGGAAAAGCTGGCGTCTCAGCTCTCCTGACTGACCGGGCCATTCTTCCCGCTAAGCATTTGATCGTTATGATTTTACCGTAGTGGCTGACCCGGCCGCTTATCCGCTCCCGCGACGTCGGGCAGCGTCTCCCACCCGCCACCGATCGCCTTGAACAACGAGGCCGACATCTGGCGCAGCTGCGAATCGCTGGTCGTCACCTGTTCGCGCGCGCTCAGCACCTGGGCTTCGGCATTCAGCAGCGAATCCTGTGTCGTCAGGCCCGTACGATACTGGCCCTCCACCGATCGCGCGGTCTCCTGAGCATCCGCGACCGCGCGGCGCAGGATCGCATTCCGGCGGCGCTCGCTGTCGATGCGAGCCAGCGAGTCCTCCACGTCGCGCAGCGCCCCCAGCACCGTCTGCTGATAGGCGACGTACCGCTGCTCGCGCTCCTCGCGTCGCAGGCCGACGGTCGCGCGGCGGCGGCCCCAGTCGACGATCGGGAACATCGCGTTGCCGAGCCCGAGCGTCTGGAGGCTGTTGCTGCTGAACAGGTTGCTGAGGCCGCTCGACGCCAGCGTGGCCAGCCCCGTAAGGCTGAGCGACGGATAGAGTTGCGCGGTCGCAACGCCGATGTCCGCGGTCGCCGCGGCAAGCTGGCGCTCCGCGGAGCGGACGTCGGCCCGGCGCCGCAACAGGTCGGATGGCAGCCCCGCGGGGATCACCGGCGGTGCCCCAAGCTCCTTCGCCGGCGCGCTGAGCTCACCCGTCAAGTCGCCCGGCGCCAGTCCCAGCAGGATCGCGATCGCGTGGATGCGGACCTGCTCGTCGGATCGGAGCGGCTCCAGCCTTGCCTCGGTCGAGGTGATCGCCGCGCGCTGGCGCACCACGTCCACCTGCGGCGTCAGGCCGACCAGCGCCTGATTGCCGGCGATCTCCAGCGCGCGCCGCTGGCGGATCAACTCGTCGTTGATGATGGCCTGCTGCGTCTGGTCGGCGCGCAGCATGAAATAGCCGTTGGCGACCTCGGCCGCGAGCGTGACCGCGGCGTCCCGGCGATCCCAGACCGCCGCCTGGGTCTGCGCGCGCGCCGCCTCGCGCCCGCGCCGTCCGCCACCGAACAGGTCGAGCTCCCAGCTCGCGTCGAAGCCGAGCGACCAGACGCCTATCGAGCTTCCCGACAGCGTGCCGCCGCCCGATCCGCCGCCATTGCCGCTGCCGGAACTGCCCGTCGATCCGCCGCCGAAGCCGACGTTGTCGCTGAACGACAGCCGGCTGTATCCACCCAGCCCGCTGACGGTCGGCCTGTTCGCGGCGCCGGCGACGATCTCCTGATAGCGCGCCTCGCGAACGCGCGATGCGGCCGTCCGGATATCGGGGCCCTGGGCCAGCGCGCGCGTGACGAGCCCGTCGAGAACCGGATCACCGAACGCGGACCACCAGTGCGCGGGATCGATGGTGTCGCCTGCCGGAGCCGTTGGTTGCGGCGAGACATAGGCCGGCGGCGTCGCCAGCTCCGGCGTCACGTAGTTCGGTTCCACGGTGCAGCC
>JBPBQW010000111.1:0-48968 GCA_050955125.1 Janthinobacterium lividum
GTTGATCGCGAGGCCAACAGCCGCGAAGAGCGCGACAAGCATCCATAGTGTCAAGGCGATCACTGCCCGGCGGGACTGTCGGGCAATCGTCGCAAGTGCCATTGCCGGCGCGACGCCGCCCACTAACAGCAGGCCGATCCAGACCCAGGCATAGCGGAGCGTTCGCAGATCGCCGATCCGCCCCAGAGTAAGTGCTCCGGCAGCGGCGAGTGCGAGCACCACTGCGACGAGCAAGCCGGCGCAGCCAAGCTCCGCCCGACCCGGCCGATCGCTCACCCCAACATCCCCGCCGCCAGCACCAGCAGCATCTTCACGTCCACCGCGCACCCCTCGTCACGCTTGGCGGCCACGAACCCCGGCACGTCGGCGAGCGGTACGCGGTGGACGGTGATCCCCTCGCCCTCCTCGCCGCCGCCGTCGCCGACGCGGGTCAGGCCGGTCGCGCGGATCAGCGTGAACGTCTCGCTCGTCATGCCGGGCGACGAGGCGAAGATGCCGAGCGATTCGATCCGGTCGGCGCGATAGCCGGTCTCCTCCTCCAGTTCGCGGGCGGCGGCGGCCTCGACGGTTTCGGGCTCGCCCTGATCGCCCACCAGTCCGGCCGGCAGCTCGATCGTGCGGCGGCCGAGCGGCGTGCGATATTGCTCCACCAGGATCACCGCGCCGTCGTGGACCGCGAGAATGACAGCGGCATGCAGATCGCCGCGCCGGGCGGCGTATTCCCAGGTTCCCTGCTGGCGGACCTCCAGATACTTGCCTTGCCACGGCGTCTCGATCGCGTCGGTCACAGCTCGATCAGCCGGTCGGGCAGCTCGTTGGGATCGGTGCCGGTGTGCGGGAAGTGCGTCGCCAGCACCGCGCCGATCCGCCCGATCGCGGCGACCAGCCCGTCGCCCGCGCGCCCGGCCTTTAGCTCGGCGGTGAGCGCGACCATCGCCTCGCCCCATGCCTCGGGCGGCACCAGCCGCGTCACCGCCGCGTCGGCGACGATCTCCGCCCGCCGCTCCGCGATCGAGAGATAAAGGAGCACGCCGGTGCGGGTGGCGGTGCGCGCCTCGATCCCGGTGCGGAACAGCAGGATCGCGCGCCGCCGCACCCGCCGGGCGCGCGTCGTGTGCGGTGCGGCGGCTACGCGCATGGCGGCGGTGCGGAACACGGCCTGCCCGGCGAGGAACATCAGCGCCGCGAGCGCCGCCGCGAGCGCGAGCAGGTCCGCGACCGGCACGCCCTCGCCCCAGCGATCGGCGCCGGGCAGCACGTCGAGCAGGGCCGCGAAATGATCGGGCGCGAACGCCTGCGCGGCGATCATCAGCAGCATCGCCAGCACGACCCAGTGCAGCGCGGCGTCGCGATATTCGTCGGACCGGGGCGCGGCGATCACCGCGACCTCCGCATCCGTGGTCGCCTCCGCAGCTGTCACCGCGGCAGCGACGCGCGCGCGATCGTCATCGGTCAGCACCATCACCAATCCCCCGACGCGCCGCCGCCGCCGCCCGATCCGCCGCCGCCGCCCGAGAAGCCGCCGTCACCCCAGCCGCCCGACGATCCGCCGCCGTCGGAGCCGCCGCCGCTCCAGCCGCCGCCACCGCCACCGCCACCGCGATTGTTGAGACTGCCCAGCACCGATCCCCACAGGATCGCCGAGCCGAGGCCCGAGCCGCCGCCTTGGTAACGCTGGCCACCGCCGCCGCGCCGGAACCGGCTCAGCACGAAGAAGCCGATCACCATCAACCAGAAGATCAGCATCAGACCGCCGCCGCCGGCACCGCGCGAGGCCGTGCGCTGGTGCGCCTTGTCGAACGCCGCCACCGCCGCATCGGTGCGCGCCTTCGCCTCGTCCGGCGCGGCGCGGAGCTGGCCGATGATCGCGTCCGTTCCCGCCTCCATCGCGCCGGGCACGTCGCCGGCCTTGAGCTTCGGCATCATGTCCTGGTTGATGATGACGCTGGACAGCGCATCGGTCAGCACCGGCTCCAGGCCATAGCCGACCTCGATCCGGGGGCCGCGCTGACCCGCCGGCTGGTTGGGCGCGATGAACAGGATCGCGCCGTTGTTCACGTCCTTCAGCCCGACGCCCCACGAGCGCAGCAGGCGATACCCGTAATCCTCGACGTCGCGGCCGCCGGTGTCGGCGATCGTCGCCACCACCAGTTGGCGGTGCGTGTCGTCCTGCAGTTTCTGGAGCTTGGCGGTCAGGTCGGCGCGCGTGGCGGGTGGCAGGACGTTGGCCGCATCTACCACCAGCCCGGTGAACGGCGGCGGCTTGATGCCGTTGGCGTCCTGGCCCGCCGACTGCGCCAGCGCCGGCCATGCGACCAGCGCGAGCAGGAGCGCGGCGACCGCTCCCCACCACCGCCGCGCCGTCCGCGTCATCCGATCAGCTCGCGTTGCCGAAGTTCACCGTCGGCGCGGCTTCGGCGCCCGGCGTGGTCGCCGCAAAGGGTACCATCGGCTTGGCACCATAGACCACCTTGGCACCGATCGCGTCGGGGAAGGTGCGGATGCGGGTGTTGTAGGCCTGCACCGACTCGTTGTAGTCGCGCCGCGCGATCACGATCCGGTTCTCCGTGCCCTCGAGCTGACTCATCAGCGTGGTGTAATTGCCTTGGCTCTTCAGCTCGGGATACGCCTCCTGCAATCGCTGGAGCGAGGTGCCGATGCCGGCCTGCACCGTCTCGAACCGCTGCACCTTCGCCGGATCGGTCAGGTCGTCGCCCGACAGGTGGACGGTGTTGGCCGCGGCGCGCGCCTGCGTCACCTGAACCAGTATGTCCTTCTCCTGCGCGCCCGCCGCCTTCACCGTCGAGACGAGGTTGGGGATCAGGTCGGCGCGGCGCTGATACTCGTTCTGCACGTCCGCCCAGCGCGCCTTGGCGGCCTCCTGCGCGGTCGGGACCGAGTTGATGCCGCACCCTGCCAGCGAAACCGCCGCGATCAGTCCGAGACCTGCGCGAAACTTCATCGTCTGCATCCTTACCACCTGCTGTGTCGCCGATATAGGACACCTTGCGACCCTTGGCGACGGCCATTCGGTGCGATAGCCTCCACGGGCCACAACAGGGGACGGCCATGCTCAAGGAGTTTCGATCCTTCATCGCGCGCGGCAACGTGCTCGATCTCGCGGTCGCGGTCATCATCGGCGCGGCGTTCAGCAAGATCGTGACCTCGCTGACCGACGACGTGCTGATGCCGATCATCGGCAAGATCTTCGGCGGGCTCGATTTCTCCGGCTATTTCCTCGTGCTGTCCAAGGACAAGGTGCCCGCCGCGCTCGCCGGCTCGTCCGATTACGCCGCGCTCAAGAAGGCGGGCGTGCCGCTGCTCGGCTATGGCGAGTTCGTGACGCAGCTCGTCAATTTCGTGATCGTCGCCTTCATCATCTTCATGATCGTGCGATCGGTAAACCGCGCCGGCGCGATCTTCGAAGCCGAGAAGAACAAGGCCGCGGCCGTCCCCGCCCCGGAGCCGACCGAGGTCGCGCTACTGCGCGAGATCCGCGACCAGCTGAAGGGACGTCCGCTCTAGTCAGGCTGATCCGAGTGCGTCGGCTCAGCGCGGCACCGGCCAGCGTGAGCGGATCGGATCAAGCCGCTACGAGTTCGCGCACCGTGGCGTCGGCTAGGCTGGTGCCGTCGAGGATGCGTGCGGTCTCGTCGCGCACGCGCATCATCGCGTGGCGGATCACGCAGTCCGCCTCGCTCCGGCAGTCGGCGCAGCGACGATAGGCGGTGCGGCTGACGCAGGGGACGAGCGCGAGCGGCCCCTCGATCACCCGGATGATGTCGCCCAGCGAGATCAGGTGCATCGGCCGCGCCAGCCGATAGCCGCCCATCTTGCCACGCGTCGATGCGATCAGCCCCGCCTCGCGCAGGTCGGCCAGGATCAGCTCCAGGAACTTGCGCGGCACGGTCGCCTCGACGGCGATGCGCGTCATCGGGATCGGCGGCCCGCCCGCCGGCGCCTCGGCGAGGAAAAGCATCGCGCGCAACGCGTAGCGGGAACGCTGGGTCAACATGTGGCCTTCGTGCATCGGATTTGTGGCAAGCGAAAGGCCATCGCCGCCACGGGACACGCTAGGCAAGGCGGCGGGGACGTTGCAGGATGCGCCGCCGGACCAGGAGACGCCCGATGCAGCCGAGGTATCCCGCGACCCCGCCCGACAGCCTGTTCTGGCGCCTCGTCCATTTCCCGCTCGTCACGCTGGTGATCGGGCTGATCGTGACCATCCTGCCCTCCGCGCTGTTCCAGGCGATCGTCGCGCGCACGTTCCACCTGCCGCGCCGGGGCGGCGATCCACGCGTGGCGCTGGTGGTGACGGTGGCGGTCGTGATCGTCGCCTTCCTAAGCTACCGCGGCTTCAACCGGTGGGTGGAGCGACGCGGCAACGTCGAGCTGGCGCATGGGGGCGCACCGCGCGAGCTGGCGGCGGGCGTCGTCGCCGGGCTGGTGCTGATCTCGGTCGTGGTCGGCGCGATCGCGCTGCTGGGCGGCTATCATGTGATCGGCGAGAACCCGTTTGCGGTGGTCCTGCCCGTGCTCACGCTCGCGATCTCGTCGGGCTTCACCGAAGAGCTCATCACGCGCGGGCTGATCTTCCGCCTGCTCGAGCAATGGCTCGGAAGCTGGGCCGCGCTGGCCGTCTCGGCCGCGCTGTTCGGTGCGGCGCACCTCGCCAACCCCAATGCGTCGTGGCTGGCCGCCGTCTCCATCGCGCTGGAGGCGGGGATCATGCTGGGGGCGCTCTACATGCTGACGCGCCGGCTATGGGCGGCGATCGGCCTCCACATGGCGTGGAACTTCGCGCAGGGTGGGATCTATGGCATCCCTGTCTCCGGCTTCGCGATGCCGGGGCTGTTGCGCGACCAGCCCGCCGGCTCCGCGCTCCTCACGGGCGGCGCGTTCGGGGCGGAGGCGTCGCTGCCCGCCGTGGTGATCGCGACCGGCTTCGGCGTCGCGCTGCTCGCCGCCTGCGTCCGCCACGACCGGATCGTGCCGTTCCTGCCGCGTCGCCGGCGCGACACCGGCCCGCGCGTGACGCCGCTCTGATCGCGCCGCCAACGAGCCTGCCGCCAGCGAAATCGCGCCGATCGCCAGCGGCACCGCCAGCACCCCGCGCCAGGCCGCCGCGCCCGGGCCCAGCAATGCCGTCCCGATCGCGCCCGCCGCCGCCAGCAGGACGGCGACCGCGCCCGTGCGGGTCCACACGTCGGCTCGGGACGGCGCGCGGGCGGCGGGCTCGGCGGGGACGACCAGGCGGACATGCTCCATCGCGAGACCGCTTGCGCCCGCACGGGTAAACGCCGCGTTGCCGGGCTTTCGGTAACGGCGCGTCACGTGACGGTGCCGCTATGGTCCGCGCCCGTCGGCGGAGAAGTGGTTAGGCAAATCGCAAGCCTTGACCCCTAACGCTCTGCCCCATGCGAGAAGGATCATGGGCATGAGCGCATTCGGACGGCGCAGTGGTGGCGGATCGTCGACACCGGGGCGACCCTCGTTCGGCATCGCCCGCCCGATGCAGGGCGGCAGCGGCGGCGGTCGCCCGGACGGCGACGGCGGCGACCAGTTCCCGCCGCTCGATCCGGGCTCGCTAGGCGTCGGGCCGGGCGCGGAGGCCGAAGCCGGGATCACCGGCACGATGCCGGGCGTTCAGATGGATGCGATGCAGCGGCTGGCCGACCGCCAGAACGCAAGCGGCGAGGCCGGCTCCAGCCGCACCGAAGGCTTCGAGGCGTCCGTCCACAAGATCAAGGAACAGGTGCTCCCGCGCCTGCTCGAGCGCGTCGATCCCGAAGCCGCGGCGACGCTGGGCAAGGACGACCTGGCCGAGGAGTTCCGCCCGATCATCGGCGAGGTGCTCGCCGAGCTCAAGCTCACGCTCAACCGCCGCGAGCAGTTCGCGCTCGAAAAGGTGCTGGTCGACGAGCTGCTGGGTCTGGGGCCGCTTGAGGAGCTGCTCGCCGATCCGACGATCACCGACATCATGGTTAACGGCCCCGAGCAGACGTACATCGAGCAGAAGGGCAAGCTCGTCATCGCGCCGATCCAGTTCCGCGACGAGGAGCATCTGTTCCAGATCGCGCAGCGGATCTGCAACTCGGTCGGCCGCCGCGTCGACCAGACGACGCCGCTCGCCGACGCCCGGCTGAAGGACGGCAGCCGCGTCAACGTCATCGTGCCGCCGCTGTCGCTGCGCGGCACCGCCATCTCGATCCGCAAGTTTTCTGCCAAACCCATCACGCTCGACATGATGGCGGCGGGCGGCAGCATGAGCCCCAAGATGGCCACCGCGCTCAAGATCGCGGGCGCGTGCCGGCTCAACGTCGTGATCTCGGGCGGCACGGGCTCGGGCAAGACGACGATGCTCAACGCGCTGTCCAAGATGATCGACCCGGGCGAGCGCGTGCTGACGATCGAGGACGCGGCCGAGCTTCGCCTGCAACAGCCGCATTGGCTGCCGCTGGAAACGCGGCCCGCCAACCTCGAAGGTCAGGGCGAGATCAGCATCCGCGACCTCGTCAAGAACGCGCTGCGCATGCGGCCCGACCGCATCATTCTGGGCGAAATCCGCGGCCAGGAGTGTTTCGACCTGCTGGCCGCGATGAACACCGGCCACGACGGATCGATGTGCACGCTCCACTCCAACTCCCCGCGCGAGGCGCTGGGACGCATGGAAAACATGGTGATGATGGGCGACATCAAGATCCCCAAGGAGGCGATCAGCCGCCAGATCGCCGATTCGGTCGACCTCATCATCCAGGTGAAGCGCCTGCGCGACGGCAGCCGCCGCGTGACCGACGTGACCGAGGTGATCGGCATGGAAGGCCCGGTGATCGTCACCCAGCAGCTGTTCAAGTTCGAGTTCCTCGACGAAGGCGCCGACGGCAAGATCATCGGCGAATACCGCTCGATGGGCCTGCGCCCGTACACGCTGGACAAGGCCAAGCAGTTCGGCTTCGACCAGGCGTATCTGGAGGCGTGCCTGTAGGACGCACGGCGATCGCGACCTCCGGCTAGCGGGTGCGGTACAATTCGCTCGACCCGTCGCTCCAGACGAGTTCCAGCCGGGGATCGCGGAAGCCCGGTGGAAGCCGGGCGTCGACGAGCCACAGGTAGTCGACGCGGTCCAGCGGCAGCCTGTCGATCGATTCAGTCAGGGAGTGGCGTTCCCGCTGCGCGAACGGAACCGTCGCGTCGATGCACGACGACGGCCATATCAGCTGCGACGGATCGCGGTCGTACCGCGCCGACGGCCGGTAGCGAATCCGCAGCAGTTGCAGGCCGTCGATGCTCCAATGCGCGTTGACCCACGCCCCTCGCATCGGCGTGGCGAGGTTCGCCAGATGTTCGAGGCGGTTCGAGCGCCACGACACCGCATCGCACGCGACCTGCGAGAGGTTGAGGATGCGGGCGCCGCGCCGGACATGATCGAGCGCGCCGAGCTCGCGCCGGTAGCTCTGATCGTAGCCGACGAAGCTGTAGGCGGTCACACCCAGGCGGATCGCGAGCAGGAAGAACCCCGCAGCCGTCACCGCCCTCGACCACCGCGAGGCGACGGCCGACCAGTCCTGCAACGCGAACGCGACCATCGGGATCAACGGCGCCAGCCGCGTGTCGATCCGATCGCTGCCGCTGATGAGGCTCGGCGTCGCGACGAACAGGAGGATCACGAACAGCACCGCGCCCCGCGCGCCGGGACCAAGCCGGGCACCGGATCGCCGTCCCGCGATCCAGACGAGCGCGGCTGAGGCGACGCTGCCCACGTCGAAGACGACGTCCTGATCCCTCAGCATCATCCAGATCGCCTCGGTCTTGCGATGGCCGATCCAGACCGTCCGCCCCTGGTCGGCATTGCCGAACAGCTTCCAGATCGCGACGGTGACAATGGCGGCGGAGACCACCGGCCAAAGCGGCAGTAGCGCCCGCACGACGGTCCCGGCCGTCCTCCCCGCCCGATCGGACAGCGCGTCTCCCAAAGCGTAGGAGACGATCAGCCCCACCCCGACCAGTCCCGCGACACCATGGCCGATCAGCAGGATCGGCGTCGCGACGAGGAAGATGACCGCCCGCCGCCGACGCGCGCCGTCGAGCGCGAACCACGTCGGGAACAGCAGCAACGCAAGCGCGGCCGTCAGCGAATAGTTCAGAAATCCCCAGAGGAACGGGTAGTTGTAGACGAACAGAAGCGCCCACGGCAGCGCGCGGGCGCCACGCGGGTTGAGCGTTCGCGCGATGCTTAGCAGCCCCAGGGTCGTGAGCGCCGGCGTCAGGGCGCAGAGCGCTCGCGTGACCAGAAGCACGCCCGCGACCGGGTGCAGGAGCTGCACGATCCCGTCGCTCGCCAGATTGAGCGTCAGCCCCCACCGAAAGCCGAAATAGCGCAGGACCGGGTCGCCGGCGGATGCCGTCTGCACGGCGAAGCGGCCGATGTGGCCCGGAACGTCGGTCAGCGGCGGGATCGACGCGAGCAGGAACGGAGCAGCGGCCAGACATGTCAGGAGCATCGCCACGGGCCACCGGATTACCCTCGGCACAGGCGTCGGCACAGGCATCGGCACAGGCGTGGTGAGGGCTGTCCGATCCATCCGCGACCGTCTCGCACGGCCATGATCCGCTGACCATCGCGAACCCTCCGCCGACCAGGGCGCAGGCATGGATCGTCGCGGTTTCGCAGTCGCGACCGTTGCGCTACGCACGCGCGGTCGATGCTTGCGATCCTCCCCCTGCTGCTGCTGGCCGCCGCACCACCGGCGGAGACGGCGCCCGCGCCCATGCCCGCGCCTGCGATGCCGGCCGGAACGGCGACGCTCGCCCCCGATGCGGAGGCGCGCTGGGTGCCGTTCACGCTCACGCCCGGCAACCAGGTGCGGTTCGACCTGGCGCTCGACGGGCGCACCGTCAGCGCCATCCTCGACACCGGCGTCAGCTACTCGGTGCTCGCGCGCCGCTACACCGCACAGCAGCATCTGGCCGTGCGGGCGATGGGCAACGCGACCGCGATCGGCGGCGCGGTCGCGGTGGGCTGGGTCGACACGCGCGAGATCGTGCTGGGCGGCCTCATGCGGCGCGGCGGCGGGGTCGCGGTGGCGGACCTGCCGGCGGTGGCGACCGGTGGCACCGTGCCGGTCGACATGCTGGTCGGGCGCGACCTGATCGGCACCGCCGCACTCGATCTCGATTACCCCAACCATCGCTTCCGCCTGATCCCGTCGGGGCGGATGCCGTTCGCCGGGCCTGCGGTGCCGCTCGCGATCAGCCCGGAGCGCCAGGTGTACGTGACGCGCGTGACGCTGGGCGACCATGTGCTGTCGCCGATGATCGTCGACACCGGCGACGGATCGGCGATGACGCTGTCGCAGGCCAGCTGGCACCTCGCCGTGCCGGCGGGCGCGCGCATCACCACCGCGATCGCCTATGGCCTCGCCGGGCCGATCACCATCGACCTGGCGATCGTGCCAGAATTGCGCGTCGGCGACATGATCGCCCGCGAGGTCGAGGTGCGCGCCGAGGCCGCGGGCGGCTTCTCGGAGGCGATCGGCGTTGCGGGGCGGATCGGATCGGGGTTCCTCGGCCGGTACCGGGTGCTGATGGACCCGGTCGCGGGCCGGATGATCCTCAGCCCCGGCCCGGACGCCGACCGGGCGCCGCAACGCTCGACTAGCGGGCTATTGCTGACGTTGCAGCCGGGGCGGCTCAAGGTGGTGCACGTCATGCGCGGCAGCCCCGCGGCGGCGGCGGGCTGGCGCGACGGCGACCTGATCTGCTCCGTCGACGGCCGGGCGATCGATGCCGACTATGCGACGGGCGGGTTCGGTGCCTGGTCAGCGGGGCCGCCCGGCCGGGTGATGAAGCTGGGCCAGTGTGACGGACCGGTCCGGTCGCTGACGCTGGCCACCTTCTACTGACCCGCGCGGCGGTGCGGCGAGGACGGCCCGCTCATTTCACCAGCCGCTCCACCTTCTCGTGCAGACTGGCGAGCTCGGCCTTGAGCGCGGCTATCTCTTCGTCCTTGCTGGTAGCGGTGGACGTCGCGGCTTCGGCACCCGGCTTGAACGCCTTGGTCGCGGCCTCGAACATGGCCATGTTGCGCTTGGCGATCTCGGCGAACGGCGAGCTCGCGAACGCGCCCTCCACCGCCGACTGGAAGCCGGTCTGCAACTGCGCCTGGTTGCGGCGGAAGCTGTCCATCGACGCCTCGAGATAGCCCGGGACCATCGCCCGCATCGAGTCGCCGTACATCGCGATCAGCTGGCGCAGGAAGCCGACCGGCAGCATCGCCTGGCCTTCGCGTCCCTCTTCCTCCATGATGATCTGCGTCAGGACGCTGTGCGTGATGTCCTCGTCGGTCCGCGCGTCGACCACGCGGAACTCGCGCCCCGCGCGCGTCATCGCCGCCAGATGGTCGAGCGTGATGTAGGACGACGTCTCGGTGTTGTAGAGCCGCCGGTTGGCGTACTTCTTCACCGTCACCACGCCGTCGGCGCCCTGCTTCTTCATGCCCGCTCTCCTATTTTGAGAGCGGTGCTACGCGCTTCCATGATGCGCCGCAACATGGGCGGTCGGGGTAGCGCAAAAGGAAGGGGCGCCGGCATGGCCGACGCCCCCCTTTCACCGGTGACCCGACGGATCAGAGCTGGCCGCGGAAGCTCACCGCGAACCGCCGACCGAACAGGTCGATGTAGCTGTTGGGATTGGCGTAGCCGAAATAGTCCTGATACTGCTTGTTGCCGACGTTGGTCACCGAGAAGGTGAGCCGGTACTTCTTCTGCACCTCGACCCAGAGCGACACGTCGACGGTCGCATAGGAATCGAGCGTGTTGAACTCGCGCAGATCGGTCGACAACGCGGTCCGGGCGAAGACCTGCTTGCCCACGAAGTTCACCGAGGTGGCGAGACCGCCGACGCCCGGCACGACGATGCGGTTGTCGCTGCGGAACTGGAACTTGGGATCGCCGAACGTCCCGTCGGTCCGCAGCGGCGCCACGCCCGTCGTGTCGACCAGCCGCTTGTTGAGCGAGAAGATCGTGTTGTCCGTCTCGAACCGGCCCGCGAAGAACCGGTCGAGCGGCTGGCTATAGCTGACGGTGCCCTGGATGCCGGAGAAGGCGATGCGGTTGCCGTTGACGTAGCCGCTGCTGACGCCGGGGTTGGCGGCATCGACGATCACCTGACCGCCGCGGTCGCCGCCGTTGGCCGCTGCCCCGCCCGCACCCGGCGCATAGCGACGGATCTGCGAGCAGAAGCTGTTGCCGTTGGCCGGATCGGCGGTGTTGAACGTCACGTTGTCGAAGCACGCGGACGCGATCTGCGCGACGGACAGGTTGGTGATCGGGTTACGGATGACGACGTTGATATAGTCGGCGCCGATGCTGAACCGCTTGAGGAAGCGCGGGGTGAACACGCCACCGAACGTGTAGCTGTACGACACCTCGTTCTGCAGCGTCGGATTACCGCCGCTGATCGCCGGCACCGTCGCGGAAGCCGCGTCGAGCGGCGTCGAGTTGGGATAGGCGGCGAGGAACGCGGCGCAATTGCGGGCGCGGGTCGCGGGCGCGGCGCCCGCGTTGATCGTGCCGGGCGCGCACAGGTCGGACACGGTCGTGAACGAGGCCGAGCGCGGCAGGAACAGCTCGGTGATCGCGGGCGCGCGGAACGAGCGCGTGTAGTCGGCGCGCAGCATGATGTCCGGGATCGGCTTGTACCGGCCGCCGCCCGACCAGGCGAGGAACCCGCCATTCACCGTGTTGTCGACGTGCCGGACGCTCGCGTCGATCTCCAGCATGTTGACGAGCGGCACGTGGTTGCCCGGCGTGACGAGCGGCAACAGGACCTCGCCGAAGACCTCGTCGACATTGTACTTGCCGTTCGTCGCCGCGACCGCGACCGACCGACCGAGCCCGGCCTGCTGGAACGCGTCGGGCGTGAAGCTGCCGTCCTCCTCGCGATGTTCGTAGCCGACGTTGAAGCTGTAATCGTTGCCGAACAGCGCGAACGGGCTGCCGCCGAAGTTGGCGACCGCGTCCTTCTGTTGCAGCGTGCTGATCGTGTGCGTGTTCTGGATGATGTAGGCGCGCGCCGCGGCGCTGGGCGAGCCTTGCCCGAACAGGTTGAGCGGCACGCAAGCGGCGTCGGCGATCGGGGCATAGCCCGGCGTCGCATTGACCGTCGGCGTCGGATTGCAGACGATCTGCCCCGCCGCGTTGGTCCCAACGTTGACCGCGTTGACGAAGTTCTGCTGGTTCAGGCTCTGGCCGAAATCGTCGAGCCGGGTGTGGCCGTAGTTGACGTACGCCTCGTAGTTGAACGGCCGGTTGAAGAGCTTCACCTCGCCGCGCGCGCCGAAGACGCCGCGCCAAAGCTCGATGTTCGTACCGCCCGACTGATCGGCGAGGTCGTCGGACGCACGCGACAGCTGGAACGTGTTGACGCCGAGCGCCGCCAGCTGCGCCCTGGCCTGCGGGGTCAGGAATGGATTGGTCGCGCTGAACGTCAGCTGCGCGCTGTTGCCGCCGAACAGGCTGGAATTATACGTCGGCTGGGCGACGAGCTGATCGCCGCGCGCATTGTAATAGGTGCCCTCGGCGAAGAACTTGAGCGCATCCGACACGTCGTAATGAACGAACAGATTGCCCGTGTTGCGCTTCAGGTTGCTCGTGACCTGCGAATAGGGGAACAGCCGATAGCCGTCGCCGCCCGAAGCGTAGGGTGCGGCGAAGAGCACTCCCTTGTTGACCGGGACCAGATTCCCGCCGGGTGCGAACTGATAGCCGTATTGCGCGGCCGTCACGCGGTTGGCGGCGCTGAACACGCCCGTGCGGCTGGCATCGCTGATCTCGCCGCCCGTCGTCAGCGTGTAGAGGACGCGGTCGCGCACCAAGACCGAGCCGGGGTTCCCGTCCGTCGTCGAGTTGTTGTAGCCGAAATTGGGGTTGATCCGCCCGTCGTTGAGCGGGGTGATGCCCGACGCGGCGGTACGGCCGAGCGCGAGCGCCTGCGCCGACGTCGGGTTGGTCACCGTGCTCAGCCCCGCGGCCAGGAAGTCGCGATCGGCGTAGAGGATGCCGTTCTGGACGTCGCGGGTAAAGGCGGCGGTGATATTGAGCTTGCCGTCGAGGAAGTCGTGCCCGGCCATCGCGGCCGCGTTGTAGCGGAAGCCGTCGCCCTGCTCGGTGACGCCGCTGAGGCCGGTGACGGCGAGGCCGTTGTAGCGATCGCGCAGGATGAAGTTGACGGTGCCGCCGATCGCGTCCGATCCATAGGTGGTCGCACCGACGATCGACGTCGTCTCGACGTGATCGAGCAGGATCGTCTGGATGATGTTGATGTCGACCTGCGACCCGGCCGAGCCCTGGTTGAACAGCGTGTTCGGGTTGGACGAGACGACGCGACGGCCGTTGATGAGGGTCAGCGTGCGGTTCGAGCCGAGCCCGTACAGGTTGGTGAAGTTGACGCCCTGCCCGTACGACCCTTGCGCGCCGTTGGGCGTCACCGATCCGCGCACGCCGGGCAGGTTGTTGATCGCGTCGGCGACGTTGGTGAAGTTCCGCTCCTCGACATATTGCCGGTCGGTGACGAGCGTCGGGGCGACGGTTTCGTAGTTCCGGCGGCGGATGCGCGAGCCGGTGACGACGACGGTGCCGTCCGAATCGCCAACCGTGGAGCCGTCGGCGTTGACCGATTGCTGGTCGGCGGGCTTGCCGGGCGCGTTCTGCGCGTTCTCGCCGGTGCCCTCGGGAATGACGTCCGATTTCGTGGTGCTGGTGGTCTGCGCCTGCGCGGCGATCGGGATCAGCGCGACGACCATCGCGGCGAGTGACGAGCGGACCAGCAGACGGCTGTACGGAACCATGTAATCTTTCCCTCCGGTTAACGGGAGCAAGATTACAAACGTGTTACCGCTGCACCAGCAGGAAAGATGCGGCCGCCGCCATTTGCGAAACTTTGTGTCAATCCTGTCACATAACGGTCACGAATGATACCACACCCGCTCGAACCGCCGACCCAGTCCGGTCAGCAGCTCGTACTGCGAGACGCCCGATGCGGCCGACGCCACCGGCAGCGTGAAGTCGAGCGCCACCCGGTCGCCTTCCCCGAGCGTCGGGGCGGCGTCCACGCCGATCGCCACCAGGTCCATCGACACGCGGCCCAGCACCGGCAGCGTCGCCGCGCCCACGCGCGCGCTGCCCACGCCCGACAGCGCGCGGGCATAGCCGTCGGCATAACCGATCGACAGGATCGCGACCTCGGTGTCGGCCGGTGCGATCCAGGTCGCATCATAGCCCACGCTGTCCCCTGCGCGCACGGTCCGCCGCTGCAGCACCTCCGCCTCGGGCACCGCGACGGGCCGGATCGCATCCGCCAGCGCCGCGCAGGGCACGCCGCCGTACAAGGCGAGGCCGGGGCGCACGAGGTCGAACGCATAGCCGGCGCCGAGCGCGACGCCCCCCGAGTTGGCCAGGCTCATCCGCCGCGCCGTCGTACGCCCGGTCAGCGCGGCGAGAGCATCGCGCTGGCGGGGGTTCATCGCCGATCCCGCATCCTCCGCGCAGGCGAGGTGGCTCATCAGCGTCTCGATCCGGAGCCCGTCGAGCAGCCCCTGCCCCACCATCGCCGTCGACACGCCGAGACGGTTCATGCCGGTGTCCACCATCACGTCGCATGGCCGGCCCGTCGGGCGCCACCGCGCGACCTGCTCCGGGGTGGACAGCACCGGTCGTGCCCAGGGCAGCGTGGCGGCCACCGCCATGTCGCCGGCGCGGACGCCGTGCAGGATGGACAGCGCCGCCGCGCCGTCCGCGAAGCGATCGGCGAGCGCCGCCGCCTCCGCCCAATGCGCGACGAAGAAGTCGCGGCACCCCGCCGCGGTCAGCCGCCGCGTGACCTCGCCCGCGCCCAGGCCATAGCCGTCGGCCTTGATCGCCGCGCCGCATGCCGCGCCGCCGCTCATCGCCGCCAGCGTGCGCCAGTTGGCGACCAGGGCATCCCCGCCGAGGCGGAGGCGGAGCGGCGAGGATGGCGGAACGGGCGACATGACGGGGCGATAGGCGGCGGCGGCGCGAGGCGCCACTCCGGCCGGATCAGCGCGCGAGGTCGCGCTCGTCGAGGCCCCACCACGTCACCGCCAGCGCCATCGTCACGACCGCGATCGTGTACCACAGCCCGGCATAGGGATCGCCCGACCGCGCGACGACATACTGGCTGACCAGCGGCAGGAAGCCGCCGAAATAGCCGGTGCCCAGATGATAGGGGATCGACATCGAGCTGTAGCGGATAGGCGCCGGGAAATACTCGGCCAGCAACGCCGCGACCGGGCCATAGGTCGCCCCCGCCAGCGCGCCCATCGCGACGATCAGCAGCAGGATGACGCCTAGATGCGCGGCGTCGGGCCGGACCTTGCCGCTCGGCCAGCCCGCCGCCGCCAGCGCCGCGTCGAGCCCCGCCGGGCTAGTGTCGGCCACCGCCCGGCCCGCGATCGTCACGCCGGTGATCGCCGTGCGACGCTTGGTGTAGGCGACCCCGTGGCGGGAGAGCTGATCGAGCAGCCGGCCGCACGCGTCGGTCTGCGTCGCGGCGAACGGGCTGTACGCGCACACCGGCCCGCTCACCACGACGGGCGCGGCGCGCGCCGCGCGGGCAAGCCCGGGATTGGCCGCGGCGCCCAGCGCCCAGAAGATCGGGAACAGCAGGACGAGCGTCGCCAGATAGCCGATCACAATCGGCCGCTTGCGCCCGACCCGGTCCGACAGGCGCCCGAAGAACACGAACCAGCCCAGCCCCACGATCGCTCCCGCGCCCGTCAGCAGCTGCGCCGTCGTCTCCTCCACGCGCATGGGGCCTGCCAGGAACGACAGCACGGTGAACTGCGCGGTGTACCAGATGACGGTCAGGCCGGCGGCGATCCCGAACAGCGCCACCAGCATCCGGCGCACGTTGCCGGGATAGCGGAAACTCGCGGCAACCGGATTGGCGACCCGCTCGCCCGCCGCACGCATGGCGGTGAACACCGGGCTCTCCGACAGCCTCAGCCGCATCCACAGCGACAGAGCCAGGAGCGCGAGGCTGAACCAGAAGGGGATGCGCCAGCCCCATGCGTCCCACGCGCCCGCCGGCAGCGTCGCCTTGCACACCAGCACGACCGCGAGCGACAGGATGAACCCGCCGACCACGCCCGCCTGGATGAAGCTGGTGTGGAAGCCCGCCTTGCCGGGCGGGGAGTGTTCGGCGACGTAGATTGCCGCGCCACCATATTCGCCGCCCAGCGCCAGCCCCTGCGCGATCCGGAGCAGCAGCACGATCGCGGGCGCCGCCCAGCCGATCGCGGCCGCGGCGGGCACCAGGCCGACGCCCGCGGTCGCCACCCCCATGAGCGCGACCGTCACCAGGAAGGTGTATTTGCGCCCCAGCCGATCGCCCAAATAGCCGAAGATGACAGCGCCCAGCGGCCGGAACCCGAACCCGACCGCGAACCCCGCCCAGGCGAGCAACGTCTGCGCGGTCTCGCTGCCGGCGGGGAAGAACGTCCGCCCGATGATGCCGGACGCGGCGAGCGTGCCGTAGATGAAGAAGTCGTACCACTCGAACACGGTGCCGAGCGCCGACGCGGTGATGACGAGGCGGATGTCCGCCGCCGATGGCCCGCTACGTCCTGTCGCTGCCCCCGCCATGCTCCATCTCTCCCTGCTGCAGTCTTTACCAAGTCGCTGTCGTCAGCGGGCCAGCTCCAGAAGATACCGGTCTATCACGATGCGCTGATCGTATTCGGCCTCCATCTTGGCACGGCCGGCCGCGCCCATCGCCGCACGCTCGTCGGGCGTCAGCGCGGCCATGGCGGCGAGCGCGGACGCGAGCGACTCCACCGATCGCACCTCGCACAGCAACCCCGTCCGTCCATGCTCGATCGGATCGCGGCAGCCGGGCACGTCCGTCGCCACCACGGGCTTCCCCATCGCGCCCGCCTCCAGCAGCACGCGGGCCGTTCCCTCGCGATAGGAGGGAAGCACGACGCAATCCGCGGCCGCGATGAACGGGCGCACGTCCTCGGCCTCGCCGAGATACTCCACCGCGCCCGCCTCGACCCACTGTCGCAACCGGTCGCGCCCGATCGCGGTCGGGTTGATGACGCCGACCGGCCCGAGCAACTGGAACCGCGCCCGGACCCCGCGTGCCCTCAGGGCCTCGGCCGCGCCGACGAACTCCTCCACACCCTTGTCCCGCAACAATCGCGCGATGAGGACGAAGACCGGTGCCGATGACATGACCGACGCCGATGACGGGCGGAAATGGGTGAGATCGACCCCCGATCCGGGCAGCACCACCGCCTGTGACGGCCGCACCAGCTTGCGGGCCAGGAACAGGTCGCGGTCCGTCTGGTTCTGGAAAAAGGCGGTGCGGGCACCAGCGAACGCGAACCGGTAGACGTGCTGCACAAAACGGGTGAGCATCGAATCGGCGATGAAGACCGAACCGATCCCCGAGATGTTGATGATCGCCGTCACGCCGCACATCCGAGCGGCCATCGCGCCGTACACGTTCGGCTTGGGCGTCCAGCTCAGATAATGGCTGGGACGATAACGCCGCATCAGCCGGACATATTGCGCGAGCGTGCGCAGGTCGCGCGTGGGATTGAGGCCGACGCTGTCGAGCGAGACAGGCTCGACAATGCAGCCGAGCGCCTCCAGCTTGCCGGTCGCCGCCGGATCGGACGGAGCGACGGCGACGACGCGCCACCCCTGCACGCGCAGGGCGCGGATGAGGCCGATGCGGAAGTTGAGGAGGTTCCAGCCCGTGTTGGCCGAAATGAGGACCGTCCGGGTCATAGGATCCCGACCGCGGGAATGACCCAACGATAGGGCAGCCAGGACGCCGAATTGACGGCGTAGTTCAGCCAGACGAACAGCACCGCCCCGTAGAACCCCACCGCCAGCAGCGTCGCGACGCGTTGCTCGCGGACGTGGACGGCGAATATCGTGGACAGATAACCGAACACGACCAGCTGGATGGGTGACAGGAACAGCCCGATCCGGTCGATCCACGTCGACGAATTGGACGCGGCCAAGAGCGGCAGCATCGCCAGGGAGAGCATGGACACCAGCGTCCAGAATGCCTTGGCGACGTCGCTGAGCGGAAAACGCGCCCTGAACGTCAGGAAGATCGTGGCCGGCACGGCGTTCATCAGCAGACGGACGAGCGCGCCCGACGAATCATACTGGGCCGTCACGTAATTGGCATAGAGCGCGGTCCAGCGATCCTGCAGGACGAAGACATAGGCGACCACGCCCAGCACCGTCAGCAGCCCCAGCGCGAGCGGCTGACGCCGAAAGACGCTGAGCGCAAACAGCGGCATGATCGACACGGACGCGATATGGAACAGCATCGCCGCCAGCAGGTGAAAGCCCAGCCAGCCATAGGATCGTCGGTCCAGATCGAGCAGCGCGAGCAGGATGAAGCCGATCGACACGCCTTGGCGAATGTACCCCATCGCGATGACGATCACCATGTACGGGACAGCCGCCGCGATCGCGAGCCAGGGATCGGGGAGGGTCCCCACGAAGCGCAGCAGCCCGTACAGGAACAGCACGCCGCAGACGAAGTTCACGCCGTAGATATTGAACCCGAGCGCGTTCGAGATGATCGCGATCACCGTGAAGGCAGGGTCGCCGTGCGCGATCGAGGTCGTGAAGCGCTCCTGCGCGATCGCGTCCACGGTGCGTTTGTAATTGTCGAAATCGCCACCGACCTCGCGAAGCCCGATCAGCATCGCGAAGATCAGGAACAACAGGACGAGAAACACCTGGTCGCGACGGTGGCCACGCTGATGCTGGCCGAGACCGATCAGCGCCCCGAACGAGGGGATCAGGAACATGAGCCAGTACGGGAGCATGCCGCGCGACTAATGCCAAACGGCGGCCTGCGCCAGCGGGGAGATCACACGTCTGCGGGGCTGCGCGCCTCCATGATCCGTCGCTCGCTTCCCTCCAGCCGCAGGATCGTCAGGCGTCCCGTCCGGTACGCCCCCGTGTCGATGCCGATCCGGTTCGCCAGCAGTTCGGGCTCCTCGGAAATGGAGTGGCCGTGCACCACGACGGCGCCGAAATCGTCGGCGGCGGTCAGGAACTCGTCGCGGATCCAGCGAAGGTCGCGTGGCTGCTGGTCGGCCACGGCGACGCCCGGACGCACGCCGGCATGGACGAACAGATAGTCCCCGAGCGAGAACCGGTCGTAGAACGCCCGCACGAACGCGATGTGCTCCGGTGGAATCGCCGAACGCAGCGCCTGCCAATAGCCGCGCCAGTCGTCCTTCAGCAGCAGCACGGAGGGGACGCCATAGCTTTGGACGGTTTCCGAACCGCCGAATCCGGCCCACCGGCGGAGCCAGTCGAGATCGCCGTCGTATGCGGCCAGCATCGCCTCTTCGTGATTGCCCAGCAGCAGGACGGGCGTGATCCAGTCTGTGTCCATCGTCCGAAGATACTCGATCACTCCTCGTGACTCGGGACCCCGATCGATCAGGTCGCCCAGCATGACCAGATACGCCCGCTCGACCGGTCCGGCCGCCGTCACGTCGGCCATATCGGCGCGGATCGCCGCGATCGCGCCGCGCAAAAGATCGAGCCGGCCATGAACGTCGCCGATCGCATAGCAGCGTCGGCCGCGCGGAATGCCGGGCAGCGGCAGGGAAACGGGCGCGACCGGGGCACGGCGCTTGATTCGGAACATCGAGGATCAACCCGGCCGGGACGCCGGCGTTCCGGGCACGCGGGGAGATTGCTTGACGTGCGTCAATGGAGGCCCACTTTCGCTTCGATAAGAGCGTCTTATCGCCACCGTCTTCCGTTCGGAAGGGAACTCGCAGGCTCGTCGAGGCTTGACAGAAAACGGCCGATCTGGTGAGGACGACCGGGTTGGGTTCCCTAAAGGGGCTGATGTGGAAAGGAATCCGTGCAATGCGTGGTGGTAAGATTTTCGGAGCGATAACGGCGGCGACGGTAGCGTTCGCCCCGATCGCGGTGAGCGCTGCGCCGACGGTCGGCTCGCTGGTCGCGGTGTCGGGCGATGCGTTCGTCGCTCGTGACGGTCGTCTCGTGCGGGCACAGCCTGCGATGGCGGTTCAGGCAGGCGATCGCGTGATCACCCGCAACGGTGCTACCGCGAACGTGGCTCTGAGCGGCTGCTCGGTCAATGTCGCGGCCGGCGAGATGAAGACCTTCTCGGACAGCAGCTGCGGCTCGGTTCAGTCGGCCTCGTTCACGCGCGCTGCCGGCACGTCGTCGAACGGCTCGCAGCTGGTCGGTCATGGTGGCGGCGGTTTCATCATCGCGATCCTCGCCGTCGGTGCGATCGCACTGGGCGTCGTGGCAGCGACGCGTGGTTCGAGCCACCCGACCAGCCCGTGATCCTTCGCTGAAGGCTGATTTTAGACGGGTCCGCTCCAAAAAGCGGGCCCGTTTTTCATTTGGCGGGTCGGCGCTCGTCGCATCACGCTTCGGCGAACAAGCTGACGCCTACCGCGTCTCGGCCCGCCGGACGCCGTTGACCTTGAGGGTGCCGGCGATGGTGGACTGGGCCAAATCGACGTCGCCGACGATCGACCCGTTGCCGAGATACGTCCCCCGCGGATAACCCTGCTTGCCGTTGACCTGCCGCATCGTGCAGTCCGCATAGATCGCGTGCGCGCTCCACGGCAATGCCGATCCATGGGCGACCAGGAACGAGCATCCGTCGAAGCGGACGTTCTTGCCGTCACTCAGATCGGCGATCGGGCCGGCGGAATACACCTTGCCGGTCGGCGATCTGCGAGGATCGTCGGTGAAGATGCAGTGCCGGAAGTGAGTGGCCGCATGGGGATCGTCGCTCGTGTGGGCGCGGCAGATCGCCCCGACGAAGACGCAGCGCTCGAAGCTGAAGAAGGGCTTGTCGGGCCAGGCCGCCCAGGCGGTCGTTCCGACGAAGGTGCAATCGGCGAAACGGGCGCGGGCGGTGTCGCCCGAGTCCGCGACCATGCCCGGGCACACGTTGTTCGCAAAGGTGCAGCGACTGAATGCGACGTCGCGGATCGGCCCACGCTCCGCCTCCAGGTCGACGCCGACGCCGGGCATGCTCCAGATGACGGACCGTCCGGAATCGGTGAACCGGCAATCCTCGAACGTCCAGCCGTCGCCACCGATGACGCTGCATCCGTTGCGGGCATTGTGGTCGGCGCGCACCCGCTCGAAGCGGCGGGTCTCGCCGGCGCGCGCAGGGGTGGCGCTGATCATCATGCCGTCCTGCAGGTGATGATGCGTGTGGACGCCGCGCACGAGCAGGGGACCGCCATTGTCGAGCAGATACATGCCCGTCGCCGGGATCTGCCAGCCGGTATCGCCCCATTGGCCGCCGATCACCGCCGCCGCGGACGCACCGTCCAATTCGAGGTGCTCGATCGTCACGCCTGCGGCGCACCGCTCGATCCAGATCATGCAGTGATAGGGCGATGCCCTGCCTTGGGCCAGCATGTTGGGCATCTTGCGGTCGACCCGTGCCCCCGACACCGGGTCGAACACGCCGAAGCGCAGTCCCGGCGCGCATCGCAGCCGCGCCCCGTTGCCCTCGATCCGGACCGGCGCGCTACAGCCCTTGAGGTCGATGATCGGACTCGGCGCATAGGCGTAGCTGTCGGGCGAGGCCGGGTCGTGCCGTTGCGTGCCGACGATGTAGGTGACCGCGCGCAGGCTGATGACGCCGCCATGCGCGGCCGTCATCGCTTCCGACATCAGGCGGAAGGCCGCCGTGTCGTTGGTGACGCCGTCGCCCTTCGCGCCATAGAGCTCGGGCGTGAACACCCTGCCCGCCGGCGGAGCCGCCTGCGCCTGCGCCGCCAGCGCCGTCAGCGGACCGGCGACTGCCGCACCGAGCATCTGCCGACGCGAGAGCGCCGAAGGCGACACGCCCAGCCCGGACGGGGCCCGCCCGCTCATCGAGCGCCGTATCCGGTCAGGATCGTTCCGCACGTCCGCATCGCGATCAGCACGTCGAGCCAAGACGACAAATGCTTGATGTAGTAGAAATCATAATGAAGCTTCCGGTGTGCGTCGTCCAGTTCGGCGACATGGCCCTGATTCACCTGCGCCCACCCGCTGATGCCGGGACGCACGATGTGGCGATAGCTGTAGAAGGGCAGTTCGGCCTCATACCATCGGGAAAGCGCCATCGCCTCGGGTCGCGGTCCGATCCAGCTCATCTCGCCCCGCAACACGTTCAGTATCTGAGGAAGCTCGTCCATCCGGGTGCGGCGAAGCAGCCGGCCGATCCGGGTCACGCGATCATCCTTGTCGCGGGTGATCGAGGTGAAGACCTGATCCGCGCCCGGCTCGGCGACGCGCATCGTCCGGAACTTGATGACCCTGAACGTTTTTCCGCGATAGCCCATCCGCTCCTGGAGGAAGAACGACGGGCCGGGAGAGTCGAGGCGGATCAGCGCGGCGACGACCAGCATCGGCAGGGCGAGCAGCGGCATCGCCACCAGGCACGCCAACACGTCGGCGGCCCGCTTGACGCCGCGGTATGCCCGGTTCGGGAGCAGTGACCCGAAACTGTTTTCGGACAGATGCTCGATCTGGACGCGGCCGGTCAGCGACTCGTGCAATTGCTTGGTATGATAGACCGGCTTGCCCGACAGCGCCGCATCGGCGAGCAGTCGCTCCCATTCGGGGTGGTGATCATGGTGCAGGTCGGCGACGATGCCGCTGCCCGCATCGTCGGGCAGCTCGGGACGCTGCAGCGCTATCCACTCGATCTGCGGCGTGTCCTCGATGATCGAGATCGCGCCGTGAGGCACGAAGAACATCCGCCGCGGGGCCGATCGCTCGCCCAGATACCACAGCACGAAGGTGATCGCGGTCGACACGACATAGGCCGTGAGGATCATCGACCCGCTGTACCGCAGGCGCAGCGCCAGCAGCACCGTCGCCGCGAGACCGAAAGTCACGGAGAAGCTGGGGATGATGTAGGCAAAGCCGCCGGTGCCGGGATAGGCGATGAACCGCCGCACCGCCAGCAGGGCGCTCAGCGCGGCGATCACCGACGCGAACTGGGTGATGCGCGTCCCCGCCAGTCCCGTCGGCACCACGCCCGCGATCACCAGCTGTACCGCCAGCGGCACCAGCATCGCCGTCAGGCCGACCACGGCGACCTGAAACGGCAACCGCGCGCTCACCGCCAGCTTCCCGTATGGCCGGGTCGGTTCCGGTGAAACCAGCAGAATGAGTCGTCTCCGCCTATGGCAGTCGACGCGGACTGCGCGCTGCCACCAACCATCTCAACGCCTTACACCGCTGGCGCCGAGACGTCGTGCCTCTATCAAGCCGAACGCCATCGAGACAGGGTAAAACCGTTGTGGAGGCCACGTTCCGCCGAATGGCGAGCATCCGTCGGACGGCTACCGGTTGCAATCGCATCCATCCTGAAGGAAGAGAGCGGCCCGCCCGCGAGGTGGTGGCGCGCCACGGCTCTCTTGCCGGTGGCGTTACGACAAACGGAACACCGCGTGATCCAGGACAGGACCATCGTCGTCATCGGCCTCGGCTATGTCGGCTTGCCGCTCGCGGTCGCGCTCGCCAAGACCGGGCCGTGCTGGGGTCTCGACATCGACTCGTCGCGGATCGCGGAGCTCGTGCGCGGCCACGACCGCACGGGCGAGATCGACGCCGCGACGCTGGAGGCCAGTACGCTCGTGCTGACCGGGGATCCTGCCGCCTGCCCCCCGGCCGACGTCTATATCGTGACCGTCCCCACGCCGGTGGACGCGGAGAACAAGCCCGATCTGCGGATCGTGATGGCCGCCACCCGCACGGTCGCGGGCATGCTCGATGCGCGACGCCGGCCGATCGTCGTGTACGAGAGCACGGTCTATCCGGGCGTGACCGAGGAATTGTGCGGGCCGGAACTGGAACGGGCGAGCGGCCTTGCGTGCGGGCGCGACTTCTTCCTCGCCTACTCGCCCGAGCGGATCAATCCCGGCGACCGTGAGCACACGATCGATCGCATCACCAAGGTCGTCGCCGGCCAGACGCCGGAGGTGCTCGACACGGTGGCCGACCTGTACGGCGCGGTGACGAGCGGCGGCGTGTTCCGCGCAGCCTCGATCAAGGCGGCCGAAGCCGCCAAGGTGATCGAGAACGCCCAGCGCGACATCAACATCGCGTTCATGAACGAGATCACCGCGATCTTCGCCCGCATGGACCTGTCGGTGTGGGACGTGCTGGCGGCGGCGAACACGAAATGGAACTTCCTGCCCTTCCAGCCGGGGCTGGTCGGCGGCCACTGTATCGGCGTCGATCCCTATTACCTCAGCCACCGGGCCGAGCTGCTCGGCTATGATCCGCAGGTGATCCTGGCGGGGCGTCAGACCAACGACGGGATGGCGCGGTGGATGGCGGACTCGATACACGCGCGCGCCGGCAAGGCCGGACGCGCGCTGGTCCTGGGGCTGACGTTCAAGGAGAACGTCCCCGACCTGCGCAATTCCAAGGTCGCGGACCTGATCGGCGCGCTCGGCCGGCTCGGCCACGACGTGACCGTCCACGATCCCTTGGCCGATCCGGCCGAAGCCGCGCACGAATACGGCCTGACGCTCGATCCCGCGGCGCTCGACGGGTGCTACGATCTGGTCGTGCTGGCCGTGCCGCACCGGTCCTACCTCGATCTCGGCCGCGCCCGGATCGAGGCGATGGTCGCACCCGGCGGGCTGCTCGCGGACCTCAAGAACGGGATCGCGCCCGCGCAAAACGCTCCCACCGTCGCCACCTGGACGCTATAGGCCGATCCCATGAACATCCTCGTCACCGGCGCCGCCGGCTTCATCGGCATGACCCTCACACGTGCGCTGCTGGCGCGGGGCGACCGGGTGGTCGGTGTGGACAACATCAATGACTATTACGATCCCACGCTGAAACGCGCACGGCTGGCCGAACTCGACCGGCTCGGCGGCGACGCGTTCACCTTCCGCCAGGTGGACTTCTCCGATCATGCCGCGCTCGACGCGGCGCTTGCCGGACTCGCCTTCGACCGGATCGTGCATCTCGGCGCGCAGGCGGGCGTCCGCTATTCAATCGAGAATCCGCGGGCGTACGTGCAGGCCAATCTGGTCGGGCACCTCAACCTGCTCGAGCTTGCCCGCCATGCGCGGTGCGAGCACATGGTCTATGCGTCGTCGTCGTCGGTCTACGGCAGCAACACGAAGATGCCGTTCAGCGTCGACGATCGCGTCGACCACCCGCTGTCGCTCTATGCCGCCACCAAGAAGGCGGACGAGCTGATGAGCGAGACCTATGCGCATCTCTATCGCCTGCCGCTCACCGGTCTGCGCTTCTTCACCGTGTACGGCCCCTGGGGACGGCCCGACATGGCGATGTGGATCTTCACCAAGGCGATCATGGAGGGCCGCCCGATCGCGGTGTTCAACCATGGTCGGATGCAGCGCGACTTCACCTATGTCGACGACATCGTCGCCGGCGTGGTGGCGTGCCTCGACCATCCGCCCGCCGACACCGGCGCCCCCCATGCCGGCGGCAGCGTGTCGCCCCATGCCGTCTACAACATCGGCAATAACCGGTCCGAGCAGCTCGGCCACATGATCGACCTCATCGAGCGATCGTGCGGCCGCGAGGCGATCCGCGATCTGCAGCCGATGCAGCCCGGCGACGTCCCGGCGACGTTCGCCGACATCGACGCGATCCAGCGCGACCTGGGCTATGCGCCGTCGGTCAGCATCGATGTGGGCGTGCCCCGGTTCGTGGACTGGTACCGCAGCTATCATGGCGTCTGACGCCGGGCATGCGTCGACGCCCGGCGGGCGGATGCTGCTCGTTACCCTGTCCGACCCCGATGCGCCGCCCGGCGGCCGCGAACTGCTGTACCGGGTCAACCAGGCCGCGCTGACCGATCTGTTCGGCGAGGACCTGCGCATCTGGCGGCCGTCCGGCGCGAGAGTCGGCTCGGCCGGCGGCGCGCTCAAGGGGCATATCGACGGGATCGACCGCGCCAGCCTCGCCGAGCTGTGCGCGTTGATCGCCGCCGAGCGCATCGACCGCGTGTTCCTCGACGGATCGAACCTCGGCGTCGCGGCTCGCACGATCAAACGCCGCTTCCCCGGCGTGCGGGTGTTCAGTTTCTTCCACAACGTCGAGGCGCGGTTCTTCCTGGGCTCGCTCAAGGTCCGGCGGAACGTCCATGCGCTGGCGGTCCTGATCGCCAACTACGTCGCGGAACGCGCGGCGGTGCGCTGGAGCGACGTCCGGATCGCCCTGAGCGAGCGCGACAGCCGCGAGCTTCGCCGCCTCTATGGCCGCGGCGCCGATGCGATCGCCCCGATGGCGCTGGCCGACCGGCTGCCGCCCGGCATGCCACGGGAACGGTCGCCCGACACGGCGCCCTATGCGCTGATGGTGGGCGGCGCCTTCTACGCCAACCTCGAGGGCGTGCGCTGGTATGCGCGCGAGGTCGCGCGCCACGTGTCCCTGCCCGTGGTCGTGGTCGGGCGGGGGATGGAGGCGCTCGCCCCCGACCTGGCCGGCACCGACCGCGTCCGACTGGTCGGCACGGTCGACGACCTCGCGCCCTGGTACCGCGACGCCGCGTTCGTGATCGCCCCCATCTTCGACGGATCGGGCATGAAGACCAAGGTCGCCGAGGCGTTGATGTTCGGCAAGCACGTGGTCGGCACGCCGGAATCGTTCTCCGGCTACGACGAGGCGGTGGTCGCGGCCGGCTGGCAGTGCGCCGACGCGGACACGTTCACGGCGGCGATGGGCGAAGCACGAGCTCGGTCGCTGCCCGCCTTCGATCCCGAGATGCGGGCACTGTACGAGCGGCTCTACTCGCTCCCCGCCGCGACACGAACAATGGTTGCGATCATCGGCGCGGACCCAGTTCGGCGTAGATAGCCGATATCTCGCGCGCGAGCCGGGCGAAGTCGAACGCGCGAACCCGCTGGTGGCCGAACGCGACCATGCGCGCACGCTCGGCCTCGTCGCTCCACATTCGCTCGATGGCGTCCGCCGCGCCGGCGGGGTCGTCGGCCGAGAAGAACGCGCCTTCCCCGTCCATGATCTCGCGAAAGACCGGAAGATCGCTCGCAGCGATCGGCCGACCCGCCGCCATCGCCTCCAGAAGCGGGATGCCGAACCCTTCGTAGCGCGACGGGAAGACGAGCAGCCGGCAGGCCGCGTAGAGCGCCCGGACGGCGGAATCGCTCGCCCCGTTGACGATCCGGACCAGATCGCCGACGCCGCGCTCGGCGATTCGCGCCCCGATCCGCGCCTGATCGCCCGCGTCGTTGCCGCAGATGACGAGCGATCGCTCCAGCCCGCGCACCTTCAACTCGGCGATCGCGTCGACCAGCAGCGTCAGGTTCTTGCGCAGCTCCAGATGACCGACGGTGAGGGCGAAGCGAGCGGGCATGTCCGCGCCCGGTCCGTCGCCTGACCACGGCTCGAACGCGGTCGTATCGACGCCGTTGTGGACGGTGGTCACCCGTGTCGCCGGCCGGAAGGAGAGGATCTCGCGCTTCATCACGTCCGACACCGTGATGACGCGCGCCGCACGCGCGAAGGCATGGCGGGTAACCGCGGCCGCCAGCCGCCGGCTCGCCCAGGACTGGCCGGGCAGCAGGGGGCGCAGGTCGTGGATGGTGAACAGTGTCGGGCAATCGGGCGCGACCACGAGCGGGAGATGGAAAGCTTCGAACAGATCGAGCCGGTCCACGCGCAACCGTTTCCGCCAGAAGCCTAACCCGGCGCGGACGCGGGCGAGGCGCCCGACGCTGGGCAGGGGCGTGGGGATCGCGACGACGTTCGGAGCGCCCCCGAACCGCGTCGCGACCGGCACGTCCGCCGGCTCGTACACCAGGAACTCGATGTCGGTCCGCTGGCGGATCAGCGCGCCGTAAATGTTGAAGAAACGCTGGTTCGCCCCCGATGGTCGGAAGTCGAAACAGGTCGCGTTCAGCCCGACGCGCATCAGCCCGCCAGCCCCAGCACCTCGAAATGCCGCCGGATCACCTGCGATTCCTCGAACGGCGCGGTCGCCTGTGCCAGCTTCCCGCGCGAGACCGGATGGTCGAGCGCCTTTTCCAGCGCGGATGCCAGTGACCGGGGATCATGGACCGCCGCGAGATAGCCGAACTCGTCGTCCCCGATCACCTCGCGCGGGCCAGTCGGGCAATCGGTGGAGGCCGGCGTGCACCCGCAGACCATCGTCTCCACCAGCACGTTGGGCAGACCCTCGGCGCGGGACGACAGCGCGGACACGGACGCCTTGGCGAAATAGGCGCGCGGGTTGGCGGTGCGGCCGGGCAGCCACACGCGATCGGTCAGGCCATGGTCGCGTACCAGCCCTTCCAGCCGCTCGCGCTGGTGGCCCTCGCCGAAGATGGCCAGGCGCGCGTCGCGACCGCGCTGGGTGATGAGCGCGAACGCCTCGACCAGGTCATGGAACGCCTTGCGCCGGGTGAGCGTGCCGGCAGCGACGATCACCGGCACCGCGCGCTGATTGAACCACGGATGGTCCACCGGTTCGCCTGCCTTCTCGCGCGAGGCGGCGTCGTCGATGATGTTGTAGACGCAGACGTGCGGGCCGTCGGGGAAGATGGTGCGATACTGGTTAACCATGTCCTTCGACACGCAGGTCAGCGCGTCGGCGCGCCACATCACCGCCCGCAGCGCCTGCTTGCGCAGCCAGCCCTTCGTGAACGGCGTGTTCGAGTAGGAGTCGAACGGCGACACGCGCGACGAGCCACTGATCTTCGCGGTCGAGCGGGCGAGGATCGCGGCCGTCAGCATCAGCCCGTTCAGGTGATCCTCCGCCGAGAATACCACGTCGGGGCGCTCGCGCCGGAGATACCCGATCGCGGGTTGCAGCATGGTGGCGACGCGCGGCTTGTCCCAGACCGTCACCTTCACGCCCGGGATCACCGGCGCAGGCAGGCCATCGTCATAGCCGATCACGAACTCCACCTCGTGTCCGCGTCGCGCCAGCGCGCCGGCGAACCGGGCCTGGGCCAGCGGCACGCCGGTGATCGACAGGCGTGGCGTGATGACGCAGATCCTGTAGCGGGGCGATGGGGCCGAGTCGCTCGGCATCGATGGGACGGTACTGGACATGGCCGGCCCACTAACGCCAAAGGTGGCGCCTTCCCAGATAATTGGCTCCGACACCGGAACGAGGGTACCATGCTGACGCGCTCTACGATGGAGATGGCCTGATGTGCGGTATCGCGGGGCTGTGGAAGCCGGGCTCGGCCTCTCGTGGCGAAGCCGTCGCCATGGCCGATCGGCTCAGCCACCGTGGCCCGGACAGCAGCGGCGCCTGGATCGACGCCGAGGTCGGCATCGCGCTGTCTCACCGTCGCCTGTCGATCATCGACCTATCCGCCGCCGGCCACCAGCCGATGGCGTCGCCGTGCGGTCGGTACATGCTGACGTTCAACGGCGAGATCTACAATCACCTCGACATCCGCGGCGAGCTGGAGGCGACGGCGCCGGTCGAGTGGCGCGGCCATTCCGACACCGAGACGCTGGTCCATGCGGTCGCGCGCTGGGGGCTGGCCGGCGCGCTGCGGCGGTCGGTCGGCATGTTCGCGCTCGGCCTGTGGGATCGGCAGGAGCGTACGCTCAGCCTGGCGCGTGACCGGCTGGGCGAGAAGCCGTTGTTCTACGGCTGGACGACCGGAGGCGTGGTGTTCGGGTCCGAACTCAAAGCGCTGCGCGGGTCTAACAATTTCGCCAATCCGGTCGATCCCGACGTGCTGGCGCTGTATTTCCGCTACAACTACGTGCCCGCCCCCTGGTCAATCCTGCGCCACGTCTTCAAGGTCGAGCCCGGGGCGATCGTCACGATCGACCGCGCCGCGCTCGGTGCGCCGCCGAGCCAGGCGCCCACCGCGCGCGCGCCCGACGCGACCACCGGTGTGCGGATCACACGCTATTGGTCGCTGGACGCCGTCGTGGCGGCGGGCGCCGACGATGGCCTGACCGCGGAGACGGCGGTCGCACAACTCGAGGAGCGGCTGGTCGATGCGATCCGGCTGCAGACCGTCGCCGACGTGCCCGTCGGCGCCTTCCTGTCGGGCGGCGTCGACTCGTCCGCGATCGTCGCACTGATGCGCAACGTCACCCACGCGCACGTGAAGACGTTCACCATCGGCTTCGGCGAATCGGGCTATGACGAGGCGCCCTACGCAAGGGAGGTCGCCCGTCATCTCGGGACCGATCACACCGAATTGTACGTCGGCGCGGACGACGTGCGCGGCGTCATCCCGGAACTGCCGACCATCTACGACGAGCCGTTCGCCGATTCGTCGCAGCTTCCCACAGTCCTGCTCAGCCGCCTCACGCGTCAGTCCGTCACCGTTGCGCTGTCGGGCGATGCCGGCGACGAGCTGTTCGGCGGGTACAATCGCTATCTGGTGTCGCGCCGCGTCTGGGACGTCGCGGCCGCGGTCCCTGCCCCGTTGCGCTCGGGGATCGGCCGCGCGATCACCGCGGTGTCGCCAGGTAGCTGGGACAGGATCGGCGGCCTGCCGTTCACGCCGAAACTGCCGATGCTGGGCGTCAAGGCGCACAAGATCGGGCGCATGCTGCAAGGCTCGGTCTCGACGCTCGACATCTATCAGTCGGCGAGCGAGGAGTGGCACGGCAGCCCGCCCGCGCGATCGGCCGACCGGCTCCGCTCGCCCGTCGACCAGGCGCCCGTCGAGCGCGAGACCGCCGAAGAACAGATGATGCATTGGGACATGACGTCGTACCTGCCCAACGACATCCTGACCAAGGTGGATCGTGCGGCGATGGCCGCCAGCCTCGAGACGCGCGTCCCCTTCCTCGACCACCGCGTCGTCGAACAAGCCTGGCGCACGCCGTTGCGGTTCAAGATCCGGGACGGTCAGGGCAAGTGGGTGCTGCGTCAGCTCCTCTACAAATACGTTCCCAAGGCCATGATCGAACGGCCCAAGGCCGGGTTCGCGATCCCGATCGGCGCCTGGCTGCGCGGGCCGTTGCGCGAGTGGGCGGAGGATCTGCTCTCCCCGCCTGCGCTGGCCGAGACCCCGGCGCTAGACGCGCGCCTCATCCTGGAGCGCTGGCGACAGCACCAGGCCGGCACGCACGACTGGACCGGCGGCCTGTGGGGCGTGCTGATGTTCCAGGCGTGGCAGCGGCGATGGTCGCAGGAGGCGCCGCGCCTGGCGGCGTGATTCGGGCAATTTTCGAAGTGCCTGCCCGTCACTCCGCGCTCCTGTCCGGCTACCCGAATGCGGTGGGGGGCGAGTCGCGCGGGACGGCTCCGGGCGTTCGCCGCGCGATCAACGTGCCCAACACCCGCCGGACGCGCCGATCGTACAGCGCGTCGACCGCAACCGCCGCCGCCACGATGGCGATCACCGTCACTGCGGCCAGGCTAAAGCTGCGCCGATCGCCCAGCCCGTCCGCCAGTTGCAGGGCGATCCTCATCATCGGCACGTGGATGACGTAAAGGGCGTAGGAGATGTCGCCCAGCATCGCGCCCAGCAGCGGGCGTCGCTCGGTCGCCGACGCACCGACGTAGATCAGCGCAGGATACAGGACGATCACGCAAGCCAGCTCGTAGGCGGGGCCTAGGCCTGCCGGCACCCTGATCCCGAAGCTGGCGACCATGACCGCGACAACGACCAGCGCGGGAAGCCTCGGCGCGACGTGGCGCGCATGGATGCGCCGGACGGCAACGCCGGCGAAGAACGAATAGGTCACGCGGGCAAGGGCGCCCGGCATCCCGCCCCAGTACCAGCCCAGGTCGAGGTGGCCATACCAAAGCTCGGCCGCGACCAGCCCGAGCCCGCCCGCGATGATCAAGCCGACGAGCAACGGCCCGCGAAGCCGGCCGCCGATCAACCCGAACGCGAGATTGGCCACCCAGAATTCCAGGAACAGCGACCACGCGGGGGGCACCAGCACGAACGTCGTGACGTCGGGGTGGAACGTCGGCGCGGGCAGCAGCGCGACGTTGAACGCCGTCACGCGCAGCACGTATGCCAGGGATGCCCCATGGAACATCAGATCCTGGACCAGCAGCCCGGCCCCGATCGCCGCGCCGAGCCAGTAGATCGGCCCGAGGCGCACGAGACGCAGGCGCATGAAGGAGGCGGCCCTCATCCCTGCCGCCATCGGAGCATCGTAGCGGTGGCTGAGGACGAACCCGCTGAGCGCGAAGAACATGTCGACGGCCAGGTGGCCGAATCGGACGTTGCACGTGCCCGCGCTCGTGCAGGCGGGTCCGTACAGGCTTTGCGCATGGAGGAGGACGACCGTCAGAGCAGCCACGCCACGCATGCCGTCCAGCGTGCGGAACCGCATCAGCCGGTGGATCTCACCCGGACAGCGACGCTCGGCGTTGTCCGAGCAGCCGGATCATCGGCACGGGTCGGAACGCCCGCTCGGCGCGGCTGTGGGTCAGACAGCGAGATCACGTCGCACGGCATAGCAGTTGAACTCGATCGGATTGACGATCCGCCCGGGATGGACCGGGAGGAAGTAGACCGGGTCGAAGCCGGCACGTCCGATCGCGGCCAGGCTTTCCAGCATGGTCGGGCTGTCTTCGTACATCCGGTGAACGGAAATCTCGCTCGACAAGCCGACGATCGCGTCGAGCACGCCGGCCGCCCCCTCCAGCACTTCGAGATCGAAACCCTGGGTATCCATCTTAAGCAGTGGGGACGTGAACCCGAAACGCTCCTGCAGACCTTGCAGCATCGCGTCGAGCCGGCTCACCTTCACCGACACGGTCCGGGCGATCTGGTTGTCCCGCGCGAACAGCCGCTCTTCCTGGCTGCTCGGCTTGCGGAACGACGAAAAATCGCTCGACACCATCACGTTGAAGGGCAATTCACCCTCGGCGGCCCCGAGCGCCTGGGGAAAGGCGACCCACTTGCCGTCGGCATCGGATGCCTGCCGCAACTCCTCGAAGACCGGGGGATTGGGCTCGAACGAGACGATCAGCCCGGTGTAACCCGCCTCGCGCAGCAGATGGCCGTACTGACCAGCGTTGGCCCCGACGTCCAGCACGCAGTCGACGTTCAGCTTGTCGAACAGCAGACCGATGAAACGTTTCTCGATGAAATCGTTCGTCTCGTACTCGCGGACGATGTGCGCGCCCAGGCCCTTGCCAAGCTGGTTCGCGAGCATCCGCTTTAAGCCGGCCATGTGCTTGACGCTCCTGTACGACGGTCTGTCGCGACCGGGTCTCACTCGGGCCCTAATGCAGCGGGTTGTGGGCTGCCACCCTTTCCTGACCGACGCCCCTTCCTCGAACGGCGGCGCCGTTCGCGCAATCGCGATCCCTGCACGCGTGAAACAACCCGCGACGAACCTTGCGCAATTGACAAATCCCGGGTTGCCGATGATGGCGCGGCATGGCGAACCGACCCGCTATGATCCTGCTACGCACGACCCGGGTGGGCGATCGTGAGCGTCGGTTTGCCGACGACCTGGCGGAAAGCAGCGGCTTTCCCGTCACCTACCTCGTCGATGGCCGGCGCGGCCCCGTGCCGGAGGAAAGCCGGCCCCTCATCGCCGTGACCGACGAGGGGTGCGCCCGACTGGGGCTGCCGCTGGTGGATTACTACGCCTGGCGTTGCGGCGACTACGGCCTGTACCTGGCACGGGAGAGATTTCCCGATGCCGACTTTTTCTGGTTGATCGAGGGCGATGTCCGGTTCAGCCGCTTTCCCGCGACCGCCTTTTTCGACGTGATGGCCAGGTCGGACGCCGACCTGCTTGCGGGCTATCTGGAACCCGCGCGGCCGGACTGGTTCTGGTATCAACATGGGCGGGGCCGCGACGTGACGCCGTATCGCTGCCTGTATTCGACGTTGCGCGCGTCGGTGCCGTTGATCGATACCATGTACCAGAAGCGTGCGCGTCATGGCCGCTCGTTGGCTCGTCGCTCCTTGTGGTCCAACGACGAGGTGTTCACGGCGACGACCGCCGTCAACGGCGACTTCGTCGCACTCGATTTCAATGATCTGGACGGGCCGTGGTACGCACCCGAATACTACGAATACAAGGTGACGCTGGACGGCGATGCTCTTCCCGACACGGGTGAGCGGCCACAGCTTCTGCATTCCGTGCGCTATGGTGCCGATCTGGCGAGACGCGCGATCAACCCGCCGCTGGACCAAGCCTGGCACTTCAAGGGGCGCCGGAAGGTATCGCGGCAGCTCATCCGCCGTCTGCCCTGGTAAGGCGGCGACGCGGCGATCGCAGCCGCGTGCTCGCCGCAGCGGCGATCTTCCCGATCTCCGTCGCGAGCGGATGACCGAGCCGGAACAGCATCGCCACCCAAAGTCCCACACCTGCGACGACGACGATGCCGAGCAGGAGCGGCGTCTGCTGCGCGCGGGTCGTCGTCAGCATGAGGACCGCCGCCGGCAGGATGGCGCCGATGGTGAGGACGCCTCCTTGCCAATAGGCGCTTCGCAAGTCGCGGAACCGGGTGTCGGTGATCCGGTTGAGGTGCGGGCGATACAGGAAGCATGCGACGATCGCCTCCGGAATGCGTGACGCCGCCGCCGCTTCCACGCTGATCAACGCTCCCGCCGCGAGCAGCGCGATGGAGACGACCAGGCGGACCGCCTCCACGCGCGTCTGGATCCGCAGGTTGTTCGAGACGGCGAACACTTCCCATACCATGGTGATCGTGACGAGGATCATCGACGCGATGCAGACGTAGGACAGCAGACCGGCGGCGCGCTCCCATCGCTCGCCATAGATCGCCACCACGAACGGCCGCGCGACCACCGCCATGCCGGCGAACGCAGGCCAGAGCAGCGCGAGCGTCATCGACACCGTCTGCAGGTAGCGCTCCCGCAGCGGCACCTCGGCGCGTCGCAGATTGGCCATGTCGGTGAGGACGATCCGGCTCATCAAGCCGTGGATGTTGATCCACACGATGTTGCCGAGCGACACGGCCCGATTGTACAGGCCCAGCGAGCCAAGGCCCGCGAGACGCCCCAGCAGGATATCCGACAGCCGCTGCGACAGGCTCGTCGTCGACGTCACTAGGAATATCTGGAGGCCGAACGCCGACACCCGCCGCCACGAACTCAACGTCCACCGCGCGGAGCGATGCTCTCGCCCCCAAAGCAGGAACATGGCCGAGGTCGCCACGGTGCTGACGACGGTTCCATACGCCATGCTCATGTATTTGTGGCCGAGCACGACCAGGACGATCGTCACCGCCGCCTGGACGATGCTGGAACCGGCGTTGATCGCGGCGATCGTACCAAAGCGCCCTTCGCGTTCGAACATGGCGCTGGGCAGGAAGGACGGGATGCTCAGGATCGGACAGACCGCGAGGATCAGAAGCACGTCGCGGATGCCCGGCTCTTCGAAACTGTGGGCCAGAACGACAGAGGCAAGCGCGATGGCGGCGGAAAGCGCCAAGCTGCTCAGGCAGTTGACGGAGAAAGTGGTGTGCTTCAGCGCGTCGGTCATCACCTCTTCGCGGACGATGAGCGCCTGCAGACCGAAGTTCTGGAAGATGCTCAGTGTTGCCGCCACGGCAACGGCAACGGCATAGATCCCCATCTCCTTCGGGGACAGGAACCGGGCGAGGACGATCGACGAACCGAACTGCAGGACCAGCGATGCGACCTGGCCCGAACCCAGCCAGGCGATTGACTTTCTGATCGACAAGATGGGTGCCTCAGAAAAACGAACGGAAGAAGCGGCAATACGAGCGCTTTGGTGGGCAGGCGATCATAACCCTGCCCTCATGCCCGCGTACCACGCCATCGCAGCGCCAGATGCTTCATCAGCGTGAACGCCCGAAGGCCGGCAACCCTGGGCAGCAGCCATGCAAACTCCCCGCGCCGCCGGGCGAGCGGCAGCGCGAGCGCGCGCTCGACGACCGACGCCCGGTCGAAGCCGGCCTTGAGCTCGAACATGCGGATATCGTCCCGGACGAACTTCCGCAATTCCGCGTGGTCGCCGCGGCGGTCGACTTCGGCCAGGAACAGGCGCAACACCGCCGCCATCGACGTCGCCAGCGACATCTGGGCGCGCTCGCGCCCCTCGATCGAGGCACGGTCGGGCGATGGCGCCGAGACGTTGGTGATCGCGCCATCGTGCTGCCGATACGCCACCAGCGCCTCCGCGATGAACTCGATGCGCCCGCCGTGCAGGTTCAGCATCAGCGTCAGATAGGTATCCTCCGATCGGATACGGACCTCGGGCGCGGGAAACCGCGCCAAGACCGAGCTGTGACACGCCGTGGTCGCCCCGTAGAGGATCTTGAAGACGGGATCCGGGAAATAGTCCATCAGGAACAACGTGGTCGGCCGCGGCATGAAGTCGCGCTCGATCACACTGCCGGCCTCGTCGATGATGTCGAAGCCGGAATAGAGCGCGTCCGCTCCGGTCGCGGCCCAACGCTCGGCGATCGTCGCCACCCGATGCGGATAGGACAGATCGTCGCCCCCGGCGAAAACGATGATCTCGCCGCCGGCCCGGCCGGATGCCGCGTGGATGTTGCCGAACGTGCCCAGGTTACGTGGCGGGCGATGCGTCAGAACCCGGTGCGGACCCTGGTATCGGGCAGCGGCGGCGCACATCCGCTCGAACGTGTCGTCGCTCGAGCAATCGTCCGTCAGGATGATCTCGAGATTGGGATACGTCTGCGCGAGCGCCGAATCGATCGCCGCGTCGATCAGATGCGCCTGGTTGTATCCGGTGACGATCAGGCTGACCGGAACGTCGGTTGTCGAAGGATTCATCGCTGCTTCTCTCGTCGTCGCCCCGTGGCCTGGACGGGACCGGTGCCGGCCCGCTTGTGCCGATGCTCATCGCCGGGTGACGACGCACGTCAAGGGTATGCGACGGCCCGCCTCAGGGCTCGGGACGGAAAAGACGCGCGTTCAGGAACGTGCGGCAAGGCCGCTCGATCAGCAGGAACGAGGTGCGGGCGAAACCGACCATCCCGAGGACATAACAGATGAAGAATGCCGGAGTGAGGAAAACCGCCCGGGAAACGCCGTAGGTGCCCACGACGATCAGGATCGTGACCTGGACCGGCACATGCCAGAGATACACCCCGTACGTATTGTCGCCGATCCACTTGCACAGGCGTCTAGCCGCCGGCGGCCCGCGCTCCAGATCGACGAACGCGGTGCACAGCACCAGGCTGACCAGCAGCAGCATCGAAGCCAAGCCGATCGCATGCCACTTGGCGAGCACCAGCATCGCCGCGACGAACGGCACCGCGACGGTGGTCACCATGGCTGCCCGCCATCCCCGACAGGCCAAAAACAGCGGAAAGAGAGCACAGCCCTGAAAGAAGAAGAACCCACCCTCAAGGATGTGCTGAAACGGTCCCAGGCGCGACAATCCCAGCGACACGGCCGCGATTAGCATGGGAAACAGCGATCCCAGCCTGAACAGCCGGGGAAGCAGGTACCAGAACAGGGCATAGACCAACAGCTCGACCGACACCGTCCAGGTCGGGCCGTTGAACGAGAAGCGGATGGTGGGGCCCCACCCATCGGTCATGAACAGCTGATCGATGAAATGGGGCAGGTCGTTATTGTCGTATATAGAGCTATGACCGAGCAGCCTCATGCTGGCGATCTGGAGCGTAGCGATAACGCACAATGTAATGAAATGAAGCGGGTAGAGGCGCGCGAAGCGATGCGCCACGAAGGTACGTGTCCTCACCTGCCGGCCGACATAGACAGCGGCGAAGGTGAAGCCGGAGATCAGCCAGAAGAGTTGAACGGCGTTCCCTCCATATTCGTAGAACAACCAGAACTGATCGAAGAAGGGATTGCGGGCCGGATCGTAGGAATGTGCCACGGAACCGACCATGAAGAAATGGACATAGTGCCAGAACAGGATGGAGAGCGCAGCAGTACCGCGCAAAAGGTCGATGGCGTAGAAATAGCCGGCCGGGTTCGGCGAGGGCGGGGAAAGGACGATGCGGAGCGCGGTCGCGTACGGCCGCGCGCGCTCGGCCGAGGGTGCCGCGGGCACCGACCGCCGGCCCGCGGGCGGACCTCCCGCAGTCATGTCGGCGTTTCCGCTCGCCTGGCTCGCGGCGGGCGAGCGGTGTCCGATCCCGAGCGCCCCGCGTCGCACAAACGCACCGACGCACCACGGCAATCAGCGGCGAACCGCGCGTCGCATGATCCTTGCGCCGACGGCCCCGGCCCGGAACGCGCCATTACGGCTCGCGCCTTATAGCCGAACACGGAAAGGCGTGCGTCATCCAGCCCCTCGTCACGGCAGTTCGGCCGGCGCAAGCGCAGGCTTGCGCACACGGACCGAGAGCAGGCGTCCGATCCAGCGCCGCGGATACGGCTCCAGGAGCACGACGGTGACGGTGAGTAGGAACACGGCGCAGAGAGCGACGCTCAAGGCCGCGAAGGGCCCGAGCGACCCGGTACGCACCATGATCACCTGCCCTACCTCGCTGTGCACCAGGTACAACGGATAAGTCGCCAGACCTGCGAACCGGATCGGCCGCGCATACGGGCCACACAGTTGCCACAGCTTCTCGTTCCACCGGATCGATCCGATGATCGCCACGGTCCCGATCAGCCAGAGCAGGGCGGGCTCGACAACTTGCCAGTCACGCCCACCCTCGACCGCGATCTTGTAATGACCCGCCCCGATCACCGCGACCAGGGACGCCGCGAGAAACACCATCAACGACATCGAGTGAAACCGTGAGGACCGCTGGAACGCTAGCGACCAGAGCAGGATGCCGCTGCCGAAATAGGTTCCGCTGGCCAGCAGGCTCAGGCGACCGGTGGGCGTGCTTTCCACCGCCGCGAACAGGTCCTTCGCATGCTGCCCGGTCGCAAAGTCGATCACCCTCAACAACCAATAAAGGCTACTGACGAAGCCCAGGAACATCCCCAGGCTGGTGAGCCTGATGTTGGCCCACAGGGCATAGGCGACCAGGGCATAGAACACGATCTCGACACTCAGCGTCCAGTAAACGCCGCTAATCCACGGGCCATAGATCCACAACGTGACCGTGCCTGCGTACTGGCTCAGCGCTTCCGGGTCTGTCAGCTTGGCGATCAGCAACGTGCAGGTCGCGCAGATCCAGGCGGTGGGATACAGACGCAGCATGCGCCCCTTGATGAAGCCCCTCGCCGTCTTGCCGTGGGCTGAATAGGCGATGACGAAACCGGACAGGGTAAAGAATATCTCGATACCCACCCAGCCCCAGCGAAACGGCTCGCGCAGCGGGGCCAGCCCTTCGCGAACGGCGCGGCCCTGTTCGCCCGATACCGCCGGCAGCCACCACCAGTATGCCAAGTGGTACATGGCCACCCCGATCCCGGCACCGAAGCGCACGAGATCGAGCCCGATGACGCTTCGTCGATTGGAGTCTTCTTTCAATCGATACCCTTGCGGTCGCAGCGCCGGTTCCCGAACAGCCGTCATCGGGACACGGCATAGCGGGCGCGCACCGATTTCGCATCATTTTGTTGGCCGCTGGCAACCTGCGCCGGTTGCGCACTGGCGCTGACGGCGATCCGAGCCCAAGGGGTGGCCTGCGCCACGGGCCGCCGCCTGCGGATACCGGCGGTCATACGATCGTTTGACTTCCCCGTCGGGTATCGATGATCGCAGCGCGGCCGGGCAGTCGTCCGCCGTCAGCGTCGTAAGGGAGTTCGCCGTGGAGTTTCAGACACTTTCGCATGCGGGACTGCGGGTTGCCGCGGGCGGCGTGGAGCTGGTGTGCGATCCTTGGCTGGTCGGCAGCGTGTACTGGCGCAGCTGGTGGAACTATCCGCCCGTCCCGCGGACGCTGGTGGAGAGCCTGCGCCCGGACTTCATCTACCTCACTCATCTGCACTGGGATCACTTCCAGGCCGATTCGCTCCGCTTGTTTCCGGCGGACACGCCCATCCTCGTACCATACGACCGCTACGAGCGGATGACGCGCGACCTGAAAGCGGTCGGGCGGACCAACGTTCGCGAGGTCCGCCATGGCGAACGCATCGTGCTGGGTCCGCAGCTTGCCGTCACCTCGTTCCACTTCAGCCCCATCATCACCGACAGCGCGCTGGTGATCGAGGCGGGTGACCAGGTGCTATTCAATGCCAACGACGCCAAATTCGCAGGGCTGCCGCTGGACCAGATCCTGAAGCGTTTCCCGCGGATCGACTTCTGCTTCCGCAGCCACAGCTCCGCCAACCCTCGTGCCTGCTATCACGTCACCGACGCGCCCGACGAAGAGACCGACGACAACGAACATTACGTCCGTGCCTTCGCGTTGTTCATGGCGCGGGTGAAGCCGCGGTACGCGATCCCGTTCGCGTCCAATTCCTGCCTGCTGCACGACGACGTGTTCGACATGAACGCGCTGGTGCAGACCCCGTCGGCCGTGCGCGATTATTTCGAGACGTTCCGGCGCGAACGCGGACTCGACTCGCAGGTCCAGATCATGACGCCCGGCGACCGGTGGAGCACGGAGCGCGGCTTCGAGCTTCAGGGCGGGGACTGGTTCGACAATCGCGACCAGCGCATCGCCGAATATCGCGACCGCGTCGCGCCCACGATGGCCAAGCAGGCGGCGCTCGAGGCACGGGTGTCGGTACCCGTGAAACAGGTGGAGCGGTTCTTCGCCGACCTGACCAGGAAGGTGCCGGCGCTGTTCATGCGCCCGCTCAAGGGCAGGGAGGTCCTGCTCGTCGGCCGGTCGGAGAAGCGGGTGGACGGGTTTGCGGTCGACCTGCCCGCGGGAACCGTCCGGCAGGTCGATCCGGCGGAGTTCGACGGCTTCGACATGCGGATCGAGTTCCCCGCGCTCGTGCTGCGTCAGTCGGTGGCGATGAACATGTTCGGCCATGCGGGCATCTCCAAGCGAGTGCATTATCATGCCACCGCGGCCGCGATGCCGGCGCTCAAGCGCTTCGTGACCATCACCGAGCTTGCGGAAGCGGAAGTCTTCCCGTTGCGATCGCACCTGTCGTTGCGCGCGATCCGCGCGATGATGCCGCGGTGGCGCGAGGGCGTTCTGTACGCGCGGGTGGTGGCCGATCTGGCGCGCGGGCGCGACCTGCCTGCCATCGAGGAGCGTTACCTCGACCCCTTGGCCGCCTGACCATCGTCGATCGGTGGGAGCGGGTCCGGCCGGGGCCCAGCGCCCTCGCCTATCACCCTGCTAGTGCAACGGCGTGTCGCGGCTCGCCATGAGGGGCGGGAAGTGGGGCCTCGATGCGTCGCTCGGGATCGTCGCCGCCTCGGCCGCCGTGCGCCGGGCGCGGTCGGCGGGGCTGCGGTGCGTTCCATCGCGCACCAGGCCGCCGTCGACGACGGGACCGGCCTGCGCCCAGAAATGGGATGCCGATGTCGGGTCATAGCCGGCGTTGTAGAGCAGGCTGACGCCCAGCAGATCCGCCTCGTCCTCTGTGGCGCGGATCAGGCGACCGCTGCGCCCGGTGATCTGCGCCAGTCCGCCGCGGGCACCGGCGGCGTCGAGCCGTCGGCGGTGTCCGAGCACGGTGTGAGCCAGTTCGTGCGCCAGGACGACCGCGACCCGATCGTCGTCGAACGTCTCGAGGAAGCGCGATCCGATCCGGATACGCACGCCGTCCGAGTCGCTCAGCCACCCCTTGCCGATCACCATCTCGAGCTCGGTGCGACATCCCGGAACGGGTCGCGCCACCACCGACCGGTCCCGCCCGCCCCGACGCAGCGTCAGGGTCATCGGCGACGCTGCCGGAAGGGAGGCGATCCGCGACTCGACCGCGTCACGGGTCGCGGTGGTCGCCGGGCCGCTCGTGGCGTCCGGCATCGCCGCGCCGTCGATCGCGACGAGCGAGTCGTTCGGCGCCACCCCGGCACGCGCCGCAGGCGACCCGGGCACGACCGCTTCGACGGCGAGCGCGCTTTCGAAACCGAACGCCGCCCGGGCGGCGACGCGGCTCGCCGGATCGAACTGGTCGATCGCCTGCCACACGACGCCGAGCTCCGGCTGGAGGGCGCGACACAAGGGCGCGTTGGTGGTGAAAAGCCTGAAGCCGAGCGCGCTCAGCCGTGCATCGTCATGGCGAAGTCGCTCGAACGACGTCGCGGGATCGGGCGAAACCGGGGAGACCGCGCCAAGGAGCATCATCGACGCGCCCAGGATGGCGACTCGAACCTGCACGTCTAGTCGGCGACGAACACGCGCGTCGTCGCTTCGGCAGATGGCTCTTCCTCGGGTCGCGGCGCAACGGTGCCCGAAGCACGCGGGTCGGCGATCACCCCGATCGCGAAGCCGGCCAGACACAGGATGGCCGCCGTGCGCGCGGGATAATCGACCAGGCTGTGCAGCATCAGCAGGACCGTCGAGACCAGCCCGGCGCGCGCGATCGAGCCGGTCGACCCCATGTCCTTCGACCACAGCGCGCGACCGCGGATCGCCAGCCACGCGCACAAGCCGACGACGAGTGCGATCCCGAGCACGCCAGTCTCCAGCGCGATCTCGACATACTCGTCATGCGCGTGATTGACGAAGGCGTTGTTCAGCGTGTCGACGTTCTCGTACCGCGTGTAAATGTGCCGGAACGATCCGATTCCCGACCCGAGCGGCAGGAAATCGCGGGCGGCATGTCCGGTGAGCGCGATGGACGTGCCGCGGGTCGCACTGTTCCCACCGCTGATCGCCTTGTCCAGGAAACGCCCGTGATAAGGCCCGACGCTGACGAACAGCAGTCCGACCGCCATCAACACGGCACCGGTCGCCACGATCCTGGCGGGAACGGGCCGACCGACCCCGTGCAGGTACAACAGCGCGCTGGCCCCGATACAGGGCCCCAGCAGCGCCAGCCCGGCCGACGATCCGTTGAGCGCCGCCCCGAACGTGAGGAACGCGAAACATCCGGCGTAGAGTGGCGCACGGCGGGCGCGCTCCTTGCTGGCGGACTGCGCGTCGCGCGCCGCCAGCGCCGCCACGAACGGCAGGGTCATCAGGAACAACGTCGCCAGATGGTTCCGGTTGGCGAAGAACCCGACCGCGTCGCCATGGTTGGTGTTGTCGTAGAAGTAGAACCGGGACGTGCCGCCGCTGAACAGCTGCGCACTTCCGACGGCGATGGACAGCGCCGCGACGGCGATGGCGACCCAGATGAAGGCGACCCGCCCTGCCGGGCTGCTCCGCAACGTCAGGAGCAAGGTCGCAAGGAACGGCAGCAGGGCAAGCAGGCTCGAGACGGCGCGGTCCGGCGCGAGCGTCAGCGTCAGCCACGGCGCGTCCATGCCCAGCAGACGATATTCGGCGCCGAACACCCCCCGGCCCGGAAGCGCTTCCCAGATCGTCGGCGGCAACGGCAGGAACTGCACCGCCCCGACGACGCCCAACCCCACGAGTAACCATCGAAGGGGATGAAGCTCGGGCCTGGCCTTGGCTTGGGTCGGTGTCCACGCCAGCCACACCAGGATGCCGATCGCACCGAGCTGGAGCGACGCGTTCGCGATCGCTCCTCCTGCGGAGGCGCCTCCAAGCAGCAGACACGCCGCGCCGGCGATCGCGAGCGCCGCGTCGGTGGCGGTCAACGCGCGGACGCGACGGCTTACTCTCGAACGGCGCATGGCCATGCCCTATCACCAACGGCCATCAGGAGGCGACTAGACCGACGCCGGTGAACTGGGCGTGGATCAAGGTCGCGATCTCGCCCGGATCGCCCAGCAGGGTCAGCTGCTGCGCATCGCAACCCCGGTCCGGCACGATCACCGGGGTGCTCACCTTGAAGGGATGACCATCGAACTTGGCCACCGTGGCCAGCGGGATCGTAGTCTGGCTGGGCAGGCACGTCAGTTGCCACCGCAGGCGACCCGCGAGGTCGCCGCCGCCATCGGCCGTTCCCATCAGCTGGAAGCGGTAACGGCCGGGCGAGACGAGCAGGGTCTCGGTGGCGATCGTGGCGGCATCGGACCCGAAGAAGTTGACGTCGAGCGCGGTTCGGCCGGGTAGCGCGGAGTCGGTCCGCCGCTCCGAGACGGCGATCTCGTCACTTCTGAGCGTCCAGTTGAAGGGCTCGGTTCCCGGCAGGCCCGCGAACGCGCCGTCATAGACCGCCGTCACCTCGCCCAGACGCGAAGGCGGAAGGAAGTTGATCCATGCCAGATACGCGCGCTGGTAATCTCCCCGCTGGACGAGCTGCGACAGGAACGCCTTGCGCGCATCCTGCTCGTCGGACCGGCTCACGCCGGACGGGCTCGCGACCAAGGTGGCGTATGCGAGCGCCTGGCCGGACCCCGTCGCATTGCGCACGAAGGCACCGCGCCAGCGCGGATTGCGGCGGAGCGCGGCCGCCACGACCCGCGAACCGTTCGGATCGGCGGCGACCGTCGTCAGCGCCGCAGCCAGCGCGGGTCCGGTCTCCCCCGATATGAGCGCGATCGGGTTCATCGCCGCGATCGCCGCCGGAACGTCTCCGATCCGCGCGTATTCGCGAAGCAGCAGCACATGGGTGGCGAGCCGGCGCGGATCGCGCGCCCGGGCTGCCAGACCCAGACCGATCGCACGGCGATCCTGACCCTGCGCGGCAGCGACCATCGCCCTGGCGAAGAACGGCTCCGGGTAGAGCGGGTCCGCCCGTGCCGCGCGGTCGAGGAGGCCGAGCTGGTCAGCAGACGGCGGACGCGTCGTCGTCTCCGTGAAGCCGCTGGCGCCGATCAGCGCGACCGGATCGCCCGGCGCGACCGCCAGCGCCAGGTCGGGCCGCGTCTCGCCCAGCACGTCGACCGCCGCCTGGCGCACGACCAGGATCGTCAGCAACAGGGCCGCCGCCGCGAGGAGGCCGCGACGCACGAAGCGAGGGTATGGGCCCGGGCCCGAAACGGACGTCACTGCGCGGAGAGGTCGATCAATCGCCGTCCCGGTTCGACCGAGTGCTGACCGTTTCCATAGCCGTATTCGTAACCGTAGCCATAACCCTGACCGACCCGCTGGTCGTTGAACTTGGTCAGCATCGCACCGACCACGTTCGCGTTCGCCGCGCGCAAGCGGCCGAGTGCCGTCGCGGCGACCTGACGCCGGGCGCCGCCCGATTCGAACACCATGATGACGCCCTTGACGGACGACGCCAGCAGAGGGGCGTCGGCAAGCCCGAGCACCGGCGGACTGTCGATGATGACCCGGTCGAACAGCGCCGACAGCTCGTCGAGCAACTCGGCCCAGCGATTGGACGACAGGAGTTCGGGCGGGTTGGGCGGCATCGGGCCGCTCGAGATGAAGTACAGGTTGGGCAACGTGGCCTGGTGGACCGCGGCCGAGATGTCGCGCTCGCCGCTGAGCAGGTTCGACAGGCCGATCGCGTCCCGCTCGCTGGGCACGAAGGTCGGCATGCGCATGTCGGCGTCGACGAGAACGGTCCGCTGGCCACTGCGCGCAAAGGCCTGCGCCAACGCGAGCGAGGTGCTCGACTTGCCCTCGCTCGGCCGCGAGCTCGTGATGAGCAGGGTCTTGGGCGTACCCTCGGACGTCGCGAAGCGCAGAGCGGTGACCGCCGACTGATACGCCTCGAACACCGGCGAGCGTGGTTCGGAGATCAATTTGACGAAACGGTCGTTCTTGCCGAACTTCGGGATCACGCCGAGCGGGCGCAGGCCCAGTCGCTGTTCGAGGTCGTCGGGCGTCTCGATCCGGTCGTCGATGAACTCCTTGCCGAACGCATAGCCGACACCCAGAAGCAGACCACCGCCCAATCCGAACAAGATGTTGAGCAACAGTCGCGGGCTGTAAGGCGCCGTCGGGGCCTCGGCACGATCGACGATGGAAACGAGGTTCTCGCCGACACCGCCGGCGACGCCGACTTCCTTGAACCGCTGGAGCAGCCCATCGTACAGGGTGCGGTTGGTATCCACTTCGCGCTGCAGGATCGTATACTGGATCGAGCGCTCGCGCAGGTCGAGGGCGCTACCCTTCAGCTGGGCCACCCGCGCCGTCAGCTGCTGCTCGCGCGCCAGTGCCGCCCGGTAATCCGCCTCGTAGGTGCCCGAGACCGATCCCGACAGGCTGGAGCTTTCCTGGGCGATGTTCTTGCGCAGGGCGTCGATCTGTTCGCGCACCCGCACCATCGCCGGATAGTCCGGCTTGAACACGTTCAGGTTCTCGCGATACTGACTTTCAAGCTTGGCGAGATCGGTCCGCAGCGTCTGCACCGCGGGGTTGGTGACCGCGGCTGCGGTCGCGCTGGCACCACGTTCCTTGCGCAGCTTCTGCTCGGTCTGGATCCGGTCGATCTGCGCCTGCGACAGCGCATCGTTCAGCCTGACGAGCGACGCGGTGTCCAGCGAACCGCCGCCACCCGTCGACGCGCCACCCGTCCCGCCGGCGCCGGGAAGATCGACGATCCCCTGGGCCCGCGCATATTCCACCAGCTGACGCTCGGACTGTTCGAGCTTCACCCTCACGGCGGCCAGGCGCCGCTGGAGGAAATCGCGCGCATAGGCGGTCGTCTCGAACCGCCGCTCCAGGTTCGAGGAGATGAAGTTGTCCGCGTAACCGTTCGCGACCTTGGCCGCGATCGCCGCGTCCGGGCTGCTGAACGTCAGCGTGACGAGCCGGCTGTTGCGCACCGGCTCGGCGTTGAACCCCGCCGAGACCTTGCCCGCCGCCGCCGCCTGCCGCACAGCCGATGGCGCGGACTGATCGACCACTTTGGGGTCGGCGGCCAGGTTGAGCTGCCGCGCGACCCGCTCCGCCAGCGAGCGGCTGCGCAGGATGCCGATCTGCGTGTCAATGTACGCGTCGTCGTTGATCGACGCCGGCTGGACGTTGCCGACCTGGATGATCTGGGTCGGCTCGCGGTTGACCTCCAGCGTGACGGCGGCGCGGTACAACGGCGTGGTCATCAAGGCGGCGATGATGCCGAGCGCGACGCCCGTCACCGCCGCGCCGATGATGACCCAGCGCCACCGCAAGATCGTCTGCCACACGTGCGAGACCGTCAGCACCTCTCCGCCGGGCGAGCCGGGAATCCCCGCGCCGAAGCCCAGCGGGCCGTTCGCCGTCGCGGCCAGCGCGCCGCCACGGGGGAACGGATCGCTCCCGCCGACCTGAGGATAGTGAGACACGTCGCTCATGGAAACCTTACGCGCTGTTGCGCCAAATGGAGCCGGGTCACAGCACGGCGCTGAAGAGCCCGAAGACGGGCAGCGAGGAGATGATGTCGCGATACGTCTGGCGGGCTCGCGAGCCGTCCACCACCACCACGTCGTTACCGTAGACGGGTGGATCGGGCATGTCGCCCCGCCGGATGCGTTTCAGGTCGAACAGCGCCGCCTCGCGCTGGCCGTTGATCTTGCGGAACACGACGACCCTGCTGGACAAGGCGTCGCCGTTCGTGCCCTTCGCGGTCGCGATCGCCTGGATCAGGGACATGTCGCCGGTGATCGGGTAGATGCCCGGCTGATTGACCGAGCCGTCGATCGTGATGCGCTGGCTGACCGCGTTCTTGACCTCGACCCTGACGTCCGGATCCTGGAGATACTTGTCGCCATAGGCCTTGCGGATCATCTGCTGCAGTTCGGTGAGCGTCTTGCCCCGGGCGGCAAGGCGGCCGACCAGCGGAAGGTTGAGATCGCCGGTGGGATCGACCTGATAGTCGCCGGTCACGTCGGGCACCTGGAACACGCTGACCGTCACCGTGTCGAGCGCACCGAGCCGATAGCTGTCGCTCACCGCCGAGCGATCGGTCGAATCCGGCGCCGCGAAGTTGGTCGGATTGGGCGTCACGGATTTCGAGATGGAACCGGCGCAACCCCCGCCCGCCAGCGCCACGGCGAGAAACAGGGTGGCGAGCAGCCCTTTTCCGTTGAACATGGGTGTGACCTCACTCAAAACTACAGGCCCAGCCATGACGGCGGCATCCCCGGCTGTCGTCGTTCCCTTGGCAGGATCACGGCGCGAAATCAATTGTCCGGCAGCGGGTTGCCCTGTCCGAGCCTAGTCCGAGCCTGGTCCGAGCCTGACGAGAGGCGGCGGCTGGGGGCCTCACCCGATCATTCCCTTGGGCACGTGGGTGATGCGGCAGGCGAGGTCGGCCTCGCCGCTCGCCACCACCCAATGATCGCCCGCGTCGGCGATGCCGGTCGTGAACACGACGTCGCCCAGGTACATCCGGTCCCCCAGCGGCTCGGTCAGCGCAGGCGAAGGCTCGATCAGGGGCGCGTGGCCGGTCGCGATCGTGCGCCACGGCTCGTCGCGGTCGAGGATCGTCCAGTAGGTGCGATAGATGCCGACCTGTCCCGACGGCTCTGCGCCATGCCAGAGCGTCAGCCAGCCGCGATCGGTCGGCACCGGCGGCGTGCCCGCGCCCATCCGCGCGGTGGCGACGGTCGCGGCGTGCGGGCGGATGCCGGGATGCTCATTCGGCCGCCAGTGCAAGCCGTCGGGAGAGGTCGCGAGGTTGATCGACGGCCCCGCGCGCCATTCGCTGTCGGGGGCATAGGCGAAATAGCAGTCGCCGAGCGGCCGCGTCTGCGCCCAGTAGCGGCCGTCCACCAGGCCCTCGAAGATCGTCATGTCCTTGTTCTGGTGATCGAGGATCAGCCCCTCCAGCGCCCAGTCGAGCCCGTCGGCGGAGGTGTAGAGGCAGGTGCCGTGCCGCTCCGGACTGACGCAGCAGGCGGTCATCAGCCAGCGGTCGCCGACCCGGCTGATCCGCGCGTCCTCGACGCCGTAGCATTGATACGACGTGCGCGGCGCGATCGCGCGGTCGTAATGGACCTGCTCCACCCGCCGGCCGTCCACCGACAGTTCGACGGGCAGCAGCCACGACAGCGAGGTGAGCGCGAGCACGCGGAACCCCGCGCCGCGCATCTGCACCTGCCGCGGATCGGCGGTGTCGACGAGGCCGAGCGGCCAGGCGTCGAGCACGCAGCGCGCATCATCTCCCTGTCCGACCCAGCGGATCGAGTGGACGTGGCCGTCTCGGATAGGCTGGCGCAGCGCCTCCGCCACCCGCG
>JBPBQW010000112.1:0-44464 GCA_050955125.1 Janthinobacterium lividum
GAGCATCTCGTGCGCGTCCGTGCCCAGGCGGCGCAGCGTGCCGCCGCAGTCTGGACAAGTACAGGTACCGGATGCGGGCTCGTGGACGACCTCCTCGCGCGGCAGGTGGTTCGGCAGGCTGCGCACCGGTGCCGGGCGCGTCGGCATATCGGGCACGGCGGCCTCAACGTCGGGGACCGCGCTCTCCGTTTCCAGCTCTTCCAGCGCCAGCTCGAGCTGCGCGATCTCGCGGCCCAGCTTCTCGGACGAGGCGCCGAACTGCATCCGCCGCAGCTTCGCGATCTGGCCGCGCAGCGTGTCGATGAGCAGGTCGCGGGCGGCGAGCGCGGCATTGGCGCGGGCGAGTGAGGCTTCCAGCGCGGCGATCCGCGCGGTGGCATCTGCTGAGGAAACGGGCGCTTCCGACACCCGGTTTACATACCAGATCACACCCGCTCGGGCGAGCAGAAGCCGCGCAGAACTGCCGTTTTTACCCCGCCAGCGTCGGCACGAACGTCCGCTCGGGCCGGCGCCAGTCGATGCCCTCCAGCAGCATCGACAGCTGTGCCGGCGTCAGCGTCACCGCGCCGGTCGCCGTCACCGGCCAGACGAAGCGGCCGCGGTCGAGCCGCTTGGAAAACAGGCACAGGCCCTGGCCGTCGAACCACAGCAGCTTGACCAAATGGCCGCGCTTGCCGCGGAACGCGAATAGCGCTCCCGAGTGCGGATCCTCGCGCAGCGCCTGCTGGACCAATACTGCCAGGCCGTCGATCCCCTTGCGCATGTCAGTCACGCCGCACGCCAGGAACACGCGCGTCGGCAATGGCGTCGGGCTCATCTGAGCACCGACAGCACCCGTGCCAGCGCGCCTGCGTCCACCGCCGCATCCACACTCACCCGCACGCCGCCCGGCAGCTCGATGCGGATGAGGCCGGCCTCGGATGCTGATTGCGGCGCAGGTGCTACCGGCTCCACCTCGGCCACGCGTACCTCGGCGAACGCGGGCGGCAGCGCAGGCGCTATACCGCCCAGCATCCCCAGCCGCGCCTGCTTGCGCCACGTGTAGACCAGACCGCTCGATAACTCGCGCCGCTGCAGGACCTCGCGAACCCGGACACCTGGCCGGAACGCCTCGGCCAGGATCTGCAGCTTCTCCTCGTCAGACCAGCTCCGCCGGCCCGACATCCGACCGACCACCTCCACGCGACCAGTCGTACGAGCACTCGTATGACCAGTCTCAGACCCGAAAACTTCCCGCACCGCCACCGCCCTCGTCAAAGGCGATCAACATCCCAGCTACCGCTCAACGGACAAGGCGGCCCGCAGGCCACGCTTACCCTGAAATCGGGAATGCTCAAGGAGGTGCTGAGCGACTACGCGGCCGCGGGTCCACCCACCTCGGTGCTGTTCCCCTCGAACCGCCATCTCGCTCCGAAGGTGCGCGTCTTCGTTAACCACATTGCGCAAGTCCTTGGTCCGACCAGGTGACCCCCGAGAGCGGCCCGCCGTCGCCTACTGCCGCTTCATCCGCGCGACGTCCTCCGCCGCCGCCATGACCCTCAGCACGTTCCCGCCCGCCAGCTTGGCGACGTCCTCGTCGCTCCAGCCACGGCGCATTAGCTCCTGCAGCAGTGCCGGATAGCGGCTTACGTCTTCGAGACCCTCGGGCACGCTGTTCCCGGTGCCGTCGAAGTCGGAGCCGATGCCGACATGGTCGACGCCGGCGACCTTGGCGACGTGCTCGATGTGATCGGCGACCTGGGCCAGCGTTACGCTCGGCGCCGGATGCCCCCGCAGCCAATCCGCCATCGCCGCCGCCGCCTTGTCGGGCTGTCCAACGTAGAGGCCACCGTAGGGCGGCGCGTTCAGCCGGGTCGCCTCGGCTGCCTTGTTCGCCGACCAACGGCGATAGGCGTCGGAGATGTAGAGCGGTGCGAACGTGACCATCACCACGCCGCCGTTCGCCGCGACCAGCTTCAGGACCTCGTCCGACACGTCGCGGGGATGATCGTCGATCGCGCGCGCGCTGGAATGCGAGAAGATCACCGGCGCGCGCGTGACGCGCAGCGCCGCCCGCATCGTCCCCTCCGAGACATGGCTGAGGTCGACGAGCATGCCGAGCCGGTTGAGCTCGCGCACGACGTCCTCGCCGAACGGCGTCAGCCCGTTGTGCTTCGGATCATCGGTCGCCGAATCCGCCCATTCGATCGTGCGCACGTGCGTGAGCGTCAGATAGCCGGCGCCGAGGTCGTGATAGGCGCGCAGCACCGACAGGCTGCCATTGATCTGGCCGCCGCCCTCGACCCCGATCAGCGAGGCGATCCTTCCCTCGCGATGGATGCGCCGCACGTCATCCGCGGTGCGGGCGAGCGCGAAGGTATCAGGATTGCGCGCCACGATCGAGTGGACGAGATCAATCTGCTCGATCGTTAACCGCACCTGCTCGTCGCCGGGCAGGTCGGGCGAAACCCAGACCGACCAGAACTGCCCGCCAACTCTGCCGGCGCGCAGCCGGGCGATGTCGGTGTTGTAGGGCAGCGGCTTGCCCGCAAGATGGTGGAGGTCGATCGTCCAGCGACCCTCTCCCTCCTGCGTGCGCAGCGTGTCAGGCCAGTCGTTGTGGCCGTCGATCAGCGGCGTCTTCGCCAGCACCCGCGCCACGCGGGCGGCATAGTCCTGCGCCACGGCCGCGGGCGTGGCTCCGAGCATCGCGGCGAGCGCGAGCGCTTGCACCAGCACCCTCACTGCTTCGCCGCTACGGGCGCGAAAAGCAGGTCGCCATAGTCGAAACTGAAGTCGGCGATGGGCGACACCGGCTTCATCGTCACGCGCTCGACCCTGCCGTCGGCACCGAGGCCGAACGTTACATAGGCCGGCTCGATCGACTTGTCGTCGAAGCGCGCGACGAAGGTGTCGTACTGGTAGTGCTCCAGCCGGCCGCGTGCGCCCGGCGTGGTGACGAGGTCTACCCCAAGCCCCGCCGAATCGCTCGTCACCGTCATCCGGCCGTACCAGGGATCCGCGTAGGTGCCCGCGTAGGCGGCAACCGGCAGCGACGGCCCGACCTTGGCGGGCGCGGTCGCGGCGTGGCCCACCACCGCTTCCGCCTCGGCGATGCGATCGCGGCGGTAGGCGGCGAAGCGCGTCGGCCAGTCCTGCTTGGGGAGGCCGAGGTAATGGTCGAGCAGTTCGTACATCAGCCCGAAGCGCGGCTGGACGTCCTCGCTGTTCACCTCGATCGCGAAGGCCACCTTCCTGTCCGGTATCAGCACCACGATCGAGGTGAAGCCGAATAGCCCGCCCGCGTGCCACAGGATCTTCGTGCCGTGATAGTCCTGCACCTCCCAGCCTAGGGCGTAGGCGAGAAAGGACGGCTTGGTGCCGGCGATGGCGGTGGGCGGGTCGCTGATCGGCATCGGCGTCGCCGGCGTCCACATCTCCTTTGAGGACGCGTCGCTGAACAGCCGGCCGCCGTCCGGCAGCGCGCCGTGAGCTAGCTGGAGCATCAGCCATTTCGCCATGTCGTTGGCGCTCGTCGCGAGCAGCCCGGCTGGCGCGGAGGCGGGCGCGAGCTGGTCGTGCTCGTCGAGCAGCCGCTGGTCGCCGGTGCCGCGCACGGGGCCGCCGAAACGTGCGTGCGGCTGCGCGCGGTCGGAGTCGGCGAGCCGGTGCGCCTCGTCCGTGGTCGAATGCGTCATGCCGGCGGGCGCCAGCACGTGCGCGCGAACGTAGTCCTCCCAGGGCTGACCGCTCACCGTCTCGATCAGCTGGCCGGCGACGATGTAGAGGATGTTGTCGTACGCGTAACGGTCGCGGAAGCTCGCCGCGGGCTTCAGCCAGCGCAGACGCCGCACAACCTCGGCGCGCGCGAGGCTGCCGCGCGGGATGTAGAGGAGGTCGCCCGCGCCGAGCCCCAGCCCGCTGCGGTGGACCAGCAGGTCGCGCACCGTCATCTCGCGCGTGACGTACGGATCCCACATCTGAAAACCGGGCAACCGGTCGACCACGCGGTCGTCCCACGAGAGCCTGCCCGCATCGACCAGCGTCGCGAGCGCGGCGCTGGTGAACGCCTTGGTGGTGGAGCCGATCAGGAATATCGTGTCCGCGTCAACCGGCTCGGGCGCGCCCAGCCGGCGCACGCCGTAGCCCTTGGCGAGCACCGTGCGGCCGTCCTCGACGATCGCGATGGCCATGCCCGGCACGCCGGCCGCGCGGCGCACCGCCTCGACGCGCGCGTCGAACCCCTTGGGCGGCGCAGCAGCCGCCGGGGCGGCAAGCGCCAGCATCGCGATCAGCGGAAACGGCCTCATGCGGGCATCCTTCGCAAGGATTGTGGGAACAGCAGGCGCCAAGCCCCGATCGTGAGCAGCGGCAGGACGTAGAGCGCGAACAGCGTCACTGCGAGCGCGCGGTAGCCGGTCGCGATCAACGCGACGAGGCCGACGCGCTCGGCGATGAGCATGCAGGCGGTCAGCACCACCATTGCCACAGCGGCCCGCGTCGCGACGCCGGGCGCCGCCCCGCGAGCGCGCGTCCAGGCGATCGCGACGCGTTCGTTGATCGCGTGGACGCATCCGGTGCCGCTTTCGAGCAGCGCCGCCAGTATCATCGCCTGGAACAGGACGTGGAACCAGGGCTGGCCAAGCCGGGTAAGCAGATAGTCCGACGGCAGGATCTGGCTCGCGATGCCAGGCGATAAGGCGCTCATGCATGTAAGGAAAAGTATCGCGGGCAGCATAGCGAGCGGACCCGCGACCAGCCCGGCGATCACCGCGTCGCGGTCGCTGGCGAGGTGTCGAGTGACCGGCAGCACGATGATCGCGCCGACGACGTTGTAGCAGGCGTAGGTGAGGCCGCCCGCCGCCCAGCCGGACGAAGGCGGGCCGCCGTGCGCGAACGTCTCTGCGATGCGCGGCCCGAAGGCGTGCAGCGCGAGGACCAGGAAAAGCGCGTAGACGCCGTATAGCAGGATCGAGACGCCGGCGAAGAGCCGCTCGACGGCGGCATTGCCGAACGCCGCGAAGCCGGCGATCCCGACCATCAGCGCCAGCGTGCCGACGATCGCGGGCGCCCCCGTCAGACTGGCGAGGATCGCGCCAGCGGCGGCGCCGAAAACCGCCAGCACCAGAACGATGAAGCACGCGTAGGCGATTTCGAACGCAACCCAGCCGGGTCCGAGGAGCGCGCGGAAGAACGTCCGGTAGTCGCGCGCTCCAACTGCCCTCGCGAACAGGAAGGTCGTCGCGCAGACGATGCTCCACACCAACGTCGCGAGCGCCATCCCCGCCAAGCCGCCCCAGGGCCCCGCCGGCAGGAAGAACTCGGCGATCTCGCGTCCCGTCGCGTATCCGCCGCCGATCACGACCGCCTTGAACGCTAGGCCCGGCAGCACCAGCCGGCTGAACCAGCCCGAGCGCGGGACCGCGGGAGCCGTCACCGGCAGGCGTCGAGCAGCCGCTCGAACGCGGCACCACCGCGAATCGGGTCGGCGACGGGCAGGTCCAGCCGTCGCGCGACCTCGTCGAGGGCGCGTCCGGCGTCGTCGGGTTCCATGCCGCCGGTGTTGAGGCTCACGCCGACACAGCGGATCGCCGGGCTGGTGAGCCGGCCCATCGCGACGGTCAGCGCGATGACCTCCTCAATCGTGGGCAGCTCATAGCCGGGCACGCCCAGGACATGCGTACGGCGTGGATCGTGGCAGACGACGAACAGGTCGGGCTGGCTGCCATGGAGCAAGCCGAGCGACACCGGTGCGTAGGCGGGGTGGAACAGCGATCCCTGCCCCTCGACAACGTCGAGGTGGTTCGGCGTCGCGTCGGGTGTCAGCATTTCGGCAGCGCCGCTGACGAAGTCCGCCACCACGGAGTCGATCGGCATTCCTGCACCGGCGATCATGATGCCGGTCTGCCCCGTCGCGCGGAAGGTCGCGTCGACGCCCCTTGCCTGCAGACCGCACGCGATCGCCAGCGCCGTGTACTTCTTGCCTAGCGCGCAGTCGGTGCCGACTGTTAGGAGACGGCGTCCCGAACGCTTCCGCCCGGTCGCGACTGGGATGGGCGCGGGCGGCGTCCGCACGTCGACCAGCCGTCGTCCCAGACGCTCGGCGGCGGCGGCGAGCCCGGGCACATCAGCGAGTCTGGCGTGAAGTCCCGATACGAGGTCGAGCCCGGCTTCCAAGGACTCCGTCAGGCTGGCGCGCCACCCGGCGGGTATAAGCCCGCCCGGCGCCGCGACCCCGACCAGCAGCGCTTGCGCGCCCCGCTCCACCGCCTCGATCGGCGACAGGCGCGGCAGGCCGGTAGTGACGGTGGCGGACGCCAACGCCATCTCGCCGACGCAGCGCTCACCCGCCCAGTCTCGCAAGCCGAACGCGGTCTTGGCGAAGCCGGGCTCGGTCGTGTCGCCCAGGAACAGGAGCACGCGAGCCGGGAGCTCGCGCGATGACGAGGGTTGCGTCGACACGTCGCTCATCGCGATCAATACGACGCCGTAACGGACAGGCCGACGGTGCGCGGCCGGATCACGCCGGTCGCGATCGCCCCGGCCGGATAGAGGCCGAGCGAGGACACGGATGTCTTGCCGTCCGAGTTGCCGACGTTCTTCACGTAGGCCTCGACGCCCAAGCGACCGAAGTCGAACCCCGCCCGCAGATCCACCACGTCATAGGACGGGATGGTCGAGCGCTGGCCATAAGTGGTCTTGTAGGTCGCGTCGAATGGCCCGGCCTGCTTGGAGAGGAACCGCAGGGAGGCGCCGGCAAAGGCGTGCACCGCGTCGGTGAGGGTCCAACGGTAGTCGCCGTTCACGCCGATGCTATAGCGGGGGACAAATGGGAGCTTGTCCCCGTTGAAGCCGCTGGCGGCGGGCGCGTCCTGCGTCAGCCTCGCGTTCGTGATCGCTCCGTTGACCGAGATGTCGAAACCGGCGGTCGGTCTCATCGTCGCGGTGAACTCGGCGCCGTCGCTCTTCGCCCTGCCGCCGTTGCCGTTGTAGTTGAAGGGGCCGGCGGTGGTCTGGATCGTGGTGAGCAGCTGGATGCGGTCCCAGTCGATGTGGAACAGGTCGACGTCGAGTCCGAAGGTGTGGTTGGCGGTCTCACCCTTGAAGCCGACCTCGTAGTTGACCACGGAATCCGACAGGTAGCTCCGCGCAGCGACGGGCGCTCCAGGCCCGAGCGCGTTCGGACCACCGGGTCGGTAGCCCTTGGCCACACGGCCGTAAAACGCGGCGTTCCGGCCGAACTTGATCTTGGGCGCCACCGAGTAGGTAAATACATTTTCCGATGAGTCCTGGGTGTAGCTCGTCGCGGCGCCCACGAGCGCGCCCGAAACCGCCTGGGTAGCGCTCTGGTCGTTGTGGCTGTACCGACCGCCCAGATCGATGTCGAAATGATTGCCAAGATGCACGGTGGCATTGCCAAAGCCGGCATACTCCTCGTAGCGGGACCGCAGGTTAACCTGAGCCAGAAGCGGTATCGTGGCGACCGGGTCGAGCGTTCCCGGCACTACCGGATAGTATTGCTGAAAGATCAAAGCGCTCTCATGCGAGTAGTAGCCACCCAGCAGCCAATCGAACAGGGGGATCCTCGATGAGCCGAGCCGGAGCTCTTGCGTGAACTTCTCAAGGTTCGTGTTCTGGCCGAGATACAGCTGGTTTGGAACTTTGAAGAGCGATTGAAGCGCCGCGCTCAGCACCTGGGTCTCATCCGTGCGCGACGGCTGGCGCTGGGTAGAGTAGCTGGTCGACGAGGTGAGGTCCGCAAAGCCCAAGCCGATGTTGGCGGTGCCGTTGTACAGCCGGTATGACACATCGCGGAACGGCGTCACGAAGATGGACTGGGTGGGACCGCCGTGAAGCGTCTGCAGCGTCACGGGATCGCTCTCCTCGACGGTCGGCGCCTGCGTCTCGATGTTCTGGAGCAGCACGCTCGCCTGCAGCGAGATCCGCGGCGTCGGCGTGAACAGGATGGAGGCACGACCACCATAGTCGCGCGAGCCGTTGACGTCGTTGCGTACCTGCGAGCCACCGGTGCCGATCGAGTCCACGAAGCCGCCGTTGCGGCGATAGAAGCCGGACGCTCGGATCGCGAGTGTGCTGCCGAGCGGAAAGTTCAGGACAGCGTTGCCGAAGTACGAGACGTCGCCTCCTTCCGTGCTCTCGACCCCACCTCGCGCACGGGCGACGACCTTATCCGTCTCCGGCAGGTTGGTGACGAACTTGATGAGCCCGCCAAGGGAGTTCGCGCCATACAGCGTGCCCTGCGGTCCGCGAAGCACCTCGACCCGCGCCACGTCGAAGGTGTCGAAATCGGCTGCCAGCACCGCGCCGTTGGCAAGGCCGCTGCTGGAACCGAACGGAGACTCGTCCTGGTAGACGGCGACCGTCGAGGAAACGCCGCCGGTGTTGAGGCCGCGGAGGATAAGCCGCCCCTGGCCGGGCGTGTCCTGGTTCAGCTGCAGGCCGGGCACGAGTTTGAGATAGTCCTGGAAGGTGTTCGCCTGCTGCGTCTCTAGCGTCGCGCCCGAAACGACCGTGACGGATTGCGGCACGTCGATCAGCGTCTGGGCGCGCTTCTGCGCGGTCACTACGATGTCCTCGCTCTGCGCGACGGCGGGCGGTTCGGCGGTACTCGGCCGAGCCGTGCCGTCCGCCGACTGCGCCCAGACAGGCGTCGCCCAGACGGCGAGCGCCATGCCCGTGGAAGCCAGCAACGCAATCCGGTCGATCTTCATGCCACATCTCCCCGAACGTCATCAGATCGTCCTGCCATTGAAAGCCGATCTGCAACGCAATTGTCCCCGTTAGAAGATTATTGTCCTGTTTGGAGAATTGTCAAAGAAATTCTCCAGATCCTCGTCCCGAACGGCCCATGCGCAGGTCGAGCATCAGGAGCAGGCCAGCGGCCACGATCGCCAGCGCCGAGAGCAGCACAAAGTAGCTGCCGTGCCCCATCCGCCTCCACAGCGTTCCCACCAGCCCGGCGGCAAGGCTTCCGCTGAAGATCGTGAGATACCAGGCGGCCACCGTGGTCGCGCCCTGCCCAGCAGGCGCCAGCCGCGCGAACAGCCCCAAGCCGGTCGGCAGGATCAGCAGCTCGCCGAACGTGAATAGCGCGAAGAAGAGCGCGAGCCACGCCCAGTGCGCCTGACCTTCGCCCGTCAACGCGGCGACGCCCGCGAGCAGCAGGTACGCCCCGCCGACGATCGCTGCGCCCACCGCCATGCGCCGCGCCGCCCGCTGGTCGTGACCACGTTCGGCGCGGCGACGCCACCAGGCAAGCAGCGGCGGCGTCATCAGCATCACGAACAGCGGGTTGAGCGACTGGAACCACGTCATCGGGATCGTCAGCGCGCCGGCACGCCGGTCGACACCACCGTCCGCCCACAGCGCGACGGTGTTGCCCACCTGCTCGTAGGCGCTGCGGAACACGGTGACGGACAACGCGACGCCGAGCAGCAGCAGCACCGTGCGCGGCGCGAACCGCTCGCGTGGCATGCGCTTTGCGGGGCTAAGACGATCGGGCTCGGGCGGAAGGTGGCGCTGGCCGGCGAGATAGACGACTAGACCCGCGACCATGCCGATGCCTGCAGCCGCGAAGCCGTAGTGCCAGCCATAGGCCTCGCCCAGCGATCCGCAGATCAGGGGAGCCAAGAAGCCGCCGATGTTGATGCCGAGATAATAGATGTTGAACGCCCACCCACGCCGCGGGTCGTCGGGACGGTAGAGGTCGCCCACCTGGCTCGGGAGGCTGGGCAGGAACAGGCCGTTGCCGAGTGCTATGGTCGCGAGCGCGGCGTAGAGCAGCGGCGGGAAGGTCATCATGAAATGACCCGCCGCCATCACGCTTGCGCCTACGATGATCGCGCGGCGCTTGCCCAGCCAGCGGTCGGCGATCACCCCGCCGACGATTGGCGTGAAGTAGGCGCAGGCGGTATAAGCGCCGTAGATCACCGACGAGGCGCCCTGCCCAATCAGCAACTCCTTGGTCATGTAGTAGACCAGCAGTGCGCGCATACCGTAGTAGGAGAACTGCTCCCACATGTTCGTCAGGAACAGGACCGTAAGCCCGCGCGGCTGGCCGAACCAGGTCGGCTCGCCTGGAGGCGACGGTGCGACGCTCACGCTGGGATGGCGCCTGCGGAACCCCAGACCGATGCAGAGGCGAAGATCGTGCCATCGCGGTAGTCCACGCTCGGCGCCGGATCGTCGACGAGGAAGGTCGGCCCGTCGAGGTCGACGACGTCGCACGTCTGGCCGATGAGGAATGCGGGCGCCATCGCGAGGCTGGTGCCGACCATGCAACCGACCATGACGCTGAGCCCACGCGCACGGGCGTCTGCGTTCATCAGCAGCCCCTCGGTCAGGCCTCCGCATTTGTCGAGCTTGATGTTTACGATGTCGAAGCGTCCTACTGCCGCTGCCACATCGTCGAGCGTGAGCAAGCTCTCGTCACCCGCGATCGGCAGCGGCGACGCGAAGTCGTCGAGTTCGGTCTCGCGGCCACGCGGCAGCGGCTGTTCCAGCTGCGCGACGCCGCAGCGCACGAGACCCTCGGTGAGTGCCGGCAGATCGGCGATCGTGAAGCCCTGGTTGCCGTCCACTCCCAGCCACACGTCGGTCCGCGCGACGCGGACCGCCTCGACGCGGGCGAGGTCGAGCGCGACGTCGCCGGTCAGCTTCATCTTGATCGCGCGCGCGTCGGTATAGGCCAGCGCCTTCTGTGCCATCATTTCCGGATCGTCGGCGCCGAGCGTGAAGGTGGTGCGCACCGGCCTTGGCTCGTGCAGTCCGGCAAGCTGCCAGACCGGCCGTCCCGCCTGCGCTGCCTCCAGCTCCCACAAGGCGCAGTCGAGTGCGTTGCGTCCACCACCCGCCGGCATGACCCCGCGCAACTCATCCCGTCCGACGCCGGCCTCAATCGCGGGCCGCGCCGTCTCGATGTCCGCCAGCATATGGACCACGTCGTCGCCGAGGTAGTAGACACCACCTCCCTCGCCCCTGCCCGAATGATCGCCCTCGACGATGGTCGCGACCACCACGTCCCAGGTCTCGAAAACGTAGCCGGAGATCCGGAAGGGCGAGGCGAGCCGGAGCGTGCGTTTCGCGACGTGGAGCGTCCGCGCGCCCATCAGTAGTGCACCGTCAGCGCGACGAGGCCGAACGTCACCGCGACGTAGAGCAGCACCAGCGTCGCGAGGAGGACCAGCGCGCTCCACGTCCGGCGCGGCCAGCGGCGCTTGTCGGTCCACGTCAGCCACAGGTTCCAGCCCGCCATGAGCGCCGCCCCGAAGAAGATGACCACTCCCGCGATCTGCAGGAGCCACAGCAGCCAGTCGCCGCTACCGTCGCCTCCGTCCTTCGCCAGGATCTCCGTCACCGTCACCGCCCAGGCGACCACCAGCGCGACGTCGAGCCCGGCCATCAGCCGCGTCGCGCGCTGCGCCTTCAAGGCCCGACCCGCGACCAGCGGCGCCGCCCCGAAATGGCGCCGGACGAACCACGCTGTAGGCCAGAACAAGAACGCCAACAGCAGGACGAGAAGGCTGGCGGCCAGCGCCGGTATGATCCAGCCTGCGGACAGGTGCGCCGGCACGCGGTCGAATACCTCGAAGGGCGCAGCGAAGTTGAAGCTCCACCGCACGACCTTGCCGCCGACCAGTTGCGCGGCGAGCAGCTCGTGGCCGGCGACGTCGCGCCAGACGAAAGGCGCGATCTCCACCCACTGGCGCGGGCGTCCGCCGGCGTTGACCACGCTGGGCACCACGAGCTCGCCCTTCGGCCCGACCGAGATCACCGTCTGACCCTGCAGCCAGTAGACCGCTCCCAGAAAGGAGGTGTCGGCGCGACGGCTGGCGATCCAGCGACCCGTCATCATCCGCGCGTGCTCGGCCGCCGTCTTCGCGCCTACCCGGCCATCGGAGGGTGCGATGTTCGGGAAGTAGCGATCGGCAAAATCCTCGAAGATCGCGGTGCGCAGCGCCTGCACGGCAGCCGCCTTACCGGGGCTGTTGAAAGAGACGAACAGGCCGACGCCCTCCTTCATGAAAAGGTGCAGCGAGGTGTGGAACGCCAGCGTGTCGCCAAGGTGACCGATCACCTCGCGGCCATTGATGTTCGTCTCAAAGAAGCCGAGCTCCATCCGGTTGAGAGGCGGGATCAGCGATCGCGGATCCACCTTTGTCAGCGGGCTGTCGTGCATCATGTCCGCGGTCTCGGGTCTGAGTATCCGTTGACCGTCGAGACTGCCCCTCTGAAGGTGGGCGATCATGAACCGCGCCATGTCCGGACCGGTAGCTGACAGCGCTCCGGCAGGCCCCGGCGCTATGTATTCGAACCCGCCACTTTCGCCAGGCTTGGGATAGGCCGTCGCCATCTGGCCGGCGAGGCCGGCGGGCAGCGGCTGCCGGAAGGTCGAGTTCCTCATGCCGAGCGGCGCGAACACGTGACGGTCGAGGTAAGTGTCGAAGTCCTCGCCCGAGATGCGCTGGACGATGTAGCCGGCCAGCGCCGTCCCCCAATTGGAGTAGGCTGGGGTCGAGCCCGGCGTGAAGATCTGCGCGGGCGTCCCGCCCTTCAGGTATTTCTCCAGCGTCGGGTTCCGGGCGGCATCGTACCCGATCAGGCCTTTCGCAACCTCCTCGAAGCCGCCGGTGTGGGTCATCAGCTGGCGCATGGTGAGCGCTCGCCCCCCGACGGGCGCGATGTGAAAGTCGAGGTAGTGGTTCACGTCGGCGTCGAGGTCGAGGCTGCCGGCCTCCACGAGCTGCATGACCGCCGTCCAGGTGACCAGCTTCGAAACCGAACCCTCCCGGAAGAGCGTCCTGGCCGGATCGACGGGCGTCCGCTTCGCCACGTCCGCATAGCCGAAGCCGCGGGCGGTCAGCACCTGGCCGTCCTTGACGACGACGACAACGGCGCCGGGGATGTCGGCCGACCTCAGCGCGTAGGGCATGTAGCCCTCCAGCCATGTATCCACGTCGTTCTTGGCGAGCACGTTCGGACCGGCGGCCGTCGCAGGGGCCAGCGCCGGGGCGTCGACCGCCGGACCGGGCGACAGCGGTAAGTTCGTCGACGTCAACGTGATCCGATCCTGCGCTGGCAAGCCGACGCTCGCCATCAGGAGCATACCGCCCAGCGCCGTTCTCCAGACTCCCATCGATCGCCCCTTCCCTCGGGATTGCCCCGTCCACTGACAACGCCTAGGATCACACCCAGTCATTCCGATCGGGACACTGTTATCCTGATTGGAGATATGGTCAACAGGATGCCGGCCGTGCCCTCCAACGTTCCCACCCTCGGCACCCTCCTGCGCGGACTGCGCGGCCGCGAAGGTTGGACGCTCAAGCAGATGAGCGAACGCAGCGGCATCCCGGTATCCACGCTTTCCAAGGTCGAGCACGACCGGCTCACGCTGACCTACGACAAGCTCTACGACCTCAGCCGGCGGCTCGGACTGCGGATGTCGGAGCTTTTCGCCGAGTCGGACGAGATCGCGACGCCGCCGGTCACCGCCCGTCGGAGCCTCGGCGACGTCGGCAATGCCGTGCGCGTCGAGACGCCGAACTACGACTACTACTATCTATGCACCGAACTGCGGCGGAAGCGCATGATCCCCGTCATCACCAAGATCAGGGCGGCCACCTCGGAGCAGTTCGGCGAGCTTGTCCGACATGCCGGCGAGGAGTTCGTCTACGTTCTGAGCGGGCGAGTAGCGGTCACCACCGAGTTCTACGATCCCGTCGTCCTGGAGAACGGTCAGTCGATCTACATCGATTCCAGCATGGGCCACGCGTACCTCGCCGCAGAAGGGTGCGACGAGGCAGAGGTGCTCGGCGTGATGTCCAGCGCGGACGACGAGCTGATGAGCGCGCTGCTCACGATTCACGAGAGCCAGAGGGCCGCAGAGGTCCCCGCCAACGATGCGGAACCGGCGCGGACGAAGCGGAAGCGGCGATGACCGGTTCCACCCCGCGCAGGGCGTCTCCATTGCTGGGACTGCCGGATGATCGAATTGGCAGCTGCCGGATCCAATGATCCGGAGAGTTCGTCCACGTTCCCGATTGCACCGCAGGACTGCCAACAGACGACCCAGGCCATTGCGGGCCACCGAGTCGACACCATGCGTTACAATTGCTCCAAGCACGATGCGGCAATCGGGCGTCCGCCGGTCCGGCGCAAGCCCGAGCCCGCTCCAGCGACAGCAACATTCCGCCTCCGCGTGACCGCAGGCATCTGTCCGCACGGTCTCCTGAGGGTGGTCGGCCTCGTCGCGCAGCAGGGCATGGTCCCTGATTCGGTCCACTTCAGGCGGCGCCCGCGATCCGTCGCTCTGGATCGAGCTGGCCGCGACGGGCACAAGCTTTCGCCCGCGACGCGTGACGTTGTTGCGCGAGCACCTTACCCTGTTGCAGACCCGCAACGACCACGTGGCGGCTTAGCTACCTGATCTGCAGGTGATCAATTCCAGATGAGGATCGAGAAATGGGACCGCTCGCGGCGGTCGTGAATGTCAAATACTGGTGGTCAGGGTCTGACGGCTTCCGGCTTTCGGAGCTTAGAAGTGGACGACGATATTTGGACTGCGCGCTTGTGTTGTACTCCTCAGGACCAAACTGATATTGCCAACCCGGCATCCCGCAGGAGTATTTCATGCGCCTACCCCGTTTTCGAAAGCTGATGCTGTCCAGATTGGCTGGGCAGATCATAGCTGCGATGCCGCTTTTTGCGGGGACGAGCGCTGCGGCTCGAGGGGAGCTTCCGGAGAACAACGCCTCAGTGCAGCGTTCAAGCGTTTTGGGATCCCAAACGCAGAAGGATTATCGTCAAGGAGTAGCCTTGACGCATCAGGCGCGACCCGAACAGGCGCTTGCCCGTCTGAACCGCGCTCTGCCTGGTTTGCGAGTTGCAGGAGGTCGGGAACTGGTCGACGCGCTCTACTGTATAACTTATGATCAGGTCCTGGTAGGTCGCTACGACAAAGCAGCTCGGGCAGCAAATGAGCTGATCGCTCACCACCTGCCACTACTCGACGGCGCTACACGACAAGAAGTGCAGGACGACGCCGAGATTTGGCGCGCGCTTGCCGACTCCCCACCGATGACCGCATCGTTGAACGGCCCAGTCCACCTCCCAATGGGGCGATCAATGGTAGGGCACTACACCGTTACAGCTTCGGCAAACGGCATCCCACTGGATTGGGTGTTCGATACAGGAGCAAACCTGACCGTGTTGAACGCCAGCACAGCGAAGAGGGTAGGGATCAAGGTTGTTGATGGACTTGCCCACACAATGGCGGGAACGACCGGCATCGAAAACGTCATTCACGTTGGTGTTTTGAAAGATCTCGCGATCGGGTCTGCTATCCTTCACGACGTACCGGTTCTCATACTTGACGATGGAGCGCTGACAATAAGCACGCCAAAGGGCAAGTACGTCATATCCGCAGCGGTGGGCTATCCCGTTATGCGTGCCCTTCGGACAATTGCATTTTCCGGTGCCGGTGGCTTCATCGCGAACGATCCCTCAATCGTACCGCGGTCGAAGGGTGCCTCTCTCGGTTTAGCTGCACTGACCCCCACCGCTTCCCTCGAATATAGGGGAAAACCCATCGAGGTGTCGGTGGACACAGGAGCGCAATCGACGACCATGACATCGCGCTTCAGTGAGTTAGTTCGCGCCGATCAAATCGACGAAAAAGCCGTGCAAATTGCCACCGGTGGTGCCGGAGGTTTTCGAAACAGGCGAGGAACGGTTCTGAAAGACATCGAATTCAAAGTCGGCTCGCAAAGCGCACGCTTGAATGACCTGAAAGTATTCTATGATGCCACTGAAACGACTCTTGATATGCAGTACGGCAATGTCGGCCAGGACCTTTGGAGAGACTACGACGGTCCTATATTCGACTTCGTTCACGGACTGTTCTATTTGAAGTAGGCCTGTGGCGTTCAACAACAACCTCCCGGCGTTCACCGCCCGTCAGAGCCTGACGAATATCGAGAGTCCATGACTATCAATAAGACGACCCTTATATTTTTGCCGTGCCTTTCGATGATATCTGATCGTACTCATCGGGTCAGGAGCGTCTGCCCGAGGACAACTGCAGAACGGGTTTCCCTCGTCTAGGTCTGCCGCAAACAGACTGATCGGTTTTCCCGGAAACGTACGGCGAACGGGACGGCTCAGGCCGTTTTAAAAGGGATCGCGAAACGGGAACGGGCGGCCACTCCCAATGCGAGCTGGCCGCCTAGGCCCGACCGGCATCAGGCTGATACAGACGCGCGCGAGGACATGGCCTCGACGCGGGTGCGATGCTCTACACCCCACGCGCACAGCGGTCGCAGCGTCTCGACCAGGGTGATGCCGAATGGCGTCATCGTGTAATCAACCTTGGGCGGTACTTGCTGATAGTCGCGGCGAACCAGCACTTCGGCCGCTGCGAGTTCGCGCAACTGCTGGATCAGCACCTTCTCGCTGATTCCAGTGACCAGCCGCTTGAGATCGCTGAACCGCCGGGGGCCCGGGCGAAGGTGATACAGGATCAGAGCCTTCCATTTGCCGCCCATCACGATCAGCGCGACATCGAGGCCGCAGTCAGATTCATCGCTGCCGTTAGACTTTTTCATACTTACCTTTAGGTGAGTTCTGCCGTTCGTGCCAGCGTACTCCTATGTGGCTTTAGACGGACACCGGCGATGCGCACAGGCAAGCCAGGTACCGAGAATCCGATCCGGATGTAATACAAGACCAGCGATCATTTTTCAAAGTCATGGAGCCTGAGATGACCGACACGCCTGCCCTGCTGATCTATACCACCTATCATCTTGTGCCCAACGACGTGGAAGCATTTCGGTCGCTCGCCCTACGTATGGCGACCAAGACGAGCGCGCGCGACGGCTGCGTCTTCCTTGACGTTGCCCGGGATGCCGCTGACCCGGCCACCTTTCGTCTGGTCGAGGGCTGGCGGGACCAGGCGGCCCTGGATGCACATGGCGCCAGCGACGAGTTTAAAAGCATGCTGAAGGAGGCCGCCGCATTCGGCATTATCGGCCGTTCCATCGACGTTTACTCGATCGCAGAGAAGAAAACCCTCGATATGCCTTTATGATCGAGAGGCGTTTCGAGCGAGCACGATGAGGAACGAGGAAACCAGCCTCCAGGCAGATGTCGGCCGCCGTACTTTCTTGTTCGGTAGCGCGTCGTTGATGATCGCCGCCAAAGGGCTGGTCCAAGCGGACGCCCATTTCACCATGTTGGCGGCGCTTGAACGCCGACATGGTGGGCGTCTGGGCGTCTTTGCACTCGACATGCAGACCGGGCGCTCGCTCGAGCACCGTGCCGACGAGCCATTCAAGCTGATGAGCAGCTTCAAAGGATTGCTGTCCGCCCTCGTGCTGTCCGACGTTTCGAAGGGGCAAGACAGCCTGAGCTCTCCGGTGCGCTATGGTCCTTCCGACTTGGTGGCAGCGTCACCGGTGACACAGGCCAATGTCGCCCGCGGATCGATGAGCGTGCGCGAGATGTGCGAAGCGATCATGTACCGCAGTGACAACGCAGCAGCCAATCTGCTGATGCGCCGCGCCGGCGGCCCTGCCCGCCTTACCGCTTTCCTGCGCAGCATCGGCGACCGAGGCACGCACATCGACAATTACGAGGGTCATTTGACCGACCAGCCCCTGCCCGCTGACAGTTCCACCCCGCGCGCGGTGGCCGAGGCGGTACGCCGGATCATGCTTGGCCCAGTGCTGCCCGTCGCGGCGCGGCAGCTGTGGGAAAGCTGGATGGAAGGCAACATCGTTGGTCGCTCGCGTTTGCGTGCCAGCTTCCCCGCCGACTGGATTGCCGGCGACCGGACCGGTACAGGCGACGGGATCTGCAATGACTTCGCCTTCGCCAGACGGCCGGGCGTCGCACCCCTCCTGTTGAGCGTCTACTACACCGCTCCGGGATTGGAGATGCTGGATCAAGAGGCGGTGCTGAGGGACGTCTCGCGCCTCGTCGTCACGTGGCAGGTGCCTCAGCCATAACGGAAGCGCCATCGTGAGCAGCCCCCATTGGGTGATCCGGGACATTAATTAATGCATTGTCGTCTCCACCGCCATTGCCGCTCGGAGGTGGAGCAAAGCGGGATCGGAGGCCGGTAATGGCGGTATCGCCGCTTCCGGGTCCAGCGGGCGATAGCTCAAGCTGCTGTGCGGCCGGACGGTGTTGTAGTGACGCCGCCATGCCTCGATCGGCACTTTGGCCTCGGTGAAGCGGTAGAAGATCGTGCCGTTGAGCAGATCGTCGCGCAGCGAGCCGTTAAAGCTCTCGTTGTAACCGTTCTCCCACAGCGAGCCGTTCATCTGATCCGACGCCTACTCGGCCACTGCTGGACCGGGCTGGGCCGGCATGGCAGTCACTTGACATGCTCATACGTCGCTCTCCCCTGCTCGCCTCCATTCTGCTCGGTGTCTGCTCGGCGTTCGGAGCACCCGTTGGCGCCCGGCCGGTCGCTGAGCAAGGTCCGCTATTGCGCTTCCCCACTGCAAATGAGGGCCAAGTTGCGTTTGTCGCGGCGGGCAACCTGTGGATCGTGTCGCGGGTCGGCGGCGCGGCTACTCGTCTCACTAATGATCCGGGCCAGGTTTTCGCGCCGCACTTCTCGCCCAACGGTCGCCTGATCGCGTTTACTTGGCGACGTGGCGGCGCAAACGACGTCTGGGTCGTGCCTGTCAGCGGAGGCTCGCCCGCACAACTTACGCATGGACCAAGTCTCGCCCCCTACGACAATCTCGTCACAGGCTGGACGCCGGACGGCGCACGGGTCCTGTTCACGTCACGGCGTCTCTCGCCGACCGGTCGCTACGATACTTACGAGGTCCCAGCCGGCGGCGGTCTTGCGACGCCGCTGGGGCTCGGTCACGCCGGGCTCGCGAGCATGTCGCCCGACGGCACACGCATCGCCTTCGACTGGAGCTACCGCAATCTCGGCAGCGATAGGTGGAAGAACTATCGTGGCGGCCAGGCTGGCGAGCTGTTCCTGTGGGATCGATCGCGCCATTCTGCCGAACGGCTGACAAACTGGGAGGGCATCGACACCGCGCCGATGTGGATCGGCGACCGACTGTTCTTTCTGTCCGACCGCGGGCCGGAGCGGCGGCTCAACCTGTGGGTCATGGACTTGGCGACCAAAGCTGCGCGGCAGGTGACGCGTTACGCCGATTACGATGTCGACCTGCCCTCGGCCGGGCCGGGCGGAATCGCCTTCAGCCACGGCGGCCGGTTGCATCTGCTTGATCCTGCGACTGGCCGGATCAGTGACCTCACGATACGCCTGCCGGTGCTTGCCGATGAGAAACGGCACGAAACTCCGGCTGAGCGCTTCGTCGCGCACGAGGACATCGTCAACCAGCCCGACTACGCGCTGGGCACCGATGGTACCGCCTTCCTCGCCGCACGAGGCGACCTGTTTGCGCTTTACCCCAACGGGCGCTGGACCAATCTCACCACCACGCCCGGCAGTGTCGAAGATCATCCGGCGGTATCGCCCGACGGACGCCGGCTCGCCTTCGTCACCGATGCGGGCGGCGAACAGCAGGTGGCGGTGCTCACGCTCGATCGGCCTGACCGGCCTCGCATCCTTACCCGCTTCACCTCAGGCGTGCTTTACACGCTACGCTGGTCACCTGATGGTACGTGCCTGGCGGTGGCGGACGCGAACAAGCACCTGTGGCTCGTCTCAACCGATGGCGGCCGCGTCGTGCAGATCGCCGCCGACCCGTTCGCGGAGGTGCAGGATGCCGCCTTCTCACCCGACGGACGCCGCCTCGCCTACAGCCTCACGCGGCCAGACCAGACGCGCGCGCTTCACATGCGTGATCTCGCCAGTGGCCGGGACATCGAACTGAGCGCGCCCGGCGAGAGCGACCATGATCCCGCCTTTACCGCCAATGGATCGGCACTGGTGTTCGTGTCGGCGCGCCGCGAGCATCCGTTCGTGTCGGATCGTGATCGCGAGGGCACCATCGCCACCCTCGCTTCCGACGGTGTGTACCGCTCTTCTTTGTCAGGCGACGCGGACCCGGCGCTGTTTCGCGCGTCGACACGGCCCGTGCCGGTCACTGGCCCGGGAGGCTTCGCACGGCTGGCCGTGCGTGACCGCACTCTGTTCTACCATGCCGTGCCACTCGCCGGAGTCAGCGGCGATCTGCCGGGCCAAACGGGCAGCCTGCGCGCGCTCGATCTGAATGGCGGCGGCGACCGTGTTGTCGCTGATCGCGCGAGCAGCTACGCGATGGCCCCAGACGGAACCGCCGCATTGGTGGCCCGCGACGGCGCGGTACAGGTGGTGTCGCTCGACCCTGCCCATCCCAGCGAGCGAGCGCTCGCGCTGGAAGGCTTGCGAGTCACGGTCGATCCGCCCACCGAGCGGCGCGAGATGCTCGATCAGGCATGGCGGCTCGACCGCGACCTGTTTTGGGATCCGCGCATGAACGGTGTCGATTGGCCGGCCATGCGCCGGCGCTACCTTCCGCTCGCCAGGCAGGCGCGCAGCCACGAGGACATGATCTACGTGCTGGGCGAACTTCAAGGCGAACTCGGCACCAGCCACATGTTCGTGGACGGTGGCGATGCCGGCGACGCCCGCCCGCCCGCGACAACCGCGCTACTGGGCGTCGATTTCGCGCTCGATACCGCCTCCGGGCGTTATCGCATGGTGCGCGTATACCGCGGCGACAGCAGCCGAGAGCGGTTCCGCGCACCGCTCGGCGACCCGGCGCTCGGCGTGCGCGAGGGTGACTTCCTACTGGCGGTGGACGGCGTAGCGCTACGGGCGCCCGACGATCCGTACCGTCTGCTCGCCGACCGGCACGGCCCCGTACGCCTCACGATCGCCACCGAGTCCACCGATTCCGGTCGCACAATCGTGGTGAATCCCATCGCCAGCGAAACAGAGGTAAGAAAACTCGATTGGATTGCGCGCAATCACGCGTCGGTCGACCGACTGAGCGGCGGTAGGGCCGGCTACCTGTACCTGTCCGACTTTAACGAACTCGGCTCGGAGGACTTCCTCCGGCAATACTACTCGCAAAACGGCAAGGCGGCGCTGATCATCGACGATCGTGACAACCGCGGCGGCTTCACCAGCCAATGGATGCTCGATCTGCTGCGTCGGCCGCAGGCGGGCGTGTTCCGCAACCGCGAGGGCGGGATCACGACCATGCCCGGTGCCATACCACCGCCGCGGCTCGTGACGCTCACCTCCATCTTCTCCGCGTCGGACGGCGATCAATTTCCCTACTTCTTCCGCGAATGGCACATGGGCACGGTCGTAGGCCAGCGCACCTGGGGCGGGGTGCGCGGCATCAAAGGGCCGTGGCAACTGGTCGATGGCACCCACGTGACCGTGCCCAAGGACTCACTGCTGACACGTGCAGGTGCCACCATCATCGAGAACCACGGCGCAGACCCCGACGAGGTGATTAACGACACGCCCGACGACGTGGCAACCGGCCGCGACCGACAACTAGAGCGTGCGATCGCCACGTTTTCGAGGGCAGCTTCACCGCCTTGAGCTTGAACTCGCGGCTGAACTTCCGTCGTTAAATCTCCATTATCCAGTTCCAAAACACGTTATCTGGGTGTCCACGGAACCGGCAGCAGCTCAGAGAGAGCATCTCGGGGTTACGGTCGCCGGTACGTTGGGCGTCGTCGCCTGCTTCGCGCTTTACTACATCGCCACCGCCTTCGCGCTTGGCTACGGCACGACCAAGCTCGGCTACGCGCGCCAGCCGTTTCTCGAAGCGCAGCTCGGCGCGATCCTGTTCATGGCGGCGGGCATCGTTGCGGCGGGCTGGCTGGCGGATCATACGAGCCAGCGCCTGGTATTGCTCGGCGGATGCATGGCCACGGTTCTCGCCGGAGCGCTGCTCCCTTCCCTGCTGGGCAGCGGCTCGATGGCGGGGGTGTTCGCCTTCATGGTCGTGGCCCTGCTTGCCATGGGCTTCGTCTATGGCCCGCTCGGCGCGTGGCTGCCTGGACTGTTTCCCGCAAGCGTCCGCTACACAGGCACGTCGCTGGCGTTCAACCTGGGGGGCGTAATCGGTGGGGGACTGACCCCGGCGCTTGCCCAGATGATGGCGGATCGCGGCGGCTTGCGCCCGGTCGGGCTGTACCTTGCCGGTGCGGCGATACTCAGTGCATTGGGCCTGATGCTTGCCGGGCGATCCACGCCAGCGGTTGAAGTCGCACCGGCGTAGCCGCGAGTACCTGCCTCCCCTCTTCTGAACGCCCATATGAAATGCGCTGGAATAATGTCTGCGGACCTCTATTTACCGTGCATGGGCTCGGGCAGCATTGCTGTCCTATCGTATCTGGCGGACGGGGATAATCAGGTGGCGGATACCGCTTCTCACATCGACGCGCGGGGGAGCGCGCAGGGGCACGACGTGCTTGGCGACGAACTGTCGAGCACTGGAGGCACGATCTCGGAGCAGACCGCGCCCGGAGAACCGAATGCGAGGCTCGTGGACGAGCGCTCTTCCGGCCTTCGCCGCTACCGCAAACTGCTCCTGCTGCTCGCGCCAGTCGTCGTGATCGTCGGCGTCTTGTTCTTCTACCTCCAAGGAGGTCGCTACGAAGCCACCGACAATGCCTATCTGCAGTCAGGGCTGGTTTCAGTCAGCCCGAACGTCGCGGGCCGCGTAATCGCGCTCGAGGTGCGCAACAATCAGACGGTGCACAAGGGCGACATCCTGTTCCGGATCGACCCTGCTCCCTATCAAGCGGCGGTGGACGAGGCGGCTGCGCAGCTTGCGGCGGCGAAGGCAGAGGTCGGCTCGTTGAGGGCCAACTTCGCGCAGGGTCAATCTGAACTCGCGGCGGCCCAGCAACGCGTGCTGTTCGCCAATCGCGAAGCGGCACGCCAGAAGGAGCTCGTCGCGGAAGGCATCTCCAGCCAGGCACAATACGATCAGGCGTTGCTCGCAGCCCGCACCGCCGGCCAGGCAATCCAGACCACGACGCAGCAGAATGCCAGCGTTCAGGCATCGCTGTCGGGCAACGTCAACGCGCCGACCACATCGCAGCCCGGCGTTCAGCGAGCGCAAGCGGCGCTCGATCGTGCCAAGCTCAACATGAGCTACACCGTAATTCGCGCGGCGCAGGACGGCACGGTCGCGAAGGTCGACCAGCTTCAGGTCGGCGACTACGTCACCGCCGCCCGGCCGGTCTTTTCTCTCGCCGGCACGCGCCTGTGGGTGGAGGGGAACTTCAAGGAGAACCAGCTGCGCTATATGCGGCTTGGGCAGCCTGCAACTGTCACGGTCGACGCCTTTCCCGAGCTCCACCTCACTGCCCATCTGTCGAGCTTCAGCCCCGGTACCGGCAACAGCTTTTCCGTGCTGCCGGCGGAGAACGCGACGGGCAATTGGGTGAAGGTCGTCCAGCGCCTGCCCGTCGAGCTGACCATCGATCGCGTGCCTTCGGACGTGCCGCTCCACGCAGGGCTCAGTGTCGAGGCGACAGTCGATACCGGGCACCGGCGGCACCTGTTCGGCCCCGGCACCCCCGCGACCGATCCGCGTCAGGGAGCTGTGCAAGGCCGGTGACCCCGCAATATCCTGACACGACCACCCGCCGCTTCATCACCGCATCCGTGATGGCGGCAACAGTGATGAACTCGCTCGACTCCACCATCGCCAACGTGGCGTTGCCGCATATGCAGGGCAGCGTCGGGGCTTCCGCCGATCAGATCACCTGGGTGCTGACGTCGTACATCGTGTCCGCCGCGATCTGCACGCCGCTGACCGGGTGGCTGGCAGGACGGTTCGGGCGCAAGCGATTGATGCTGTACTCGATCGTGGGCTTCACGATCGCGTCCGGGCTGTGCGGGATCGCGACGAGCCTGACCGAGCTGGTCGGCTTCCGCCTGCTGCAGGGTGTGTTCGGCGCAGCGTTGGTGCCGATGAGCCAGGCCATCCTGCTCGACATCAACCCGCCGGAGCGGCACGGCCCCGCCATGTCGGTGTGGGGTATGGGCGCGATCCTCGGCCCCATCATAGGCCCGGCGCTCGGCGGCTGGCTGACCGACAACTATGACTGGCGGTGGGTGTTCTTCATCAACCTGCCGATCGGCGTAGTCGCCTTTGCGGGTCTGTGGTTCTTCCTCAACGAGGCGAAGAACGCGGATCGGGTGAAGCTCGACCTGTTCGGCTTCTCGATGCTGGCGCTGGCGATCGCCTCGTTCCAGGTGATGCTCGACCGGGGGCAGCAGCTCGACTGGTTCTCCAGCCTAGAGATCTGCACCGAGGCAGTGGCGGCAGGGCTCTTCTTTTATCTGTTTATCGTCCATACGATGACGGCGAAGCAGCCGTTTATCAAGCTGGCGCTGTTCGCCGACCGCAACTTCCTCGCGGCTTCCGTTTTTGGCTTCTTCCTAGGCGTGCTGATCTTCGCTGTGCTCGCGTTGCTGCCGCCCATGCTGGAAGAGTTGATGGGCTATCCCGTGGTCCTCACGGGGCTTGTTACCGCACCACGAGGTCTTGGCACCCTGATCTCGATGATCACGGTAGGGCAGCTCATAAAGCGAGTCGATCCACGCATCCTTATCGGTGCGGGTCTCGCCCTCGCTGCCTATTCGACCTACCTCATGAGCGGTTTTTCGCTGGGCATGGACGAACGCCTGGTGCTCACGTCGGGGTTCATCCAGGGCATCGGCACCGGCCTGATCTTCGTGCCCCTGTCCACCGTGGCTTTTGCAACACTCAGTTCGCAACTGCGCAACGAAGGTGCGGCGATGTTCACGCTGATCCGCAACATCGGGTCGGCGATCGGGATTTCCGTCCTGCAGTTCATGACCGTGCGCAACGCCGACACCGTCCATGCACGTCTTGTGGAGAGCGTGAGGCCGGACAATCCCGCTGTCACCGCTTCGATGCCCGACCTCGACTTCTCCTCGCTCGATAGCCTTGCCCGCGTGAATGCGGAGATCAGCCGACAGGCGTCGATGGTGTCCTATATCGACGCCTTCTACGCATTGTTCGTCGTAACCCTGGTCGTGGCACCCTTGATCTTGATGATGCGCCCGCCCCGCAAGGGTGTTGCGGCACCCACCATGCATATGGACTGACGACCATGTCCCGTTCTCCTCGATTTCTCCTCGCAGCCCTCGCAGCTACGATGCTCGCCGACTGTACCGTAGGGCCGAACTTCCAGCGTCCTACCGCGCCGTCGGACGCCGGCTATTTGTCGCCTGTCGAACGAACCGCCTCGCATGGACCGGGCCCGGTCGCCGTGATCGCTGAAGGGCCAAGCACACGTTGGTGGACCGCCTTGGGTTCGCCGTCGCTCGACATGCTCGTCGACCAAGCACTCGCACGTAACGCCAGCCTTGAGGCAAGCAACGCGACCCTCGCTGCGGCGCGCGAGCAGATTGCCGCGGCGCGCGGCCGCGAGCTGCCGCAGGTCGACGCAACTGGTCGGGTTGAGCGCGAGCAGGTCAACCTCGCTGCCTTCGGCTTCACCAACAGCGCCGCGCTCGGCACCTCAGGCAACCCCGAGTTCAATCTGTATTCGATCGGCGGGGGCGTCTCGTACGACCTCGACCTGTTTGGGGGCAACCGGCGGCGGGTGGAGCAAGCCGCCGCGCGCGCCGAGACACAATTGCGCCAAACGCAAGCGGCGCATCTGACGATCGCGGGTCAGGTGGTGAACCAAGTGCTGCTGATCGCCGCCGTCCGTGCTCGCATCGCAACGGCCGAGGCACTGCTGGCGGAGGACCAGCGCAACGTCGAGCTAACCCAGAAGCGCCGGTCAGCGGGCGAAGGCACGCTTGTCGAAGTACTGAACGCGCAAAGCCAATTTCAGAACGACCGCGGCGACATCCCGCAGCTCGGCCAGCAGCTTGCGGAGGCGCGCCACCTGCTCGCCACGCTGACGGGGGTGTCGCCGGCGGACCTGGGCCGTACCGACTTCGATCTCGACCGGCTAGTGTTGCCCGCGCAGGTTCCCGTGACGCTGCCGTCGGGTCTCGTTCACAAGCGGCCCGATATCCTGCAGGCCGAAGCACAGCTTAACGTCGCCACGGCCAATGTCGGCATCGCAACGGCAGAGCTGTACCCCGACATCACGCTGGGCGCGACAGTCACCCAAGGCGCCCCCAACATTGGCGATATCGTGGGAAGCGCCTTCCGAGGCTTTGACCTGTTCGGCGGTCTGAGTGCGCCGATATTCCACGGCGGCACCCTCAAAGCTGAGCGCCGCGCCGCCGTTGAGGAGGCACGCGCCGCCGACGCGACGTACAGGCAAACGGTGCTGGACGCGTTCCGCCAAGTCGCAGACCTGCTCCAAGCCGTCGACAACGACACGCGCTCGGTCTCCAACCAGCAGGAAGCGGTCAGCGTGGCGCAGCGTTCGCTGGCCTTGTCTCGACGTAGCTTCCAGGTCGGAAACTCCGGCATTTTGCAGGTGCTCGAGTCCGAGCGGCTGTACCAACGAGCGGCGTCCAACCTCGTCGAGGCGCGCGCACGACAATTTCTGAATGTCGGCCGTTTATACGTCGCTACGGCTGGTGGTTGGACCGGACATCCGAGTTAATAAATCAATGCTCGGGGGCACGATTGACCCAGAAGGCGACATAAGCGGCACCTTCGTGTTTTACCAACTTCTGCCATCTGTTCATCCGGGCGCCGGTCACTTCCAGGGTGAAGATGGCAGCCGAACGCCTCGAACAAGACCGTTCCCGCCGTGCGATGAAGCAGCGCCAGGAAACGGCAGCCCAAAGCGCTGCTGATCTCGTCGAATTATCGGCGGTCTTCGAGACCGGTAGCGGCCATGACGGCCCGGCCGCCGTCGTGATGAGCACCGGCAATCCGCGAGCTACCAAAAAATAACTACCGGCCGCAGACGATGATGCCTTTTGCCAGAGTGTGGAACGCCGCGGGCTCAGACAACGAGCATATTGCCGTAGCGGATGATGACGGTCGCCAGCAGCAGCAGGCCGACGCCCGCCCACACCGTCGTGCGCACCCGGCGAGCGGCGCCCCGCCACTGGCGCAGGGCAAAGCCCCAGATCGTGCCGAAGATGATGATGCTGGCCATGTGGAGCGTCCACGACGAGAAGCCGAAACGCCCTATCTGGCTCTCGCCCATCGTGTAGAAAAAGAACTGGAACTTCCAGAGTGTGCCCGCGAGCGCGCAGAGCAGGTAGTTGGCCAGCAACGGCGGCCGTGGCGTAGCCGGCCTCCAGCATGTACGGCACGGTCGCGCGGCAGCAGTAGAACAGCCCGTTCACGTTGATGTCGAACACGCGCAGCCAGCTCTCGACCGGAAACTCGTGCACCGGGGCGGTCGCTCCGGTGATCCCGGCCGATGCGACCAGTACGTCGATCTTGCCCAGCGTCGCGGCGGTCTCCTTCGCCGCTGCCTCAACCGCGTCCCGGTCCGACACGTCGAGCGCGACCACGTGCGCCGCGCTCGTCTCGTGCCTGGCGACAGCCAGTGCCTCGGCGTTCAGGTCTCAGAGCGCGACCGTGCCGCCCTCTGCCACGATGCGCGCCGCAACGGCCTTGCCGAGGCCGGAGGCGCCGCCCGTGACGATCGCCGTGCGGCTGGCGAAACGGCCCGCGAACGCGCTCATGCCGCGTCGCCCAGCGCAAACGGGACGACGGTCTGGCGCTGCTCGCCGAGCTTCGCGACCCCAAGGTGCATCGTGTCGCCCGCCTTCAGGAAGACTGGGGACGGCTTCTGCCCCTCGCCCACTCCCGGTGGCGTGCCCGTTATCAGCAGGTCGCCCGGAAAGAGCGTGATGAAGCGGCTGACATAGGCGATGCATTCGGCGACCGGGAAGATCATCGTCGCGGTGTTGCCCGTCTGCATACGCCGGCCGTTGACGTCGAGGAACATGTCGAGCGTCTGGACATCGCCGACCTCGTCCGGCGTCACCAGCCACGGGCCGGTAGGACCGAAGGTGTCGCAGCCCTTACCCTTGTCCCACTGGCTGCCGAGCTCCTTCTGGAAAGCGCGCTCCGACACGTCGTTGACGAGGACGTAGCCGGCGACGTGGTCCAGCGCGGCGTCCTGCTCGACGTAGCGGCACGTCTTGCCGATGAGGATGCCCAGCTCGACCTCCCAGTCGGTCTTGACCGAACCCTTTGGGATCATGACGTTGTCGTCCGGGCCGACGAGGCACGAGATCGCCTTGGTGAAGAAGATCGGCTCGGGCGGCACCGGCAGGCCGGCTTCCTTGGCGTGATCGGCATAGTTGAGGCCGACGGCGATGAACTTTCCGATGCCGTTGACGGGGACGCCGTAGCGCGGGGTGCCCTCCACCAGCGGCAGCGACGTCGGATCGATATCCTTGAGCTTCGCGACGCCGTTGAGCGTCACCGTGGCGGGCGTGATGTCGGCGAGGTGTCCGGAGAGGTCGCGGATGCGACCATCGGCATCGACGAGGCCGGGCTTCTCCGCGCCGACCGGGCCATAGCGGCAGATTTTCATGGGGTGATCCTCAGTGCGAATAGGGTCGGTTGAGCGAAACGGCACAAGGTTCCGGCGATGCGCAGCATCGTTGGAAAGGCCGTGGAGGGATGAGCGGCATCTCCAAGAGCCAGGTGAGCCGGCTCTGCGAGGAGATCGACGTGCGCGTGAAGGCGTTCCTCGACCTCCCCATCGAGGGCGACTGGCCGTATATCCGGGTGGACGCGACGTACCTGAAGGTCCGGCAAGCCCGCCGCATCGTCTCGGTTGCAGTCACCATCGCAGTCGGCGTGACCGGCGATGGCCGGCGCGAGGTGCTCGGTACGGCGACCGGCACCTCGGGCGGCGATTTCTAGGGAGCCTCATTCCTAGCGCAATTGCCTGAGAGGCGCAGGACCCGCCTTTTCAGATGGCCTCACCGGGCTCGGTCGGTACCTCGCGAACGCGATACTGGCGATCTCGACGGCGGCGAACTGCAACTGCGGTCCCCCGCCCTTTTGGCGCCGGATACTGCCCTCCGGCTTGATCCTGACGATGAAGCGGTCGAAGCAGCTCAGCACGATCACGCGACCGTATGGTCGTCGTTCAGAGCACAGCGATCGACGATCCCTTTATAGGCAATGCTCGCGCCTCTATACTTATCAGGCCGAATTTTTCCGATCCTCTAGTTCTGGAGCGGCACCGTCTCATAACGCCTCCTGTACTCGCACTGCAGGGCTACAAGCCAATCCGGTAACTCGCGCCGGACCTAGACAAGAGGACCGGCCGAGGCCCGAAGCTCCGGCCGGCAATGCGAGAATGTCTCCCTATCAGTAGGTGATGCGAGCCGTGATGCTAACACGCCGGTCGCTGATGTCCGAATCGCGCGGACGCGTCGGCAGGCCGAAATAGGTCGACGTAACCGTATTCAATACATTCACACCGTTTGCAGACAGTGCAAAATGCGGATTAACTGTTAACGTTACAGACGCGTCCATTTGTCCGAAGGGATTTTCAAAGATTGGTAGATTGCCTGTGCCGTTTCCTGACGTCGTGATTAGGAACTGACTACGCCAATTGTACGCGACGCGGGCCGATACCTTGCCGAGCTCGTATATGCCGATCACGTTATAGTTATATTTCGAAAGTCCTTCGAGCGATACATTGTGTACTGGACCCTCAGTTGCCGGACTGGGCGCGTTCGAGTCCACGTAGGTGAAGTTTCCCTGGACGCCCAGACCCTTTAGCGCGCCCGGCAAGAAATCGAAGAACTGCTGGTAAGCAACCTCGAAGCCTTTCACCTTGGCATCGGCGACGTTGCTGGTCGACGTGACATTGTAAGCTGCGGTCACGCCATCGGTGAACGTAACGTTGCGCGTAGAGATGCCGGTCTGGATGTAGTTCGAGATATCCTTGTAGAACCCTGACGCGGTAAGCGACCCTGTCCGCGCGAAATACCATTCCGCGGATATATCGAAGTTCTTCGACGTCATCGGTTTCAGATAAGGATTGCCGCCCGTGACGTCGTGCTCTTGGTTGATCTGAGCTGAACCCGGCTCGGTGATCGACAGTGCCGGGTTGAGCTGATCGAACGTCGGGCGTGAGATGTTCTTCGATCCGGCAAAGCGGAGCTGCAGTTTGTCGGTGAGGTGCAGACGCAGGTTCAGACTAGGCAGCCAGGAATTGTAGTTCTGTCCGAACGCAACGAGATTGGAAGTCGTGTTCCCGGTGACCTGCGCGCCGACCGGGCCGGTCAGATCGGTTTGCTGGTAAAAGCCGGTCACCGCCTCCTGCGTACGGACGTACCGCAAGCCGATGTTACCATCGATCGGTACCCCCATGTCCGCCGCGTTGAAGAATGCCGCGACATAGCCGGCGTAGGTCTTCTGAGCTTCGGTGTTCGTGCCGCTCGGCTGATACGGTACCTCCGTCGTGATGCCAAGTGCCGCGCGCGTGGCGTCGTAGTTGAGCGTCGTGGCACGCGAGAAGAACAGCCCTTGAGTCGGAAACACCACGGCGCCATGGAAAAAGTCGCTAAGGTCGACCGTTTCGACGTCGGTCGGCACCGAAGGCAACTGTGAATAACGGTAACCGGTATCACTGTAGACGTTCGTCCGATCCGCATAGCGGAAGCCCGCCCGGACCGACCGGAGGAGACCGCCGTCGAAGCGATACTCGGCGTCGAGGCGGCCGACCCTGTCCTTGGCTTCCGCATGGTTAAGGTCGTCGAGGTAGAAGGCGGCATTGTAGCTCGCCAAGTTTGTCAGCCCCTCTGGAGTGGTAAGTCCGACCACGGGAGACGTGCCCGTGATGTTCTGCACCAGCGTTCCGTCACCCGACCCATTCAGGCCAATAATCGATCGAACGTCCTGCGTCGTCGCATTGACGAACTGGCCATCGGCGGTGATCGTCAGGTGCGAATTGGGCTTCCACTTGCCATTCAGCGAATAATCGGTGGTGATCGAATGGCGCGTTTCTAGGCTGGTGTTGGCATCCAGCCCGACGTTCCGGAACGTGCCGCTCTGGAAGTCGCCACTGGGCGTAAAGGCGAACGCCGCACCGGGCGCCGGGTCGATGGTGGCGGTGGATGGCTCGGCGAACAAGCTGTAGTCGTCGAACCGGAAGTTGTACTCATTGCGGAACACCTCGCCGGTGAACTCCAAGGTTGAGCTCGGCCGCCACTGGACCGATGCGTCGAGTCCGAAGCGGCGACGGTCGCCATAGACTTCGCCGATGCCGGTGCCGTGCGGTAGTGTTGTCGTCTGCCCGAGCCGGCCTAAGGTTGTCGCGGCGGCATAATCGGTCGGAACGTTGGGCAGGCCAGTTTGCGCATTGATCGACGTGTCGAGCGTATTGAACGGCTCAGTCGAGATCGTGTCTTGGCGGAACGCGGTCTTCTGATACGACGCGCTGACGAGCACGCCGATCTCGCCGATGCCGGTATGCCAGCGATCGCTGACGAGCAGCGACGCGGACGGCTCGCTTGTCTTGACCAAGTCGTAATAGGTGTTGGTCAGCGAACCCGAGATTTTAAATCCGTCGAAATCGAAGGGCTTGCGGGTGCGGAAGTTAATGGTGCCGCTCAGCTGGTCCTCGATCAGGTCGGACGACGGGTTCTTGTACACGTCGATGCCGGCGAGCAGCTCGGACGGCACGTCCTCCAGGCTCAGCGTCGCGCCGGAGTTGCTGGCGGTGAAGATGTCGCGCCCGTTGAGCTCGGTGCGGACCTGCGTCAGCCCGCGGATCGCGACCGCACTGCCCTCGCCATAGTTGCGTGTGATCTGAATACCCGAGATACGCTGCAGCGCCTCGGCGATGTTGCGGTCCGGCAGCTTGCCGATGTCTTCCGCGACGATCGAGTCGACGATCTGGTCGGAGTTGCGCTTGATGTTCTGCGCCGAGCTGAGGCTGGCGCGCACGCCCGTCACCACCACGTCGCCGCCGGTCGCCTCGGCGCTGCCGTTGGTCTGGCTTGCGACACCCTGATCACCGCTGGGGGCGGTCAGCGCACCGGACGAGGTCGCGGCCTGGTCTTGGGGGGCGGGAGCAGCCGGCGCGGTCTGCGAAGCGGTTTGCGCCTGCGCAGCTGCGGGCGCCGCCCAGAACGCGGCGGTCATGGCCGCAACGGAAACGGTCGCCACAAGGCCACTCCGCCCACACGGAGCAGCAGCGATCAAACCCCTCGTCATCCTCTCTCTTCCTTCTCACGTTTGCGGCCGGGTGATCCGGTCGCGCTTTTTACCAGGCCCGGAAAAGGTGGCTTTGCTCGCCCCGTTCACTGTCCGATCGGCACGCCGTAGTTCATATGCGCAGCCCATGTCCATAGGCAGCGATGTCGCCTCAAGCGGGAGCGTAGCGACGTGACCTTCGAGGGCATCACGATCAAGCGCGTCATCCTATGGGGATCGGCTGTCCTCCCGCTCGCCGGCGCGGCTGCAATCGTTCGGCGGTCCGCTCCGGGACCAGTCCGCGGTCGCCGAGGCGGTGTACCAGAGCTCACCGGAACGCCGGACCGTCGCGGACAAGGATTGGGGTCCCTGGCTGGGGCCTTTCCGCGCTAAGCTGATCCCGAGCCTGATGCCGGATTTCGGCGAGCGCTACCTCTACGCGGCCGCCGATCGTGCGCTTGCGCCGCCCGGGCCGGGCGAGCGCCGCGTCTTGTTCCTGGGCGACTCGATCACCGATCGCTGGGACCTTGCGCGTTCCTTCCCGGGCAAACCTTATGTGAACCGGGGCATCGGCAGTCACGTCACGGCCCAGATGATCCTGCGGTTCCGTCAGGATGTCGTCGCGCTCAGGCCGGCGGCGGTCGTGATCCTCGCCGGCGTCAACGACGTGCAGGGTTTCGTGCAGCAGGAAACGCCCGAGCAGATCGAGACGAACTGGGAGACGATGGCCGATATGGCCGATCGCCACGGCATTCGCCTCGTGTTCGGATCGCTGCTCCCGGTCAACGACTACAACGACCAGGCGAAGGACGTGCTGAAGGAGCGCAGTCCGGCCGAGCTCCGCGCGCTCAACGCTTGGCTGCGCGCCTCCTACCGGCGGCGTGGCTATGCCTATGCCGATTATTAGAACGCGCTCGCGGACCGGCGCGGGTTGATGGAGCGCGGACTGACGGTCGACGGGGTGCATCCGCTGCGGATCGGCTATGCCCGGATGGAGCCGATCGCGCAGGCGGCCATCGATAGCGCCCCCGCTACGTCCGAATGACTAGCTGTTTACTTGTGAAGGCGGTCTTTATATTCGGATGGTGATTACGTAGCGTGAGCCAGCGGATAAGTAACGCTCGGTACGAAGCCGACAGGAGAGGAATAAAGTATGACGATCAGTCGCTCGCTGCTGGCCATGGCCGCCGCACTCGCGCCTCTTGTTGCCCATGCGCAGACGAAGGTTCCTGGCGATCCGCATGGCGACGATCCCGTCGGCATCGTCGCGGATCCCTGCCCTTCCCATCCCGCGCCGACCGATGCCGCGGGCTGGCAAGCGTGGAACCTCCATATGTTCACGCGCGATTTCGGCCAGCTCTGCCGTTATGCCGCCGCCAACCGGGATCTGACGGCGAGCCGCCGGCCGGTCCGCGTGGTGTTCATGGGCGACTCGATCACCGACAACTGGATGGGCCTCAGCAAGGGCTTCTGGGCCGAGGGTCGCGTTGATCGCGGGATCAGCGGGCAGACGACGCCGCAGATGCTGGTCCGCTTCCGCGCCGACGTCCTCGACCTGCACCCGCAGGCGGTGCAGATCATGGCCGGCACCAACGACATTGCCGGCAACAGCGGCGCCGCGACGATGGAGACGGTGGAAGGCAACATCCGTACCATGGCCGAGCTGGCCCGCGCGCACGGCGTCAAGGTGCTCCTCGCCTCCGTCCCGCCCGCCAGCGCCTTTCCGTGGAGCCCCGAGAAAAGGCCCACGCCGCAGATCGCCGCGATGAACGCGTGGCTGCAGTCCTACGCCGGCGCGAACGGTTTCACCTATGTCGATTATTTCGCGGCGCTCGCCGATTCGCAGGGCGCGATGAGGCCGGGGCTGTCGAGCGACGGCGTCCATCCTACCGCCGCGGGCTATGCGGTGATGGAGCCGATCGCCAGGGCCGCGATCGCGCGAACCCTGCGGATCGGGAGAGCGGGCGAGTGAACCGGGAGTTGACCCGCCGCTCGGTGCTCGCCGGCATCGCGGCGCTGCCGGTCGCGCGCGCCGCGCTGGCGCAGAGCCCGATGGGGATCGCGCGCGGCCCGGTGCAGCCGAACTGGCCGTCGCTGGTCGCGAACTACCGCTATCCCGACTGGTTTCGCGATGCCAAGCTCGGCATGTGGGCGCATTGGGGGCCGCAGTCGGTCCCCGAGCAGGGCGACTGGTACGGCCGCTTCATGTACATGCAAGGCCACCCGATGTACGAACATCACCTCAGAACCTACGGTCATCCGTCGGTCGCGGGGATGAAGGATATCCAGCACCTCTGGACCGCGGATCGCTGGGAGCCCGAGGCCCTGATCGCGCGCTACAAGAAGGCCGGCGCGCGCTATTTTATGACGCTGGCCTGCCATCACGACAATCTCGACACCTACGACAGCCGCTACCAGCCCTGGAACGCGACCCGCGTCGGCCCCAGGCGCGACATCGTCGGCACCTGGGAAAAGGCGGCACGCGCGGCGGGGCTGAAGTTCGGCGTCTCCAACCATGCCGCGCACAGCTGGCACTGGTATCAGCCCGCGTTCGGCTACGACCCGACCGGCCCGAAGAAGGGCGTCCGCTACGACGCGTACCGGCTGACCAAGGCGGACGGTCGCGGGCAATGGTGGGACGGGCTCGATCCGCGCGACCTCTACAACGGCGGTTATGCCGTGCTGCCCGACGGCATCGACACGGTCGAGGCGATGACCAAATGGCATGACGTCCACGACGGCGACTGGATCGCGGGCGAGGCCGGGCCGAAGAACGATCCGCGCTACGCCACCCGCTGGCTGCTCCGCCAACAGGACCTCGTCGCCAAGTACAAGCCGGACCTCGTCTATTTCGACGATTACGGCCTGCCGTTCGGGCCGATCGGGCTTCAATCGGCGGCGGATTACTACAATCGCTCCATCGACTGGCACGGCAAGATCGACGTCGCGCTGTTCGCCAAGCAGCTCACGCCCGATCAGCGCGGCGGCGTCGTGCAGGACGTCGAGCGCGGATACACCGACCATCTCTGGCAGGAACCTTGGCAGACCGACACGTGTCTGGGCGACTGGTTCTACAATGTCGCGCGGCTCAACGACAAAAGCTACAAGACTGCCGAACAGGTGATCCAGCGGCTGGCCGACGTGGTGTCCAAGAACGGCAATCTGCTGCTCTCCATCCCGCAGCCCGGCCATGGCGCGATCGACAGCGAGGAGGAGCGCATCCTCGACGGCATCGGCGGCTGGACCGCGGTCAATGACGAGGCGATCTTCGGCTCGCGGCCGTGGCGCAGCTTTGGCGAGGGGCCGACCCTGCTTCACGCCGGGATGCAGAACGAGAGGGGCAACGGCCCGGCCTTCACCGCCCGCGACGTGCGATTCACCACCAACCGCGGCGCGCTGTACCTGCTGTTCCTGGTGCCGCCGCAGGGCACCGCCAGCGTTGCGTCGCTGGCGAGCGGCCGGTGGCACGGCGAGGTCGCGCGTGCGACGCTGCTCGGCGGCGGGCCGGTGCGCTTCCGGCAGGACGCGACCGGGATGCATTTCGACCTGCCGCGGGGGGCGCCCGGCGGCTTCGTGCCCGTGATCCGGCTCGAAGGCCGGGGTGTGACCGCGTGAGCACCAAGGCGCGGGGCGCCGCGCTGCCGATGGCGCTCGTCACCGCGCTCTTCTTCCTGTGGGGCGTCGCGAACAACCTGAACGACGTGCTGATCGGGCACTTCAAGGGCGTGTTCACGCTCAGCGACTTCGGCGCGGGCCTCGTCCAGTCGGCCTTCTACCTCGGCTATTTCTGCCTTGCGATCCCGGCGGCGCTGTTCATGCGCGCCTATGGCTATCGCGCCGCGGTGCTACTGGGCCTCATCCTCTACGCCTTGGGCGCGCTACTGTTCTGGCCGGCGGCGGGGGCGTCGAGCTATCCCGGCTTCCTTGCCGCGCTATTCGTGATCGCCGGCGGCCTCGCTTTTCTCGAAACGTCCGCGAACCCGCTGATCGCGCGGCTCGGGAGCGCCGGGACTGCCTCGCGCCGGCTCAACCTCGCGCAGGCGTTCAATCCGCTGGGCTCGATCGCGGGCGTGCTGATCGGGCGGACCTTCATCCTGGGCGAGACGGCCACCCACGGCGCGACCGCCGTACAGCTCCCCTATCTCCTGATCGCGGCCACGGTGCTCGTGTGGGCGGTGCTGATCCGCGTCACCCCCTTCCCGGCGATCGCGACCGCGCCCGACGACGGCGTCGGCGTCGGCGCTTGGGGCGACGTTCGCGCTCTCGCCGGCCATCGGCGGCTCCTGCTCGGCATCGTCGCGCAGTTCTTCTATGTCGGCGCGCAGGTCGGCGTGTGGAGTTTCCTCATCCGCTACGCACAGGTGGCGATGCCCGGCACGAGAGCGCGCGCGGCGTCCGACTATCTCACCGCGGCGCTGGTCGTGTTCATGATCGGCCGTTTCGCGGGCGCCGCGCTGATGGGCCGCGTCCGGCCGCTGCCCTTGCTGGCGATCTTCGCCGGGGCCGGGCTGGTCTGCTGCGCCTTCGCGGCGGCGACGGGCGGTCAGGCGGGGGTGATCGCGCTAGTGGTCAGCAGCTTCTTCATGTCGATCATGTATCCGACGATCTTCGCGGAAAGCATCGACGGGCTCGGGCCGTTGACCAAGTCCGCCGCCGCGCTGCTGGTGATGGCGATCATCGGCGGCGCGGTGTTCCCGGCGGTGATGGGGCTGGTGTCGGACGCGACCGGCTCCATCCTTCGCGCCATGGCGGTGCCGGCGCTGTGCTTCGCCGTCGTGATGCTGTTCGCCATCCAGGCTCGTCGGAGGCCGGAATGATGACGCTGCCGCCCCTGGGTATGGGCTGTGCCGGGCTCGGCAACCTCTATCGTCCTGTTGCGGACGGGATCGCCGAAGAGACGGTCGCGGCGGCATTGGCCGGCGGGATCGGCTTCTTCGACGTCGCGCCGCATTATGGCTTCGGACTGGCGGAGGAGCGGCTCGGCCACGCGCTGGCCCGGCACGATCCTGAGGCTCGCGCGATCGTCTCGACCAAGGTCGGTCGCCTGCTCGATCCGACCGACAGCGATGCGACCGAGCGTCACGGCTTCGTCGATGCGCGACCCTTCGAGCCCCGCTTCGACTATCGCCGCGATGCCGTGTTGCGCAGCCTCGACGAAAGCCTGGCGCGGTTGCGGCGCGACCGGGTCGACATCCTGCTCGCGCACGACCTCGGGGTGCTGACCCATGGCGACGATGCGGAGCGGCACCTGACCGATTTCCTCGTCGGCGGCTATCCGGCGCTGCGCGAGCTGCGCGATGCAGGCGCGATCGCCGCGATCGGCATCGGCGTAAACGAGATCGCGGTGTGCGAACGGCTGCTCGACGAGGTCGAGCTCGACGTGATCCTGCTCGCCGGCCGCTACACGCTGCTGGAGCAGGACGCGGCGCGGCCGTTGCTCGATCGCTGCGCCGCGCTCGGCACGCGAGTCGTGATCGGTGGGCCGTACAACAGCGGCATCCTCGTCGAAGGCGCGCGCACCACCAGTCATTTCGACTATGCCCCGCCTCCCGCCGACGTGATCGCCCGCGTCGGCGAACTGGAGCGGGCGTGCGCCGCACACGACGTGCCGCTGGCCGCCGCAGCGTTGCAGTTCCCGCGCCGCCATCCGGCCGTCGCCGGCGTCATCCCCGGAATGGTCGGCCGCGAGCAGGTAGCGGCGACGCTCGCCTTCGCCGGCCAGGCGATCCCCGACGCGCTGTGGGCCGCCTGCCGCCGCAGGCCGGCGGCGGCATGAGCCTCCTCCTGCTGCACCCCGACGACAACGTCCTCGTCGTCACCGCCGCCCTCGCGCCGGGCGATCTGCTGACCGTCGACGGCGTCGCGATCGTCGCCGCCTCCGCGCTTCCCGTCGGCCACAAGGTCGCGCGCGTCGCGTTGATGCCGGCGGACAAGATCTACAAATACGGCGCGCCGATCGGCTCGATGACGTCCGCCGCGCGAGCCGGCGACCATATCCACCTGCACAACATGAAGAGCGACTATATCGCGAGCCATACCCGCGAGACGCTCGAAGGGAAGCACCGATGATCCCAGCCTGGTCCCGCAACGATGGTCGAAAGGGCATCCGCAACGTCGTCGCGGTCGCCTACCTCGTCGAATGCGCGCATCACGTCGCACGCCGCATCGTCGACAAGGCGGACGACCCCGACGTGCAGCTGATCGGCTTTCCCGGGTGCTACCCCAACGCCTATGCCGACAAGGTGATGAAGGCGATCGTCACCCATCCCAACGTCGGCGCGCTGGTGATCGTGTCGCTCGGCTGCGAGAGCTTCAACCGCGAGGCGCTGGCGCAGACGGTCGCGGCGAGCGGGCGGCCGGTGGAGACGCTGGTGATCCAGCAGGTCGGCGGCACCGCCGCGACGATCGCGGCGGGGCTGGAGGCGGTCGCGCGCGTCAAGGCGCTGGCCGATGCGGGGCCGCGCACGACGATGGCGGTGGACGAGCTGATCGTCGGCACGATCTGCGGCGGATCCGACGGCACCAGCGGGATCACCGCCAACCCGGCGGTCGGCCGCGCGTTCGACCGGTTCGTCGCGGAGGGCGCGACGTGCATCTTCGAAGAGACGGGCGAGCTCGTCGGCTGCGAAGCCATTATGGAAACCCGAGCGATCACGCCGGAGCTGGGTGCAGAACTGACAGCCAGCGTGATGAAGGCCGAACGCTATTACACGACGATGGGGTTCGGCAGCTTCGCGCCCGGCAACGCCGAGGGTGGGCTGACGACGCAGGAAGAGAAATCGATGGGTGCCTATTCCAAGTCGGGCAGTTCGCCGATCAGCGGCATCGTCAAGCCCGGCGACGTGCCGCCTTCGCCCGGCCTCTACATGCTCGACGTGGTGCCCGACGGCGAGCCGCGCTTCGGCTTTCCCAACATCGCCGACAATGCCGAGATCGTCGAGCTGATCGCGTGCGGCGCGCACATCAACCTGTTCACCACCGGGCGCGGATCGGTGGTGGGATCGGCCATTTCTCCCGTCATCAAGATCTGCGCCAACCCGGAGACGGCGCGGCGGCTGGCGGGGGACATGGACGTCAACGCCGGCCGCATCCTGGAGGGCAAGGCAACGCTCGCCGATCTTGGCGACGAGATCTATGACCGTACGCTCGCGGTCGCGGCGGGCGAGCGCAGCAAGTCCGAGGAGCTCGGCCACCAGGAGTTCATCCTGACGTACAAGAGCTTCGATCCCGTCGGCCCCGCGTGTCTGCCGCGGAGGCGCGCGGCATGAGCGCGCGGCTCGCGGGCAAGACCGCGCTGATCACCGCCGCCGGCCAGGGGATCGGCCGCGCGACGGCCGAGCTGTTCGTCGCCGAGGGCGCAACCGTCATCGCGACCGATCTCGCGGCGGACAAGCTCGCCGGGCTCGACTGCGAGACGTTCGCGCTCGACGTGTGCGATGCCGAGGCGGTGCGGGCGTTGCCGGGCCGCGTCGGCACGGTCGACGTGCTGGTGAACTGCGCGGGCGTCGTCCACAACGGGACGATCCTCGATTGCGACGAGGATCAGTGGGCGTTCGCCAATCAGCTCAATGTCACCGCCAGCTACCGCACGATCCGAGCCGTGTTGCCCGGCATGCTGGAGCGCGGCGCCGGCAGCATCGTCAACGTGGCGTCGATCGCGAGCTCGGTGAAGGGCATTCCCAACCGCTTCGCATACGGCACCACCAAGGCCGCAGTGATCGGGCTGACGAAGGCGGTCGCGGCGGACTTCGTCGCGCGGGGCGTTCGCTGCAACGCGATCTGTCCGGGCACGGTGGACTCGCCCTCGCTCCAGCAGCGGCTGCGCGACACCGGGGATTACGAGCAGGCGCGGCGCGACTTCACCGCACGCCAGCCGATGGGGCGGCTCGGCCGGCCCGAGGAGATCGCCGCGCTGGCGCTGTACCTGGCGAGCGACGAATCCGGCTTCACGACCGGACAGGCGCATGTGATCGACGGCGGCTGGATCAACTGATGCCGACCCGCGTCCTGCTGCTCGACCTGAAGGACGACCCGGCGCTGATCGCCGCCTATGATCGCTGGCACGCCGCCAGCGCGGTGCCCGGCGCGGTGGTGGCGGCCATTCGCGCATCGGGCATCACCGACATGACGATTCACCGCGCGGGCAACCGCCTGGTGATGACCATGGAAACGGTACCGGGTTTCGATCCCGCCGCGAACGCCGCCGCCGACGCCGCAGACCCCGACGTCCAGGCATGGGAGACGTTGATGGACGGGTTCCAGCAACCGATCCCGGGCGCGGCGGCGGGCGTGAAATGGACGGAGGCGACGCGCATCTTCTCGCTGGGCGACCAGCCCTAGCCGCCATCACTTTGGGCGATGCCCAGAGTGATGCTACGGCTACCGATACCGTCCCACCGTAACCCGCAACAGCACCGGCGTGTCGATGAAGTTCAGCCCGTAGTCGGTCTCGTCCCCGTTCCACACGCGATCCACGACGAACTGGCGATCGACAAGGCGACCTTCTTCGACCCGCAACACCAAACTGTTCGCAGGCGCGCCGGCGCCCGGCGCGAAGTCGAGGCGCACATGGTCGCCGCTCACAAGATACTGGTCGGGTGCAATCTGCGCGACCAGCGCGCCGCCCACGGGCTCGTCGGCCCAGGCGGGAGGCACGGATTTGATCCAGCTGTCCGTGCGATGACCGAACTGCCACTCGCCGTAGCTGGCGGTGATCGTCCAGCCGCCCATGTCGATCGATTGCGGCTTTCCGTCCGCGCCCTTGGCGGTGCCCCAGGTCGGATGCTCGAACGCGACGCGCGCCCACTCGTGCGCCATCGGCGCGAACAGAGCGTACTTGGCCCCGAATGCGTCGAGCGTCGCATCGTCGAGCGATTTGGCGCCCAGCGGATAATTGAAATACCCCGTCGCATCCATGCCGAACGGCGAGAAGCCGACCGCCCCGCGCCCGATTGCTGCCCAGAAGAAGCGCGCATATTCGAGCGCGTTGCCGATCTCGGGCACCGCCAGCGTATTGTCCGGCCTGCGATAAGCGTCGAGGAACGCGACGACGTGCGCCGGATCGCGGTCGTAGATGTCGGGTGCCTCGTAATCGAGGGCGGGCGCCGCCGCCTTCCAGATGTCGAGCACGTCCTGCTGCGGGCCGCCGCTGGCGACATTGGTCGGCGCGGGCACCTTGAACGGATCCGCGAGCGATGCATTGGCGTACATCGGCAGCGGCTTGATCGTCTTGCCCGCCGCGGCCAGCTCGTTGCAGTACAGCGCGGTGTACCAGCTATTGAACGCGCGGTCCGCCTGCGCGCCATAGGCCTGCGTCCATGTGCCATGCTTGCGCAGCGCCGCCGGGACGGGCCCGTCGAACAGCTTCTGCGCCGCCGGACCGTAGTCGCGCGGCGATCGATAGCTGCCCGTCTCGTTCTCGACCTGCATCAGGATAACGGTGTTCTGCGGATCGTGATCGCGCAGGTATGTCACCAGCGTCACGAACGCGCGCTTGTCCGCCTCCAGCGTGGCGCGCGCGTTGGGGGAGAGGACGTAATGGTCCTTGCCGTCCCTGGTCTTCATTCGCGGAAAGCGGCGATTGTCGGTCTTCACCCAGTCGGGCGTGTAGCTGGGACCGCTGTTCTTGAACGCGCCGAACCAGAGGATGACGACGCGCTTGCCATGTGCCCGCGCACCGTCGAGCAGCGCCTGAACGAACGTAAGGTCGAACCGCCCCTCCTCGGGCTCGATCTGCTGCCACGCGACCGGCACCTCGACGGTGTTGGCGTGGATGCGATCGAGCATCGGCCAGACCTTGGGCAGCGCGGCGGGATAGTTGCTCGAATTGTTCACCTGCGCGCCCAGCATCAGGAACGGCGCCCCATCGACCATCAGCGCGTGGTGTCCGTCGCGGGTGACTATGCGGGGAACCGATGTCGGCGACGGACCGGAGGTCTGTGCCTGCGCTACGCTCGCCAGCCCGAGCGTCATCGCCACTATTCCGCGCTTGATCATAGCCTCTCCCTCAATTGCGGCAGTTACTCTGCCTGTGACCTGTCGCAATCTGCTATTGCGTCGATGAACGACCATCCCATAGGTGAACAGCTGTAGCTTGATGGGTCGCCGGATCAAGTCTGAGTGTATATCGGAACGGCGATACGAGCCAAATCGGCCGCAAGGGAGAGGATGATGGGGAAGCCTAATGCCCGGGTACGGGTGCTCGCCGCCCTGCTCGCAGGATGCATGTCGGCCACGCTGTCGTCGGTTCCCGCCGCCGCCGCGCCAACCGCCGCTCCGGCCCCGAACACGCTTGTGGAGCGCAACGGCGGCATCGTGTCGGTCGAGACCTATGCGCCCAACATCGTGCGCGTCACGATCGCGGTCGACAAGGACCGCGCGAGCGCCGCGCCGGGCTATGGCATCGTCGCGAAAACCGACGCGACCGGCTGGCAGCATCGCACCGATGCCACTGGCGACGTATTCGCCTCCCCGGCACTCTCCATCACTGTCGCCGCCCAGCCGTGGCCCAAGGCGCCGAACCAGATGGAGCGGTATTTCGCGCCCGCGCTGCCCCCGGTGTCGGTCGCGATTGCGGGAGCCGACGGCCACGCCATCACTCGCATGAACGGGTGGGAGATGTCGCCCCAGACCGTGAACGGCGAGAAGACGTTCCGCGTCGGCGCGACCTTCGCGGACACGGCGGACACGCACTACTACGGCCTCGGCCAGAACCAAGAGGGTATCCTCGATCTGCGCGGTCGCACGATCGACTGCCGCCACAATTACGATGCGCCTGCGGGCGAGACGGTGTGCGTGCCCCTTATGGTCACTGACAAGGGCTATGGCATCGTCTGGGACAACCCCTCGGCAACCATCGTCTCCCCCGGCCTCCACAATGCGACCCGGTTCCAGAGCCAGGTCGGCGAGCGCGTCTCGTTCTTCGTCATCACCGGCGCGACCGCGGACGACCTCTACGCCGGCTATCGCCGCCTGACCGGCGTCACGCCGCTGCCGCCCAAGGCCGCCTTCGGCCTGATCCAGTCCAAGGCGCGCTACGAGAGCCAGGCCGAGTTGCTGGGCATCGCCGACGGCTATCGCAGCCGTGGCTATCCGCTCGACGTGATGGTGCTCGACTGGTTCTACTGGACCCGGATGGGCCAGCTCGACATTGATCACAGCTTCTTCCCCGATCCCAAGGGGATGAACGACAAGCTGCACGCGATGGGCCTGCGATCGATCATCAGCGTGTGGCCGCGGTTCGAGCGCGAGTCGCGTTATTTCAACGATCTCGCCGCCAAGGGCTGGCTGCTGCGCGACAAGGACGGCAACGTCGTTGACGGCCTGCCCGTCCGCGCCGACCGTGCCGGCGCGCTGATCGATTCGACCAACCCCGACGCGCGCGCCTGATATTGGGACCACATTCGCGACAACATCCTGAGCCAGGGGTTTGACTATACCTGGCTCGACGAGACCGAACCCGATCTGGTGCCCGACGGCGCTTTTTACTCGATCGGTTCGGGCGACCGATACCACAACCTCTTCCCGCTGCTGCACATCGGCGGCGTGGCGCAGGGCTCGGCCCGGGATCGTCCGGCCTTCCGCAACCTGATCCTCGCGCGCGCCGCGTATCTCGGCGCGCAGGCGAGCGGCGCGATCTTCTGACCTCCGACGTCCAGTCGACCTGGGAAGCGCTGCGCCGCCAGGTGCCGGCGAACCTCAACATGGCGGCGAGCGGCATCGCCTATACCTCGAGCGACACCGGCGGCTGGCAGAGGCCGAGCGGGCCCAAGGCCCCGCACGCTCCCCTGATCGATCCCGCCGGCGCGACCGCGATGGCCACCGACTACGCCGATTACCCCGAGCTGTTCGTCCGCTGGTTCGAGCTCAACAGCTTCACGCCGACGCTGCGCATCCACGGCCGGCGCCCGGCGACCGCGATCTGGGAATACGGCAAGGCCGCCGAGCCGGTGCTGGCGAGCTGGCTGAGGCTGCGCCATTCGCTAATCCCCTACATCTATTCGCTCGGCCACGCGACGTACGACAACGGCGCGCCGTTCATGCGCGCGCTGTGGATGGACTTTCCCAACGATCCGCGCGTGAAGACGATCGGCGATCAGTATATGTTCGGCCCCGCCTTCCTCGCCGCGCCCGTCACCGAGCAGGGGCAGACGAGCCGCCCGGTGTACCTGCCCGCCGGAACCGACTGGTACGACTGGTGGACCGGCGCGAAGATCGCGGCGGCCAGACGATCGCGGCCGCGGCGACGATCGATCGCATGCCGCTGTTCGTGCGCGCGGGCTCGATCGTGCCGATCGGCGCGCAGGTGCCCAGCACCGCCACCGCGCAGCGGCTCGAGAGCATCCGCGTCTTCCCGGGCCGAGACGCGATGTTCACGCTATACG
>JBPBQW010000113.1:0-41958 GCA_050955125.1 Janthinobacterium lividum
CGGGCAGGTCGGCGGCGATCTCCGCCGCCACCCGTCCGATCGCGCCGACCGGCACGCACAGGATGACCAGATCCGCGTCGGTCACCGCCGCGCCCGCGCTGTCGGCGACGTCGTCGACCAGCTTTAGCCGCACCGCGGTGTCGCGCACGCCCGCGTCGGCATCGTGCCCGGTCAGCCGCACCGTAGGCATCCGCGCCCGTACCGCCCGCGCCAGCGACGAGCCGATCAGCCCCAGGCCGACGATCGCGACGCGGGAAAAGGGCAGCATCAGCCCGCCGCGGCCGCCGCGGACCGCAGCGCCTCGACCACCGCCCGCATGTCCGCCTCGCCGCCGATCGTGATGCGCAGCGCGTCAGGCAGACCCTGTCCGGGCAGCCACCGCGTCGCATAGCCCGCCGCCATCAGCGCATGGTACGCGGCCTCGGCGGTCAGCGCGCCCTCGAACAGCACCAGCGTAAAGTTCGCCTTGCTCGGCACCACGCGCAGTCCGGCCCCCGCCAAGCTTGCGATCTCGCCCGCGAACCAGTCGCGCAGGCGCCGGTTCTCGGTCCGGCTGTGGTCGATGAAGTCGCCCGCCCCCAGCGCCGCCACCGCCGCGCGGCCCGCGGCGATGCTGAACGCGAACGGCGCGCGGATGCGGTGCATCGCGCCGATGATCTCCGGGCTCGCATAGCCCCAGCCGACCCGCTCGGCGGCGAGCCCGAAGATCTTCGAAAACGTGCGCGTCACCAGCACGTTGGGGGCGGTCCGCGCGAGTTCCAGCCCGCCGTCGTCGTCGGCCGGGTCGAGATACTCGGTATAGGCCTGGTCGAGCACCAGCAGCACGTCGCGCGGCAGCCCGGCATGGAGCTGCGCGATCGCGCCGCGGTCGCTATAGGTGCCGGTGGGATTGTTGGGATTGGCGACGAACACGATTTTCGTCCGGGGCGTGACGGCGGCCAGGATCGCGTCGACGTCGGTCGCATAGTCGCGGTCGGGCACCACCACCGGCGTCGCGCCGACGCGCCGCGTCGCGATGTCGTATACCGCAAAGCCATAGCGGACGTGGATGATCTCGTCCCCCGGTCCCGCGAACGTGCCGGCGGCCAGGTGCAGCACCTCGTCGGAGCCGGTGCCGTACACGATGCGCTCCGCCTCGATCCCGTAATGCGCGGCCAGTGCGGCACGCAGGTCGGCGGCGGCGGCGTCGGGGTACATCTCGAGCTCGCCGGCGGCGTCGCGATGCGCGGCGCGCGCGGCCTCGGGCGTGCCGTACGGGTTCTCGTTGGACGACAGCTTGACGACGCGGCGACCGTCCTCGCTGGTGGCGCGGCCGGGCACATAGGGGGCGATGCCCATGATCCACGGCTTGGGACTGGGGCGGGTGGCGGTCGTGGTCATGGCCGGTCGCATGCCCGCGACCCGCAACCGGCGCAAGCCGGGCTGGCGCAGGGCGCGGCGCTGCTGCTAGGGCGCGGCCGGGTTTGGGGGGCGGCATGCGGGCAGGCGGGATCTGGCAGGTGCTCGACGCCGCACGGCGCGCGAACCTCCATGCGGCGGGCGAGGCCGCTCCGGCGCCCGGGCACGAGGGCGAGACGCGGCGCCGGGTGCTCAAGGCGCTGGCGGCGACCGCGCTGGTCGCCGGGCTGCCGCGCGAGGTGCGGGCGGCGGACGGCACCGGCCCGGTCGCGATCGTCGGCGGGGGCATCGCGGGCCTCACCGCGCTGTGGACGCTGACCCATGCCGGCATCGACGCGCGATTGTACGAGGCGCGCCCGCGGCTCGGCGGCCGGATGTACACCGCGCGCGGTGGAAGCGAGCCGATCGAGACCGGCGCGCAGCTCGTCAACACCGAGCACCACGACATGGCGGAGCTGGCGCGCACGTTCGGCGTCGGGCTGATCGACCGCAAGGCGGGCCGCTGGCGCTCGCTGATCCTCGCCGACGGCCAGCCGGTGGCGGAGGCGGACGCGGTCGCCGCGATGCGCGGGATAGCCGCGCAGATGACGAAGGACGCCGACCGGCTCGACCGCGACCAGGCGCACGTCGCCGCCGAGCTCGACCGCCTGTCGTTCGCGACCTATCTCGACCGATACGCGTCGCGCATGCCCGAGCCGTGGGTGCGCCGCCTGCTCGAGACGACCGCGCGCACCGAATACGGCGTCGAGCCCGCGCAGGCGTCGGCGATCGAGCTGATGTTCAACCTGCCGAGCATCGAGGGCGCGCGCGTCGACGTGCTCAGCCGGTCGGACGAGCGCTACGTGATCGCCGGCGGCTCGTCGGCGCTGGTCGACGCGATGGGCGCGCGGATGGCGAAGCGGATCGCGACGGGGAAGAAGGTGGCGGCGATCAACCCCAGACCCGGCGCGGATGCCGCGCCCGGCGTCCGGCTGGTTTTCGCGGACGGCAGCCATGTCGACGCCGCCGCGGCGATCGTCGCCACGCCCGCGTCGATCACCCGGCGCATCGCGTTCGGCGTGCCGCTGCCGCCCTTGTGGAAGCGGTTCATCGCCGAGGCCAATCTGGGGCGCAACGAGAAGGTGCAGGCGACGATGCGCAGCCGCCCGTGGGAGGCGGTGACGGGGCGCGGCGGCGAGCTGTGGCACGCGACCGCGCCGGCGGCGTCGGGCGGGGTCGCGTCGGGCTGGGACGGATCGGTGCGCCCGCACCCGGGCGGCGCGGTGCCCGGCGGCGGCTGGACCTGGTATCTGGGCGGCGACGAGGTGGAGCGCGCGGCGGCGGGCGAGGCACTGGCGCAGGCGCAGGCATGGGCGAAGGGGGTGGAGGCGGGCGTGCCCGGCATGGCCCGCGCGACCGTCTCGGCGCGCCGCACCGCCTGGCACCGCGATCCGATGACGATGGGCGGCTACATCAACTTCCACCCAGGGCAGATGACCCGCTTCGCGCCGCTGATCTGGGTGGAGGAACACGGCCGCGCCGCGCGCCCGGTGGCGAGCGGCGGGGTGCATTTCGCCGGCGAGCACCTGTCCGACGCCTTCCCCGGCTACATGAACGGCGCCGCGCAGACCGGCCGGCTGGCGGCGGAAGCGGTGATGACGCAACTGACGGAGCGAGCGGCGGCGTGAGGCGTGACGGGAGTTGGCGTCGAGGTTTGGTGGAAAGCGGAAGGGCTGCTTCAGGCGGTGCAAAGACGATAGCTGACGTTGACGAAATAAATAAGGAAGTGAATGGTGCGGCGTGGCCTGCTTACGCTCTGTCGTGGCGATTGCCCTTCTGCTGGCCACGCCTGCGGTAGCAGGCAACCACGAGCGCTTCTTCCCCGCTCTATTAGTGAAGCCCGACCGCCTTACTGAGCAGCTTCAGAGAAGGCTTAAAAAGTGTGGCATTCAGGCAAAGCTGATGAGGGAAGACCCTCGCCGCACAAGCTGGGTTCCTCGCCATCCCAAGCCAAGCGGTATTGCCTGGTTGCAGTTTCCCACCCGGGACGACGACCAAAGGTTTTGGAGCGGTTTCGATCCGAGGAATGATTACTTCATCAGCTACGCGCTAAGCCGCAATGTAGAACTTATCCCCACCAGTTATCCTGTGAGTTGAGGCACTGCCTCACTCAACCTACACCCTTCACCGAATCGCTGTAGCGATACGCCTACCAATTCCATCGCGCTGGCACGCTGTATCTAGCGCCTGTCGCTAGAGCCCGGCAATGTCCGGTTTCGGGAAGAATGGATTGTAGCCGGATCGTCCGAATTTGGGCGCTTTCCGACCGGCAGCTATGAGGCACGGCGCCGCCTCTCCTGCCTATCTCCGTCGTCCCGGCCCTTGGACGCCGAAGTAATCGCCGGGTGACACGTTCGTGCGGAGCAAGAAGACGGCCTGCGTGAGAGGTCATGCGAAGGTCGTTCCCTCCACGAACCGCCCCTTGCGGCGACCGGGAATGCGCGTATCCTCTCCGAAAACATAGGAGAGACCCGATGGCATCGCACGTTCCGCTTTCCGCCGAGGCCGGCGAGGAAAGCCTCATCATCCTGCAAAGCCTGCTCTGCCTGCTGCGCGAGAAGAACCTGCTCAGCCGGGCCGACGTCGAGGACCTGTGCCAGAAGGTCGAGCGTCGCGCCGCCGGGCAGAGCCAGATCCCGCTGCCCTGCTGTTCGGAGGCCGCGATCGGCGCGTCCGGGATGATGCAGCGGCTCACCAGCTACATCGGCCAGCGTTACGGCGGGAAGCACGGTCGCGTCCATCGCTGACCGGGGCATGCTGGTCCGCCGGTGAGCGGCGGCGCGGTGGTCTCCGGACCGCCGACGACGCTCGTTGTCGGAAGCGGCTGACCGGCCGGTCCTGACCGACCCCGGAGGCGATCCGCGCCGCGGTTCCGCCGCGGGCGCCCGACGCGCTCCGACCCGCGGCGCGATATCCCTCCCAAAGTTGGATTTCGCATGTCACGCCCCGCACGATGTCGCCGTGCCCCCTCCCCTCTCCCGCTGGTCCCGCCGCCGCCGCGGCACGGTCTCGGCGCCTCGCGGTAGCGGGACCGGCGCGGTCGGGACGCGCCGGTGGCGCGGAGGTGGCGCATGGGTGTCGCGTCGCAATCGCGTCCGTGCCGCGCTCGGGATGCGTCGGTGGCGCGGAGGCGACGCATCGGCGGCGCGTCGCGGGAGCGGCAGGCGCGAAACGGTGCGTATCGCCTCAACTTCCTCAACTTCATGCGCTCGACGCGGTCCGGCGACGGCTGGACTCGCCGCCCCGCCGCAACCGTGTTGACGCCGCGCGCGGGCCGTCGCACCCGTCCGGCGTGGCGGCGGCTCCCTCTCCCTCCCTCGATGCGCGGTTCGGGCTGGCGCGGCAGGTCGTGCTGCCCGGGCCCCTGCCGCTCGACGGCGGCGGCAGTCTGTCGCCGGTCGAGATCGCGTACGAGACGTACGGCAGCCTCGCGCCCGACGGCGGCAACGCGATCCTGATCTGCCACGCGCTGACCGGCGACCAGCATGTCGCCAGCGTCCACCCGCGCACCGGCAAGCCCGGCTGGTGGACGCGGATGGTGGGTCCGGGGCGGCCGATCGACCCCTCGCGCCACTTCGTCGTGTGCGCCAACGTGCTGGGCAGCTGCATGGGATCGTCCGGCCCGGCGAGCATCGATCCCGCGACCGGCGCCCATCGGGGCATGGCCTTCCCCGTCATCACCATCCGCGACATGGTGCGCGCGCAGGCGATGCTGCTCGACCATCTGGGCGTGCGCACGCTGCGCGCCGTGGTGGGCGGGTCGATGGGCGGGATGCAGGCGCTGAGCTGGCCCGCGACCTTCCCGGACCGGGTGGAGGCCGCGGTCGTCATCGCCTCCACGGCGCGCCACACCGCGCAGAACATCGCCTTCCACGAGGTCGGGCGACAGGCGATCATGGCCGATCCGTGCTGGCGCGGCGGCGATTACTATGCGTCCGGCGAGCCGCCCGCCGCCGGGCTGGCGGTGGCGCGGATGGCGGCGCACATCACCTATCTGTCGGAAGCGGGGCTGACCGAGAAGTTCGGGCGGCGGCTCCAGAGCCGTGAGGCCAAGTCGTTCGGCTTCGACGCCGATTTCCAGGTCGAGAGCTACCTGCGTCACCAGGGGATCGCGTTCGTCGACCGGTTCGATGCCAACAGCTATCTCTACATCACCCGGGCGATGGATTATTTCGACCTGGGCGAGGAGCATGGCGGGCGGCTGGCGGACGCGTTCCGCGGCGCGCGCGCGCGCTTCTGCCTCGTCAGCTTCGACACCGACTGGCTGTACCCGACGGCCGAGTCGCGCCGGGTCGTCCACGCCCTCAACGCGGCGGGCGCGGCGGTCAGCTTCGTGGAGCTGTCAAGCCCCTATGGCCACGACGCCTTCCTGCTCGAGTCGCCCGAGCTCACCCGCGTCGTCGACGGCTTCCTGAGGGCGGGCGGATGATCGCCTACGACGACGACCGCGCGCGGCTCGACGTGGCACGCATCCACGGCTGGCTCGCGTCGAGCTACTGGTCGCCGGGGATCGGGCGCGGCCTGGTGGAGCGCGCGATCGCCGGGTCGCACTGCCTGGGCGCATACCGGGATGGCGAGCAGATCGGCTTCGCGCGCGCCATCACCGATCACGCGACCTTCGCCTGGATCGCCGACGTGTGGGTGGACGAGGGCGCGCGCGGGCAAGGCGTCGGGCGCGCGATGGTGCGCTGTTTCCTCGACCATCCCGGGTTCGCCGGCATCCGCCGCGTCGGCCTCGTCACCGCCGACGCGCACGGCGTGTACGCGGCGCTGGGGTTCGGACCGCCGATGCGCCCCGAACGGTGGATGGAGCGGCTCGACCCCGCGTTCGCCGCCGCGCTGGCGGTCGCGCCATGACGCTGCGCCCCGACCTCGCCGTCATCGCCGACCATGTGGCGCCGGGCGCGCGGGTGCTCGACGTCGGCTGTGGCGACGGCGCGCTGATGGCCGCGCTGCGCGACCGGTCGGGCGTCGACGCCCGCGGGCTGGAGATTGACGCCGGCAACGTCGCCGCCGCGGTCGCGCGCGGGCTGTCGGTGGTGCAAGGCGACGCGGACGTCGACCTGGCCGACTATCCCGACGCGAGCTTCGACTATGCGATCCTGTCGCAGACGCTGCAGACCGCGCGCTCGCCGCACCTGGTGCTCGACCAGCTGCTGCGGATCGGGCGGCGCGCGTTCGTGTCGTTCCCCAATTTCGCGCACTGGCGGGTGCGGTTGAGCCTGTTGTGGGGCGGGCGGATGCCGGTGACGCGCCAGCTGCCCGAACGCTGGTACGACACGCCCAACATCCACCACGTCACCGTCGACGATTTCCGCGCCTTCCTGCGCGAGCGCGACGTGGAGGTGGAGGGTGCCTGGTTCCTCACCGGCGACCGGCGGACCAGCCCGGCCGCGGCCAATTTCCGCGCCGAACATGCCGTGTTCCTGCTGCGCCGGCGGTGAAGCGGGTGCAGGCACGGGCTGAACCGAGGCTGTCGGGGCGCATCACCGGCCGTTCAACCACGCGGCCCTAGCTCCCGGTCGGACCAACAGAGGAGTATCGCATGCCCAACGCCCTTTGCCTCGCCGCGCTGATCGGAACCACGCTCGGCGTCACGCTCGCCGCCGCCCCCGCGACCGCCCAGGACCGGTGGGACTGGCACGGCGGCGGTCGCGAGGATCGCCGCGATTATCGGCTGGCCGGGCCGGGCGTCCGCGTCCTGCTGCCCGAACTGCGCGACACGCCGCGCGGCCGGGCATTCGTGATGCGCAATTTCGACCGCGACGGCGACGGCTTCATCTCCCCGCCCGAGGCCGACGCGGCGAACCGTGCGTTCGTCTCGGTGGCCGGCGATCGCCGCGACCGGTTCGACTGGGACGCACGCGACCGCATGGGCCCGCCCGGCCCGATGCGCGGCCCCGGTCGCTTCGACGGCCGCGGCGGACCGCCCGAGCGCGTCGTGGTGGTGGAAGAGGAAGTGGCGCCGCTGCCCTATGCCTTCCGCGCCTGGCACCCGCGCCAGACCCGGTACGGCGCAACGATCGACTTCGGCGACGTGCTGTTCGCCACCGACCGCGCCGACCTGCGCCCGGGTGCGCGCGATCGCCTGGCCGGGCTCGCCGACTTCCTGCGTGCGCATCCGCGCATCCGCATCCGCATCGACGGCTACACCGACTCGCGCGCCTCGCGGGAACACAACCAGCAGCTGTCGGAAGCGCGCGCGCGCAGCGTCGCGGATGCGCTGTCGCGTCTGGGCGTCGATCCCGGGCGCATCCAGACCGCGGGCCATGGCGAGGACGATCCGGTCGCGACCAACGCGACGGCGGCAGGCCGCCAGCAGAACCGCCGCGTCGAGGTGACGCTACTCGGCCAGCGCGCGGACCGCTTCGTGCGATAGGTGCGTCAGGCGGCGCGCAAGCTGGTCAGATGGCTGACGAGGCGCTGCACGGCCAAACGCAGCGCATCGTGACAGCTCTCCGTTTCCGTCCGCGACAGCAAACGTTCGTCGCGGACGGTAACTCCGGTCTTGAACACCAGCATCCGTAGGAGAACATGCCATTCACCTTCCTCGTCGAGCATGATTCCGATCGTGCCGTGACACAGGTAGCTACGCAGCGGATCCTGCTCGCGGAAAGCGCGTAGCGCGGTCAGCGCCTTGGCCGCCGGCACGGCGTCGCTAGCCGCCAGCAGGCGCTCCAGCTCGGCAACCTTTTGCCCCAGCATTCGAGGAAAAGTGGCCGTGCTGATCGGCTTACCCGTGTTCAGGTGGATCAATGTCTCGCTGATCGCGCGCTCGGCGCGACCGAACAGTTCCAGACAACGGCCACGCCACACGTCCGCCAGATCGGCTGCTGCCGTCCAATCGAAGATCGCCGTCAGATCGGGCACGAATGGTGCGTTCATCGGGCTGGCATAACCGCACAAGGTTGCCAACCGGTTGCCGCCTCGTCACTCCGCCGCCATCGCTCCTACCGGCTCGCCCTGGCGCCGCTGCTCGGCCTGGCGCGCCCACATCTCGGCGTACAGACCGCCGTGGCGCAGCAGCTCGGCATGGCTGCCCTGCTCGGCGATCCGGCCGCCGTCGAGCACGACGATCCGGTCGGCGTGGACCACCGTCGACAGGCGATGCGCGATGACGATCGTCGTGCGCCCGCGCTCCATCGCCTCCAGCGTGTCGAGGATCTCCGCCTCCGTCCGGCTGTCGAGCGCGCTCGTCGCCTCGTCGAGGATCAGGATCGGCGGGTTCTTCACCAGCGTGCGCGCGATCGCGACGCGCTGTTTCTCGCCGCCCGACAGCTTCAGCCCGCGCTCGCCGACGCGGGTCGCGTAACCGTCCGTCTGCCGCTCGATGAAGCCGGATATGGCCGCGCCTTCCGCGGCGCGCGCGATCTCGTCCGCGCCCGCGCCCTCGCGGCCGTAGGCGATGTTGTAGCCGATCGTGTCGTTGAACAGCACCGTGTCCTGCGGCACGATCCCGATCGCGGCGCGCAAGGACGCCTGCGTGACCTCGGCAATGTCCTGGCCGTCGATCGTGATCCGCCCGCCCGTCAGGTCGTAGAACCGGTACATCAGCCGCGCGAGCGTCGACTTGCCCGCGCCCGACGGCCCGACGATCGCCACCGTCGTCCCCGCCGCGACGTCGAGCGTCACGCCCCCCAGTATCTCGCGGTCGGGATCATAGGCGAAGCGGATGTCCTCGAAGCGGACGTGCCCGGGCCCGACCCGCAGCGGCGGCGCGCCGGGCAGGTCGCGGATTTCCGCGGGCGTGTCGACCAGGTCGAACATCGCGCCCATGTCGATCGCGCCCTGCCGGATCGTGCGATAGACCATGCCGAGCAGGTCAAGTGGCCGGAACAGCTGCGACAGCAGCGTCGAGACGAAGATGACGTCGCCCGGCGAGAAGCGCCCCCGGCTCCACCCCCAGGCGACGAACGCCATGCCGCCGCCCATCATCGCGTTGGTGATGAACGCCTGACCGACGTTGAGCCACGCCAGCGAGTTCTCGCTCTTGGTCGCCGCGCGCGCATAGGCGGATACGGCATCCTCGTACCGCCGGGCCTCGCGCTCCTCGGCGCCGAAATATTTCACCGTCTCGAAATTGAGCAGCGAGTCGACCGCATGCGCGACGGCGCCTGTGTCGAGGTCGTTCATCCGCGTGCGCAGCGCGTTGCGCCAGTCGGTCACCATCCGGGTGAACCAGATGTACACGACGACCATCACGACGGTCGCCGCCACCAACCCCCAGCCGAAACTGCCGCGGAAGATGTTGAGGACGAGGACAAGTTCCAGCACCGTCGGCGCGATGTTGAAAAGGAGGAAGTACAGCATCGTGTCGATGCTCTTGGTGCCGCGCTCCACCACCTTGGTGACCGCGCCCGTCCGCCGTTCCAGGTGGAAGCGCAGCGACAGCTGGTGCAGGTGACGGAACACGCGCGCCGCGAGGCGCCGGGTCGCGTCTTGCCCCACCCGCTCGAACACCGCGTTGCGCAGGTTGTCGAACAGCGTCGTCGAGAAACGCGCGGCGGCATAGCCCGCGACCAGCGCCATGACCGTCCACGCGCCGTCGGACGGGTTCGGCCCGCGCTGCCCCTGCGCCATCCGGTCCACCGCCCATTTGAGCGAGTAAGCGATGACGTAGACCTGAGTCAGCTTGGACGCGAGCACCAGCAGCATCGCGCCCACGATCCGCGCGCGTAGCGCCGGCTCGCCCGCCGGCCACAGATAGGGGAGGAAGCGCCGGAGCGTCGGCAGCAGCGGCCGGTCGGGCGTCGAGGGGGTCATCGCGAGGGGAGGCATCGAGACGAACATGGGGATGCGCAGGCGGCACCGGAAGCGGGAGAACGCGCCGCCTCTCACGATCCGCCGATCGTCCCGGCTATCGCGGACGGGTCCACAGCGCCGGATCGCGCGGCGCGGGCGGGTACAGCGTCCGGCGTCGGGTGGCCTGAAGCGCGGCGGTCGCGATGAAGCGCAGCTTGTCCGCCTTCGACGTCGACACGCGCCGGTCCCACGCGCGCTCGCCCCGCGCCGCCACCTCGCGCCCGATCGCGCCATAGATCGCCGCCGCCGCCAGCACCGCCCAGGCCGATCGGAACGACAGCGCCGGCGTCCCCAGCCGCGCGCTCGCCTCGAATGCCGCCGCGCGGGTCCCGAGCCGCCGCGCCAGCATCGCCACGCGCGGGCGGTAGGGCGGCCGCATCAGCTGACCCGGCGGTACGTCGATCTCCGCCAGCCACTGCGTCGGCAGATAACAGCGGCCTGCGGTATCGTCCTCCGACAGATCGCGTGCGATATTGGCGAGCTGGAACGCCATGCCCAGATCGCACGCGCGGTCGAGCGTCGCCTCGTCGTCGGGCGCGACGCCCATGACGATCGCCATCATGCAGCCCACGACGCCCGCGACATGGTAGCAATAGCGGTAGAGGTCGTCTTCGGTTCGCGGCCGCCACTCCTCCGCGTCCAGCGCGAAGCCCGCGACGAGGTCGCGCGGCAGGCGGGACGGCATCCGCGTCTCGGCGGCGACGATGCGCAGCGCGTCGAACGCGGGATCGCCGACGACGTCTCCTGCCAGCGCGGCATCGGTCATCGCCATGATGGACGCCTGCCGCTCGGGCGCGTCGTCCAGCCGGTGCATGCCGTACCCGGCCACCTGCCCGTCCGCCAGATCGTCGCACCGGCGGCACCAGGCATAGAGCAGCCACGCCCGCTCGCGGGTGACGGGATCGAACAATCGGCTGGCGGCGGCGAAACTCTTGGAGCCGACCGCGATCAACTGGCGCGCGGCGGCGACGGTTTCGGCGCGGGTGGCGTGCCCTTCCACCCTCACTCCACCCCGGCGAAGGCCGGGGCCCAGTCGTCGGGGTCCAGGTGGGGGAACGCCGCCCTCGCCGACATGCGGGTCGCGACTGGGCCCCGGCCTTCGCCGGGGTAGCCGAGCGTCACTCTCACAAGTCCGCCGCCCTCATCGCCACGATCGGCTGCGTCGGCACATGCGCGGCCATGCGCTCCAGCAGCTCGCCCAGCGTGTCGGCGACGATCAGCAGGTCGCGGTGCTGCGGACGCAGGAACCCGACACGCGCCATCTTGGCCCAGAAGGCGACGATCTCGTCGTAATAACCCGCGACGTTGAGCAGCCCGACGGGCTTGGCGTGGTAGCCGAGCTGCGCCCAGCTCAACGCCTCCCACAACTCGTCCATCGTTCCGGTGCCGCCGGGGATGGTGACGAAGCCGTCGGACAGGTCGGTGAACGCCTGTTTGCGCTGGTGCATCCCGGTGACGGTGTGGAGCCGGGTCAGCCCGCGGTGCGCCACCTCGGCGTCGACCAGTGCCTGCGGAATCACGCCGATCACCTCGCCGCCCGCCGCCAGCGCGCTGTCCGCCACCGCGCCCATCAGCCCCAGCCGTCCGCCGCCATAGACGACGCCGATCCCGCGCCGCGCCAGGCCCGAGCCGACGTCGCGCGCGCACGCCATGTAGAGGGGGTCGGCGGGGGTGGCGGAACCACAGTAGACGGCAAGGCGCTTCATGCCCGGCGCGCTAGGCCAACCCATGGATGACGACAAGCGCCAGCCTGACGATGGCCTATCCCGTCCGGCGCATCGCGACCCGATCGTCGTCCAACAGCCAGGCGTTGGCGGCGGCCCGGTCGTTGAACACCTGCATCCGGTCGCGGACGAGGATGCGCTTGATCTGGATCCGGGCGAGGCCTTCGCCGGCGACTACCGCCAACCGTCGCGAGGGGATCTGCGCCTCCGCGATCAGCGTCCGGCATATCCCGACGACCACCTGCGGCTGCAGGCTGAAGCGCGACAGGTCGGCCAGCGTCAGGTGAACGTGCGGCCGAGCGCTGACCCGCCGCACGGCCACCTGCTGATCCCGCGCGAAGGCGGCGGCGGTTTCGGCGGACCAGAAACCGATCAGCTCCAGCAGCAGGAGCTTGTTCGGCTCGTCCACCTCGATCGTGTAACTTCCTTCCATCGGCTCGGTGTGAGGCGCAATGTTCAAAACTTCCTTGAACGACGAACCACTCTGGGTGCGATCATCCTGCGTCCGCCAGCATCAACGCCGCCGTCGCCTTGGCGCTGCCCACCACGCCGGGGATGCCCGCGCCCGGATGCGTGCCCGCACCCACGAAGTAGAGGTTGGGGATCGCGTCGTCGCGGTTGTGGACGCGGAAATAGGCGCTTTGCTGCAGCACCGGTTCGAGACTGAACGCGCTGCCCAGATGCGCATTGAGATCCGTCCCGAAATCTGCGGGCGTGTAGCTGAACTTCGTCACGATCCGCTCGTGGATATCGGGGATCAGGCGCCTTCCCACTTCGTCGAGAATGCGCTTTTCCAGCACCGGGCCGATCTCGTCCCAGTCGACCGGGAACTTGCCTAGGTGTGGCACGGGGGCGAGGGCGTAGAAGGTGCTCATGCCCTCGGGCGCCAGGCTCGGGTCGGTGACGGTCGGGTGGTGGAGGTACAGCGAGAAGTCCGACGACAGCACCCCGTTGTCATAGATGTCCTCGAGCAGTCCCTTATAGCGCGGGCCGAACAGGATCATGTGGTGGGGGATGCCCGGCCACGTTCCCTTCACCCCGAAATGGACGACGAAAAGCGACGGCGAATACCGCTTGCGCTCCAGCCGCTGCGTCGTGCGCTTCGCGCTGCGCGAGGTGGAGAGGAGGTCGCGATAGGTGTGGACGATATCCGAATTGGCCGCGACCGCATCCGCCTGCCCCTGCCAGCCGCTCTGCGTCCGCACGCCGGTGACACGGTCCCCCAGCGTCTCGATCTCGACGACCGGATCGGACAGGCGCATCTCGCCGCCCAGCCGCTCGAACAGCGCGACCATGCCGGCGACCAGCCGGTTGGTCCCGCCCTTGGCGAACCACACCCCGCCGTCGCGCTCCAGCTTGTGGATCAACGCATAGATCGCGCTGGTGGTCATCGGATTGCCGCCCACCAGCAACGTATGGAAACTCAGCGCCTCGCGCAGCTTCTCCGACTTCACGAAGCTCGACACGATCGAATACACCGATCGCCACGCCTGGTATTTCATCAGCGCCGGCGCGGCCTTGATCATCGACGCGAAATCCAGGAACGCGACGTGGCCGAGCTTCTCGTATCCTTCCTTGAACACGCCAGCCGAGTAGTCGAGGAACTTCTTATAGCCCTCGACGTCGTCGGGGTTCAGCTTGGCGATCTCGCGGAACAGCACCGCATCGTCATTGGTGTAATCGAAATTGGTGCCATCGGCCCAGTTGAGCCGGTAGAACGGCAGCACGGGTTCGAGGGTCACGTCCTCCCCCATGTCGCGGCCCGACAAGGCCCACAACTCCTTCAGGCACGCCGGATCGGTGATGACGGTCGGACCGGCGTCGAAGGTGAAGCCGTCGCGTTCCCAATAATACCCCCGGCCACCGGGCTTGTCGCGCGACTCGACGATCGTCGTCTGAACGCCGGCGGATTGCAGCCGGATCGCGAGCGACAGGCCGCCGAAGCCGGCACCGATGACGATCGCGGAGCGGAGCGGCGTGGCGGGACCGCGGCTCATGCCGGCATCGCCCGCAACGCGCGCACCAGCGGCACGGGAGGCCGCCCGCTCAGGATCCGGGCCTTGTCGAAGAGGGTCGAACGGGCAGCATAGAAACGTCCTATAAGATGGGGGTCGCGACGGTAGAAGCCTTCGAGAATGCGATAGCGCTCTTGCGGATCGGCGGCGCGGAACAGCATGCGGTCGAGCAGGCGGTAGAAACCGCGACCCTCCCAGGCGCGCCGGGCGTGTCGGTACAACAGATCGTGGAGCGCAGCGCCCGACCAGTCGGAGGCGCCCGCGACCAGCGCCGCGGTGCGGATCGCGTCAGGCAGCGAATAGCCGGTGGTGGGGTGGAACAGCCCGGCGCGCAGACCCGCCTTAGCAAGACCGCGGCCGCCTGAGCGCCAATATCCGTCGAAATCGCCGCCCAGCGCGACGGGCAGCGCCGCCGCCTCGCGCCGGCTCCGCGCCGTCACCTGCCAGCCCTGACGGACCGCATAGGCCTCGATCCGCGCGTCGATCGCGTCACCGTCGAGGTCCGGCGTGTCGCTGTAATAGGTGTCCTCGACGAACGCGGTGCGTTCTCCGAAGGGAAGCGTGTAGACGAAGCGATAGCCATCGATCTGATCGACGGTGGCGTCCATCACCACCGGCCGGTCGAGGCCGTGCGGCGCGGCGAACTCGAGTTCGCGCCCGACGAACTTCTGCCACGCTAGGTCCAGCAGCGACAGGTCGCCACCGCGCCCCGCCGCCCCGTCCGACCCCGGCTTGCCGACGCCGCGCGCGTCGATGACGCCGCCCGCCTCGATCCGGTCCCCGTCGGCGAGCACCGCCGCGGTGGCGCTGGCGGCGAGCACGCGCCGGCCGGGCATCACCGTCCCATCCGGCAACGCGTCCCGCAGGATCGCGTCGAAACGCTCCGACGTGATCGAGTAATAGGGTTCGGCCAGTGTGCGCTCGTGACCGGGAAAGCGGACCCGGTAGCCCGGCCAGGCATACGCCACCAGCCGCTCCACGATCGGCCGATGGCCGGGGGCAACGTCGGCGCCGAAGAACGACCAGACGTGATTGCCGCCCAGCGTGTCGCCCGCCTCCACCACGCGGATCGTCGCATGCGGGCGCGCCTTCGCCGCCGCCAGCGCGATCAGGCCGCCGGCGAGGCCGCCGCCCAGGATCGCAAGGTCACAGCGGATGACGGAGGCCATGACCGACAGGTAGCGATTGGCTCGCGCCGCCGAAAGGCCCGCAGCCTGAGTGACTGGACGCGCGGCAACATCGGTCAACGCGCGACCGGCACCGGGTGGCGGCCGAACGGACAAGCCGCTATGCCGACCAGATGTCGGTTCTCCTTGCTCTGACCGCGTCCGCCGCCGCGATGACCGCCATCGTCGGCGTCCGGTATCTGCTGGCGTCGGGTGGTTTCGCGCTCGCGACCCGGCTGCGCCATCCCGGCCTCTATGCCGGCCTCGACCGGCAGGTCCGGCGCGAGATCGGCTGGAGCCTCGCGTCCGCCGCCATCTATGGCGTGCCCGCCGGCGTTCTTGCCTGGGGGTGGCAGCACCATGGCTGGACCCGCGTCACCACCGACGTGCACGCGATGCCGCTGTGGTACCTGCCGGTATCGGTGCTGCTGTATCTCGTCGCCCACGACACCTGGTTCTACTGGACGCATCGATGGATGCACCGGCCGCGTCCGTTCCGCCTCGCCCATGCGGTCCACCATGCCAGCCGGCCGCCCACCGCCTGGGCGGCGATGGCGTTCCACCCGATCGAGGCGCTGACCGGCGCTGTTGCCATTCCGCTACTGGTTCTGCTGATTCCGATCCATGTCGGCGCGCTCGGGGTCGTTCTGGCGACGATGACCGTTATGGGCGTGACCAACCACATGGGGTGGGAGGTGTTTCCGACCGCGCTCTGGCGCGGCCCGCTGGGGGACTGGCTCATCACCGCCAGCCATCACCAGCGGCATCACGAACGATACGGGTGCAACTTTGGCCTTTATTTCCGCTGGTGGGACAGGATCTGCGGCACCGACGCGGGCATCGGCGACTTCGTCCGCGGCAAGGCGAAGGCCATCGCACGGGGCGCGGCGACGCCTGGCCTTGGCGGCGGTGCTCGCGACGGCGACGCCGCTGGTCGGCGGGGCGGAGCCCGTCGCGCGGCTTGACGTCGGGATAAGCCATCTCCGGTCGGCACGAGGCATGCTGCGCATCTGCCTGACCGCCGATCCCGCCAACTTCCCGTCCTGCGTCGACGATGCCCGGGCGCTGACCCGCACGATCCCGGCCGGCACCCATGCGCTGAGCTTCGACGCACTGCCCGGCGGCGAGTACGCGCTGGCGGTGATCCATGATGAGAACGGCAACGCCCGGCTCGACACCTTCGCCGGAATCCCGCGCGAGGGCTTCGGGTTTTCGCGCAACCCGCCACTGGGCTTCGGGCCACCCCGGTTCGCCGCGGCACGGTTCACGGTCGGCAGTGATGCTCAATTGCAACAGATTGCGATGCGTTACATCCTGTAGCCGTCGAGACCGGAGCCTAGCCGCGGCCGTCGCGTTACGTATCGAAATCTCATCCCGGAGCCTGCCCGTGCGTCTTTCCCTCATCTTCGCCGCTGCCGTCGCCGGCGCCGTCACCGCAACCCCGTCGCTCGCGCAGGACGCGTCCGGCCCGCCGGCTGCGGCGTCGATGGCGGCGGATCTCGGCAAGGACTCGGTCACCATCGGCGGCGGCGGCGTGTACTTGCCGGATTACGAGGGTTCCAACGACTACCGCTTCACCGCGGCGCCGGCCGCGATCGGGACGATCAAGGGGTTCAACTTCCAGTTGATCGGAAACCGGTTCAACGTCGACCTGATCCCCGATAGCCGCAACTCGACCATCGATTTCCAGGCCGGGCCGGTCGCGGTGCTCAACTTCAACCGCGACAGCCTGAAGCAGATCGACGATCCCCGCGTCCGCGCACTGGGCGAACTCGGCAATGCCTTCGAGCTCGGCGGGTTCGTCGGCATCGGCAAGACCGGCGTCATCACCAGCCCGTACGACAAGCTTTCGGTCAGCGTCAGCTATCGCCACGACCTGAGCGGCGTCAGCGACAGCAACGTCATCACGCCGTCGATCAGCTATCTGACGCCGCTCAGCCTCAAGTCTGCGGTCGCTCTCTTCGCGTCGGCGGATCACACCGGTGCCGGCTACGCACAAACCTATTTCGGCGTGACCCCGCAGCAAAGCGTGGCGAGCGGCCTGCCCATTTATTACCCCAATGGCGGGTGGAAGAGCTTCACCGTCGGCGGGATCGCGACCTATTCGCTGACGGGCAACCTGCTGCACGGCTTCAAGATCGTCGCTGGCGGGACGTACACCACGATGATGGGTGATTTCGCGGACAGCCCGCTGATCCGGATCGCCGGATCGGGCAATCAGTGGCTGGGTGCGGCCGGGCTCGCATACACCTTCTGATCCCGCCCGAAGCCAACGAAGGGCTGCGCGAGACGATCGCGCAGCCCTTCGTCATGTCACGCTTGCGGCCGGACGGGCTTCACACGCGCATCGGCATGAGCACGTACAGGGCCGGCGCCTGGTCGTTTTCGCGGATCAGCGTCGGCGCGGCGGCATCCGCGAGGTGCACCTCCACGACGTCACCCTCGATCTGGCCGAGGATGTCGAGCAGGTAGCGCGAGTTGAACCCGATCTCGAACGGCGCGGACGTATAATCGCCCGGGACCTCTTCCGCCGCCGTCCCGTTCTCCGGGCTGGTGACCGACAGGGTGATCCGGTCGCGGTCCAGCGCCATCTTCACCGCGCGGGTCTTCTCGGTCGCGATGGTGGAGACGCGGTCGACGCCGTCCTCGAACCCGCGCGGGTCGAGCTTCAGGATCTTGTCGTTGCCGGTCGGAATCACGCGCGAATAATCGGGAAACGTGCCATCGATCAGCTTGGAGGTCAGCACCGCTTGGCCCAGGTCGAACCGGATCTTGGTGGAGGACAGCGACACGCCCACCGATCCGTCGACCTCGTCGAGCAGCTTGCGAAGCTCCGCCACGCATTTGCGCGGCACGATCACGTCGGGCATCTCCTCCGCGCCGTCGGGCCGCGGCAGCGTCACGCGCGCCAGCCGGTGGCCGTCGGTGGCAGCGGCCTTCAGTACCGGCTGCCCGGCCTGGGCACCCTCTCCCGTGGCGATGTGCAGGAAGATGCCGTTCAGGTAATAGCGGGTCTCTTCCGTGCTGATCGCGAAGCGGGTCTTGTCGATGATCTGTTTCAGCTGCTCGGCCGGCATCTCGAAGCGAGTCGGCAGTTCGCCCTCGGCGATGACGGGGAAATCCTCGCGCGGCAGCGTTCCCAGGCTGAACCGCGCACGCCCCGCAACGATCGCCAGGCGGCCTTCCGCCGCGGACAATTGCACCTGCGATCCGTCGGGCAGCTTGCGCGCGATGTCGAACAGCGTGTGCGCGGACACGGTCGTGGAGCCGGGCTGGTCCACCGCCGCGGCGATCCGCTCGTTGATCTGCAGGTCGAGGTCCGTCGCCATCAGCCGCAGCCCGCCGTCCGCGGTCGCCTCGATCAGGACGTTCGACAGGATCGGGATCGTGTTCCGCCGTTCCACCACCGACTGCACATGGCTGAGCCCCTTGAGGAGCGTCGCGCGTTCGATCGTCGCCTTCATGCCTTCACCCATTCCCCCGCGCGCGAGTCCGCGCACCTGTACTAGGCTGGACCCTACAGGGGCGCCGCCCGGTACGGCAAGCGCCGCCCGCCTCTCCTGGGTGACGGATGGTAAGCGGGTGGTTAACGAGCCTTGCCCGCCGATGCTCACCGGCGCTACGGCCTCACGATGCGCATCGCATGTCCGGGACCGCGAGCTTCCTGTCGTCGGACACCGGCATGATCCTGGCTGTGTTCGCGTTAGTGGCGGGGCTGACGAGCGGACGTGAGTCGCTGGGCGTCTTCGGCGGCTGGGGTGCCTTCCGGGACGCGGCGCCCACGCACTGCTTCGCGATCGCGGTTCCGGCGCGTACCGGTGGCCGGCCGGGATGGCGCCCGTTCGCCAGCATCGCGCGCTGGCCGGACCGGAACCGTCGCGACGTGCTGTTCGTCCGACTGTCGGCCGTGCGCGGTACGGGCACGCCCGTGACCCTGAGCGTCGGCGAGCGTCGCTTTCGCCTGACGGGCCGCGGAAGCGACGTCTGGAGCCCTGATGCAGCCACCGACCGCGCGGTGACGACCGCGTTGCGGGGCGAGCGGAGCATGAGCGTCGAGGCGGTGAGCGCCACGCGCAAGCCGTTCGCGGACACCTATCTGCTGGCCGGCGCCGCAAGCGCGATGGACGCATCGACGATCGGCTGCTCCGTCATGAAATAGCGCCCCATACGACTCGTCGGTCGAGCCGGATGCATATTTTGCGGGCGATCAAGCCGATTTTGTCCAAACAAATCCGCGCCGCAGGGAAGTGTTGCAGCCGTCGGCCAAGCGGGTATGAAACACGGAACGCGATCAGCCGGTGGGGGTTGTTTCGCTACCATCAAAGGGAAACACTCCATGACCGAGAGCCAGGAACTGATCGAGGTATTCGATGCGAGGGCGCAGCGGCGCACGGATCGGCGAGCGATGTTCAAGGCCCTGGCAGGAGCGACCGTGCTCGGCGCCGGCATCGCCATGGCGACCTCGGTCGACGCGCAGACGGTGACGGATGCCGACATCCTCAATTTCGCGTTGAACCTCGAGTATCTCGAGGCGAACTTCTATTATTACGCCGCGTTCGGCACGCCGATCCCCGCCGCGTCCATCACGGGCGTCGGTACGCCGGTGCCGGCAGCCGCGGCCGCCAACTCGAGCGGGACGCTCTACAACGCGGGCGCCCGCGCCGTCAGCTTCTCCGATCCTTCAGTCGCCGCTTACGCGCGCGAAATCGCTGCGGACGAGTATAATCACGTGACGTTCCTGCGCACGGCGCTCGGCGCCTCGGCGGTTGCGCAGCCCGCGCTCGACGTCGGCATCACGCCGACCGGCGCGTTCAGCAGCGCGGCACGCGCAGCGGGCCTCATCCCGTCTGCCGCGACCGGCACGGCGCAAACAAGCTTCTTCGATCCCTATGCGAACGACGCGAACTTCCTCTACGGCGCGTTCATCTTCGAGGACGTCGGTGTCACCGCTTACAAGGGCGCCTCGTCGCTCCTGACGAACAAGACGTATCTGGACGCCGCAGCCGGCATTCTGGCCGCCGAAGCCTATCATGCCGCGATCGTGCGGACCTCGCTCGATCAGCTCGGCATCGCGACACCGAAGATCCGCTTGGACATCGAGGCGATCTCGAACGCCCGCGACTCGCTCGACGGAACGACCGACGATGACCAGGGCATCGCCCAGATCACGACCAACCCGGTCGGCACCGTCTCCAACATCGCGCCGACCGACGGCAACGGCCTCGCTTATGGCCGCACGACCGGACAGGTCCTCAACATCGTCTATCTGAACGCGCCGTCGAAGGTCGGTGCCACCAGCGGCGGCTTCTTCCCTGCCGGTGTCAACGGCAACATCAAGACCAGCACGGCCAACGGCTAATCCGCGCCTTCAGATCCAGGGGAAATATTATGATCGATCGTGAAACGCTCCAGGAAGTGATGGAGATCGGCGCGGCACGCCGTGCCGAACGTCGTCGCTTCATCAAGATGGCAGGCGCGGGCATCGCCGCCGCCGGCGGCATGTCCATGCTTGCCGCCTGCGGTGACGATACGCAGCCCAATCCGGCCAGTCCGACGCCGTCGCCCGCCGCGACCACGCCGGCGTCGTCGGATATCGACATCCTCAACTTCGCGCTGTCGCTTGAGTATCTCGAGGGCAACTACTACTCGTTCGCAGCCTTCGGCCAGGGTCCCAACTCCACGATCCTGAGCGGCACGGGCACGCAGGGCGCCGTCACCGGCGGACGCCAGGTGGCGTTCGCCGATCCGACGGTCTTCAGCTATGCGCGCGAGATCGCGCAGGACGAGATCAGCCACATCCTGTTCCTGCGCGGCCAACTCGGCAGCGCTGCAGTTGCACAGCCGGCGATCAACATCGACGGGGGCGCGACCGGCGCCTTCACCGCCGCCGCCCGTGCGGCCGGTGTCGTGAGCGCGACCGGAACGTTCGACCCCTATGCGTCGGACGACAACTGGCTGCTCGGCGGCATGTTGCTGACCGATGTGGGCGTCACCGCCTACAAGGGCTCCGCGGCGCTCATCACCAGCCCCGTGATCCTCGATGCGGCGGCCGGCATCCTGGCGACGGAGGCCTATCACTCCGGCCTCATCCGGACGTTGCTCTATCGCCGCGGCATCGCGACGCCGACCGACCGTACGTATTCCGAGATGATCTCGAACGCGCGCGACTCGCTCGATGGCGCAAGCGACGACGATCAGGGCGTGGTGAACCCGAATACGGTGATCGCCAACGGCATCACCTATCCGGCGTCGAACCTGACGCCGACTGACAGCAACGGCATCGTCTTCGGACGGACGGCCGCCAACGTCCTGAACGAGGTGTTCCTCACCAAGGCGTCGGTGACGTCGGGCGGTTTCTTCCCGAGCGGCATCAACGGCAACATCAAGACCAGCAACGCGAACCCGTAAACCGCGAAACCGTCAGCGACCGGGGCCACGCGAGCGATCGCGTGGCCCTTGTCATGTGGAACTAATTTCGCTCGCCCAGCGGTGGAGCAGGCCCTTGGGACGAGACCCGACCGCGGCATTTAAGTCCGGGCGGTTTTCCCCTATGTAGACGCGATGCCCGCGAACGCTGCCGCCCTCATGCCCATTCCGGGTCACGTCGACCTCGTCCCCGTCGCGCGCAATCCTGCGCCGCGTCCCGACGGCCGGATCGACCTCATCGGCCTGTCCAAGGAGCAGTTGCGCGCCGCGCTCGATGCCGCTGGCATGGACGCGCGGCAGGCGAAGCTGCGCGCCAAGCAGATCTGGCATTGGCTGTACAACCGTGGCGCGACCGAGTTCGCGTCGATGACCGATATCGCCAAGGCGCAACATCCCTGGCTCGCCGAGCGGTTTGCCATTTCCCGTCCCGAGGTCGTGGAGGCACAGGTCTCGTCGGATGGCACCCGCAAATGGCTGCTGCGCTCGCCCGACGTGCAGGATTACGAGATGGTGTTCATCCCCGATGCGGACCGGGGGACGCTGTGCGTGTCGAGCCAGGTCGGCTGCACGCTCAATTGTCGGTTCTGCCACACGGGCACGATGCGACTGGTCCGCAACCTGACCGCCGGCGAGATCGTCGGCCAGGTCATGCTGGCGCGCGACGCGCTGGGCGAATGGCCGAGCCAGCCCGAGGGGCGGATGCTCACCAACATCGTCATGATGGGCATGGGCGAGCCGCTGTACAATTTCGACGCGGTCCGCGATGCGCTGCGCCTCGTGATGGATGGTGATGGCCTGGCCTTGTCGAAGCGCCGGATCACGCTGTCCACGTCGGGCGTCGTGCCGATGATGGCCCGCGCGGGCGAGGAGATCGGCGTCAACCTCGCCGTGTCGCTTCATGCGGTGACGAAGGAGGTGCGCGACGAGATCGTGCCGCTCAACCGGAAATACGGGATCGAGGAACTGCTGCAGGCGTGCGCCGACTATCCGGGCGCCAACAATGCGCGGCGGATCACGTTCGAGTACGTCATGCTGCGCGACAAGAACGACTCGGACGCCGACGCGCACGAGCTGGTGCGGCTGATCCGCCACTATCGCCTGCCCGCCAAGGTGAACCTCATTCCGTTCAACCCGTGGCCCGGCGCGCCGTACGAATGCTCCACCCCCGATCGCGTCCGGGCCTTCTCCGAGATCGTGTTCGAGGCGGGCATTTCCGCTCCCGTCCGTCGCCCACGCGGCCGCGACATCGACGCCGCTTGTGGCCAGTTGAAGACGGCAGCGGCTCGCCAGAGCCGCGCGGAGATGGACCGGGAGGCGGAGGCGAAGATGCTGGCGCTCGGTTGGCAGGAGACGGCCTGCGCATAGCTTATGCGCATGGAACACGATCCTGCCATAGCTCGTCAGCGCGTAAACCTGCTGCTCGACCGTCGTCATCGAGGCTCGCGACTTAGGGAGCAACCTGTCGCGCACGCTTGGAGACGCTCTCGCTGCTCACGTAAAGCGTGAACGCAACCGGCGGCTCGCAGAAGAAAGCCGCGCGAGCGCCGAATATTGGAACCGCTAGTCGAGACAAATGGCCTGCCGCTTCAAAATGGCGAGCCTGGTGAGTGCGCAGTACGATGTGTGCTCCCTGTCTGACGGAACATGGTCATCATCGTTCAAGCGGACGCGATCGCCGTCTATGAGACGCGCACGGTCATTCCCCTGATCCCTGCCGACGGTGATCCGACTGGACTTAGCCGTATGAAGCCTTCACTCACGGTCGCGAGAGAAGTCCGGCGGCTCGCAACTCATTTGATCAGCGGGGTTCCGGGCAAAGCCTTATCCGCTCCGATTGCTTCGCTCGCCCATGAGCGTCTGAAAATCCGGCCGGCTCTGGACCTGCTGCTCAACGGTTCCTGACCTCGAATCAGGACACCGCCGTCCCGCCGACCGTCAATCCCTCCACCAGCAGCGTCGGCTGGCCAACGCCCGCGGGTACGCTCTGGCCGCCCTTGCCGCACATGCCGATACCCTCGTCGAGCGCGAAGTCGTCGCCGATACCCGTGACCTTGGTCAGCACGCTCGGCCCGTCGCCGATCAGCGTCGCGCCCTTGATCGGCGCGCCCAGCCTGCCGTCCTCGATCAGATACGCCTCGGTGCACGAGAACACGAATTTGCCCGAGACGATGTCGACCTGACCGCCGCCGAACGACTTGGCGAAGATGCCGCGCTTCACCCGCGACAACAGTTCGGCCGGGTCGTCGCGGCCGGCCTTCATGAAGGTGTTGGTCATCCGCGGCATCGGCGCATGCGCATAGCTTTCGCGGCGCCCGTTGCCGGTCGCATCTACGCCCATCAGACGGGCGTTCAGCCGGTCCTGCATATAGCCCTTGAGGATGCCGTCCTCAATCAGCACCGTCTCGCGCGTCGGCGTGCCCTCGTCGTCGATCGAGAGCGACCCGCGCCGATCAGGCAGCGAGCCGTCGTCGACGATGGTGATCCCGCGCGCCGCGACCTGCTCGCCGATGCGTCCGGAAAAGGCGCTGGTGCCCTTGCGGTTGAAATCGCCCTCCAGCCCGTGGCCGATCGCCTCGTGCAACAGCACGCCCGGCCAGCCCGGCCCGAGCAGCACCGTCATCTCGCCGGCGGGTGCCGCGACCGACTCCAAGTTCACCAGCGCCTGCGCCAGCGCCTCGTCGATCGCGCGGTTCCACACGTCGGGCGCCATCACCCGGTCATAGAGATAACGGCCACCGATCCCGAAGCTGCCGGTCTCGCGCCGGCCGTCCTGCTCGGCGACGATCGAGACGTTGAGACGGACGAGCGGCCGCACGTCGGTCGCGACGAAGCCGTCGGGCCGGACGATCTCGACGACCTGCCACGATCCCATCAGCGACACCGACACCTGGGCGACGCGCGGGTCGCGCGCCCGAGCCGCGGCGTCGACCGTCTGGCACAGGTTCACCTTGTCCGCGAACGGCACCAGATCGAGCGGATCGGCGTCGGTGTAGAGGTGGCGATTGGTCCCCTGCGGCGGCGCAGACCGCGCCGAGCGGGCCGGGTCGATCAGCGCCATCGTCTCGGCGGCGCGGCGGATCGCGGCCGGCGTCATCTCGCTGGCATGCGCGAAGGCGGTGGTCTCGCCCGCCACCGCGCGCAACCCGAACCCGCCCTGCGTATCGTAGGAGGCGGTCTTCAACCGGCCGTCGTCGAACCCGAACGCTTCGGACTTCTTGTACTGGAGATACAGTTCGCCGTCGTCGGCGCGGGCGAGCGCGTCGGCGGTCAGCGACCGCGCGGTCTCCGGGTCGAGGCCGTCGCGGTAGAGGAAGGAGCGTGGATCGATGGCTGTCATGTCACCGATATAGAAGGCTCAGCGGCCCGCGCCATCCCCGTGGTCGGGAAGCGTCGCCTGATCGGCCCCGTCCGCCGGGCCCCCGACCAGAATGAAGCGCCGGTCGCAATAGCCGCAATCGACGTACCCGCTTTCGTCGATCTCCAGGAACACGCGCGGGTGGCCGAGCGCGGCGCCGCCGGGGATGTCGCTGGCGCCGTCGCAGGCGACGCGGCGGGATGTGACGCGGGAGGTTTCGAGCGGCGGGACCATGTCGACCGGATAGCAAGCGCCGCCGCCGCCTTCAATCCGCGGCGTCGCGACTGTCGCACGGTCGCCATCTCGGCTAGACGACGGCCATGACCGAAGCCGCCATCACCATCCGCAACCTGTGCAAGACGTATTCGGGCGGCAAGCGCGCGCTCGACGACGTCAGCTTCGACGTGCCGCGCGGGCAGATCTTCGGGCTGCTCGGCCCCAACGGCGCCGGCAAGTCGACGCTCATCAACATCCTGGCCGGGCTGGTGAACAAGACGGGCGGCACCGCATCGATCTGGGGCTTCGACATCGATGCGCACCCGCGCAACGCCAAGGCGGCGATCGGCATCGTCGACCAGGAGATCCTGTTCGACCCGTTCTTCACGCCCGTGGAGACGCTGGACATCCAGGCCGGGCTCTATGGCGTGCCCCGGGCGGAGCGGCGATCGATGGAGTTGCTGCGCGCCGTCCATCTGGAGGACAAGGCGACCGCCTATGCCCGCACGCTCTCGGGCGGCATGAAGCGGCGGCTGATGGTGGCGAAAGCACTGGTCCATCGGCCGCCGGTGCTGGTGCTCGACGAGCCGACCGCGGGCGTCGACATCGAACTGCGCCAGCAATTGTGGACGTACGTGCGCGAACTCAACGACGGGGGCGTGACGGTGGTGCTGACGACGCATTACCTCGAAGAGGCCGAGCAGTTGTGCGACCGGATCGCGATCATCAATCACGGCCGCGTGGTGGCGAACGAGCCGACCCGCGACCTGCTCGCCCGCGCGCAGGAGAAGGTGGTCGCGGTGACGGTGGATCGCGACCTGGACGCGGCGCCCGAGGCGATCTGCTTCGACAAGGTGGTGCTCAAGGGCAGCCGCGTGTTGGAGATCACCTATGCCAAGGATCGGGTGAACGCGGGCGAGGTGTTGGCGGCGGTGACGCGCGACGGGCTCGGGATCGTCGACGTCTCGACGCGCGAGGCGGATCTGGAGGACGTGTTCCTGAGCCTGACGCGGGCGGGATAGACGGTCCGTTCCACCCCGGCGACGGCCGGGGCCCAGTTACCGACGCTCTGAGTCGAGTGAGTCTCACCTTCGCAGACGACATCTCGACTGGGCCCCGGCCTTCGCCGGGGTAGTCTGGTGCATCCTCACCGCGCCGCCATCAGCACCCGGCGGCTCGCTTGATGATGCGCATGGCAGATCGCCACCGCCAGCGCGTCCGCCGCGTCCGGCCCGGTGAGCTTCACGCCCGGCAGCAGGCGACCGACCATCGCCTGGATCTGGGTTTTCTCGGCGCCGCCCGTCCCCACCACCGCCTTCTTGACCGTGCTGGGATGATATTCGCCGATCAGCAGCCCGGCGTTGGCGGCGGCGAGCAGCACCGCGCCGCGCGCCTGGCCGAGCTTCAGCGTCGACTGCGCATTGCTGTTGCCCAGCACCTCCTCCGCCGCCGCCTCGTCCGGCCGTTCGGTGCGGATGACCTCGCTGAGCGCCGCGTAGAGATTGGCGAGCCGGCGCGGCAGCGTCATCGACACCTCCGTCTTCACCTGCCCGTTGGCGATGTGGGTCAGCCGGTTGCCGTCGGCGCGGATCAGCCCCCAGCCGGTCGTGCCGAGCCCGGGGTCGAGGCCGAGGACGATCATCGCGGCACGGTCGCCATCGGGGCGGGCACCGTGGTCAGCCGAGTTTCTCCATCACCTCGTCCGAGACCTCGTAATTGCCCCAGACGGTCTGCACGTCGTCGTCCTCGTCGAGCGTGTCGATCAGCTTGAACAGCTGTTCCGCCTCCGCCTCGCCGACCGCGACGGTGGTCTGCGCGCGCCAGGCGAGCTTCGCGCCCTCGGGCTCGCCGAGGACCGGCGTCAGTGCCTTCGTCACCTCGTGCAGGTCGGCGACCGACGTCCATATCTCGTGGCCGTCCTCGCTCGACGTCACGTCCTCCGCGCCCGCCTCCAGCGCCGCCTCGAACACCCGCTCGGCGTCGCCCGCCGCGATCGGATAGTTGATGAGGCCGACCCGGTCGAACCCGTGGCTCACGGAGCCCGCCGATCCCAGGTTGCCGCCGTTCTTGGCGACCGCGGTGCGCACGTTGGTGGCCGTGCGGTTGCGGTTGTCGGTCAGCGCCTCGATGATGAGGCTGACGCCGCCGGGGCCGAACCCCTCGTACCGGATCTCCTCGTAATTCTCGCCGTCGGCGCGGCTCGCCTTGTCGACCGAGCGCTGGATGTTGTCCTTGGGCATCGACGCGGCCTTGGCGGCGTTGATCGCGGCGCGCAGGCGGGCGTTGGAATCGGGATCGGGCAGGCCGGACTTGGCCGCCACCGTGATCTCGCGCGACAGCTTGCTGAACGACGCGGAGCGCTTCTTGTCCTGCGCTCCCTTGCGGTACATGATGTTCTTGTACTTGGAATGGCCTGCCATGGGATCCTCGTGAGGCGATAGCGACCTACTACGGCTCCAGCGGCGTCTGCGCCAGCCGGTCGATCTTGGCCTCCAGCGCCGCGAGCCGGTCGATCACCAGCCCGTCGAGCTTTTCGTGAAGCCGCAGGATGTCGAGTTCCGAGCGCAGGTTGGTCTCGTAGTCGAGGCTGGCGGCGAGCCGGTCCTTCTCCGACTGGCGGTTCTGGCTCATCATGATGACGGGCGCCTGCAACGCGGCGACGGTGGACAGCATCAGGTTGAGGAAGATGTACGGATAGGGGTCGAACACCAAACCGAAATGGCCGAGCACGTCCGAGTTCAGGATCATCCAGCCGAGCAGCACCACCGTGAAGGTGATGATGAAGCCCCACGATCCACCGACCGCCGCCACCCGGTCCGCCAGCCGGTCGCCATAGTCGGACCGCTCGTCGGCGACGTCGGCGGCGTCGCGGCTGACCGCCCTGCCGGTCCCGATCCCCTCCAGCACCCGCCGCTGCTCGGGATCGAGCTCCGCCAGCGGCTTGCCGATCAGCCGCTGGGCCAGATCGGCGAGCGAGGGCGGGAGGAGCGTCATCGGGCGCGCGCCGTCATTGGAGGCCGAGCGCGGTGCGATACGTCTCGAGCAGCGCGTCCGCCTCGTCGCGGTGGTGCTTCTCCATGCGGCGCAGCCGCACGATCGTGCGCATCGTCTTGGCGTCGAAACCGGTCGACTTCGCCTCGCCGTAGGTATCCTTGATGTCGTCCTGGAGCCCGCGCTTCTCCTCTTCCAGGCGCTCGATCCGCTCGATGAACTGGCGCAGCTGCTCGGCGGAGACGTTGTCGGTCATGGGTCTGTCGGATCCTGTCGGTCGTGGCGTTTGATGGGCCGCGCGCCTTAACCATGCGCGCGGGCGGCGTCACGCGTTCTTCTGGAGGCTTTGCGCCATCCGCGCCAGCTGCGCCTCGGTCGCGGGCGGCTGGCCGGCCTTCCACTGCGCGGCGGGCATGCCGTGCACCGCCTCGCGCGCCGCGGCCTGGTCGAGCGTGCCGTCGCTCGCCTCGGCTACCCAGTCGCCTAGGCAGTTGCGGCAGAAACCGGCGAGCCCCATCAGCTCGATGTTGGGCGCGTCGGCGCGGTGCTGCAGGTGGCGCACCAGGCGGCGGAACGCCGCCGCGGCGGCCCGGTCGTCGACATCATCGATCGTCATGCGCAATCCTTCGTTTGATCGCCCGCCGATATTCCCTAGAGCGGCCCGCGCACAAGCCGAGGAACGCTCTACCATGACCAAGGCCCCAAGCTTCAGGCCAGGCCCTCGTGCGCGCAAGGTGCGCGTGCTGGCGACGCTGGGCCCTGCGTCCAACGACGTGGAGATGATCGCGACCCTGTTCCAGGCAGGCGCGGACGCGTTCCGCGTCAACATGAGCCACGGCGACCAGGCCGAGAAGGTCGCGGTCATCCAGGCGATCCGCTCGCTGGAGCAGCGGTTCGGCCGGCCGACCACGATCCTCGCCGATCTTCAGGGACCCAAGCTGCGCGTCGGGCGCTTCGCCGGCGGCCGCACGACGCTCGTCACCGGATCGACGTTCACGCTCGACCGGTCCGACGTCCCCGGCGACGCCACCCGCGTCCAGCTGCCGCACCGCGAGATTTTCGAGGCGATCGAGCCGGGCGCGCGCCTGCTGCTCGACGACGGCAAGCTGGTGCTGCGCGTCACCGACCACCATCCCGACCGGATCGAGACGCTGGTCGAGGTCGGCGGCGCCCTCAGCGACAACAAGGGCCTGAACGTCCCCGACGTGGTGCTGCCGATGGCGGCGCTGACCGAGAAGGACCGGTCGGACCTCGCCTTCGCGGTCGACCAGGGCGTCGACTGGATCGCGCTGAGCTTCGTGCAGCGGCCCGAGGATCTGGCCGAGGCGCGCCTGCTGATCGGCGGTCGCGCGGCGCTGCTCGCCAAGATCGAGAAGCCGGCGGCGATCGAGCGGCTGGAGGAGATCATCGAGGCGTGCGACGGCGTGATGGTCGCGCGCGGCGACCTGGGCGTCGAGATGCCGCCGCAACAGGTGCCGCCGCTGCAAAAGCGCATCGTCGAGGTGTCGCGCCGCATGGGCCGCCCGGTGGTGGTCGCGACGCAGATGCTCGAATCGATGATAAAGTCGCCGAGCCCCACCCGCGCCGAGGTGTCGGACGTCGCCACCGCGATCTACGACGGCGCGGACGCGATCATGCTGTCGGCGGAAAGCGCGGCGGGCGACTGGCCGGTGCAGTCGGTCGCGATGATGAACGCGATCGGCGAGGCGGTGGAGCTCGATCCGATGCACGGCGACCGCATCCACTTCACCGTCACCAAGCCCGATCCGACGACCGCGGACGCACTGGCGGAGGCGGCGGCCACCATCGCGCGCACCGTGTCGGCCAAGGCGATCGTCTGCTTCACCTCGTCGGGCTCGACCGCGCGGCGGGTGGCGCGCGAGCGGCCGGGCGTGCCGATCCTGGTGCTGACCCCGCGCGAGGAGACGGCGCGCCGGCTCGGGCTGTTGTGGGGCACCTATGCCGTCCACACCCGCGACGTGTCGTCGTTCGAGGAGATGGTCGCCAAATCGAAGCGCATGGCGCTGCGCCACGGGATCGCGGCGGCGGGCGACCGGATCATCGTCATGGCGGGCGTACCGTTCAAGACTCCGGGATCGACCAACGTGCTGCATGTCGTGCCGATGACCGGCGACGAGCTGAAGGGGTATGACGGCTAGGAGCAGGTGGCCGTGGGCTAGGCCGGATCGTCCCGACCGACCCACGTCGCCATGCCGATCGATGCGGGCGCCGTCGGTGCGAAGCCGTATTGCGCGTACAGCCGATGCGCCTCGCCATCGGCGATCAGGCTGACATAGGCCTCCGCCGGCGCGATCGCGCGCAGCCTGTCCATCAACGCCGCGACGATCGCCTTGCCGAGCCCGCGACCCTGATGCTCGGGCGCAACCGCGATGTCGACGATCTGGTAGAACAGCCCGTCGCCGATCGCCCGTCCCATCCCGACCGCGTCGTCGCCGTTTCGCACCACCACCGCCGCGATCGTGTTGGGCAGTCCCGCCGCCGCGGCCTCTGCGCTGCGCGGGGTGAGGCCGGAGACGCGGCGCAACCGGCGATACTCCTCGACAGTCGGCACCGCCGCGGTGAGCCGATACGCCTCGTCCAACGGCCCGCCCGCCACGTTACGCCATCACGCCCTGCAACAGCCGGGGCACGTCGCCGCTCTCGCCGCGCGCCTCGGCCATGAACCGCGATTTCAGCGGCGCGATCCGGTCCACCGCGCTGATCCCGAACCGCCGCACGGCGCTCGCGGCGGCGCCCGGCACGCCGAACAGCCGCGTCAACGTGTCGGTCGCCACCGCGACGGCCAGCGTGTCGAGCCCGCGCCACCGCTCGTAGCGCGCGAGCAGCTGCGCATCGCCGAGGTCGAGCCCTAGCCGCCGGCCCTCCACCAGCACCTCCGCCAGCGCGGCGACGTCGCGGAAGCCGAGGTTGAGCCCCTGCCCCGCGATCGGATGAATACCGTGCCCCGCGTCGCCGACCAGCGCCAGCCGCTCGGCGGTGATCCGCACGGTGTGATGGAAGCCGAGCGGATAGCTCGATCGCGGCGCCGGCGCCGACAGCTCGCCGAGGAAGCCACCCATCCGCGCCTGTGCCTCGGCGAGGAACCCGCGGTCACCGAGCTTCAGCATGCCGGCCGCGTCCCCCTCCGCGACCGTCCAGACCAGCGCCGAGCGGTGGCCGATCTCGTCGTCGGGCAGCGGCAGGATCGCGAACGGGCCGGCGGGATAGAAGATCTCGTACGCGGTCGCGTCGTGCGCCCGCTCGTGGTGGAAGGCGGCGATGATCGCGCGGTGATCGTAGCGCCAGCGCGCGACCGCGATCCCCGCCGCATCGCGCGTCGGCGAGTTGCGCCCCTCGGCGGCGACCAGCAGCTCGGCCCGCACCTCCTCGCCGGTCGACAGCGTCGCATGGACGCCGGCGCCGTCGCGGACGATGCCGGTCGCATGCGCCTGCGAGCGGAACTGCACCAGCGGCGCCGCCGTCGCGGCCTCGTGCAGCGCGCGGCGCAGCAGCTTGTTCTCGTACATCGTGCCCAGCGGGTCGTCGCCCTCGACGGCGACGAAGTCGAGCTTGCCCGGTGCGAGGCCATCGCTGACCCGGATCGAGCGGATCGCGCAGCCCCGGCCGGCCAGGCCCGCGCCGACGCCGATCGCGTCGAGCAGCCGCCCGCTGGCGCTCGCGACCGCCGAGGCCCGCCCGTCGAAACCGGGCGCCAGCGTCACCGCCGGGTCGGCGGGATCGACGACAACCACCGACAGCCCGTGCGCGGCCAGCGTGGTGGCGAGGCACGAGCCGACGAGCCCGCCGCCGAGGATGAGGACGTCCGTCTGAATCATGACCCGACCCTACGCCCGGCCGCCGGGACACGCCATCGAATACACACGAAAAGGCCCGCTCGCCGGATGGCGAACGGGCCCTCGTCGCCCGGCGCCGCCAAGCGGCGTCGGAACCGTATCAGCAGCCGTTCTTGCGGTTCTGAGCGGCGTCGTGCTTCTTGTCGAGGTGACGGCCGAGCAGCGCGCCGCCACCGGCACCCGCCAACGTACCCAGCGTGCCGCCGCCCAGCACATGGCCCAGCACGCCGCCGCCGACCGCGCCCGCGACGGTGCCGGTCGTGCCGCTCGACCGCTTGCACGGGTAGTAGCGGCCGTCGTCACCGCGGTAGCTGCGGTCACCACGGTCGTTACGATAGTCGTCGCGCCGGTCGCTCTGCGCCGCGGCCACGCTCGGCACCATCGCCGGGGCCATCATCGTCACGGCCATCGCCGCCAGGATCGTCTTCTTCATCGCCATTCTCCTTCTGCTCGTCGTAACTAGGCACCAGCCATGTTGTTGCATACCGGTCACGACATTGCCGCCTGCTGAAGCATCGTGACGGCCCGCGTTCAGCTTGACGGCCCGACACCGGTCGGCGAGAATCCCGCGGTCGACGGGATGGGGAATGGACACGCGATGGCGAGCCGGGCGCAGCTTGGGGGGCAGCCGACGATCTGGCGCACATCGATGCGTCAGGGCGCGGCGCGCGGCGGCGCGATCGCAGCGGCTGGCCTGCTGGTCGCGCTGACGATCCTCGCCGCGCTGGCGCTGGCCACCTACCATCCCGGCGACGCGGCGCTCAACACCGCCTCGGGCGGTCCGGCGCGCAACCTGGCAGGCTGGGCGGGCGCGTGGTTCGCGGACGCGGCCCTGACGCTGCTGGGCCCGGCGGCGGCGCTGATGCTGCCGGTGCTGCCGATCGTCGCGGGCCGGCTGTGGCGCGGGCAGCCGGTCGGGCGCTGGGGCCGGATGACCCGGCTCGCGCTGGTAGGCGTCGCGCTGATGGCCGCGGCGCTGGCGTTCGTGTCGCAGGCGGCGGTGCTGGCGTTGCCCGCGGGCTGGGGCGGGCTCGTCGGGCTCGGGATCGCCGAGATCGCGCACTGGGCGCTGTCGTTCGTCGACAATCATCAGGTCCAGTCGTGGGGCGCGCGCGCGCTCGGCCTTGTCGCCGGCGTGTCGGGGGCGCTGACCTGGGGCCACGCGCTGGAGGTAGACTGGCGCGAACGGTTGCGCCGGATGCCGACGCTGCGCCGTGCGCGCGGGACGGACGAGGAGGGTGACGACGCCGGCGCATACGACGTCGACGACGACGAGGTGCCGTTCGACGCGGCGACCGGCGAGGTGTTCGGCGACGATGCCGACGCCGACGCCCGGCCCCGCGCCTCGGCCAGAACCCGCGCGGCGCCGCCGGCCGCCGCCCGTCCCGGCCCGGTCATCGCCGAGCGCACGCTCGCCCCGGCGGTGGCCAGGGCGCGACCGCAGGACGTCGAACGCCGCGAGGATTACGAGCTTCCCCCGCTCGACCTTCTCGCACAAGGCCCGCCCGCGGTGCGCGGCACGATCGACAAGGCGGCGCTCGACCGCAACGCGCGCCTGCTGGAGACGGTGCTCGCCGACTTCCACGTCCGCGGAGAGATCACGACCGTCCGCCCCGGCCCGGTCGTCACCATGTACGAGCTCGAGCCCGCGCCCGGCATCAAGGCGAGCCGCGTCATCGCGCTGGCCGACGACATCGCGCGCAACATGAGCGCGGTGTCCGCGCGCGTCGCGGTCATCCCCGGCCGCAACGTCATCGGCATCGAGCTGCCCAACGCCAAGCGCGAACAGGTGAACCTGCACGAGCTGGTGGGGTCGGAAACGTTCCAGGACATGGCCGCCAGCCTGCCGATCATCCTGGGCAAGAACATCGCGGGCGACCCCGTCATCACCGATCTGGCGCCCATGCCGCACCTGCTCGTCGCGGGCACCACCGGATCGGGCAAGTCGGTGGGGCTCAACTGCATGATCCTGTCGCTGCTCTATCGGCGGACGCCGGCGGAGTGCCGGATGATCATGATCGATCCCAAGATGCTCGAGCTGAGCATGTACGACGACATCCCGCACCTCCTCTCCCCCGTCGTCACCGATCCCGCCAAGGCGGTGCGCGCGCTCAAATGGGCGGTCGAGCAGATGGAGGACCGCTATCGCCAGATGTCGTCGGTCGGCGTGCGCAGCCTCGCGAGCTTCAACGACAAGGTGCGCGCGGCGCGCGTGAAGGGCCAGCCGCTCGGCCGGCGCGTTCAAACCGGCTACCACCCCGAGACGGGTGCGCCGGTGTACGAGGAGGAGAAGCTCGAATACGACGTCCTGCCGCAGATCGTGGTGATCGTCGACGAGCTCGCCGACCTGATGATGACCGCGGGCAAGGAAGTCGAGTTCCTGATCCAGCGGCTGGCGCAAAAGGCGCGCGCGGCGGGCATCCACCTCATCATGGCGACGCAGCGGCCTTCGGTCGACGTCATCACCGGCGTCATCAAGGCGAACCTGCCGACTCGGATCAGCTTCCACGTCACTAGCAAGATCGATTCGCGTACCATCCTGGGCGAACAGGGCGCCGAGCAGCTGCTGGGCAAGGGCGACATGCTGTACATGCCGGGCGGCAAGGGCATCGCGCGCGTCCACGGGCCGTTCGTCAGCGACGACGAGGTCCACGCGGTCGCCGATCACTGGCGCGCGCAGGGCCAGCCCGATTACGTCTCGTCCGTCACCGAGGAGCCGCTCGAAAGCTACGACCTCGAGGGCGCCCCCGACGGCGAGGATTCGGCGGAGGATCAGCAATACCGCTCCGCGCGGCAGCTGGTGGCGGAAAGCCAGAAGGCGTCGACGTCGTGGCTGCAGCGCCAGCTTCGCATCGGCTACAATTCCGCCGCTCGCCTGATCGAGCGGATGGAGAAGGACGGCCTCGTCGGGCGGCCCGACCATGTCGGCCGGCGCGAGGTGCTGATGGACACCGAAGGTCGCCCGACCTGATCGGACACGCGACCGCGACCGGCTGAACGGCGCCTGTCGACCCGGTTCAGACCGGCTCAACCCGCGCCGGTGCAACCCGGCAAATGGATGGACGTTACCCGCCCGTTCCGATTTTCAACCTGGGGAGTATCACGATGCGTAATATGATGATGGCCGTCGCCGCACTTGGGCTGGCGGTTCCCGCCGCCACGATCGTGCCGACCACGAAGGCCGAGGCGCAGAGCCGCTATCGCCATCATTACCGTGGCTCGGGCTACAGCCATTACCGCTGCCGCCGGTCGAGCGGCACGACGGGCACGATCGCGGGCGCGGTCGGCGGTGGCGTGCTCGGCAACGTGCTGGGTGGTGGCACGCTGGGCACGCTGGTGGGTGCGGGCGGCGGCGCGCTGCTGGGTCGTCACCTCGACAAGCGTCACGACGCGGCGCAGAACCGTCGCAACGGCTGCTGACCGACGGGGCCGGCATCCGTCGCGACGGATGCCGGCTCACTCATCGCCCTCGTCGCTGCGACCCGTATCGTGGCGCACGTCCCAGCGCTGTTCCGCATCGTCGATCTCGACCGCGACCGGCCGCCCCGCAGCATCATGCGCCGGCGCATAGCGTAGCTCCCGCGTCAGCAGCACGCAGGTCTGGTCGTCGAGCTCCGGATCGCCGCTCGACCGGGTCACCCGGCAATCGTGCACCCGCCCGTCCGTCCCCACCAGCCATCGCATCCCGACGGTGCGGACGCCGTTGAGCCGCCGCGCGGCGGGCGGCAGTTCGCCGGGCTTCCGGTCGTGGATCAGGCGGACATCGTCGCCGCCGTCGCCATTGCCGCCACCGCCGCGCCCATTGCCCTGCCCACCCGCGCCCGTCCCGCTGCCATGGTCGGACGCGCCCACGCTCGGCGCCGCGCCGACGCCGGCGACGGGTGCCGTCACCACCACCGGCGGCGCGGGCACGATCACGACCGGCACGGGCGCCACGACCGGGGTGGGCGTCGCCCGCCTGCCCGCCGGCGCCGGCGCATGGCGGGCGCGATGCGCCGCGCGGTGCGGGGGAGGCGGATCGGGCGGACGCGGCCGTGGCGGCGGCGCGACGTCGAACGCGGCGAGCGCGCCGGCGACCGTGCGCGGCACGTGCAGCGTCAGCGCGCTCGCCAGTAGCCAGCCGAGCGCGCCCGTCACGACCGCCACCATCGCCGCCGATCCGATCCGCTCGCGGGGACTGGGCGCTATTCTCGTTCGGGTGCTCACGTGGGTGCCAACGCACGAGCGGCGGTTCGGCATCCCGCCTGTTGCCCGTGCGGTACGTTCCCCATACAGCCACGCCTCGCCATGACGCACCCTGTTCCCCAGCCAATCGTGATCGCCGTGCCCAAAGGGCGCATCCTCGCCGAGGCGCTGCCGCTGCTGGCGCGCGCGGGGATCGTGCCGGAGGCGGCGTTCGGCGATCCGGACAGCCGCGCGCTGCGCTTCGCCACCGACGACCCCGGCATCGAGCTGATCCGCGTCCGCGCGTTCGACGTGGCGACATTCGTGGCGCACGGCGCGGCGCAACTCGGCATCGTCGGCTCGGACGTGCTGGGCGAGTTCGCCTACGAGGAGCTGTACGCGCCGGTCGACCTCGGCATCGGCCATTGCCGGCTGTCGGTCGCCGAGCCTGCCGACCTCGCCGCCCACGACGATCCGCGCGGGTGGAGCCATGTCCTCGTCGCGACCAAATATCCGCACCTGACGCAGGCGCATTTCGCGCGCCGCGGCGTCCAGGCGGAGTGCGTAAAGCTGAACGGCGCGATGGAACTCGCCCCCACGCTGGGCCTCGCGCCGCGGATCGTCGACCTCGTCTCGTCGGGGCGCACGCTGGCCGAGAACGGCCTGGTCGAGGTGGAGCGGATCATGGAGGTGTCATCCCGCCTGATCGTCAACCGCGCCGGCATGAAGACGCGCGCCGCCGTCGTGCCGCTGGTGGACGCGTTCCGGCGCGCGGTCGCGGCATGATCCGCCTCGCCGCCACCGAGCCGGGCTTCGCCGCCGCCTTCGCTGCGCTGGTCGACGCGCGGCGCGAGGCGGATGCGGACGTGTCGCGCGACGTGCGCACGATCCTCGCCAGCGTCCGCGACGAGGGCGATGCCGCCATCGCCGCCTTCACGCGCCGGTTCGACGGCCACGACCTCGCCGAGACGGGCTGGCGGATCGAGCGATCGGACTGGCAGGCGGCGCACGACGCGCTCGAACCGGCGCTGCGCGACGCGCTCCACCTCGCCGCGGACCGCATCCGCACCTATCACGAGCGGCAGCGGCCGGCGGACAGCGACGTCACCGACGACGCGGGCGTGCGGCTGGGCGCGCGGTGGAGCGCGGTCGACGCGGCTGGCCTCTACGTGCCCGGCGGCCGCGCGGCCTACCCCTCATCGGTGCTGATGAACGCGATCCCGGCGCGGGTCGCGGGCGTCGGCCGGCTGGCGATGGTGACGCCGACCCCGAACGGAGAGATCAACCCGCTGGTCCTCGCCGCCGCGCTGGTCGCGGGGGTGGACGAGGTGTGGCGGATCGGCGGCGCGCAGGCGATCGCCGCGCTTGCCTATGGCACCGACCGGATCCGCGCCGTCGACGTCGTGACCGGCCCGGGCAACGCCTGGGTCGCGGAGGCGAAGCGCCAGCTCTACGGCGTCGTCGGCATCGACATGGTCGCGGGGCCGAGCGAGATCGTCGTCGTCGCGGACGGTGCCAACGATCCCGAATGGATTGCTGCGGACCTGCTGAGCCAGGCCGAGCACGACACCGTCACCCAATCGATCCTGTTCACCGACGACGCGGGCTTCGCGGACCGGGTCGCCGACGCGGTCGATCGCCAGATCGGCACGCTGGCGACCGCCGCGGTCGCGCGCGCGGCGTGGGATGCGAACGGCGCGGTGATCGTGGTGCCGTCGCTGGCCGAGGCGATGCCGCTGGTCGACCGGCTGGCGCCCGAGCATCTCCAGATCGCGACCGACAATCCGCAAGCCCTGTTCGACCGCGTCCGCCACGCCGGCAGCGTGTTCCTGGGACGATACACGCCCGAGGCGATCGGCGATTACGTCGCGGGTCCCAATCACGTCCTGCCCACCGGCCGGCGCGCACGGTTCAGCTCCGGCCTGTCGGTGCTCGACTTCATGAAGCGCACCAGCTTCCTGCAACTGACGCAAGAAAGCCTGGCGACGCTCGGCCCCGCGACGGTGGCGCTGGCGCGGGCGGAGGGCCTGCCCGCGCATGCGCGATCGGTGGCGCTGCGGCTCAGGCTCAACGCGGACCGGTGACGCTCCGCGCCTTCCGGGGCGAGACGCTGAGCGTGCGCCACGATCCCGCGATGGCGGGCGCGGCGGCGATCCGGCACGAGGCGGACGGGCTGATGCTGGTGGAGGACGGCATCGTCGTCGCGCGGGGCGCCTACGTCGCGCTCGCCCCGACGCTGCCCCGCGACGTCGCCGTCCGATGCCTGCCCGGGCTGATCGTCCCGGGCTTCGTCGACTCGCACGTCCATTACCCGCAGATCGACCGCATCGCCGCGCATGGCGAGCAACTGCTCCACTGGCTCGATCGCCATATCTTTCCCGCCGAGACCGCGTTCGCCGACCGCGCGCATGCCGATGCGACCGCCGCGTTCTTCCTCGACGAGCTGCTGCGCCACGGCACCACCAGCGCGCTCGTCTTCGCGACCGTCTACCCAGCATCCGTCGACGCGCTGTTCGAGGCGGCGCTGGCGCGCGACATGCGGATCGTGTCGGGCAAGGTGCTGATGGACCGGGGGCCGCCGGGCCTGCGCGACGCGGTGGCGTCGGGCCGCGGAGAAACGGAGGCGCTGATCGCGCGCTGGCGGGGCCGCGGCCGGCTGGGCTATGCGATCACGCCGCGGTTCGCGCTGACCTCCAGCGACGACCAGCTGCGCGACGCGGGCGCGCTCCTCGCGGCGCATCCGGGCACGCTGCTGCATACGCATATGGCGGAGAACGCGGGCGAGGTCGCGGCGGTGGCGGTGCGATTTCCGGACGCGGCGGACTATCTCGACGTCTATGACCGCTTCGGCCTCGTCGGGCCGCGGTCGGTGTTCGCGTACGGCATCCATCTCGACGACCGGGCATTCGCGCGGCTGGCGGGGAGCGGCGCGGGCCTCGCCTTCTGCCCCACGTCGAACCTGTTCCTGGGCTCCGGCCTGTTCGACCTCGCCCGGGCGACCGGCCATGGCGTGCGGGTCGGCTTGGGCAGCGACGTCGGCGCAGGAACGAGCCTGTCGCTGCTCGCCACGATGGCGGAGGCGTACAAGGTGGGGCAGCTCCGCGGGACCAGCCTCGACCCGTTCCGCGCGCTGTACCTCGCGACCGCCGGCGGCGCCGCGTTGATGGGCGCCGCGGACCGGATCGGCGCGCTGGAGCCGGGGCAGGAAGCCGACTTCGTGGTGCTGGACCCCGCCGCGACGCCGCTGCTCGCGCGGCGCACCGCCGGGCTGCCGCTGGCCGAGCGGCTGTTCGCGCTGCAGGTGCTGGGCGACGATCGCGCGGTGCGCTCGACGTGGATCGCCGGCCGATGCGCGCACGATCGCGATGCGATGATCGCTCCGGCCGGGACGTCGGGCAATGGGTTCGGTCCGGCGCATGGATCGTGCTACGACGGGTGACGCCGACCGATGCGCGGCGCAGGAGACCGACGATGGCCAAGAGCCAGCAGAAGACCAACAAGGAAGTCCGCAAGCCCAAGGCCGAAAAAGCGCCCAAGCAGAACGCGTCCAACCCGTCCACCAAGGGCAAGCCGCTGGACGATGCGCCGCCCAAGCGCTGACGGCGCGGCCGTGACGGCCGCCCCGGCGAGGCCCCGGCGACGGGCGCGGACCCGCCGGGTCGGGGCCGTCAGCGGCTGGCGGACCGGGCCAGCGTCGCCAGCGCTTCGCTCGCCGCCTGTCGGGTGACGAAGACCGCGTCCATCCACCGCGCCTCGGCGACGCAATACAGGCCCCAGGGGCAGCGGGGATCCGCGTCGGGACGGCGGCGGGGCTCGAGATCGCGGGGCTGGGTCATGCTCCGGTGTCTAGCGGACCGGGGCTCCCCCGGGGCTGAACGCACCTGGCAGCGCCCGTTCAGCCGCGCGCGGCGGCCTGGTCCGTAGGGCGGCGCGACGATCCGCGTCAGGCGGCCTGCGCCAGGCTCGTCGTCAGCAGCGATGCGACCGCCGATCCCTCGACGGGGCGGCTGAAGAAATATCCCTGGATGCTGCTGCACCCCTGACCCCGCAGCCTGGCGAGCTGGTCCGCGTCCTCGACCCCTTCGGCCGTGGTTTCCATGTTGAGCGCGTCCGCCAGGTCGACGATCGCCCGGATGATCGCCGCGCCGCTCGCGTCCGCCGCGTCGGTGTTGACGAACGAGCGGTCGATCTTGATCTTGTCGAACGGAAAGCTGCGCAGATAGCTGAGCGACGAATAACCGGTGCCGAAATCGTCGAGGGCGATGCGGATGCCCATCGAGCGCAGGCCGTGGAGCAGCTTGATGACCGATGCCTCGCCGTCGAGGAAGACCGACTCGGTGATCTCCACCTCGAGCCGGTCGGGCGCCAGGTCGCTGGTCGCCAGGGCCTGCAGGATCACCGCCAGGAACCCCGGGTTGCGGAACTGGAGCGGCGATACGTTCACCGCGACGCGGATGTGGTCGGGCCAGGTGGCCGCGTGGCGGCAGGCCTCCTGCATGACCCACTCGCCGATCGCGGCGATCAGCCCGGTCTCCTCCGCCACCGGGATGAACTCGGCCGGGCCGACCTCGCCGCGGGTCGGATGGTTCCAGCGCAGCAACGCCTCGAACCCGCCGATCCGGTCGGCCTTCAGGTCGAAGATCGGCTGGAAGTTGAGACGGAACTGCCCGGTGCGCAGCGCCGCGCGCAGGTCGAGCTCCAGCTGGCGCCGACGACGCGCCGCGGCGTCGAGCGAGGCTTCGAAGAAGCGGAAGACGCCGCGGCCGTCGTGCTTCGCGCGGTACAGCGCCAGGTCGGCGTTCTTCAACAGCTGGTCGGGGTCGCGCCCGTCGTCGGGGCCGATCGCGATCCCGATGCTGAACCCGGTCGCGATCTGGTGCCCGTCGGCCTGCATCGGCAGCGCGATGCGATCGATGATCGCCTGGGCGAGCGCGCGCGGCCGGTCGGGGTCGAAACCGCCCGTCAGGATAATCGCATATTCGTCGCCGCCCAGGCGCGAGACCAGGCAATCGGGTGCGAGCTCGCCCAGGATCCCGCCGATCCCGCGCAGGAGCGCGTCGCCGACCGGATGGCCGAGCGTGTCGTTGACGCCCTTGAAGTCGTCGAGGTCGAGGCACAGCACCGCGACCGGGCGCCCCGCGCCGCCACGGCCGAGCGCCTGTTCCAGCGCCTGACGGAAATAGGCGCGGTTGGGCAGCCCCGTCAGCGAGTCGTGGAAGGCGAGATGGGAGATCCGATGTTCGCGCTCGACGATCCCGGCGGACATCCGGTTGAAGCTCGCCGCCAGCCGCGCGATCTCGTCATGGCCCACCACCGCGACCTCCGTCCGCGCGCCCTCCTCGAGCGATCGCGCCGCGGCGTCGAGCGCGGCGATCGGACTGGCGATGCCGCGCGCCAGCCGGATCGAGGCGAACACGACGAGCAGGATGCCCCCCAGCCCGGCCACGCCCAGGCCGATCTGCAACGGCAGATAGGGCGCCAGCGCGGCGCTGAGCGGATAGGTGATGAGCAGCGCGGCACTCACGCTTCCGCGCGGTCCGGTCAGCGGCCGGGCGAGCGCGAAGGCCCGGCCGCCGGGCAGCGACACGGTCGCCAACGGCCGCTGATCGCGCGATGCCCGCACCAGCGCGTCGACCGCCGCGTCGGGCGCGACCAGCCCGTCGGCGCTGACCCAGTGCCCGCCCGCATCGCGACGCAGGACCGTCGCGACCAGCGGGATCGCGGAGAGTTTCTGCAGCGCATCCATCTCGGCACGGTCCAGCGGCAGCGCGAAGACGACCGAGCCGATCCGGGTCGGCGCCATGATCG
>JBPBQW010000114.1:0-28714 GCA_050955125.1 Janthinobacterium lividum
GATCCTACGCCGCCGCGGCTGCATGTTGGACTTGGACGCCGCCGATCAGGCGCCGACGGCCGCCGCCGCCGCGATCGTGCCGGCGAATGGGGCGGAGACATCCTCCGCCCCGGTCGCGAAAAACGGTGGTTTTCTGGACGTTTCTGCGGACCAGATCGAAGGCGATACCCGCGCCGTACCCACAAGAACCACGCCGGCGGCTACGCCGGCATGGCAACTCGCGCGCGCGCAGCCCGAAATATACGGTATCGGGCCGGCTTTGCGGATGAGTTAACCGCCACGCCGGACCCGACCTCGGCCTAGAGGCAACCACCAAATCACTCCATTGCCGGTAGCATGGGAAGCACGGTGAACCTGAGTGGAGGCAACAGACCATCAGGGTCTGAGCCGTCGCCTATGCCGCCTAAGCCGGCGTCTCGGATTAGCTGCAAGGCGCGCTGGAGATCATCAGGCAACACCAGTGCGCGGACTGCGCCCGGCCGGCGCATGAGCTTCCCGTCGCAGATCAGCTGGCGCACCAGCGCGGCCGCGTGCTGCTTGCTGATGCCACTCCCACGGCCAATCTCGCTGAGGCTAGGCGAGGATCCGGGATGATCGCGGATCCATGCCGTCACGAAGTCGAGCACGAGTGCTTTGCGCGATGACATCGTCGGGATGAGACGTGGCGGTTGGGGGCCGAGGTTCTTGTCCATCGCGCGGGAACATATGACGATCATCCGCCTTCACCAAGCCGACGAATGACGGAGCGTCGATCAGCCGGCCGAGATTGCTACCGTCATTGGCGAACGGTAATCGAACTGCTTGCGCCCCTCAGCGATCTCTGGCGCCTTCGAGGGTGCAAGCAGCTCGAAAAGGCGATCGTCACCTGATCAGTTGCTCGCCGGGAACGGCTCTAACTTCAAGCCCGCCACGAGCTCCGCGACGATCGCCTCTGCGGTCAGGCTCACGTCCGGCAAGCGGCACTGGGAGTCGGTACGCAAGATCGCGTCCGAGACGAACGTACCGCCCCGGGTAGCGTTATAGACCCATCGCTTGAGCTCTAGAACGCTCCCTTGCTCGATATGCGACAGTGTCGCGGAACGGACAGCAGGGTGTTCTGCGATCGCCAGCATAGGAACGATGAGCTCGTCGACCGTTTGCCGAAACCGCCGGCTGGCCTCGTCGAACAGCGCTTGATGGACTGCCGCCAAGAGAGTCGAGAGCGCCTTATCCTGCTCACGCTCGAGCCGGGCAACTGTCGCCTCGATGTCGGCGATCGTTGGCGCAATCCGATCGATCGCGACGTCCAGCGCAGCAAGGCGGGCGTCGCGCTCGGCTGCGGCCTTCGCCCCCACGGCCTGGGCGCGGACCGCTGAGGCGAGCTGCGCGCCGCCCAGCGCCGCGGCGGGGTCGGCGGCTAGGTTGGCGGCCATAGCGTCTATCGAAGCGTCCGCAGCCGTTTTATCGGGTGCCGCCTCAGCGCGCCGACGCGCGATCAGCGCGCCCGATCGCTGCCGCATGCCAATCAACTCCTCTCGGAAGCTCTCCAGCGCCTTCTCTTTTTCGGCATGTTCGACGCGGAGCGCGTCGAGATGGCGGCGTGTAGCGGGGTCCATGTCCTTGAACATCACATTCCAATCTTCGTGAATTGGTCGAGGCGCCTGCCGCTAGTTCGTCGGACTAGCGGCAGGCGGACGATCAGCGCCCCGGCCGTGAGACGGAGGGCTGCCCGGCTTGTGTGGCCAGGTCGCGCAAACGCGCCGCCCGATCACCGCCCTTGCCGCGTTGAACCAGTCCGATCGCGAACGCTTCCTGCGTCTCGCCGCTCTTGATCGCGCCGATTGCGGCCTGGCTGATGCCGCTTTCTCCGCAGAGCCCGATCAAGGCCAGGCAGCGCTCGCGTTCGGCGGACACAGCGGCTTCCACCGAGGTCGCCTCGTTGTTTGTAGACGTCGTCACGTGTCGTTCTCCTGAAGTTTGAACATCGTCAAAGTTGTGCCGCTCGACTTGAACGGCTGGGCGTCGCGCGCACTGCCTCCTGGCAGCCCGGGGCGGCGCAAGCCGCCACGTTCCAACAGCCGGAACTTGGCTGCCATTTGGATGTGCGAGGTGCCCATTGGGTTCGGGGTGATCAAATCAATGCGTCGCGCAGCGGCTCCTCCTATTCTTACTTCTTCCTCTTATCCGGACTCCGGATAAGACCCGGTCGCGTGTCAGCCGCACTGCGCGAGCATTTGCGCCTTCAACGCGTCGAGATTGGCCGCGACGAATGCAGCGGTGTCAGCCTCCGCCGCGTCTGACGACGCTACCGCTGTCGCCTGCGCATCGTGCGCGCGCTGCATGCCCGCAGGGTTGACCTTCCACGGGTCGAACAGTCGTGGCGGCTTGGAGAGTCGCTTTGCCGGCGTGCCGCCTGAGTGCGCGGCGGCCTGCCGATCCGCGACGGCGCGATCGAGGTTGGATCGCGCGAGTGCCCGCCGAATGGCTTGGCCGCGCTTCTCCCGCCGTCTGGCGAGCTCGTCCTGATAGAACTTTCGGTATCGATCCGGCAGCCGGTCGGGCGTGAAGAAGCATCGGCCGCTGATCTGCATCCGTTGCGGCACGCCCCACTGTTTGGCCGCGCCGGTCGGTGCCGACCGGCGCACGTAATCGACTGCGCCTGACTCCACGAGATCGTGGAAGCGATCCATCGCGGTATCCGCATGACGCAGGCCGGCGGCGTCCCGCATCTGCGAGTAGGACAGATCGGAGCAGCCGTTCCGGTTCTTCTTCATGTCCTTCGCGATCTCTTGCGCGATCCGGACGCCGGCTGGACTGTGATCGCCACGATATCGACGTGGGCCGGCCAGGACGCTGTCCACCTGCATCCGATCGATCGTGGCGAGCATCGCGTCCTGGGAGTCGCACTCGTCCTCGAAACCGCCACTGCCGTTCATGCGAGGGCGCCGGGCCTTCTCCGACATCCAGTCCACCGTGAACCGCAGGACCGGATCGGCCGGCGCTTTGCCCGCCAGCAAGGCGCGGGTGTGACGTGCAAGTTGACGAGCCTCGCGCATGTCGTGCGGCGTGGCAGGCTGAGCGATAGTCGACATCGTGTCGGCTCCCGGATGGGAAGTCGATGGGCGCACGAATGCGCCGGCCGAAACGAACTCGGTCGTCGCTCTACATGCGGATTGGAGGCAGCGCGGAGTGGCGCTTACGGCGGCCCGCGGGTGCGCCTGGGCGTGAAACTAGGAGCAGCTGGGGAGGTCGGCCGCCAACTCGTTGAAACCGGAGACCCAAGACGGATCGGACGACTACGGGCATGCGAGATGGGTGGAAGCGCGCTCACGAGACTGCGCGCCGGAGATTGAGGCGACCGCAAATGGGCGGCCAAAAGGGCGTTACGCCCCCATTACTCGCCCGTGGGGTAGCAGCTAGACTGCCAGAAACCCCGAAAAGTGGCGGAAAACCTGGTGCACCCGACTGGATTCGAACCAGTGGCCTCTGCCTTCGGAGGGCAGCGCTCTATCCAGCTGAGCTACGGGTGCTTACCTAGCTTGCCTAGCAGGCCGATCGCCGCTTCGCCAGCCTCGTTGTGCACCTCGTCCCGCTGTGGCGGCCGTCAGGCCGTGGTGGTCGGCGGGCTCGGTCGTCGTGAAGCAGGGGCGGGTGTCTTGGGCTTGAACGCGCACAGATCGGCGACGACGCAGCGCCAGCATTCGGGGGTCCGCGCCTTGCAGACGTAGCGGCCGTGCAGGATCAGCCAATGGTGCGCGTGGAGCCGGAACGGCTGCGGCGTCACGCGGTCCAGCACCAGTTCCACCGCCAGTGGCGTCTTGCCGGGCGCGAGCCCGGTGCGATTGCCGACGCGGAAGATGTGCGTGTCGACCGCGAACGTCTCCGCGCCGAACGCGACGTTCATGACGACGTTGGCGGTCTTGCGCCCGACGCCCGGCAGCGTCTCGAGCAGGTCGCGATCGGCCGGTACCACGCCGCCATGCTGCTCGACGAGGATGCGCGACAGCGCGATCACGTTCTTAGCCTTGGTGTTGAACAGGCCGATCGACTTGATGTGCTCCTTGAGCGCCGGCTCGCCCAGCGCGACCATCTGCGCCGGCGTCGTCACCTCCTGGAACAGGAGCCGGGTCGCGCGGTTCACGCCCGCATCGGTCGCCTGCGCGGACAACACCACCGCGACCAGCAGCGTGTACGGGTTGACCGAGGCGAGCTCGGTTTCAGGATGCGGATTGACCTCGGCAAGCAGCGCATAGAATTGCGCGACGTCTGCGCGCTTCATGCCCGCGCACCCATGGTCAGAGCCCGAGGACCTGCGTCATCGTGTAGCGTCCGGGCGGCCGACCGGCGAGCCATCGCGCCGCCTTGATCGCACCGCGCGCGAAGATCACCCGCCCGTCGCCGCGATGGCCGAGTTCCAGCCGCTCGCCGTCGCCCGCGAAGATCACCTGATGGTCCCCAACCACCGATCCGCCGCGCAGCGACGCGAAGCCGATCGTGCCCTCCGTCCGCGCGCCGACCAGCCCCGCGCGGCTGTCGACCCGCACCTGCCCCAACGTAGTCCCCCGTCCCGCCGCCGCCGCTTCGCCCAGCAGCAGCGCGGTGCCCGACGGCGCGTCGACCTTGTGGCGGTGGTGGAACTCGATGATCTCGACGTCCCAGTCGGCACCCAGTCGCGCCGCGGCCTCGCGGACCAGGATGCCGAGCAGCGTCACGCCGAGCGAGGTATTCCCGGTCTGCAGCACCGCGACGTCGCGCGCCGCCGCGTCGATCGCGGCATGGTGACGCGCGGACAGGCCGGTGGTGCCCACGAGGATGGGCGTCTTTGCAGCGCGGGCGGCTGCCAGATGCGCGTCCAGCGCGCTCGGCGCCGAAAAATCGACCAGCACGTCGGCGCCGTGCGCGATTGGGACTGGATCGTCGCCCGCATCCGCTCCGCCGGCGGGGATTGCGCCCTCGTCCGCCAGCAACTCGATGATCGCGCGCCCCATCCGGCCGGCGCTGCCATAGATGCCGATGACGGCGGTCTTTGCCCTGACCTGGTCGGGGCTGCGCGGGACGGCGGGGGTATCCATGGGTCACTCCTGCCACAAACGGGCGGCGGTCGCTGCAGCCGTTCAGGCGCCGGATACAGTGGATCAATCGGCGATCGGCCAGAGACCATCCCCGAGGCGCGGATGATCCCGATGCGTGACGGCCGACATGAAAAGAGGTTGCCGGGCGCCTCCCGGCAACCCGACAACCTCCAGACATGGTCAGCGGCCGGAGAGCTCCAGCCCGGGAACCATGCGCTGCCAGTAAACTAGCGGCGGGCCTCCCGAACGAACCGAACCGAACTCACTGCTGAACCATGAGACATCGGATCACCTCCTTTCGCTTGTTGATACGCGTGCGACCGGAACCGGCCGCACCGCCAATGTGAGTGACGCGGCCCCCGGGTGCAAGCGGCATTTGGAGCCGGTTGCGACGAAGCGTTCAGTCGCGACAATCCTGCACCACCCGCTCGACCTCGGCCCAGGCGGGCAGGACCAGCGGGGGCGCCCCGGCCTGTTCGACGACGAACCGCCCGCGGCTGAAACCGATCGCGTCGAGGAGCGGATCGGACGCGGAGAGCAAAGCCTGCGTTCCGTCCGACGTCCCGCCCGATGGCGTCGCCTGGACCAGGCGCGTGGCGCTCGACGTCCGGATCGTCAGCGGCCCCTGTCCCGGCCCGCCGCGCGAGAGGCGGAGGCGTCGGCCCTCGACGCAGGTCAGCGTCAGGAGGTCGGCGCCCGGCAACCCGAAGGTCGCCGACGATCGATCGCCGTCGTGACGATAAGTCCAGTCCCCGGACGTCTGCGGCCAGTCGCGCCAGTCGGTCGGCAGGACGACGGGTGCGGCAGGCGGCGGCAGGGTGACGATCCGGACGGGCGACGGCGACGATGCCACCGGCGCGCGGGGCGGCGCCACGCAGCTGGTGACGATCGACAGGGCGGCCAGCGCCGGCAAGACGAGAAGAATGCGCACCCGGCATCCTATGCGCGCGCCGTCGCCGCCACTCAACCGCGACGACCACTCGCCGCAACGATAGGGGGAACCCGCGCCCCCCCCGGCCGGTTCACCGGCGCACAGGAGACCCGACGTGACCGATCAGACCACCACCCCGACGCTGCTGCTTGTGCAGGCCAACATCGTCGATACGTTGAAGGTGGAAGGACGCGACGGCGACCATGTCGGCTCCGTCCACGCGGCGATGATCCACAAGTCGTCGGGACAGGTCAGCTATGCGGTGCTGAGCCTCGGCGGTTTCCTAGGCATGGGCAAGAGCTTCTATCCCGTGCCGTTCTCGCTGCTCAACTACGATCCGGTCCGCGACGTCTATGTCGTCACGATCGACAAGCGCGTGCTCGAAGGCGGCCCGAGCTGGGCGAACAACGCGCCGACGTTCGACCAGGCGTATGCGGACCGAGTGGCGAGCTATTACGGGGTCAGCAAGACGGACGTCGCGAACGACTAGGCCGCACGACGGGACGGGGCGCCGCGCTATCGCGCCCGCCGCCCTGCCCCGGCCATCCGCGACTTCTGCTGATTGCCGTATCGCGTCTTGCGCGTACCCGGCTTGCCCTCGTTGCTGCGGCCCATTACCGGCGCGCGTTGGCTCGCATGCTGCTCGACCGGCATGCCGAGTTCCTCCTGCTCCAGCTGGCGGATCTCGTCGCGCAGTCGGCCGGCTTCCTCGAACTCGAGATCGGATGCGGCCTTGCGCATCTGCTTCTCCAAGTCCTCGATGTACGCGCGCAGGTTGTGGCCCACCATGTGCGGGCGGTCCTCGTCGATCGGCACCGTTACCTGATCGCCTTGGCTGACGTGGGCGATGATGTCGCCGATGTGCCGGCGGATCGTCGTCGGCGTGATGCCGTGCTCAAGGTTGTACGCCTCCTGCTTCTCGCGGCGGCGCGACGTCTCGTTCATCGCGCGCTCCATCGAGCCGGTGATGCGGTCCGCGTACAGGATCACGCGCCCGTCGACGTTGCGCGCCGCGCGGCCGATCGTCTGGATCAGCGACGTCTCGCTGCGCAGGAACCCCTCCTTGTCCGCATCGAGAATCGCGACCAGCCCGCATTCGGGAATGTCGAGCCCCTCGCGCAGCAGGTTAATGCCGATCAGCACGTCGTACACACCTAGCCGCAGGTCGCGGATGAGCTCGATGCGCTCCAACGTCTCGACGTCGGAGTGCATGTAGCGGACACGAATCCCGGCTTCGTGCATGTATTCGGTCAGGTCCTCCGCCATCCGCTTGGTCAGCGTGGTGACGAGCGTGCGGAAGCCGGCCTCCGCAGTCTTGCGCGCCTCGACGATCAGGTCCTGCACCTGCTCCTCGACCGGCTTGATCTCGATCGGCGGGTCGATCAGCCCCGTCGGGCGGATGACCTGCTCGGCGAAGACGCCGCCCGCCTGCTCCATCTCCCACCCGCCCGGCGTCGCGGAAACCGAGACGGTCTGCGGGCGCATCGCGTCCCACTCATTGAAGCGCAGCGGGCGGTTGTCGATGCACGAGGGCAGGCGGAAGCCGTATTCGGCGAGCGTGATCTTGCGGCGGTGATCGCCCTTGGCCATCGCGCCGATCTGCGGCACCGTCTGGTGGCTCTCGTCGACGAACAACAGCGCATTCTCGGGCAGATACTCGAACAGCGTGGGCGGCGGCTCGCCGGGCATCCGGCCGGTCAGGAAGCGGCTGTAGTTCTCGATACCGTTGCACGATCCCGTGGCGGCGATCATCTCGAGGTCGAAGTTGGTGCGCTGTTCCAGCCGCTGATGCTCGATCAGCTTGCCCTCTGCCTCCATCTCCTTCAGCCGCTCGGTCAATTCGTGGCGGATCGCCTCGGTCGCCTGCTTCATCGTCGGACCCGGCGTGACGTAGTGCGAGTTGGCATAGACGCGGATGCTGTTGAGGCTCGCGATCTTCGTCCCCGTCAACGGATCGAATTCGGTAATCGCCTCGATCTCGTCGCCGAAGAAGCTGATCCGCCACGCCGCGTCGTCGTAGTGTGACGGGAACAGCTCGAGCGTATCGCCCTTCACGCGGAAATTACCGCGCTGGAACGACGCATCGTTGCGCTTGTACTGCAGCGCGACGAGCTTGCGCACGATCTCGCGCTGGTCGACGCTCTGCCCCTTCTTGAGGTCGAAGATCATCGCCGAATAGGTCTCGACCGAGCCGATGCCATAGATGCAACTGACGGACGCGACGATGATGACGTCGTCGCGCTCCAGCAGCGACCGCGTGGCCGAATGGCGCATCCGGTCGATCGCCTCGTTCACCGAGCTTTCCTTCTCGATGTACGTGTCCGACCGCGGCACGTACGCCTCGGGCTGATAATAATCGTAATAGCTGACGAAATACTCGACCGCGTTGTTGGGAAAGAACGACTTGAACTCGCCGTAAAGCTGCGCGGCCAGGATCTTGTTGGGCGCGAGGATCAATGCCGGGCGTTGCAGCGCCTCGATCACCTTGGCCATCGTGAACGTCTTGCCCGATCCGGTGACGCCCAGCAGCACCTGATCCTTCTCCCCCGCCAACGCGGCGTCGACCAGTTCGCGGATCGCGGTCGGCTGGTCGCCCGACGGGGTGTATTCGCTCACCAGCTCGAAGCGTTTGCCACCTTCGATCTTCTGCGGGCGCTGAGGACGGTGGGGAACGAAACCCTCGCCGGTTTCCGGCTCGGCGAGGCTGGTGCGGATCTGGATGGGCATAGGCGGGATATGGGGACCAGCCCTCGCCGGTGGAAGGTGGTCAGGCCTCTGCGAACAGCCGCTCCGCCTCTTGCGCGCTCAATTGAATCCCGAACAGCAGGCCCAGCCGCATCCGGTACACGCGCGGGTCGGCGATCATGCCCTCCGCCGCGCTCTCGCCCGAGCGGCGGCGATAGTGGCGGTCGGTCAGTGACGCGAAGCCGTGCGGAAGGACAAGGCTGACGATGGTGTGCGTCACGAAGCGCGTGCCGGGCGCGGTGGAGGCCCAGTGGTTGCCCATCGCGAGGTCGGCGTCCTCGACGCGCGCCAGCGTGAAGCCGTATTGCTGCCGCCAGCCCTCCCCCGTCCCGCGCCCGTCGGTGGTCGCGGCCGGGCCGTCGCGCCACAGCATCCAGCCTCCGGCGCGCTCCTCCAGGCGAAACCGCGCACCGTCGGGCGCCTCGGCCGGCGCGCCGTCCATCAGCGGCATCGGCGGGGCGTAGCTGCCGCCGAACCCCGGGTCGGCGACCCAATTCTCACCGTCGAGCGTCACGAGGCTGAGCGTATGGGTCAGCGGCGGCGCGGGGTCGTCCTCGCCCGCGCCCAGCCACACGCGCGCCAGCAGCGGCCGGGCGTCGAACCCCAGCGCCAGCAGCGCGTCGAGGAACAGCCGGTTCTGCTCGAAGCAGTAACCGCCCCGCCGCTCGCCGACGATCTTGGCGAACACGGCGGCCGAATCGATCGCGATCGGCCGGCCGAGCCGGACGTCGAGGTTCTCGAACGGTACCGCCAGCCGGTGCGCGCGCTGCAACCGGGCGAGCCCGGCGGCGTCGAGCGTCGGGCGCGCGGGCATGTCGATACGGGCGAGATAGGCATCGAGGTCGACCATCGCGCCCCTCTAGCGGCTCGCCACGGTGATGCCAGCCGCTACCGCATCGCCTTCACCGCCGGCGTGTCGAGGCAGCGGAGCAGCGCGTCGCGCGACGTAGCCGCCACGGGCGGGTGCGGCACATAGGGCGCCACCTCCACCGGCTCGCCGATCGCGACCGGCGCGAACCCGCTCTGCCCGGTGCAGCGCATCGCGGCGTCGAGAAGGTTCGGCGGCGTGTCGCGCGCCTCGTAGCTCAGCCGGAACGTGCCCCAATGGACGGGGATGCCGCGCGCCGCGCCGCTGCGGCGGTAGACCTCGACCGCGTCGACCGGGCCCATGTGGCTGCCGATCGCCATCTGGCCGGGTACGAAGCGGAACGCGCCGATCGGCAGCAGCGCCAGGCGGATCGGGCCGAACGCCGCCGCCTCGGCGGGCCATTGTCCGTCACCCATCCCGGTATCGCCCGCGAACCAGACGTTGCCGCCGTCGGGCAGCACCAGCACGAAGCCCGACCACAACGCGCGATTGCGGTCGCTGGCGGTGCGCGTTCCCCAATGATGTGCGCGGACCACCGCGACCGACACGCCGGGCGCGAGCGGCGTCGTCTCGCCCCAGTCGAGCGCCACCGCGCCCCCTGTCCCGGCGATGTCCTCGCCGATCACCCGATCGTTGCCCAGGCTGGTCACGATCCGCGGATGGTCGCGCTCGACCAGCCGGCGCAGCGTCGGCCGGTCCATGTGGTCGTAATGATCGTGGCTGACGAGGACCGCATCGATCTTGGGCAGGTCGTCGAACGCGACGCCGGGCGCGGTCACCCGGCGTGGGCCGAAGCGCAGCGGGCCCAGTTGCGGCCCGGTCCGATCGCTCCAGATCGGATCGGTCACGATGTTGAGGCCGCGCGTCTGGATCAGGACGGTCGCATGGCCGATCCAGGTGACGACCATCCGGTCGCCCCCCACCCGCGCCGGCGGACGGCTAGGCGTCACCGCGACCCGATCGGGCCAGGCGGGGCGGCCGTCGCGGCCGGTCAGCTGGCTCCACAGGAACCCGCCGCGACTGCCGCCGCCCGGCAACCCTTGCGTATCCGCGTCGCCGTCGGGATTGAAGAACCGCTGCCCGTCGAAATGGCCGCTGCGGGGTCCTTTGTAATAAATGCGGTCGAGGAAGTGCGGGACGATCGTGATCGCCAGGCCGAGCGCGACGACGACGAACAGGACGGCGACCAGCAGAATCCAGAGCAGCTTCATGGGCACCCCAACGAAGCGCCCTGCGCATCGCTCCCATCCTTCATCGCCATTGGCGCTTGCTCAAGCCGCCGGCGCTGCGCACACTCGCATCGTCCGGGACCCGACCTGCCCGCGACGTCGGGGACCATCATGCGCGCCATCCTTCCAGCCATCGCCATCGTCCTGGCCACGTTTCCGACGCAGGCGCCCGCGCGGACCGTGCCGGTGGAGGAACGCTCGATCGACGAACTGCAGGCGATGATGGCCGCCGGCAAGGCGACGAGCGCGGAGCTGGTGCAGGCGTTCGAGGCGCGGATCGCCGCAATGGACCGCAAGGGGCCGACGCTGCGCAGCGTGATCGCGCTCAACCCCGACGCGCCGGCGCAGGCGCGCGCGCTGGATGCCGAGCGCAAGGCGGGGCATGTGCGCGGGCCGCTCCACGGCGTGCCCATCCTCATCAAGGACAACATCGAGACGCGCGACCCGATCGCGACCACCGCGGGCAGCCTGGCGCTCAAGGACAACGTCACCCGCCGCGACGCGCCGGTGGTGGCGCGGCTGCGCGCGGCGGGCGCGGTGATCCTGGGCAAGACCAACCTGTCCGAATGGGCCAACATCCGCTCGACGCGCGCGATGAGCGGGTGGAGCGGCGTCGGCGGGCTGGTGCGCAATCCCTATGCGCTCGACCGGACGGCGTGCGGATCGTCGTCGGGATCGGGCGCGGCGGTGGCGGCGAGCTTCGCGGGCGGGGCGGTCGGCACGGAGACGGACGGGTCTGTCGTCTGCCCGTCGTCGGTCAACGGCCTCGTCGGTCTGAAACCCACGATCGGCCTCGTCAGCCGCACGCACGTGGTGCCGATCAGCCACTCGCAGGATACGCCGGGGCCGATGGCGCGATCGGTGCGCGACGTCGCCGAACTGTTTGGCGCGATGGTGGCGGCAGACCCGGCCGACCCCGCCACCGCCGGCGCGGGTGCCTTTGCGCGCGACTATGCCGCCGGGCTGTCGCTGGGTGCGTTGCGGGGCGCACGCGTGGGCGTGATCCGGCCCGACATGAGCCCCGCGCTGACCACGGTCTATGCGCGCGCGCTCGACGTCCTGCGCGCCGCGGGCGCGACGCTGGTCGAGGTGACGCCGCCCAAGCACGACGAGATCGGCGCGGCCGAGCATCTGGTGCTGGCGACCGAGCTCAAAGCCGATCTCGACGCCTATCTGGCGACCACGCCGCCGGCGGTGACGACGCGGACGCTCGATCAGGTCATCGCCTTCGACCGCGCCAACGCCACCGCCGAGATGCCGTATTTCGGGCAGGAACTGTTCGAGGAGTCCGCGACGACGAAAGGCCTCGCCGATCCCGCTTACCGCGCCGCGCGCGCGACGTCGCTGCGGCTGGCGGGCCGCGAGGGGATCGACGCGATGCTGGCCAAGGCGAACGTCTCGCTGCTCGTCGAGCCGACCTACGATGCCGCCTGGCTGAGCGATCCCGTGCACGGCGACCAGTATTCCGGCCCGTCCTCGTCCGAGCTGCCGGCGATCGCGGGCTATCCCAACCTGACCGTGCCGATGGGCCTGATCGCAGGGTTGCCCGCCGGCCTGTCGTTCATCGGCACCGCGCATGCCGAAGCGACGTTGCTCGGCGCGGGCTATGCCTATGAACAGCGGGCGCACGCACGCACCGCGCCGCGCTATCTCTCGACGGTCGCGGCCGGGGCCGGGCTGGACGGGGTGCGCTGACGCCCCCGCCGCTCCTCGCGCCGTTCGAGCAACTCGACCCGGACGCGATTGGCGCGCAACGACGCACGCACCTCGAGCAGAAAGGCGAGCAGCGACGACGTCAGCAGGACCATCGCGAGGATGAACAGCACCGCGACGTACCGGCCGATGTGGAACCGGCCGAGCACCGCGACGAACAGCAGCGCGACGACGGTGCAGGTGATCATCGCGCTCGACACGGCCAGCAGCATCCCGATGTTGCTGAGCCTCATCCGCTTGTCGAGGATGCGCAGCTCCCAGACGTAACGATCATGCTCGGGACCCGTCGAGCGCGGATGGAGCTGCTCCAGCTCGCGTGCGCGATCGATGACACGGCCGAGCCGCCCGGCCAGCACGTTGAGCAGCGCGCCGATGCCCGCCAGCATGAACACCGGCGACAGCGACAGCGTGATCGTCTCGGCGATCGTCGACACGGCGGGCGAGAACTGCATCGTCGCTGTCTGACGAGCGTGGCGCCGTACGACAAGGGCCGCAACCGGTCGGTAAGGTCGGTTGCGCTACCCTGGCGGCGATGACCGTCCCTCTGCCGCTCTCCGCGTTCGCGCGGCTCCCCTCGCCCGTCGAGGCGCGGCTGGTCGACGGCTTGCCGGCGGCGATCGACCAGGTGACGGGCGCAGGGCCTCCGGAGCGATCGTTCCTGCGCCACGGCTGGTACGCCGCCGCGATCGGCGCCTACGGCGGCCGGCCCCGCACGCTGATCGTCACCGACGAGGAGAGCAGATGCCCCCTCGTCGCCCTGCCGATCGTCGACGTCGGTCCCCGCGGGTTGGGGCTGGGGTGCATCCCGGGCTGCTATTGGCCGATGCGCGGCGTTCCCGCGACGCAGGATGCGACGCCGGTCGCCTGGACCGCGCTGGCCTTGGCGCTCCGTCGCTCGGTCCGGGCGTTGCGGGTGGGACCGGTGCCCGATGGCGATCCGGCGATGGCCGGGCTGCTGACGGCGGCACGGGCGCGAGGCTGGGCGACGATCGACCGCGTCGTGGCGCAGGGCTGGCTGCTCGACCTGACCGCGACGGACTGGCCGCGCGGGTCGACGTTGCGCAAGAACCGGTTCCACGAAAAGCACCTCGCCGCCCATGGCGCGGTCGACTGGCGCTTCCTCGGCGGCGCGGACTGGCCCGCCGCGTTCGACCTGCTGGCCGGGGTGGAGCGCGCAAGCTGGATCGCGACCGCCACCGACGGTCGCGACGCGAAGTTCAGCTCCGACTCTCACGGCGGCTTCTGGCGGGCGGCGGCGCGCGATCCTGTCCTCGCCGCCGCGATGTCGGCGGCGGTGCTGACGATCGACGGCCGACCCGCCGCCTTTTCCTTCGACCTCGACGCCGGCACGACCCGCTACGCGATCGCCAACAGCTACGACCCCGCGTTCGCGAAACACTCGCCGGGCCGGCTGCTCCAGTATCGCAACCTCGCGCGCGCGCGGGCCATGGGGATCGAGCGGGTCGACTGGGGCATGGGCGACGCGGGCTACAAGCAGGCGATGGGTGCGACCGCCGGACCGCTGCTCCGCGACTGGCTGTTGCTGCGCCCCGGACTGCCGGCGCTGCTCGGCCGGATGATGGCCGGGCGGTGGCGCGCGAGCGGCGCTATGCCTGCCCGCTGACGAGGATCAGCGGATCGCCGTGCCGACCGTCGGCCAGCACCGCCGCGGCCACGTCGGTGAACCCCGCCCGCTCCAGATACCAGCGCACCAGCGCGGCGTGCCCCGCATCGTCCAGCTGGCGCCACACCGCGACCGCCTTGGTCGGGAAGCAGCGGTTGGAGAAGCTGACCAGCAACGGCGCACCGGGCCTCAGCACGCGGCGCACGTCGGCGAACACCGCCACCGGCGCGCGCAGATACTGGACGCCGACGCAGCACAGCGCGGCATCGATGCTCGCATCCTCCAGCGATAGCGCGGGATCACGGTTGAGGTCCTGCACGAACCAGCGATCGAGCCGCGGATTGGCGGCCAGCTCATCGGCGTTCATGCCATGGCCGATCACCGCGCGCGTCGGCAGATCGGGCGGCAGATGGCTGACCCAGCTCGACATCAGGTCGAGGATCACGCCCCCGGCGGGCAGCGTCCGCGCATAGAAGGCGGTCAGCGCGTCGATCGCGCCCGCGTCGATATGCGTGACCAGCCGCGCCGGCGCGTAGAACGCCAGGTCGTCGCCTTCGTCCACCCGCGCGAAGGCGGCGGCGGGGAAGTCGTCGTCGGCCATGCCGTCAGACCCGCTGGTAGGTGAAATACCACACCTCGTGCCCATGCCGCCGCGCCTTGCGCTCGTAGCGCGTCTCCGGCCAGTCGGCGGGCCGTTTCAGGAAGTCGCGCGGGGCGCTCGCGGTCCAGGCGAAGTCGCGGCGGCGGTCCATCACCATCATCGACCATCGGCAATAGGTCGGATCGTCGGTGCCGAGCCGGAACTGCCCGCCGGGCATCAGCTTGGCCGCGATCAGGTCGAGCGGTCCGGGATTGACCATGCGCCGCTTGGCGTGGCGCGCCTTGGGCCAGGGATCGGGGTGAAGCAGATAGACGCGCGACAGCGACGCGTCGGGCAACCGCTCGAGAACGGTCAGCGCGTCGCCCATGTGCAGGCGGACGTTGGCGAGCCCCTGATCGCGGACATGGCCCAGCGCCTGAACCACGCCGTTGAGGAACGGCTCGCAGCCGATGAACCCCACCTGCGGCCGCGCCGCCGCCTGCCCGGCCAGATGCTCGCCGCCACCGAAACCGATCTCGAACTCCAGCGCCCGCTCGTCGCCGAACAGCGACCGCGCGTCGAGCGGGCCCGCGTCGGGCACCGACAGCCGCGGCAGCCAGTCCTCCACCAGCGTCTCCTGCCCGGCGCGCAGCTTGTGGCTCTGTCGGCGCCCGTACAGTCGGCGGATCGTGGTCGGGTCGTGGACGGCGTCGTCATCGGCCAGGGTGTCGGTCATCGCGCGTCCTTAGCGCGTGGAGCTTGCCGGTGGCAGTCGCGTTGTGGACCGATGAAACGACCGGACGTGAAAAAGACGGGCGACGCGATCGTCCGTGCGGACAAGGCCATCTCGCATCGGCTGGCGAGTCGCCATCACCACCCGGTCGCCAAGGCGGCAGGGTGGATGGCGGAGATCGCGGATCAGCCGCAGCTACTCTCGCTGTCGATCGCCACGGTCGCGGTCGGCGCCTTCGCAGGCCGGCGGGACCTGATCCGCGGTGGCGCGCGGATGCTCGCCGCGGAACTGCTGGCGACCGCCGGCAAGACGGCGGTCAAGCGTCTGGTCGAGCGGTCGCGGCCGGGTCATGCGCTGGACACCGGCGACGACCGGTTCCGACGCGGCGACCGCGACGATCACGAGCTCACGTCCTTTCCGTCCGGTCACACCGCCGGCGCCGTCGCGGTAGCACGGGCAGCCAGCCGGGAGATTGACGGGGTCGCCGTCCCCGCGACGATCGCCACCGCCCTGGTCGCGGCGGCGCAGGCCCCCAGCGGCCACCATTATCTGGGCGACGTCGCCGCCGGCGGCGTGATCGGCTGGCTGGCGGAGGAACTGGTCAACGTCGCAGTCGGCCGGTGGGACGCGAGTCGGACCCGGCACGATCCGGCGCGCTGAGCGGCGGCGGCCGTTCGCCCTATTTGCCGCTGTCCTTCGCCAGCGCGCCCCGCGTGGCGGCGGCGGGATCGAGCGACGGCGCGCCGCTGGCGGGTGTCGCCGAATTGGCCAGGTCGGCAGTGGGCGATCCGGTGGTCGCGGCCTTGATCGCCGCGGCGCCCGCCGGGGTCGTTCCCTTCGCGGCATCGGCGCCGGCGGGTGCGGCCGCGCCGTTCGGTTTCGCCGCGGTCGCGCCCGCGGCGGGCGGCGGTGGGAGCGGCAGGTTCGATCCCTGCTGGTTCAGGTACAGGATGACATTCGCGCGATCCTGCGCACTGCCGAGCCCTGCGAACGTCATCTTGGTGCCGGGCGCGAACTTGCGCGGGGACGTGAGCCAGGCGTTGAGCTTGTCGAAATCCCATTTGCCGCCCACGCCCTTGAGCGCGGCGGAGAAGTCGTAGCCGCGCCCTTGGGCGATCGAATCGCCGATCACCGCGTACAGATTGGGCCCGACGCCGGCGGCGCCGCCCTGGTTGACCGAATGGCAGGCGGCGCATTTCTTGAACACGTCCGCGCCCTTAGTCGCATCGGCGGTGGGCAGCAGGCTCGCGATCGGCACCTCGGCCGCGGCGCCGCCGCCGCTGTCGTCCGCCACGCCCTCGATCGGATAGCCCATCTTTTCGGGACGCCGACCCTCGAACGCCATGCCGCCCACGATCGACAGCGCCAGCGCCACGCCGCACCCGCCCAGCACCCAGCCGGCGATCGTGTTCGTCCGATTGTCCATGAGCTTGGCCGTACCCCGTTGGTTTGCCCTGGCGATACAGAGCGGAAGCGGCGCGGGCAAGTCGGGTTGCCCCGCGCCGCGGGCATCGGATAGGCGTGACGTTCATGCCCGCCATCACGTCCGCCTATGCCGCCCCCGCCCGCCCGCTCGTCGCGGCGATGACCGATGCCGCAGCGGCGGAGCCCGCGCGCGCCGTCGCCTTCCAGGGCGCGCCGGGCGCCAACAGCCACGTCGCCGTGGCGCAGGCGTTCCCGGACGGCCTGCCGCTACCGTGTTTCGACTTCGCCGACGCGATCGACGCGGTGAAGGACGGGCGTGCCGACTGCGCCGTCATCCCGATCGAGAACTCGCTGCACGGGCGGGTGGCGGACATCCATTTCCTGCTGCCCGAGTCGGGGCTGGTCATCACCGGCGAGCATTTCCTGCCGATCCGCCACGCGCTGATGGGCCTGGCCGCGCGGATCGAGGACGTGCGCGAGGCGATCAGCCATCCGCAGGCGCTGGGCCAATGCCGCCACTGGCTGCGCGCGCACGGCATCCAGCCGGTCTCCTACCCCGACACCGCGGGCGCGGCGGCGGTGGTGGCGGAACGCGGCGACCCCGCCCTAGCCGCGCTCGCTCCACCCGGCGCGGCGGCGCTGTACGGCCTCACGTTGCTCGCCACCGACATCGCCGACGCGGGCCACAACACGACGCGCTTCGTGACGCTGGCGCGCGGGGGCAAGCCGGCGATCGGGCCGGGGCCGTGGATGACGACGCTGGTGTTCGAGGTCCGCAACGTGCCAGCCGCGCTGTACAAGGCGCTGGGCGGCTTTGCGACCAACGGCGTCAACATGACCAAGCTCGAAAGCTATCAGCACGGCGCCAGCTTCGCCGCGACCGAGTTCTACGCCGACGTCACCGGCCGCCCCGGCGAACCCGCCTTCGACCGCGCGATCGAGGAACTGGGCTTCCACACCAAATGGGTGCGGCTGCTGGGCACGTATCGGAGCGCGCGGGAGCGGGGCTAGTCAGGAGATGGATGACGCGTCATCTTCACCGGCAAAAGGGAAGGCGGCACGAGAAAGTTTGTCATCATAGGTGCGCTGCTGATCGTTGGTTCATGTTCCAGCGGACGCGATGTTCCGCAGGCAACGACGGCGATTGGTGAGTTTCACCGATCAATCAACGCTGGTCACTTCGACGGTATCTACGACGCATCGTCGGACGACATGAAAAAGTCTTCTCCGCGCGAACGGCTGACAATTATCCTTGCTGCCGTTCACCGCAAGCTCGGCTTGTTCCGCTCCGGCGGGGTGCAGGGGTGGAACGACACGATCAACACCAGTGGGCACTTCGTCACGCTCAACTTCGCGGCCCATCACGAACGGGACCCCGCCGCAATGGAGCAGTTCGTCTATAGGATTGATGGCGATCGCACGGCATTGGCCGGCTACAATATCAATTCCACGGTGATGGTACTGAACTAATCGGTAGTGCCTCTCGCCCATCCACTCAGCAGCGTGTGCGCGATCGCGTAGGGCGGCGGCGCGATGAACGGCCCCTTCCCGCCCGCCAGCACCGCGCGCACCACGTCGCGTGGCACCCAGATCGCGTCCTCCAACTCGTGGGTGTCGAGCGTGATCGCGTCGTCCTGCGCGGTCGCCACACAGGCGAGCATCAGTTGCGAATGCGGGAACGGCCATGGCTGGCTCGCGACGTAGCGCACGTTCGACACGCGCACCCCCGTCTCCTCCGCCACCTCGCGCGCCACCGCCTCCTCGACCGATTCGCCCGGCTCGAGGAAACCGGCGAGCGCGGAGTAGCGTCCGGCGGGCCAGCTCGCCTGCCGGCCGAGCAGAGCGCGGCCGTCGTGCTCCGCGATCATGATGACGACGGGGTCGGTGCGCGGGAAATGCTCCGCGGTGCAATTGGGGCAGTGGCGCCCCCAGCCGGCGCGGAACACCGCCGTCGCATGCCCGCAATTGGCGCAGAAGCCGGTGCGCGAGTGCCAGTGGAGCAGGGCGCGCGCCGCGGCATAGATCGCCGCCTCCCCCGGCCGCAGCCGGTCCAGCGCCGCCATCAGCGACGGCGAGCGATAGGGTGCCGCATCCCCGGCCCCGACCAGCGCGACCGCACGCGCGCTGCCGTCCGCCTCCAGCCCCAGCAGCGCCAGCTCGGCGCCCGTCGACGCGGCGTCGAGGCCGGTCCAGCCGAGCCGGTCGTCGCCTTCCACCACCGGCTCCCACCCCGGCCGCATCGCCAGCAGCCGCGCGCGCGGGTCCGCCAGCGCGACGGCGAGCCCGTCAGCGTCGTGACGCAGCCGGTCCGCGCGGTCGAGCGTGCCGCCGGTGAAGCCGGGCGCCTTCCCCAAACCGGTCATTGCGCGCGGCTCGCGGCCAGCGTGCGCGCATCCGTCGCCAGCGCGCGCGCGGTCTCAGCGCGCAGCGGCAGGTGGTCGGCGGGGAAATAGTTGACCATCACCGTGCCCCGGAAACGCCGCACCGGATCGACCCAGGCGAGCGTGCCCGCCGCGCCGCTCCAGCCATAGGTGCCCTTGCCCGGATAGCCGCCCGGCCCGTCGGCGAGCGTCACCGATGCGCCGGCGCCGAACCCGTTGGGCGTGCCGTCGCCCGACATGCCGCGGAAGAAGACGCCCGGTGGCAACAGGTTGGACGTCGCGAGCGCGACCGTCTCGGGCTTGAGCACGCGGACCCCGTCGAGGATGCCGCCGCTCGCGATCATGTGGAGGAACCGGTCGTAGTCGCGCGCGCTCGTCACCAGCCCCGCCCCGCCATAGGGGAAGCTCGGCCGCCCGAGGAACACCGACGTCGGCCCGGGATCGAGGACGGATCGCGCGTCGCCCAGATAGGCATAGGCGGTCGCGAGCCGGGGCGCCGCCTCGGCGGGCACCTGCCACCAGCTGTCGTTCATCCGCAGCGGGCCGAACAGCCGCGCCTGCACGAACGCGTCGAACGGCATGCCCGACACGCGCTCGATCACCGCGCCCATCACGTCGAGGCCGATCGAATAGCTCCACTTCGTCCCCGGCTCCGCGATCAGCGGCAGGGTGGCGACGCGATCGGCGAACTCGGCGAGCGTGGCCGGTCGCGTCGGCCGCGCCTTGGCTTCGGTCCCGACGTCGGTCTCGAACGGCACGATGCCCAGCCGCTCGTATTCGTGCAGCAGCGGACCCTTGGTGACGATCGAGTACCCGAGCCCGGCGGTGTGGGTCAGGAGCTCGCGGATCGTGATCGGCCGCGTCGCGGGACGGCTGGCGAGCGACCGGTCGGGGTCGGTCATCACCCGCATGTGCGCGAAGGCGGGGAAGTATCTGGACAGGGGATCGTCGAGGCTCAGCTTGCCCTCCTCGATCAGGATCATCGCCGCCATCGCGGTGACGGGCTTGGTCATCGAGTACACGCGCCACAGGCTGTCGGGGCCGGCGGCGGGCGCGCCCGGCTCGGCGGCGATCGCGCCGGCGGCGACGTACAGCGTGGGGTAGTCTCCCACCCCGAACGCACCGACGATGCCGGGCACGCGGCCGTCGCGGACATAGCCCCGGTACAGCGCCGTCGTCGCGGGGAGCAGCGCCGCCGATGGCGCGACGCGCGGCCCGGTCCGGGTCGCGGGCACCGGCGGCCGGATCGGCGGCATGGCGCGCGGTGCCGTCTGCGCCCAGCCCGCCGACGCGAGCAGCATCGCCGCCAGCCCGCTCAGACCGAGCCCCGTCGTCACCCGCCGCATCGTCGTCATGCCAGTCGCTCCCGTATCGCCTGCGCTGCCCGCGCGAAGATGGTGGGCAGGCCGGCCGCGCCCAGATCGTCCACCGGCCACCACTCGCCGTCCGCCATGTCGGGCGCGGCATGGCCCGGCGCCTCCGCCACCGCAAGCGCGAGCTGGAGGCGGAAATGGGTGAAGCCATGCTCCACGGTGCCGGGCAGCAGACGCCAGTCGGCCGCGACCGGCGCGTCCGCGAGGCCGGGGGCCGCGTCCACCCACGGCCCGGTCGGCAGCGCCAGCATCCCGCCGAGCAGGCCGCGCGGCGGTCGGCGGACGAGGAGGATTGAGCGACCCCCTCTCTCCTCCGTTTCTGCTGAGCTCGTCGAAGCACCGCCCTTCTCTCCCGACGAACAAAGCAGCGCCCTTGGACTGCCCGCCTTTGGCACACGCTCAACCCAGAACACCGTTCCGAACCGCAGCGGCCGTTCCGCCTTTTTCGCCTTCACCGGGAACCGCTCGGGCGCGCCGGTCGCGAACCCTGCGCATCCCTCCCGCAACGGGCACAGCAGGCATCGCGGCCTGCGCGGCGTGCAGATCGCGGAGCCCAGGTCCATCATCCCCTGCGCGAAGTCGCCCGCCCGCAGCTCCGGCGTCACCGCGTCCGCCGCCGCGCGGATCGCGCCCCGTCCCGCCGGCAGCGGCTCGTCGATCGCCGCCAGCCGCGCGACCACCCGCTCGACATTTGCGTCCACCACCACCGCGCGGCGGCCGAACGCGATCGCCGCCACCGCGGCGGCGGTATAGGCGCCCAGCCCTGGCAGGGCGCGCAGGGCCTCTTCCGTGTCCGGGAACCGGCCGCCATGCTGCGCCGTCACCTCCCGCGCCGCCGCGACCAGGTTGCGGGCGCGGGCGTAGTAGCCCAGCCCCGCCCAGGCGGCCATGACCGCGCCCTCGTCGGCGGCGGCCAGGCTTGCGAAATCGGGCCAGCGCGCGACCCACGCCTCGAACCGCGGCCGCACCGTCGCGACCGTCGTCTGCTGCAGCATCACCTCCGACAGCCACACGCGATACGGGTCCGTCGCCTCGCCCGGCGCGCTGCGCCACGGCAGCACGCGGCGGTTTGCGTCGTACCAGGCCAGCAATGGCGCGGCGACGTCCGATGGGCGCTTGAGCGGCACGCCCGCGCTATGGCATGGGGGCCGCAATGAGCAAGCGCACCCGAAGTCCAGACGGCAACGCCGACGAGCCCGTCCGCGCCTACCGCTCGCGCCAGGTCGCCGAGCTGCTGCCCGACATCGGCCGCGCGGCGTTCCGCCGCTTCGGCTTCATCCAGGGCGCGGTCGTCAGCCGCTGGCCCGAGATCGCGGGGCCGCGCCTCGCCGGCGTCAGCAGCCCCGAATCGATCCGCTTCCCCGCGGGCAAGAAGGCCGACGGCGTCCTGACGCTCGTGGTGCGCGGGGCGCACGCGCCGATGATGCAGCACGTGATCCCCGAGTTGCTGGAGCGGGTGAACCGCTTCTTCGGTTATGCCGCGGTGGCGCGGATCACGATCCGGCAGGGGGAGGTGGCGGGGTCTCCCCCGCGCGCCGCGCCACCGTCGCTGCGTCCCGCGCCGTCGGACATGCAAGGATTCGAGCTCGGCGGCAGCCTGCGCACGATCGCCGATCCCGAGCTGAAGGCGGTGCTCGAGTCGCTCGCCGCCGGTGTCGCGGCCCAGAGCGCGGCGCCGATCCAGGTTCCCGTGCTCGGACGGGTGCGCTGATGCGCGCGGCTACCCTTGCCGGCTTCGTGATCGCCGGCGCGCTGGCCGGCGCCGTCGCCGCGGCCCCCGCGCGCGACTGGAGTCAGGCGATCGGCCGGACCGCCGCGGGCACGGTCCTGATCGGCAACCCGGCCGCGCGCGTGAAGCTGGTCGAGTACGTCAGCTACACCTGTCCGCATTGCGCCGCCTTCACCGCCGCGTCGCGCGCCACGCTGCAGGCGCAGTGGGTGCGATCGGGGTCGACCGCCGTCGAGGTCCGCTCGGTCGCGGGACAGCCGCTCGACCTCGCCGCGTCGATGCTCGCGCTCTGCGTCGGGCCGCGCTACCCCGCCTTCGCCGAGGCGGTGTTCACGCAGCAGCCGCAATGGTTCGAGCGCGGCGCCGACTGGCAGCAGGCGAACGGCGCGCGGGTGAACCTGTACCCGGTGCTCGCCCGGCTGCACGCGCTGGCCGACGGGTCGGGCCTGTCGGACATCGCCCGCACCACCGGCGGACTGACGCCGCAGGCGGTCGATCGCTGCTTCGCGAACGAGGCGGGGCTCGACCAGATCATCGCCACCAGCCGCAAGGCGATCGACGAGATCCAGGGCACGCCCAGCTTCGTGCTGAACGGCAAGGTCGTCGGCAACGCGACCTGGGCGACGCTCGAACCGCAACTCCGCGCAGCCGGCGCACACTGATTTTCACCCGGAGACCCGACGCATGACGCTCATCCGTTCCCTCGTCTGCGCGACGGCGCTGTTCCTCGCGGCCGGGTGCAGCAAGGGGCCCGACGTGACGAACGGCACCATGCCCATGGCGCCGGCCGCCAACGCGCAAGCCGCCGCCGCCAAGCCGCCTGCGGGCCAGAAATGGACCGACGTCGTGTCCCAGACGCCCGAGGGCGGCTTCCGGATGGGCAATCCCGACGCGCCGATCAAGCTGGTCGAATACGGCTCGCGTACCTGCCCCACCTGTGGTGCGTTCGGCCAGACCGGCATGCGCCCGCTCGAGGACAAGTACGTCGCCGGCGGCAAGGTCTCCTACGAGTTCCGCGACTTCATGGTCCACGCCCCCGATCTGGGCGTCGCCCTGCTGGGACAGTGCGTCGGCACCGCCGCCTATTTCCCGCTGCTCGAGCAGATGTACGTCGGCCAGCCGCCGTTCCTGGAAAAACTGGAAGGCATCGCCAAGGATCAGGCGTTCGTGACGCAGGTCCAGGCGGCGAGCCCCGCGCAGGGCGCGACGATGTGGGTCGACAAGCTCGGCTACGTCGACTTTGTCAAGCAGCGCGGCCTGTCCGAGCAGCAGGCTCGCGCCTGCCTCGCCGATCCCAAGCGCATCGCCGCGGTGACGCAGATCACCAAGCATGCGATGGACGATCTCGACATCTCGGGCACGCCGACTTTCATCCTCAACGGGCAGAAGCTCGACAATCAGGTCGTCTGGCCGCAGATCGAGCAGGCGCTAAAAGCGGCGGGCGCCTAGTCCCGCCGTCCGGGGGCGTCGCTACAACAATGCCGCGAGGTCGACCGGCCGTCCCCGGCGCCTGAGCTCCACCGTCACCTGCGGCTCGTCACCCGCCGGCGCGCGGCCGATCGCGGCGCCGGTCGCGACGGTCTCGCCGCGCGTCACCGCCAGCGTGCCGAGCCCGGTGACGAGGCTGGTCCAGCCCGCGCCATGATCCAGGATCACGATCGGGCCGTAACCGCGGAACCGGCCGGCATAGGCGACGCGACCGCCCGCGGGCGCGATCACCCGGGCACCCGGTACCGCCGCCAGCGTCAGCCCGCGCGCGCGGACCCCGGCGGCGGAGAGCTCCCCGAACCCGGTCAGCAGCCGCCCCGCCACCGGCAGACGATAGGCGACGGGCGGCACCGCCTCCCCTGCGGTCGCGACCGGTATCGCCGGGTCGGGCAGCGTCGCCAGCTCGGCGAGCGTCGCCTGCCGGCCGCCGCTCTGCGCGATCCGGTCGACGATGTCGCGCGCCTCCTCGCCGAGCGCGATCGCCTGGTCGCCCTGCGCCAAGGCGACGCGGGCGAGCGCATCCGCCCGCCCGCCGTGCCGCGCCTCCAGCATCGCCAGCTCGGTCCGCCGCCGGGCGAGCGCCGTCCGTGACTCTCGAAGGCTCGCGGCCGCCAAGGCGGCGTCGCCCTCCAGCCGGCGCGTCCGGGCAAGCTGTGCGCGGACCGCCACCGTGCGCGCGCGGATCACGGGCACCGCGCTGCCCAGCACCGCGCGCAGGTGGACGAGGTCGTCGACCGATCCCGGCTGTGCGATACCGGCCAGCGCCGGCCGCCGCGCGAGCGACGCAAGCGCGCCGAGCAATCGGGAGACCGGCGCCTGCTCGACCGCCAGGCGCGCCCGCTGGCGGTCGAGCAGGCGAGCGACCAGCGCGACGCGGGCCTGCGCGGTCGCAAGGTCCGCCTGCGCTGCGTCGACCTGCGCCGCGACGGCCAGCTTCTGCGCGCGGGCATGGGCGGCGGCGTCCGCTTCGGCATCCGCGATCCTGCGGGTCGCAGCGGCATGCGCGGCGGCGGCCGCGGCGGCGGTGCGGGCATCGATCAGCCGGCGCCGCTGGCTGGCGATCGTGGTTCCCGGAACGACCTGTGGCACCGCGAGCGCGCCGACGGCGGCCAGCATGCCTGCCCCCACCACGATCGGGCCCAGCCATCCCCTCATGCCCTCACCCTTCGCGGTGATAGGGGTGATTGGCAAGGATGCTGGTCGCGCGCCACAACTGCTCCGCCAGCATCGCGCGCGCCATCAGGTGCGGCCACGTCAGCCGCCCGAACGACAGCAGCAGGTCGGCGCCTGCCCGGCCCGCGTCGTCGAACCCGTCGGCGGCCCCCAGCTCGAACCGCACCTCGCGCACGCCGTCGTCGCGCCACCGGCCGAGCCGGTCGGCAAAGGCGACCGAGCCCAGCATCTCGCCCGTCTCGTCCAGCAGGACGCGGCGCTGGCCTGGCACGGGATCGGGCATGCGCCCGCCGCGGTCGGGCAGCTCGGTCGTCCGCACCGGCCAGGCGATCCGCTTCACGTAGCGCTCGACCAGCTCCGCCTCGGGCGAGCGGCCGATCTTGCCGCGGGCGATGACGTGGAGGAGCATCGACGCGGTCTATCCGATGCGGGCGACGGGTGCAGCCCCGCGATCATCCCTCCAGCGTAACGCTCCATCCCATGCGCTTCTCGTCGCCGGGCGCGATCTCGAAGACGCCGGGCTTCTCGGTGAACTCGCCGGTGAAGCCTTCCGGGTCCGCGATGCCGTGCCACGGCTCGATGCACACGTAGCGCGGTCCCTCGCCGCTGGGCAGCGCGGGCTTCGTCCAGACGCCCAGGCGCGGCGTGTCGGGGAAGCGCACGCGCAGGATGGGACCTTGCGCCGCGCCATAGGTGACCGACTGCGAATGGATCGGGTCCCACACCAGCGCGTCGTTCGCGAACAGCGCATCGGCCAGCAACAGCTCGCGCCCGCCGTCGAGCGGGCTGGGACGACGGTGGGCGGCGATCAGGCCGTCGGGGGCGATACCGCGCAGCTCGCCCGGCTCGTCCCGGTCGAAGGTGATCCGGTGCGCCTCGCGCGGCTCGCCATAGGGCAGCGGCCAGGCGAAGGCGGGGTGGAAACCGAACTGCGCAGGCAGATAGCGTGCATCACGGTTCTCGATCCGCGCCTCGACGGTCAGCGTCGCGCCGTCGATGCGAAAGCCGATCTCCAGCCGGAACGCGAACGGATAGGACGCGCGCGTCTCCTCGCTGTCGGTCAGCTCGAGCACCGCGCGGCCGGGCTCGGCCTGCACCACGTCGAACAGCGAGTGGCGCGCGAAACCATGCTTCGCCATCGGATACTCGCGGCCATCGAACCGGACGATCGATCCGTTGGTGACGCCGATCACCGGGAACAGGATCGGCGCATGTCCCGTCCAGAACGCCGGGTCCGCGTCCGTCATCAGCGCGCGTCCCTCCGCATCGCGCAGGTGCGTCAGCTCCGCGCCATAGGGATTGATCGCGGCGGAGAGCTGGTCGCTGGCGATCTCGATCATCTGTCGGTCGGTGGTCATGCGCGGGTCCTCGGGTGACGGCAAAGGCGTGGGTTCAACGCTCGTCCGCGCAACCCGGGTTCGGTGGTCGGATGGCGATCGCACGGCCGATCCGGGTCCCGAACCGTCCGATCACCGCCGCAACAGTGCCATGATACCCTCGAACACGGTCGCACCGGCGAGCGGGCCGAACAGCAGCATCAGCAGGTTGAACCCGATGATCCAGGCGATCAACCGCTCCTGCCGCGGCGTCATCCGACGCTGGGACGGGCGAGGTCGCCACGGTTCGGGCGGCGGCCAGGCGTTGTGATCCACGAACATCGGGAGGCTCCGGGCAGGACGCTGCGCTTAAGCGCCGGTGCGCCGGGTGATGCAAGCCTGCGCGTCGCAGCGACCCCGACCTACCCCCGCAGCACTGCGCCCTGCTTCGCCGCCGCCGCGACCACCTTGTCCGCAACCGCTTTCAGCTCGGCGTCGGTGAAGCTCTTCTCGCCGGGCTGCAGCGACACCTCCACCGCCATCGAGCGGACGCCGTCCCGCTCGAAGACGTCGAACAGGCGCGCGGCCACGATGCTCGCCTTGTCCGCGCCGCGCACCGCGCGCAGCAGCGTGTCGGCGGCCAGGCCAACAGGCACGGTGAAGGCGAAGTCGCGGCGCACCGGCTGAAGCACGGGCGGCGCGAAGGCGCTGCGCATCGGACCCGCGGCTCCGCGCCGTACCGGGATCGCGTCGAGGTACAGCTCCGCCCCCGCGACCGGTCCGTCGAGGTCGAACGCTTTGAGCGTCGCGGGGTGCAGCATGCCGAAGGCGGCGAGCACCGTCTTGGGCCCGAGCCTGAGCGTGCCCGACTGGCCGGGGTGCCAGGCCGGCCCGGCGTTCCCTTCCTCGACTCCGCTCGAGACAGGCATCACCTGGAGGTTGTCGACCGGCGCACCGGCGGCGGCGAGCAGCGCCAGCGCCTCGGCCTTTGCGTCGAAGCCGTCGAACGAGGCCGCCTTGCCGTCGCGCCAGCCTCGTACCCGGCGGTCGCCCGCCAGCACGAGGCCCAGCGTCGCGCGCTCGTCGGACAGGCCATCATTGCCGGCCAGATAGCGTCGGCCGATCTCGAACAGGCGCACGCCGCCCGCGCCGCGTTTCTGATTGCGCGCCGCCGCCGACAACAGGCCGGGCAGCAGCGACGGGCGCATCGCCTTGAGCTCCTCGCTGATCGGATTGGCGAGCACCCAGTCCGCGCCGCCGAACGCGTCGGCCTCGCGTGCCGATAGGAAGCTCCACGTCACCGCCTCGTCGAGGCCCCGCGCGGCGGCGGCGCGGCGGGTCCGACGTTCCTGCTTCTGCTCGGGCGTGGCGGTCGGGCGCGCGACGCCGTCGGGGCGCGGCAGCGGCACGGACGCGATCCTGTCCAGCCCCTCGATGCGGATCACCTCCTCGACGAGATCGGCAGGACCGTCGATGTCGCGGCGCCAGCTCGGCGGCGTGACCTGCCAGGTGTCGCCGACGACGAAGCCCAGCGACGTCAGGATCGCGCGCTGCCGTTCCGGGTCGATCGCCAGACCGCCCAGCGTCTCGGCCAGGCCAGCATCATAGGCAAGGCTTCGGACCCCGAGCGGGGCCTCGCCCGAGCGGGTGACCGCGCCGGGCGTGCCGCCGCACAGCGCGACGACGTAGCGAGTCGCGATCGCCAGCCCTTCGTCCAGGAACGCCGGATCGACCCCGCGCTCGAACCGGCTGCGCGCGTCGCTGGTCAGCGTCAGCGTCTGGCCGGTGCGCGCGATCGAGTCGGGATCGAAATAGGCGCATTCGATCAGGACGTCGGTGGTCGTCGCCGCCACGCCCGAATGCTCGCCGCCCATGATCCCGCCGATATCGTGGACGGCCACGTCGTCGGCGATGACGGTCATCGCGGGCTCCAGCGCGTACGTCCGCCCGTTGAGCGCGACGACATTCTCGCCAGCCCGTGCCCGCCGCGCCACCAAGGGCCCGGTCAGCGTGGCGTGGTCGTATACGTGGAGCGGGCGGCCGAGGTCGAACATCAGGTAATTGGTGATGTCGACCAGCGCGCTGATCGGCTTCTGCCCGATGGCGACGAGGCGGCGACGCATCCACTCGGGCGCGGGGCCGTTGGCGACGCCGGAGACGGCCTGAGCGAAGAAGGCGGGGCAGCCTTCGGGATCGTCGGTGCGGACGTCGGGTACCAAGCCGAGGTACCGCTCCTCTCCCGCTCGCCCTGAGCTTGTCGAAGGGCTGATCTTCTCCTCGGAAGGAAAGGACGGGGCTTCGACAAGCTCAGACTGAACGGAGATGTTGGAATCGACCACCTCCTGCAGCGGCCGC
>JBPBQW010000115.1:0-22951 GCA_050955125.1 Janthinobacterium lividum
GCTTCCAGGTCCATCGCCTGGCCGCCCGCCATGCCCGACGGCCCGGCCGCGCGCGCCAGGTCGAACACCAGTTCGGCGCGGACGAACGGGTCGGGATGGGTGGCGGGGTCGGCGAGGATCTCGAACGCCAGCGCGTGGAGGCAGTCGCCCGCCAGGATCGCGGTCGCCTCGTCATACGCCTTGTGCACGGTCGGCTTGCCGCGGCGCATGTCGTCGTCGTCCATCGCGGGCAGGTCGTCGTGGATCAGCGAATAGACGTGCACCGATTCCAGCGCCACCGCCGCGCGCGCCGCGTGACCGTCGTCGACGTTGAACATGCGGGCGGTCGCCATGACGAGCAGCGGTCGCAGCCGCTTGCCGCCACCGATCGCGGCGTGGCGCATCGCGCGGTACAGGTCGGCGCGCGGATCGTCCGGGATCGCGAGGAACCGGTCGAACAGCCGGTCCACCTCGTCGGAGACCTCCGCCATCACGGTGTGCAACGGGGACGGGGACGGGGGCGCCATGCCGCTCATGCCGCCGGCGTCGACTGGGATTGGGCCGCGAAAGGATCGAGCCCGGCCGGACGGCCCTCGGCGTCGAGCCGGATCGCCTCGATCCGTGCCTGCGCCGCGTCGAGCCGCTCGCCGCAGCGACGGCGCAAGGCCTGCCCGCGCTCGAACAGGTCGATCGATTCCTGGAGGGAGGCATCGCCGCTCTCGAGCCGCGAGACGATCCGCTCGAGTTCCTTGAGGGCGTCCTCGAACGATAGCGCGTCGACGGCGGGGTCCATGCAGGCGCTATGAAACAGGTGGGCGAGGGGGGTCAAGGCGGCGGCACCAAATGGTCCGCCCCGCTTAACCCCTGTTGTCCGCCGCCGATGCCCGGCGGCGCCACCGTGGTGCGGCGCTGCCCGATTGCAGCACGCCGCGCCGAAACGCCCGCGCGCCGATCGCGATGAAGATCGCCACCCACAACGCCTGCCATCCCAGCGCGGCGACATGGGGCCACAGCCCGGGCTGGCCCGCCGCGCGTCCGGCCATCGCATAGGGCGAGGACAGCGGGAACAGCTCGGCGGCGAGCGCGACCGTGCTGCCCGGATGCGACACCGCCGCGGTCGAAAGCCCGAACATGCCGATCTGCAGGATCGTGATCGGCAGCGACAGCAGCTGCAGCTCGCGCGCGGACGTCGCCTGCGCGCCCACGCCCAGGAACACCGCGCCCAGCAGCATGTAGGCCATGGTGAAATAGGCGAAGAACAGCAGCGGGAACGCAGGCCCCACCGCCGGCCGCAGCTCCGCCAGCCCCTGCGCGAAGGCAGGCGGCAGCAGCGAGCCGACGGTGGCCAGCGTCGTCCCCCAGAAAGTGACGAAGACCAGCGCGACGCCGAACATCCCGACCAGCTTGCCGAAGAACACCGCCTCCAGCGGGACCGCAGCGGCCAGCACCTCGATCACCTTGTTGGCTCGCTCCTCCGCCATGCTGCCGACGACCTGCCCCGACAGGAACAGCGTCAGGAAGAAAATGCCGAACGTCGCGACGAAGGCGGAGGCATGGTGGCTGCCCCGCGACGGCCTCGGGGTTGCGAGCGGGATGCGGACCGCGGCGGCAGGGGCGCCCAGCCGCTCGGCCGCCAGCGTGGCACCCGCCAGCGTCGCGAGATAGTCCGCCGTCCGCGGCCCGCTCGGCCCATAGAGGATGTGCGGCCGGGTGAGCGGGCCGAACAGCACAGCCGTCGCGTCATAGTCGTTGGTGGCGAACGCCGCGCGCGCCTGCGCCAGCGGATCGCCGGCGGGGCGAAGCGTCCGCAGCGGCGGCGGCGCGTCGTCGGGCGATCGATACAGCGTGCGCAGCCGCGCGTCGGCGGCGGCGATCGGACGGGCCAGCGCGTCGGGCACGATCGCGACGATCCGCGTCCGCTCGTCGCCGCCCATCGCGCCTGCCGCCCCCATGCCGCCGACCAGGCCGCCGAACGTCCCCATCAGCACCGGCGCGAACAGGAAGATGAGGAAGATCGGCGTGAACACGGTCGCGGTGAAGTCCCGCCGGGCGATCGTCAGCGCCTGACGCAGCGTGCGGCGGGTCGTGCCCGTGTCGGAACGGCTCACGACGCGGTCTCGGGTGCGGGCTCGCCGACGATGCGGACGAACGCGTCGTGGAGGCCGGGGCGCTCGATCGACAGGCCGGCGATACCCGGCGCGCCGTCGCCCGTCAGCCTGGCGAGCAGCGGCTCGATCCCGTCGTCGGGCAGGGGAAACCGCCACGTGCCCGCCGCCTCGCGGGCGCCGCTGGGCAGCAGGGCGGCAAGCGGCGCCTCCGCGCGACGCGGGCGATAGCTTACCTGCATCGGCAGGGTGCCGCGCGCATCGTCCACCGTGCCCTCGAACCGGCGCCGGCCGCCGGCGATGATCGCCAGCCGGTCGCACAGGCGTTCGGCATGCGCCATGATGTGCGTCGAGAACAGCACGGTCGCCCCACGCGCACGCTCGGCGAGGATCAGCGCCTCCAGCCGTTCCTGATTGACGGGGTCGAGCCCGGAGAACGGCTCGTCGAGCACCAGCACGTCCGGCTCGTGGACGATCGAGCCGAGCAGCTGGACGATCTGCGCCATGCCCTTGGACAGCTTCCTGATCTTGGTGTCGGCGGCGTGGCCAAGGCCCGCGCGCTCCAGCAGCGGCCCGGCCCGCCTGCGCCCCTCGGCCCAGGGAAGGCCCCGCAGCGCGCCCATGAACGCGATCCCCTCGCGCGCCCGCATCGCCGGATAGAGCCCGCGCTCCTCGGGCAGGTAGCCGACGCGGTCGCTCGCCTCGCGCGGGGCGTCGTGGCCCAGCAGCGTGCGGTGGCCCGCGTCGGGCTCGATGATGCCCAGCAACATGCGCAACGTCGTGGTCTTGCCCGCGCCGTTGGGGCCGAGCACGCCATAGATGCTGCCGGCGGGAACCGCGATGTCGACGCCGTCCACCACCCGGCGCGCGCCGAAGCGCTTGACGAGGCCGCTGGCGGCGACGGCGAGATCGGACGTCGGCACCCTCTAACCCCCTTTGCCTGAATGGCGTAAAGGGTCGGACCCGGCCCCCGGGCGATTGGTAGCTGGCGCGGATGCCCGAACACAAGCTGGAAGCGCGGATCAAGGCCAAGGCGATCGAGCTCGGCTTCGCCGCCTGCGGCATCGCGTCCGCGGACGCGGCCCCGCGCAGCGGCGAGCGGCTGCGCGAGTGGCTGGAGGAGGGCCGGCACGGCTCGATGATCTGGATGGAGGAACGCGCCCACCATCGCGCGAGCCCGGCGGGGCTGTGGCCGGCGGTGCGCAGCGTGATCGCGCTGGGCATGAGCTATGCCCCCGCCGCCGATCCGCTGGCGCTGGCGGGCGAGGCGGGGATCGGGCGGATCTCGGTCTATGCGCAGGGCGGCGACTATCACGACGTCGTGAAGCGCGCGCTGAAGGCGCTGGGACGGTGGCTGGTGGCGGAGGCCGCCGCCTCGACCGGCTCGGGACGGGACTGCGAGCTCAAGGTGTTCGTCGACACCGCCCCGGTAATGGAAAAGCCGCTGGCGGAGGCGGCGGGTCTCGGCTGGCAGGGCAAGCACACCAATCTGGTCAGCCGCAGCGACGGCAGCTGGCTGTTCCTCGGCGCGATCTACACCACGTTCCGCCTCGATCCGGACCGGCCGGGGCGCGACCTGTGCGGGACGTGCGACCGCTGTCAGCGCGCCTGTCCGACCGCGGCCTTCCCGGAACCCTACCGGCTCGATGCGCGGCGGTGCATCTCGTACCTGACGATCGAGCATCGCGGCCCGATCCCGACCGAGTTGCGCGCCGCGATCGGCAACCGGATCTACGGCTGCGACGACTGCCTGGCGGTCTGCCCGTGGAACCGGTTCGCGCAGGCGGCGGCGGCGAACCGGGCGTTCGCGCCGCGCGCGGAGCTCGTCGCGCCCGAGCTCGCCGACCTGCTGGCGCTCGACGACGCCGCGTTCCGCCAGGTGTTCGCAGGCTCGCCGATCAAGCGGATCGGGCGCGACCGGATGGTGCGCAACGCACTCGTGGCGGCGGGCAATGGCGGCGATCCGGCGCTCGCGGCCGTGGTGCGCCGGCTGCTGGACGATCCTGTGCCCGAGGTGCGCGGCGCGGCGGTGTGGGCGCTGGCGCGGATCGATCCGGCTTCGTGGCTCGATGAGCGCGCCGTCCGGGCCACAAGCGAGCCCGACGCCGGGGTCGCGGCCGAGTGGAACGCCGACGCAGGGGATCGCATCGCCCGCTGATCCCGTCAGGCGGCGCGGACGTCGCCGGTGTCGAGGAACGACACGAACAGGTCGGTGGACGAGCGCAGGTCGCGGGCGCTGAGCGCGAGGTCAGTCGCGCTGTTGCGCACCGCGGTCGACAGCGACGATGCGGCTGCGGCGGCCCTGGCCACGTCGCCGATCCGGTGTCCGATGTCGTCCGCGGTCGCCGCCGCGCGATCGGCGCCGATCTCCACCTGTTGCGCGGTGCCCCGCTGCTCGCCCACGGCCAGGGCGATGTTCGACGCCACGGACGCGACCTGCCCGATCGCGCCGTTCACGCTGCGCAGCTTCACGCCGGTGTCCGCGACGCCGTGACGTATCCCGGCGATCAGCGCACTGATCCGGTCGCTCGCCCGAGTCGTGTCGCCGGACAGCGACTTCACCTCGCCCGCGACCACCGCGAAGCCGCGCCCGGCGTCGCCGGCGCGCGCCGCCTCGATCGTCGCGTTGAGCGCCAGCAGGTTGGTCTTGGCCGCGATGCCCCGGATGTCGGCGAGGAAGCCCTCGATCTCGACGGCATGCTCCTCGAGCATCGCGACGGTCTGCACGCTCCGTTTCGCCTCGGCGCTCGCGGTGTCCGTCAGGGTCGACTGGCGATCGGAGGCGACCGCGATGGTGTGGATCGATCGCGACAGGTCGCGGATCGACGAGGCGACCTGTGCGATGTCCGACGCGGCCCGGCTGGCCCCCGACGAGACCTCGTCGGCTTCGCGGGTCGCGCCGCCGGTCGCGTCCTCCAGCTGGCCGGCCACGTCCTCCAGCCGCTCGGTCGCCTGCGCGATCGTCTTCACGACGGAGGTGACGGAGCGTTCGAACTCGTGCGCCAGCGTCACAAACTCGCCGCGCCGCTCGGCTGCGGTCCGGGCGGCCTGATCCTCGCGCCGGCGCCGCTCCTGCGCCGCTTCCGCTTCCGCGGTCCGCGCCTGCTCCAGCGCGCGCTCGGTCTGACGCTGTCCCTCGGCGGCGGCCTCCGCTAGATCGTGCGAGCGATTCACCGCGGCGTCCTGCGCCCCGAACAGGTGGACGAGCTGGATGGTCAGGAAGGTCAGCGCGCCGAACTGCAACCCCACCGCGACCACGTGGAACACGATACGGTCGATGTTGCCCGATCCGGCGAAGACCCAGCGCGGCGCCAGCCATTCGAGGGACACGTGGTGAAGCGCGGTCAGCACCGTGGCCACCGCGATCGGCCGCCAGTCCGCCAGCATGACCAGCGCCGCCATGCCGACGAAGAAATACATGTGGGCGTCCATCTGCCACGGATGCCCGCGCAGCAGGAACACGAGCATCGCCGGGATGATCGCGGCCAGCGATCCCATCAGCGTCCGCGCGACGGCATCGTGACGGCCCTGAACCGCCACCCACGTCGGCCCGATGTTGACGAGGATGCCGACCGTCAGGAGAGCGCCGGCGACCTGGGTCCCGAGCAGGTGGTTGCCCAGCAGGAGCAGCGCCAGCGAAAACCAGCCCACCGCCGCCCACATCCGGATCGCGCGGCGCCGCAGCTTGTCGAGCGCGTTGGACGGCGGCTCGCGCGGCGCGACCAGGCGAGCCGTCTCGAACGACGCGTGCGCCATCGCCGTCATGTCCGGACGCGCCCGGCGGGGTCGCCGCACCCGCCGGGCGGCGCGGCCATGATGATCGCCGCCCCCGCGGTCAGTCGGTCGGCGATCCGGCTCCGGTCGCCCGCCACGATGATCGATCCGGCGAGCGGCCCGGGGCCGATCAGCACGGCGCCGCCATCGATCGCCGCCGCGACGACGCCGTCGCCGTCGCTGCCCGGCAGCGGGATCAGCAACATGGCCCCCGACCTGGGTGGCCACAGCGTCAGACCGACCAACGCCGTCATCGCGAGCAGCAGATGCCCGCCGATCAGCAGTACGTTGGCGCGAGAGTGCATCCGTCGGCTATAGGGCCAAGTCGTTAACAGCCGATTGGCGACCGTTCGCGCATCGGCGCGCCGATCAATGTGCGGCGCTGCGCCGGGTGAGCGCGGCGACACAGCTGGCGCGGTCGATCGGGCTGCCGTCGGGTTCGCGCGCGTCGAGATAGGTCACGGTCGGCTCCGCACCCCTCGAATCCTTGGGATACAGATAGGCGTCGAGCACGCAGATCGGGCCGGAGAATTGCAGCCGGCGGGCGCCGCTCTCGCGCAGGTCGGCGTCCGGATCGCCGAACAACTGCGTCAGGCCCGCGGCGTTCTGGCCGATCACCCGCTCTAGGCCCGTGCTGGAATAGGGGATCGGGATCCGCGCCGCGCGTACGGGTGCGGGTCCGCGCGGCGTGGTCGCGCAGCCGGCGAGCGCCATCCCGCCCAGCAGGACGAGTCCCACGGTCGCCGTGCCCCGTGTCGCCCGCCGCTCCCGTCCCGTCCGTCGCATCGTCCGCCCTCGCTTGTCAGCCCTCGCCTGGTCGCTGCGTCCAACCACATCGGGCGGGCGCCGGGCAAGTCCGGCCACCGTGCCGCCGGGGCGGTCCGCCGAGCAGCAGCCGTTGCGCACCAGGTGGCACGGCTCTAGGCGAAACCCCTTCACCGCCGGCGCATCCGCGTCCGCCCGCCTCACCAGGAGACCCGCCCGATGCCCCAGCCCACGTACGACGTCGTCGCCATCGGCAACGCGATCGTCGACGTCCTCGCCCAGGCCGACGACGGCTTTCTCGCGACCGAGGGCATGACCAAGGGATCGATGCAGCTCGTCTTCTCGCCCGCGGAGGCCGACGCGCTGTACGCCAAGATGGGATCGGGCACCGAGGCGTCGGGCGGCTCGGCGGCCAACACCGTCGCGGCGATCGCGGCGATGGGCGGGCGCACCGGCTTCGTCGGCCAGGTGGCGGACGACCAGCTCGGCGCGGTGTTCGCGCACGACATCCGCGCCGCCGGCGTTTCGTTCGCGACGCCCGCGCGAGCCGGCGAGCCGACGACTGCGCGCTGCCTGATCTTCGTGACACCCGATGGCCAGCGGACGATGAACACGTTCCTGGGCGCGTCGCAGTTCCTGCCCGAGGCGGCGCTCGACCGCGCGCTGATCGCGGACGCGGCGATCCTGTACCTCGAAGGCTATCTGTGGGACCCGGAGGAGCCGCGCGCCGCGATGCGCGCCGCGATTGAGGTCGCGCGCAAGGCGGGGCGCAAGGTCGCCTTCACCCTGTCCGACACCTTCTGCATCAGCCGCCACGGCGACGATTTCCGCAAGCTGATCGCCGACGGCCTCCTCGATATCCTGTTCGCCAACGAGGCGGAACTGGTGGCGTTGGCGCAGGTCGACGGGTTCGACGACGCCGTCGCCAAGGTGGCCGGGCAGGTGCCGTTGCTGGTCGTGACGCGGGGCGAGGCCGGCGCGATCGCGGTGCAGGCGGGGCGGACGGTGAGCGTTGCCGCCGAGCCGGTGGCCAGGGTGGTCGACACGACCGGCGCGGGCGACCTGTTCGCGGCCGGCTTCCTGCGCGGCCAGGCGCAGGGCTGGGCGCTGGAGCGTTCGCTCAAGCTGGGCGCGGTGTGCGCGGGCGAGATCATCTCGCACTACGGCGCCCGCCCGCAGGTCGACATGAAGGAGATGGTCGCCACGAAGCTCGGCTGACGCGCATCGTCCGACAGGAAAAGGCCCGCCGGTGGCGACACCGGCGGGCCTTTTTTGGTCGCCGCGATCGATCAGGAGCGGCGCGCGTGTCCCGATGGCAAGGCGGGGTCGACGTCGTCGGCGTCGGTCATGCCGCGGCCGACATAGCTGCGCGAGCGGCTGTAGCCGAAATAGACTAGCAGCCCGACCGCCCCCCACACCGGCAGGACGAGGATCGCGATCAGCGGCAGGTACAGGTACAGCCCGACGCAGCCGATGATCGCCAGCGGCGCGACGATCCAGACGAGCGGCGTGCGGAACGGGCGGCGGCGCGTGGGATCGGTCCGGCGCAGTACCATCACCGACACCGCCACCATCGCGAACGCGAACAGCGTGCCCGAGTTGGAATAGTCGGCGAGCTTGCCGACCGGCAGGAACGCGGCCGCCAGCGTCACGACCACGCCGGTGAAGATCGTCACCACGTGCGGCGTCTTGAACCGCGGATGGATGCTGGCGAGCTTCTCGGGCAGCAGCCCGTCGCGCGCCATCACGAAGAACACGCGCGTCTGGCCGAACATCATCATCAGCACCACCGACGGCAGCGCCACGAAGGCGGCGAGGCCCATCAGATTGCCGATCTTCGCCCAGCCGACGACGCGCAGGACATGCGCCAGCGCCTCGTGGCTGCACACCAGCGGCTCGGTCGCGCCGCCGGCCACGATCGCGGCGCAGCGTGCGGCGAGCTCGGGCGAGCCGGGCGACAGGATCTCGCCGCCCACGCCCGTCACCGGCTGCGCACCGATCGCGCCGATCGCGCCCGCGGAGACGAGCAGGTAGAAGATCGTGCAGATCAGCAGGCTGCCGATCAGGCCGATCGGCACATTGCGCTGCGGGTTCTTGGTCTCCTCCGCCGCGGTCGAGACCGCGTCGAAGCCGACATAGGCGAAGAAGATCGACGACGCCGCGCCCACCACGCCGATCGTCCCCCAGCCATTGGGCAGGAAGGGCGTGAACTGCGTCGTCTTCATCACCGGCACGGTCAGCGCGACGAACAGCGTCAGCGCCGCGACCTTCACCGCGACGAGGATCGCGTTGACGCGCGCGCTCTCGGTGGTGCCCAGGATCAGCAGGCCGGTGACGAGGACGGAGATGACGACCGCAGGCAGGTTGACGATGCCGCCCTGGCTCGGCCCGACCGCCAGTGCGGTGGGGATGACGACGTCGAACGTGTTCTTCATGAACCCGACGAAATAGCCCGACCAGCCGACCGCGACCGCCGACGCGCCCACCGCATATTCGAGGATCAGCGCCCAGCCGACCATCCAGGCGAACAGCTCGCCCATGACCGCATAGGTGTAGGTGTAGGCGGAGCCCGCGACCGGCACCATCGACGCAAGCTCGGAATAGCACAGCGCCGCGACCGCGCAGACGAAGCCCGCGATCACGAACGAGACCATCATGCCGGGACCGGCTTTTTGCGCCGCCTCGCTGGTCAGCACGAAGATGCCGGTGCCGATCACCGCGCCGACGCCCAGCATCGTCAGCTGGAACGCGCCGAGCGAGCGTTGCAGCCCCTTCTTCTCGGCGGTCGCCAGGATCGCGTCGAGGGACTTCACGCGGTCGAAAATCATCAACGTCTCCCGGACTGGGCATCCCAAGGCCCAAACGTCGAGCCTAGCCGCAAAACGAGGGCGCGCAATACCCTACCGCCCCGCCGTTCCGGCGAGCATCGGGCCGAGCGGCGCGCCGCCGAACAGGTGGACGTGCAGGTGCGGCACCTCCTGCCCGCCATGCGCGCCGGCGTTGGCGAGCAGGCGATAGCCCGGCTCCACCAGCCCCGCCGCGCGTGCGACCGTGCCCACCGCGCGCACGAAGCCCGCGATCTCCGCGTCGGAGCCGCGCGCCGAGAAATCGTCCCACGACACATAGGCACCGCGCGGGATCACCAGGATGTGGGTCGGCGCCTGGGGCGCGATGTCGCGGAACGCGACCGCGTGCTCGTCCGCGTACACCAGCGTCGCCGGGATCTCGCCGCGCAGGATGCGCGCGAACACGTTGGCGTCATCATAGGGCAGGGTGGCGTCGATCGGCATGGCGGCTCGCTGTCGAAGTATACGAAGTATTGGGCATCGCGCTTTATTCGAGCGCCCTCCGGCCGGTCGGGGGAGCGATCCGGACGGACTTGCGGGGGCGAGCGATGCGACTCATCCCGAAGCCTATGTCAGAAGGCGCCGGTGTAGGACAGGGCCACGCAGGACCTGCCCTCGATCAGTCGGCGGGCCGCGCCGCCTTTTCCTCCAGCCCCCCCAGCCCCTCGCGGCGGGCGAGTTCCGCGCGCACGTCGTCGAGGCTCAGTCCGGCGTCGGCGAGCAGCACGAGGAGGTGGAAGACGAGGTCCGCCGCTTCGGGCACGATCGCGGCCGGATCATCGCCCAGCGCGGCGATGACGGTCTCCACCGCCTCCTCGCCCAGCTTCTGCGCGATCTTCGCTCGGCCCTTGTGCGTCAGGCGCGCGACATAGGACGCGTCGGGATCGCCGGTGCGGCGCTGGCGGATCGTGGCTTCGAGCCGGTCGAGAAGGTCTGCCATGCCGGCGCGGGTGGCGCGGGCGGGGGCGGGCGTCAATCCCGACGTTCGCCGGGCGGCGGGCTCCGGCCACGGAACCGGCGACGCAATCGGCGGCGGACGAAGCAGACCGCCAGCACTGCCAGGACGAACAGAGCGACGTCGGACGCTTCGGGTCCGGTTCGGACGCGGGCGACGCCGGAATGGCCGGACGCTGCGGCTAGGACGATCGGGACCATATCGACCCGTTAGCCACCGGACGTAAAGGCGACGTTTCGACCGCTCACTCCGGTCCTCATGGCTTGGCGGGTCATGAGCGATCGCCACGGGGTTGGGGCCGACCCGACGGCCGGCCCCGGTCGATCAGCGATAATGGTGATGGTGGTGGTGACGGTGATGATGGTGGTGGAACAGCCGGGCGTTGGCTGGCGCCGCGAACGCGACGATGGTGCCGACGAGGCTGACGGCGAGGACCGCTGACCGTAGTTTCATGGACGTCTCCCTCACGCACGGAAGTCGCGCGTGATGGCGTGGACGCTTTGCCATCCGGATCGTTCCCGCTTGGACTCGGAGGTCGCGTCGGTGACTCAACCCGCGGTGCGGACCGGCACGCCGGCGGCGGCGAGCGCGGCATGCGCGTCGGCGACGCTTGCCTCGCCGAAGTGGAAGATCGATGCGGCGAGCACGGCGGAGGCATGGCCCTGGATGATGCCCGCGACCAGATCGGCGAGGCCGCCGACGCCGCCCGATGCGACGACGGGGACGGACACGCGATCCGCGATCGCGCGGATGAGCGCGAGGTCGTAGCCGCTGCGCGTCCCGTCGCGGTCCATGGACGTGACGAGGAGCTCGCCCGCGCCTAGCTCGGCGAGGCGGATCGCGTGCGCGACCGCGTCGATCCCGGTCGCGCGGCGGCCGCCGTGGGTGAAAACCTCCCAGCCGTCAGCCGTTCGCCGCGCGTCGACCGAGGCGACGCAGCACTGGCTGCCGAAGCGCTCGGCGATATCGGCGACCAGCTCGGGGCGCGCGACCGCTGCGGAGTTGACCGCCACCTTGTCCGCCCCCGCCAGCAGCAGCGCGCGCGCATCGTCGGCCGACCGCACCCCGCCGCCGACGGTCAGCGGCATGAAGCACACCGCCGCCGTGCGGCTGACGACGTCGAGCAAGGTCCCGCGCCCCTCGTGGCTGGCGGAGATGTCGAGGAAACACAGCTCGTCCGCGCCCGCCGCATCATAGGCGCGCGCCTGCTCCACCGGATCGCCGGCGTCACGCATGGAGACGAAGTTGACGCCCTTCACGACGCGGCCATCCGCAACGTCGAGGCAGGGGATGACGCGCGCGCGGACGGTCACGCGTAGTCCAGCAACAACGCTACGCCAGCGAAAACTGCGGCTGCGATCACGAAGCAGTTCAACCCGGTGAAAAGCCAGAACAGCGTTGGGTCAAATCGCCGTTCCACGCGCCACATCGTACGAGGAAGCTCGGCGAAGCCCTGATCGGCATCCTTGGCGCAGAACCAGCCAACAATCCCTGCCAACGCCAATACGCCGATTCCGAGAAGATGGTGGCTCATTCCGCCGCCGCCACGGCGAGCGCGGCCGCCAGATCCAGCCGCCCGTCGTACAGCGCGCGGCCCGTAATCACGCCCTCCACCCCATCCTTCGCATAGAGCGACAGCATCCGGATATCGCCGATGCCCTTCACCCCGCCGCTCGCGATCACCGGGATCGAGACGGCGCGGGCGAGGTCCACCGTCGCCTCGACGTTGCAGCCCTTCAGCATGCCGTCGCGGCCGACGTCGGTGAACAGCAGGCTGGCGACGCCCGCGTCCTCGAACCGGCGCGCCATGTCGATGACGGGGACGTCGGACACGTCCGCCCAGCCGCGCGTCGCGACCAGGCCGCCGCGCGCATCCACCGCGACGACGATGCCGCCGGGATGCTCCGCCGCCATCGCGCGCACGAAGTCGGGCTGCTCCAGCGCGGCGGTGCCGATGACGAGCCGAGAGACGCCGAGTGCGAACCACCGCTCCACCGCCGCCGCGTTGCGGATGCCGCCGCCCAGCTGTACGTGCCCGTCGAACCGTTCGAGGATGTCGGCGACCGCGCCGCCGTTGCGGCTCTCGCCCGCGAACGCGCCGTCGAGGTCGACGACGTGCAGGTGCCCGGCGCCCGCGGCGGCGAAGGCGGCGGCCTGCGCGCCCGGATCGTCGCCGTAAACGGTGGCGCGGGCCATGTCCCCCTCGGCGAGGCGCACGACGTGGCCGCCCTTCAAGTCGATGGCGGGGAAGACGATCAGGCCTGTCGAGGACGGCGTCGAAGGGGTCACGTCAGTCTCCGTCACCCCAGCGCAGGCTGGGGTCGCTTCGTGTCGGGCAGATGCCAGCGTTCGCTGGCACTACGGAAGAGATCATGGTCGCCACCGCAGGAACCGTTCCAGCAGCGCCAGGCCGTAGCGCTGGCTCTTTTCCGGGTGGAACTGGACGCCGACCAGATTGTCGCGGCCGATCGCGGCGGTGACGGGGCCGGCGTGGTCGGTGGTGGCGAGCACCTGGTCGCCTCCATCTGCGGCCGGATCGAACGCGTAGCTGTGCAGGAAATACGCCTCGCCCGGCTCGATCAGCGGGTGAGGCGCGGGGAGGGCGACGTCGTTCCAGCCCATGTGCGGCACCTTGGCGTCCGGATCGGCGGGGGCGAGGCGGCGGACACGGCCCGGGACCCAGCCGAGCCCGGCGTGCTCGCCATGCTCGTCGCCCGCGTCGGCCATCAGCTGCATGCCGACGCAGATGCCCAGGAACGGCGTGCCCCGCGCCAGCACCGCCTCGCGCAACGCGTCTTCCAGCCCCGCCACCGCCCGCAGGTTCGCCGCGCACGCGCCGAACGCGCCGACGCCCGGCAGCACGATCCGCTCCGCACGTGCCACCGCATCGGGATCGGCGGTGACGATCAGGTCCCCGCACCCCGCCGCGCGCAACGCGTTCTCCACCGAGTGGAGATTGCCCGACCGGATATCGATGAGCGCGAGCGTCACGAGGCTAGAGCACGCCCTTGGTGGACGGCACCGCGTCGGCCTTGCGCGGATCGATCTCCACCGCCTGGCGCAGCGCGCGGGCCAGGCCCTTGTACGCGCTCTCGACGATGTGGTGGTTGTTGGCGCCGTACAGCGTCTCGACGTGCAGCGTGATCCCCGCGGTCTGCGCGAACGAGTGGAACCAGTGTTCGAACAGTTCGGTGTCGATGTTGCCCAGCCGCCCGATCGTGAACGCCGTCTTCCACACCAGCCACGGCCGGCCGGAGATGTCGAGCGCGACGCGCGTCAGCGTCTCGTCCATCGGGCTGAGCGCGTCGCCGTAGCGGCGGATGCCGCGCTTGTCGCCCAGCGCCTGCGCGATCGCGGCGCCGATCGCCAGCGCCGAGTCCTCGACGGTGTGGTGCTCGTCGATGTGCAGATCGCCCTCGATCGCAACGTCCATGTCGATCAGCGAATGGCGCGACACCTGCTCGATCATGTGGTCGAGAAAGCCGATGCCGGTCGCGATCCGGTATTGCCCGGTGCCGTCGAGGTTGACCGTGACGTCGATCCGCGTCTCGGCGGTATGGCGGGAAAGGGTGGCGGTGCGCATGTCGACCCGGCCATAGCGCAAGCGCGGTCCGGCGCAATCTTGGCCGCCAATCTCGTTCCCAATCTTGACCGGCGGCCCGCATCCTCTACCCAAGGGGCATGACCGACGGCATGCCCGACAGCCTGATCCCCTATGACGACATCGTGCAGGAGGCGTTGCGCGCCGTGGTGGGCCGCGTGCTCCGCACGGTGGTCGCGGGCGGCAGCACGCTGCCGGGCGAGCATCATTTCTACATCACCTTCAAGACGCGCGCGCCCGGCGTCGACGTGCCGCAGCGTTTGCTCGAACGGTTTCCGGACGAGATGACGATCGTGCTCCAGAACCGGTTCTGGGACCTGATGGTCGATGACGAGCGGTTTTCGGTGGGGCTGAGCTTCGGCCAGGTGCCGTCCAAGCTCGTCATCCCTTATTCGGCGATCACCGGCTTCCACGACCCGGCGGTCAGCTTCGAGCTGCGGTTCCAGGCGCAGGAGGGGCCGGACGACGGTCCCGGCGGCCATGACGACGCCGAGAACGACGGCCCGCCGGTCGCCGTGCCGGTCGAGGACGGCTCCAACGTCGTCGCGGTGGATTTCAAGCGGAAGAAGTGAGCGAGCGGCGCACGCGGCGCCGTGATCGCGCAGCGACGCGAACGGCCGGCCGGGCTCGGCCTGGCCGAGCTTCGATGTCACGGAACTTGCTTCCGTGACCGGCCACTGACCCGCGTTTACCTTCACGTTCGTGCCGCGCTTGTCGAAGCACCGCCCTTCCTTCTAGAGCGCCGAGAAAGAAGGACCGCCCTTCGACAGGCACAGGGCGAACGGAGGTAATGTGACCGACACGCGCACCGCAACCGACACCCGCACCGAAACCGACTCGATCGGCGCCATCGAGGTCCCCGCCGCCGCCTATTGGGGGGCGCAGACTCAGCGGTCGATCGAGAACTTCCCGTTCGGGGAGCGGGAGCGGATGCCGCTGGGCATCGTCCATGCGCAGGCGATCGTGAAGCAGGCGGCGGCGCGGGTGAACGCGAAACACGGCCTGGACGCCACCGTCGTCGGCGCGATCGAGGACGCCGCGCAGGCGATCGTGTCCGGCGCGCTCGACGACCAGTTCCCGCTCGTCATCTGGCAGACCGGATCGGGCACGCAGACCAACATGAACGTCAACGAGGTGATCGCAGGGTACGCCAACGAGAAGCTCGCGGGCACGCGCGGCGGCAAGGCGCCGGTGCATCCCAACGACCACGTCAACATGAGCCAGTCGTCCAACGACAGCTTCCCGACCGCGCTGCACGTGGCCACCGTGCTCGCCACCCGCGACGCGCTGATCCCCGCGCTCGACCGGCTGGCCGAGGCGCTGACCGCCAAGGCGAAGGCGTGGGGCCACATCGTCAAGATCGGCCGCACCCATACACAGGACGCGACGCCGCTGACGCTGGGGCAGGAGTTCTCGGGCTACGCGGCGCAACTGGTGAGCTGCAAGGCGCGGATCGAGGGGGCGCTCAACGGCAACATCCGCAAGCTCGCGATCGGCGGCACCGCGGTCGGCACCGGGCTCAACGCACCCGAGGGCTGGGCCCCCGACATGGTGGCCGCGATCGGCGACATCGCCGGCACGCCGTTCGAGGAGGCGCCCAACAAGTTCGAGCAGCTCGCCGCCCGGGACGGTCTGGTGTTCTTCTCGGGCGCGCTCAGCACGCTGGCGGTGGCGCTCAACAAGATCGCCAACGACATCCGCTTCCTGGGTTCGGGGCCACGCTCGGGGCTGGGCGAGCTGTCGCTGCCCGCCAACGAGCCGGGCAGCTCGATCATGCCGGGCAAGGTGAACCCGACGCAGGTCGAATCGCTGACGATGGTCGCGGCGCAGGTAATCGGCAACAACCAGGCGGTGACGGTCGGCGGGATGCAGGGGCATTTCGAGCTCAACGTGTTCATGCCGCTGATCGGCGCCAATGTGCTGCGCTCGATCCACCTGCTGAGCGTCGGCATGACGAACTTCGCCGAGCGCTGCGTGGACGGGATGGAGGCCAACGAGCAACAGATCGCGGACCTCGTCGGCCGCTCGCTGATGCTGGTGACGGCGCTGGCGCCCGAGATCGGCTACGACGCGTCGGCCAAGATCGCGAAATACGCGCACGAGAAGGGCCTGACGCTCAGGCAGGCGGGTCTGGAGCTCGGCCTGGTCGACGAGGCGACGTTCGACCGGGTCGTGCGCGCAGAGGACATGGTCGGGAACTGACTCGCTCTACCCACCGTCATCCCCGCCCAAGCGGGGGGGTATAGTGATCGCTCTGGTAAATTGCGTTGCGACCCCACCCGCGTCTCGAAGCAGCAGCACCGCAAACTTAGGCTGTCGCTCTTGTCCTATTTAACAGGTGGAGGACGAAGACCCCTGCAAAGCCGAGAGTCTTGCCCGGCTATCGACGCTCATGTAGCTGCCGTCATTGTGCAATCGGAGCTAAAGGATGCAGGACGAAGAGGGTTTCCGTGCTTACCTTGACGGAGTTCACGTGGGGATGAGAACCGGCAAGTCTATGTCCCCCAGAGCAATAAATGATTGCTTGTCCCGATTACGTCGAGCAGAGAAGGTCCTAGGTGTCGTGGCAGATGCCACTTTATGTCAACGGGCAAAGTTACACGATCTCACCGATCGGCTTAAATCCTCCTTCGCGGAACGTGGATTGTCGAAATCAGCCGTTCAGGATTGCATGACAGCTATGCACCGATACGTTGAGTTCCAAAGTAAACGTTAGATATACAGGCTTGCGAGCGCATTTACTGGTAACCAGCCCGCACTTAAGTTGAGGATGATCGCTATTCCTTATTTTTTTATAAATAACATAGTCTCATTAAATGAGTGATATATTGGTTTGATAGCTCTGTCGCTAAAACCAAGCTTTTCCAGAAAAGGGTATAATTCATCTAATACTACATAGTTAGCCCCAAAATGCGCTCGAATTTGCTCGAACAATTCTGGTATATGGTACATCTCCAGAGGGGTACTTGTTGAGTTAGACCAGGACACATCTTCGAAATAGAGTATTGCAGCCCTACTCAATACTAGATGTCGCGGCGCTGGAATGACTAACAATCCAAACTGTCGCATTGTACCAATTGACTTGTCAGCCGCGCCATTACCGCTTTGATAGCCCATATAAATTGCAAATTCCGGTCTTAAAAAGGCCGAATCTGCAACTTGGCGATATATAATGTGAGCATTTGATATGGCTTGCGGGAGCGAGTAACTCGGATACTGAGGACTTTTTAAGCGGCCCATAATTAGGACTGCAATGTCTCAATAAGCTGTTTGAAATTGTGTTCGTCACTCACGCCCTCAAAAGTGGACTGAAGTCGGGCGTAAGCTGGTGCTGGCACCAAGATTTCTACCGCAAGAGGATCAAATACGCCGCTGGCATCCTTGGCCTTCTCCTCACGCTTAGCTACTTCTATTGCCTTAGCAATACTTTGCGGATCAAGACTTCCCACAGCATCTCTAAGCATGTTAGCCGTAATTCTGGATAGCCATACTCTGATCATGCCGCCGCCGGCATCTTCGCCCTGCACCACAAGATGGTAGAGGTTTGGATCGTTCGGAGCTGGTACTTTGAAGTACGGCTGAATTTTAGCGCCCGCGTCAGTTGTCACCGAGTAATGCTTATCGCCGCTGCTACGCTCGTAAATCCAGAGGTTTCGGCTTCCCCGGCGCGAGCCACTACCTTCGCGCTCTCTCCACTCAGCAATGTAAGCTAAGGGATTCGGTGCAATCATAGGCTCCTCGAAGTAGAGAAATTCCCGGAGGCTGTCTTGCCATAAAAGCCAGCCCATCCGCAAATCGACGTGAGGCGTAAATGACTTACTTGGATTACGCTGAATCGGAACGCGGGCCGCAGCGGACGCCCACGAATAGTTTCCGTGATCCTGAAGCTGCGTGATCGCCTGCTTACGACCAAGCTTTCGATTATTATACTTATTCACAACATCGACAAGAAGCGCACGACGCGCGATCAGTTGCCCGTATTGTGTTAAGATATGCTGCGCTGCTTTGGTAGGATCAGGCTCCGGTGGAATGCGGATTGCTCTCGTCCCAGCAGGATGCATGAGCGTGGTGCCGCAAGCTTCCATGATTGGCTGGGAGGATCGGCGCGACATTGCTTTTTGCTCGACACCTAGCGACCCATACATGACATCGATATCAGTGTTACTCCAGCCCGCGAGCGGTATCTGTTTCGCGGCGCAATATACTTTCGCCCAGTCACCCTCTTCCAGCTTACGGCCCATCATGTCAGCCACATGAGTCGCTAGAAAAAGCCGCGCTCGTTGAAACTCCTCCGGACTAAAGGCGGGCAGCGTGACGTTGTTCATGTGAAACCCTTGATTCAGAGACGCGACCGGTAGTGACTCCCATCGCGGCGAGGATTGCGTCGCCAACGGCTCGTGCAAGGACCGGAGGTACCGCGTTTCCAATCTGGAATGCCCGTTGCATTCGAGTGCCGTAAAGATACCAAGAGGTTGGAAATGTCTGTAGCGCCAAAAGTTCTTCGTCCGTCAGGTACTCGTGCTCGACGTGAACCGGCGGCGTATCTCCTTGTCGACGGCCCAAGACGTGCCATTGTTGACGATACAGTTGCTCCTCCGGCACGCCCAGCGGCGCTATAGCAAGCTTGGCGGATTGATGTGCGCCGATCGTGGGTGCGGGCCTATCGAGAGTCCAAGTCACTGGTTCATCGTGCGGCCGTACGACATTTTTAACCCACAGCACTGCTTTGGCCGGATCGAGTTGGCCATATCCCCAGTGTCCGTTGTTGTACAAAGCGTCGTTAACCGTTTGCCATTCAAACCGCCCAGTCTTCAATCTATCGAAGAGTGTAGGCAGGCTTCGCCGTTTGGCATCCGGCCCGCCATAGGTAGGTGTTGGCCAAGTCAGCTTCTCGCCATCACGGGACCCTACAATGAAAAGGCGTTCCCGATGTTGCGGCGCGCCATAGTCGGCTGCGTTGAGAATAATTGATGAACAAGTATACCCAGCACGTTCGAACTCACCTTGAATTATTTCCAGGGATCCCGCCCGCCTCTTATCCCAGAATATGGCTTGTCGACCGTGGTACCCGCAGCATCTGCAATTTGCGACCACCTCTTCCGATTCTTTAATGCTTTCTCGAAGCGCAAATTCAACTATCGCTACCGATTTGCAAGATGGACAACGCTGGCTAGCAACGTCAGCCTTGTGGAGCACTAAGCCTTTCACGTTTTCAAACAAAAACCAACGTGGTCTTAGCGCGGTCACGATACGGACAAAATCGCGGAATAGTTGACCCGTGTCGCATTCCACCAACTCTCGTTTGCCAGCTCGACTAAAGGGCTGACAAGGTGGTCCCCCGGCGACGAGGTCTATCTCGCCAGGCTTACGCTTTATTGCTTCTAGTATCTCGCTTGCTAGAAGGGTTCGGATATCGCGCTCGACTATGTGAGCATGAGCGAGATAAGCTTCATTGTTCACCGCCCCTGCGAGCCGTCGTCGCAGGCGAGCGGACTCCGCTAATGGTACCTGCCGGTAGCAACGCTGCTTGGTGACTTGAGTGTTAAACCACAAATCAAATTCAGCTGGAACGAGGGATTGAAGGACGCGGTTGGCGCGCAACGACTCACAGGCGTACGGCTCGACCTCATTTGCGAATAGGGTCTCAAACCCAGCTTGCTCCAGCCCAAGATCCAGCCCTCCGGCTCCGGTAAAAAGAGAGACGAGGGTTGGTTTTGGCATTGTGTTGATAATCCTGCGCAGGTGAGTGCCGTCATCGTGACAGGCGGTCACCTACGGTGTGTCCGAGGAGACCTAGCTGCCAGATCACTGCCGCCAAGGCTATCGATTGTTGCATTTTTGAGAGCGGATACGACCGGCATCGCCTCCCTCACACGATTGGTATCCGCTGTTGGAAAGTTGCTACCCGCGCTGGTGGTCCAATCGGAGGCTGCGACGCAGATTGGACGGATCGACGCGGTTAAGCCGCGCGATGGCACGAAGCCCGTCCCGTTCGACCGCGCTACGCAGTTCGCGAAGCTTCGCCTCGCGAGCGGCCGCTCGCTGGACCGCTGGAGCCCGCCCCGTTTCGCCATAGCTAACCTCGCTATCGAGGTTCAGCCCAAACGTCGCTTGCCGCTCCCAATCGTGCGACTCTTTCCCGATATGCCGCGTGCTCGTCATGCGAACATGCCGCCGAACCGTGGTGCCCCGGTCCGTGTGCCGAGCGTTCAAGAATTTCGGCTCCGGCGAGAGGTGGTATTGAGCAAGCGCCTCAGCAAAGGTTTTGAGAGCCGACGCTGGCACCGGTTCACCCGTGTTCCGGTCAAACGCGAGTGCGAGCGCCTTGTCGTGGTCGCTATCGAACGGCGCGACGGGCGCGAGTTTGGCCCGCTTCTTTGGCCTTCCGCGCTTAGCGGCGCTCGCGAGCGTTCCTTCAAGGTCGGGTCTGAAGCCTTCTGTCATGGATAGCAGGAAGTTGAATGGCTTCACCTGATCGCGGTACGACCGGCTAGCATTGTTGCGCCTGAACCAACGTAGCAGCTCCGGCGACGTTGCCCCGTACCGGCTAACCGCCGGTTTATTGAGCGCCGGATGATAGTCGAGCCGAACTTGGTCGGGGTGCCCGGACAGGGCTGCCACAATGATGTAATGCCAAAGATCGCAGTGCCAACGGTCGGTGCCGTCCCTCAAAACGGACCTGTCCGGCACGGGCAAATGCGCAGGCGCGTCCACTTCCGTATAAGGCGGGGAAAGGTGACCAAGTCCGTGCGCTGAAACCTTGCGCATGATCGGCGTCCCGTCGGCGGCAAGATTGAACAGCGCATAGCGTTTCGAGGATATGGCGTAGCAAAACAGCGGTTCCGGCTCGCCGGTTTGAAGTGAGCTGTTCACGTCCTCGACCTTCAGGATCGAGCCGCCGAAGTCGTACGGGTTGAGGGCAGCGAACCAGTCCACAATCTCCTTCGTCCTTCGCCGGAACAGGGCGTCGCTCATATTTTCGGGCTTAGCAATGGCCATGCTGTCCGTGTCGCAAAACGTCCATTCAAGTCCTTCTTCGGTAAGCAAGCGTTCAGTGATGGCGAGCATCAGCCGTGCCGCGCCGGTTATCAACGTGCCTAGTAGCGGGTGAAAGAACCGGCCGGGTTCTTCAACCTTGATCGACGGGAAGGTGCGCGGCTCGTCAGTCGTGCTCAGGATCGTGAGCGAACGTTGTCGCGCCAAGTCCGCTACGTTGACTTCAATCCAGATACCGTAGCTGGTCGAGTTGGCGCATATTTTGAGCGCATTCTGCTCCGTATCTAGGCGGTCGCGTTCGTCGCCGGTCGCGTCTTTCATCCGCTTTTTGACAGACTGCCGCAGTTCAATCACGCGCTTGAAGAAATCGGTCGTGTTAGGATCGACCCGGTACTCCGGGTTCCCGGCGATATCGATGGGCCGCAACCCCGGCTGTACCGGTCCCGGCGTGAACGAGGTTGCCTCGATAACCTGGGGCGTCTTACCCGTCAGCAGCTTCGCGGCGATGCAATCTGCCAGCGTGAACCAAAGCGGACTTTCGGCCGTGAGGTGGTTCGCGCCGATGGTCGGTTGGCCGCTTTCAGCATACTCGGTGCGGACGGGGAAAACCTCGCCAGCCGGTACGACCCGAACCAATGTCGCTAATCGGCCCCATGTCGCGGGCGATTGCAGCGCATGTAAATCGATCGCGTCCAGGAACGCTCGCGTCTCCGCAGTGCTGTCCGCCCACGTCATCCCGCTCGCGATCGCAAACCGCCACAAGCCCATCAGCGTGCAAACGGTAGGGTACATGGAGAGAAAGTCGCACAGGATCACCTGCCGAACTTCCCGCCGAACGCGGACTTCAGAACGCCCGCCGTAATACGTACCTAATTGTTTCGCGATCAGGGCAGCGGGCACGTCGGGCTGAACATCACGCCAGGGTGCGACACCCATTTCCTTCAGATAGCCTTTGCCGATCCCCGCCTCGCTATAGACCTTCTCTGGGATCGTTCGCGTGAGCTTCAGCCGCTCAAATCGAGCGATCAAATCGGCATAGCATTCCCATGTCGCCTGCACGTCGCGCACGGCGTACCGGATCATCTCGTCGTTCACCGGCCCGTTAAACTCATCGTAGTCGAGCTTGGGGTTCGGGACCTCTAGGAACCGGGAAAGCGTGCCAAGGCTGAAGCTCCGGGCAAAGAGCGCCGTCGCCAGCGTTTTCACGTCGATGAAGTGGCCGCGTCTGGTAGGCGTATGCAGCCCTCGGTTGCGGTGCCCGCGCCCGTCCGATTGACGCATGGTCGCGGCGAACGAGATTGACGCAGCGGCACGCGACATATGCTTGATGCGGAGGTTCGGGTAGATTTTCTGGCCGGAAAGCCGGAACGTGAACCCACCTCGCATCCCGCCGGTATCGTTGTCGAGCGGCGTTCGTGCCGTCCCGTGCGCAATCGCGAGCCGCGATATATCGAACGGGAGATTGAAGCCGATGATGGTGGCGCGAAGCTGCCAAGCGCAGCCGAAAAACACGTCGTCAACGAACCCCTCTCGGGTGCGCAGCACAAGGCGGTTCGCGCTCGCATAGCGCGTGAGGGTGTCCACCTCGCCAGCGTCGACGCCCTCGGGATCATAGAACAACCCTGAGCTGCTGCCGGTCCGATGGACACGAGGTTAAGCTACCTGCGCTTGCCGCTCGAAGTCCATGGGGCTGAGATAGCCCAGGGTCGAGTGCCGGCGTGTGGGATTGTAGAAGCGCTCGATATAGTCGAACACGTCTGCCTTCGCGTGATTGCGCGTGCGGTAGGTTTTACGCCCGATCCGTTCTGTCTTCAGCGAGGAGAAGAAGCTCTCCATCGCCGCGTTGTCCCAGACGTTGCCCGACCGGCTCATCGAGCACGCCACCCCGTTGTCGGCCATCAGCCGCTGGAACTTCTCGCTCGTGTATTGG
>JBPBQW010000116.1:0-18800 GCA_050955125.1 Janthinobacterium lividum
GCAAGTGGCAGCATCTGACGATGGTGTCGGCGGCGTGCAGCGAGGACGAGCTGACCGACGGCTTCATGTTCGACGGCTCGTCGATCGAGGGGTGGAAGGCGATCAACGAGAGCGACATGGTGCGGTACGACCTGCCGTCTGCCGAACTGGTCGAGGTCCCCACCGTCTGCGCGTCGCTGCGCGAGGCGCTCGACAGCCTGGAAGCCGACCACAACTATCTGTTGCAGGGCGACGTCTTATCGCCGACCAGATCGAAGCCTACGTCGAACACAAGTTCCAGGACGTCGCCCGATGGGAAATGACCCCCAGCCCGGTCAAATACGACATGTACTACAGCGGTTGATGCCAAGGGGGAGCGGCCGGTGACCTCTCCCCCTTCCACTTGACGAGATCGAACGATGCGTGGTTCACGATGGGTGTTGCTGGTGGGGATGCTGGTGGCGGGGCCGGCCGGCGCACAGACCGCGCCACCCGCGCCGGTGACCGTGTCGGGCAGCGCCACGCTGGTCACCGACTATCGGCTGCGGGGACTGTCGCAATCGGATCGCGATCCGGCGGTGCAGACGGGGATCACGGTCGACACGCTGGCGGGGATCTACGCCGGCGTATGGGCGAGCACGATCGGCAGCTACGTCGCGCGCGGTGCGGATGCCGAGGTGGACCTGACCGTCGGCTATCGACGCACCGTCGCCGGCACGATGCTGGACGGCGGTGTCCTGTACTACGTCCGACCGGGCAGCATCGGCTCGACCGGCACCTACCTTGAACCGTACCTCAATGTCAGCAAGACCTATGGCCCCGTCGCGGCGAAGATCGGCGGCAACGTCGCGTGGCGGCAGAGCGGCCTGGGTTTCGACGGCGATCGGCGTGGGGGCGTCTATGCCTATGGCGAGCTGGCGGCCGGGATCCCCAGGACGCCGCTGACCGTCACCGCGCATGTCGGGCACTCGTTCGCCAGAAACCTGACGACCTTCGGCCAGACCTATACCGACTGGAGCCTGACAGGCGCCTACACGGTTCACGCGGTCACGATCAGCGCATCCTACGTCGACACCGACACGCGGGTGTGGCGCCATCCCACCGGTGGAGCGCATGACGGCGACATCGCAGGCGCCGGGCTGGTGGGCTCGATCGCGCTCGCGTTCTGAGCCCAACTTTCCGAGACGTTACATGTAATCGCCCGGACGCGGGCTCGGCGCGCGGCAGGCACGGGTATCGCCGCGGTGACAAGCGTCGACCTGAGCCCGCCACTCCGACATCGCGATCGCATAGGCGCGTTGCTCTCGCTCGTAATAAGCCTGATCGTGGCGAATCGTCTGCCGCCGGGCATGGCGGGCCGCATCATACGCCTGCAGGTCCGCGTCGTACCGGGCCTGGTCGTTGGCGGACATCGCGGCGCGTACCTGATCCTGCGCCGCGGCTTGCGCCGCCACCTTGCCATTCGCGGCCGCCACCTCGGACGCGGTGTCGGCAGCAATCGTGTTGCTCCGCGGATTGTTCGTGTCCTGTCCGGCAACCTGCGCCGCCGCGACCGCAGGCAGACAGGCGAGCACGATGGGGATCAACAGGGTACGCATACGGGTCTCCAGTTTGAAACGACGGCGTGCCAATCGCGCCAGGGCCGACCCTGGTTCCGTCAGTCCAGATTGGGCCGCAGCCAGCGTTCCGCCGTCGGCAGGTCGACGCCGCGCCGCACGGCGTATTCGGCGACCTGATCCTGGCCGATCCGTGCCACGCCGAAATACTCCGCCTGGGCATGACCGAAATAGAAGCCCGAGACGGCCGCGGTCGGCAGCATCGCGAAACTGTCGGTCAGTTCGAGCCCGACCGCCGTCTCCGCGCCCAGCAGATCGAACAGCTGCCGCTTCAGGCTGTGCTCCGGGCAGGCGGGATAGCCGGGTGCCGGGCGGATGCCGCGGTACTGCTCCCGGATCATCGCCTCGTTGGTCAACTGCTCGTCGGGGGCATAGCCCCACAGCTCGCGACGGACGTGCGCGTGCAGGCTCTCGGCGAACGCCTCGGCCAACCGGTCGGTCAACGCTTTGAGCAAAATATCATTATAGTCGTCGTGGCCTGCCTTGTACGCGGCAATGTGCGAATCGATGCCATGGATGCCGACCGCGAAGCCCCCGATCCAGTCGCCGGCGGGGTCGATGAAATCGGCCAGGCACATGTTGGCGCGGCCCGCGCGCTTGGCGATCTGCTGGCGCAGGAACGGGAGCCTCGTCCCGTTGTCGAGCACGACGTCGTCGCCGTCGCGCGCGCACGGCCACAGCGCCGCGACGCCACGCGCGGTCAGCCATTTCTCGGCCACGATCCGGTCGAGCATCGCCTGCGCATCCTCGTATAGCCCGCGCGCGCTCTCACCCACGATCTCGTCATCGAGGATCGCGGGGAAGTTGCCCGCAAGCTCCCACGCGCGGAAGAACGGCGTCCAGTCGATCCGTTCGCGCAGGTCCTCCAGACTCCAGGCGTCGAAGATGTGGACGCCGGGCTTCACCGGGTCGGGCGCCTTCAGCATCATATCCGCCGGGAATGGATTGGCGCGCGCGTCGGCGAGCGGCAGCAAGTCGTTCTGCCCCTTGCCCTCGCGCGCGACGCGGACCTTCTCGTACTCGGCGGCGATGCCCGCCACGTAGTCGTCGCGCCCCGTCGTGCTGACCAGCGTGGTCGCGACGCCCACTGCGCGGCTCGCGTCGAGGACGTGCACGACCGGGCCGTCGTACTTGGGCGCGATGCGCAGCGCGGTGTGGACCTTGCTCGTCGTCGCGCCGCCGATCAGCAGCGGCATCGTCATTTTGGCGCGCGTCATCTCCTCGGCGACCGTCACCATCTCGTCGAGGCTCGGCGTGATGAGGCCGGAGAGTCCGATCATGTCCGCGTCACACTCCTTGGCGGACTCCAGGATCTTCGACCACGGCACCATGACGCCCAGGTCGACGACGTCGAAGCCGTTGCACTGGAGGACGACGCCGACGATGTTCTTGCCGATGTCGTGGACGTCGCCCTTGACGGTCGCCATCACGATCTTGCCCTTACCCTTCGATCCGGGCTCCTTAGACGCCTCGATGAACGGCAGCAGGTGCGCGACCGCCTTCTTCATCACGCGAGCGGACTTGACGACCTGCGGCAGGAACATCTTGCCCGATCCGAACAGGTCGCCGACGACGTTCATCCCGTCCATCAGCGGACCCTCGATGACCTCGATCGGTCGCGCGAACTGCTGGCGACACTCCTCGGTATCGTCGACCACATGCGCGTCGATGCCTTTCACCAGCGCATATTCCAGCCGTTTGGTGACGGGCAGCGACCGCCATTCCGCCGCCTGTTTCTCCGCGACCGCATCGGTGCCGCGATATTTCTCCGCGAGCGCGACCAGCCGGTCGCCCGCCTCGGGATCGCGGTTGAGGATCACGTCCTCGCACGCGGTGCGCAGCTCGGGATCGATTGTGTCGTAGACATCGAGCTGGCCGGCGTTGACGATTCCCATGTCCATGCCGGCGGGGATGGCATGGAACAAGAATATCGAGTGCATCGCGCGGCGCACCGGCTCGTTGCCGCGGAAGCTGAACGACAGGTTCGACAGCCCGCCCGATATGTGGACGTGCGGACAGCGCGCCTTGATCTGCTTGCACGCCTCGATGAAGTCGACGCCGTAGTTGTTGTGCTCCTCGATCCCGGTCGCGACCGCGAACACGTTGGGATCGAAGATGATGTCCTCGGGCGGGAAGCCGATGGTCATCAGCAGGTCGTAGGCGCGCGCGCAGATCTCGACCTTGCGGTCCTGCGTGTCCGCCTGTCCGACCTCGTCGAACGCCATGACGACCGCGGCGGCGCCGTAGCTCATGCACTTGCGGGCGTAGTGGAGGAACTGCTCCTCCCCCTCCTTCATGCTGATCGAGTTGACGATCGGCTTGCCGCTCACGCATTTCAGCCCCGCCTCGATTACGTCCCATTTGGACGAGTCGATCATGATCGGTACGCGCGCGATGTCGGGCTCGGCAGCGATCAGCTTCAGGAACGTCGTCATCGCGAAGTGCGCGTCGAGCAACCCTTCGTCCATGTTGACGTCGACGACCTGCGCACCGTTTTCGACCTGCTGGCGCGCGACCTCGACGGCGCGGGTATAGTCGCCCGCCATCACCATCTTCTTGAAGGCGGCGGAGCCGGTGACGTTGGTGCGCTCGCCAATGTTGACGAACTGCGCAGAGGAAGGTGCGGAAGCCATTGTTTTCATTTCCTCCCTCCCGCTTGCGGGAGGGGTCGGGGAGGGAAGGGTCGCAGGTGGTGGAGAGTGCCCTCCCCTAGCCCCTCCCGCAAGCGGGAGGGGAACTCACGCTGCCATCGTGAACGGCTCCAACCCCGCCAGCCGCGTCTTCACCGGCGGCACCGGCACCCGGCGCGGCGCGACGCCGCGGACGGTGTCGGCGATCGCCTTGATGTGCGCCGGCGTCGACCCGCAGCAACCGCCCAGCACGTTGACCTGGCCCGCATGCGCCCACTCGACGACGAGGCCCGCGGTCGTCACCGGCATCTCGTCGTATTCGCCCAGCTCGTTGGGCAGCCCCGCGTTGGGATAGACCATGATGAGCGTGTCGCAAATCTCGGACAGCACCTTGACGTGAGGGCGCAGCTGTTCAGCGCCGAACGAGCAGTTGAGCCCGATCGTCAGCGGCCGCGCGTGGCGCACCGCGTGCCAGAACGCCTCGACGGTGTGCCCCGACAGGTTGCGGCCCGACAGGTCGGTCAGCGTCATCGACAGCATGATCGGCAGGTCGCGGCCGAGCGCCTGTCCGGCGTCGAGCGCGGCCATGATCCCGGCCTTGGCGTTCAACGTGTCGAACACCGTCTCGATCAGGATGAAGTCCGCCCCGCCCTCGACCAGCGCATCGACCTGCTGGCGGTACACACCCGTCAGATGATCGAAATCGATCTCACGATAGCCCGGATCGTTGACGTCCGGGCTCAGCGACAGCGTCTTGTTCGTCGGCCCGATCGCCCCGGCGACGAAGCGCGGGCGGCCGTCCCTGGCCTGGAACTCGTCCGCCAGCCGGCGTGCCAGCCGCGCGCTTTCGACGTTGATCTCGCGCACCAGATGCTCGGCGCCGTAATCCGCCTGGCTGATGATGTTGGCGGAGAAGGTGTTGGTCTCGGCGATGTCGGCGCCGGCTTCGAAGTAGGCGCGGTGGATGGACTCGGGCACCTCGGGCTTGGTCAGCGCGAGGATGTCGTTGTTGCCTTTCTGGTCCTTCGACAGGCCGAGGCTGCCGGCGTAGGCGGCCTCGTCCAGCTTCCAGTTCTGGATCTCGGTGCCGAACGCGCCGTCGGTGATGAGGATGCGGCTCGCCGCCTGAGCGTTGAAGGTTTCGCGCGGGGTCATGTCGGCCTCCGTCATGCCGCCGCCGCCTGCTGCGCCGCGCCCGGCCGGACGCCCAGCATGTGGCAGATCGCATAGGCCAGCTCGGCGCGGTTGAGCGTATAGAAGTGAAAGTTGCGCACGCCGCCGGCATACAGCCGGCGGCACAGCTCCGCCGCGATCGTCGCGGCGACGAGCTGGCGCGCGGCGGGCCGGTCGTCCAGCCCCTCGAACAGCCGGTCCATCCACCCCGGGATCGCCGCGCCGCACATGCCGGCGAACTTGCGCGTCTGGGCGACGTTGGAGACCGGCAGGATTCCGGGCACGATCTCCGCGGTGATGCCCGCCGCGGCCACGCGGTCGCGGAAGCGGAAATATGCTTCGGGGGAGAAGAAGAATTGCGTGATCGCGCGGTTCGCGCCTGCGTCGATCTTGCGTTTCAGGTTGTCGATATCGGCGTCGTGACTGCCCGATTCGGGGTGCGCCTCGGGATAGGCGGCGACCGATATCTCGAACGGGTGCAGCCGGCGCAGACCCGCGACCAGATCGGCGGCGTTCTGATAGCCGCCGGGATGCGCGGCATAGGGCGCGCCCGGCGTCGGCATGTCGCCGCGCAGCGCGACGATGTGGCGGACGCCCGCGGCCCAATATTCGTGGGCGACCTGATCGATCTCCGCCTTCGTCGCCTCGACGCAGGTCAGGTGCGCCGCCGCCGGAATCGCGGTCTCGCGGCTGATCCGCGCGACGGTGGCGTGCGTACGCTCGCGCGTCGAGCCACCCGCGCCATAGGTGACGGACACGAACTGCGGCGACAGCGGCTCGAGCGTGCGGATCGCCTCCCACAGCGACAGGTCCATCTTGTCCGTCTTGGGCGGAAAGAACTCGAAACTGACCGCCATGTCGCCGGCCATGTCCGCGAACAACGGCGCGTCCAGCGCGCGCCGCGCCTCTTCGAGCTGCGATATCGAGAGCGTCATGCCGCCTTCACCTCATCCAGTTTCCCCGCCGCCGTGGCCGAAGCCTTGCGCGCGAGCCACAATGTCACCGTCAACTCGCCACCCGCCAGCGTCTCGATCCGCACCGGGGCGAGCCCGGCACCCTCGAACCAGCCGAGCATCTGCTCGTCGGAAAAGCCGAGCCGGGCATGCGCCTCCGCCGTGCGCAGTTCCTCGCGCTCGTGCGGCGCGAAATCCACGATCAGCAACCGTCCGCCCGGCGCCAGCACGCGCGCCGCCTCCGCGATCGCCGCCGCGGGCTGCTGCGCGAAGTGGAGCACGTGGTGCAGGATGGCGAGATCCGCCGATCCCGCCGCCATCGGCAACTGGTACAGGTCCGCCTGCCGCAGGTCCGCCGCGCGGCCGCTCTCGGCGAGCTTGGCGCGCGCGAGGCGCAGCATCTCGGAGCTGCGGTCGATGCCGATCGCGCTCGTCGCCCGGTCGCCGAACAGCTCGATCATCCGCCCGGTGCCGGTGCCGATGTCGACCATCCGGCCGACCGCCCCGTCCCCCAGCACCGTCGCCATCGCCGCCTCCACCTGGCTCTCGGCGACGTGCAGCGAGCGGATCGCGTCCCACTCGCCGGCATGCGCCTCGAACCAGGCGCTGGCCGCGGTGGCGCGATCGGCGCGCACCGCCGCCAGCCGCGCGGCGTCCGCGGCGGTCCAGTGGTCGCCCCCCGTCCCGTCCCACTGGTCGAGCGCGGCGAGCACCGGCCCGGTGCGGTCCGCCTCGCCCAGCGCGACGAACACCCAGCTGCCTTCCTTGCGCCGCTCGGCGAGGCCCGCGTCGACGAGGATCTTGACGTGGCGCGACACGCGCGGCTGGCTCTGGCCGAGCACCTGCGCCAGCTCGCCGACCGACAGTTCCATCATGCGCAACAGCGCGAGGATCCGCAGCCGGGTCGCGTCGGCAAGAGCACGGAAGATGTCAAGCGCGGTCGCCATGACATTACCGTATAAAGATATCTTTATATGCCGTCAATCGCTTGCCGGCGATCGCGCCCGGGAGCCAAGCGCGACCAGGGGCGTTGCGCTCCCGTCATGACCATCACGAAGTGGATCGCCCGATGAAGATGTTCGCTCCCGCGCTCGCGGCGACGCTGTCGCTCGTGGCGCTCGCCGGCTGCAGCCAGAAGTCTCGCGACGACACCACCCAGGCCGCCGACAGCATCGGCTCCGACGCCAATGCCACGATGAGCCGGGCGATCAACAGCGTCGACGCGGCGAGCGACAAGGCGTTCGGCAGCGCCGAGAAATCGATCGATCATGCCGGCAACAGCATCGATCGCGCCGGCGATCACGTCGGCGACCGGACGGACGACACGCTGAGCGGCGTCGGCAACTCGCTCGATCGTGCCGGCGATTCGATCGGCAACGCCGCCGACCGCGCGGGCCACGCCACCGGCCGCGCGCTGAAGAAGGCCGGCGACAAGCTGGACCAGTGAGGTCTCGGCGGTCCTGGTTCTGGGTCGCGCCGGTGCTCGTCGCACTAGGCGCGTGCCACGCCAGGCCCGACGATCCCGCCGCCGTCACCACCGACGAACAGGCGCAGCTCAACGATGCCGCGGCATCGCTCGACGCGGCGACGACCCCGGTGAACGACGACGACGACAACGAGTCCGATGCGAACACGGAAGATCCGGCATGACCTCCACCCCCCTGCGACGTCTCGGCACCAGCGACCTGTCGATCGCGCCCCTGGTCCTGGGCGGCAACGTGTTCGGCTGGACCGCCGATCGCGAAGCCAGTTTCGCGGTTCTCGACGCGTTCGTCGCGGGCGGGGGCACGATGATCGACACCGCCGACGTCTACTCGGCCTGGGTCCCGGGCCATGTCGGCGGCGAGTCGGAGACGGTGATCGGCGAATGGCTGCGCGCCAGCGGCAAGCGCGACGACGTGTTGATCGCCACCAAGGTCGGGATGTTGCCCGGCGACGGCGGCGACAAGCTGCAGCCGGCCCGTATCGCCGCCGCCTGCGACGCGGCGCTCCGCCGGCTCGGCACCGACCGGATCGACCTCTATTACGCGCATCAGGACAGCACCGACACGCCGCAGGATGCCTATGTCGAGGCGTTCGCCCGGCTGGTGGAGGCGGGCAAGGTCCGCGTCGTGGGCGCGTCCAACTTCGACGCCGGGCGACTCGAGTCCGCGATCGAGGTCGCCACGACGCGCGACCTGCCCGCGTTCCAGGTGCTCCAGCCCGAATATAATCTGGTCAGCCGCGCCAAGTTCGAGGGCGCGCTCCAGGATCGCTGCGTGGCGCACGGCATCGGCGTGCTGCCCTATTACGGCCTCGCCTCCGGGTTCCTGAGCGGCAAGTACCGGTCGAAGGACGATCTGGGGCAGAGCGTGCGTGGCGGCCGGATGGTCGGGCTGCTCGACGGCAAGGGACCCGCCGTGCTGGCGGCGATGGATGCGGTAGCCGCGGCGACGGGCGCGACGCTCGCGCAGATCGCGCTGGCATGGCTGATGGCCAAACCCGGCGTCACCGCCCCGATCGCCAGCGCGACGAGCGTGCGCCAGCTCGAGGAGCTGTTGCCGGCGATGACGCTGGCGCTGTCGGCGGAGCAGATGGCGGCGCTCGACGCGGCCGGCGCCTGAGCGCGGGCGTGGCGGAGAAAGCGGAGTCCACCACCGTCATCGTCGCGGCGCTGGCCGCCAATCTGGGCATCGCGGTCGCCAAGTTCGTCGCCGCCGCGCTGTCGGGATCGTCGTCGATGCTGACGGAGGGCGTCCACTCAGTCGTCGACAGCCTCAATCAGGTGCTGCTGCTGTGGGGCCAGCACCGCGCCAAACGCCCGGCCGACGAGTTCCACCCGTTCGGCTATGCGCGCGAACTGTATTTCTGGTCGTTCGTCGTCGCCATCCTGATCTTCGCGGTCGGCGCCGGCGTGTCGGTGTACGAAGGCTATCGCCACATCCGGGACCCCGAACCGCTGGGCAGCGCGACGCTCAGCTACGTCGTGCTCGGCGTCTCGGCGCTGCTGGAAGGGACGTCGTGGATCGTCGCCGTCCGCCAGTTCGGCCGCGAGACCGCCAAGAAGGGCGACGGCGCCGGCTGGTGGCGGGCGATCCGCCAGTCGAAGGACCCCGCCACGTTCATCGTCATGTTCGAGGATTCGGCCGCGCTCGCCGGGCTGGCGGTGGCGGCGGTGGGCGTCTTCGCCTCGCACGCGCTCGACCTGCCGTGGATCGATGGCGCGGCCTCGATCGTCATCGGCGCGATGCTGGGTGGTGTCGCCATGCTGCTGGCGCGCGAGTCGAAGGGACTGTTGATCGGCGAGCGTGCCGACCCGGCGGTGATCGCGTCGATCCGCTCGATTCTGGCGGGCTTTCCGGAGGTGACGGCGGTCAACCACGTGCGGACGATCCATACCGGGCCGGCGTCGGTGTTCGCCGCGATCAGCGCCGATTTCCGCGACGACGTGACGATGGGCGATGCCGAACGGCTCGTCGAGCGGATGGAGGCGGCGCTGCGCGGGGCCGAGCCGACGCTGTCGTCGATCTACATCCGGCCGGAACGCGCGCAGGATGCGCCGCGCCTGTCGCCACTCGCCGCCGCGGTGCCCGCGACCTGACCGGATGTCTTTGCGCGACGGGCGCGATCGGCTAGGCTCGCCCGGATGACGACGCTCCGCCCTACCCGCCGCCTCGCCCGCCTGCTGGCGCGAACCCTGCTGCTGGTCGCCGGGATCGGCGCCGCGCTTCCGGCGTCGGCGTCGGTCACGATCACCTTCTGGAGCCACGAGTTCGGCAACAATTTCCCGCACGCGTTCCTCACCCTGCGCGGCAAGCCCGATCGCGGCGGCGCGCCCGTGGACATGAACGTCGGCTTCACCGCCAAGCACATCAGCCCGGCCATCCTGTTCGGGTCGGTCGCCGGCATGCTGGAGCCCGCCGACCTCAACTACATGCGCGGCAGCGACGCGCATTTCTCGGTGACGATGACCGACGATCAGTATCTGGCGGTGCTGAAATTGTTCGACGAATGGGGCGTGGGCGGCAACCAGCGCTACGACATGAACAAGCGCAACTGCGTCACCTTCGTGAAGGTCGCCGCCGAGCGGGTCGGCCTCGCCGGGACGGAGCAGCCCAAGCTGATGAAGCGGCCGCGCTCGTATCTCGTCGCGGTGGAGGCGGCGAATGCGGGCCGGGTCCAGCCGGTGGACCTGCACGGCGCGGTGTACATCGCGGGGCTGACGCCGATCCCGGGGCTCGACCCCAAGCTGCCGGTGCTGACCGCCACCGGCGCGGTCGCCCCCGCGCTGGCCTTTACGGACACCCGCCCGGCCGCGGCGCCGACCGCGGTCATCACCGCCAAATCGATGGACACCGGCAAGGGCGCGCCCGAGGCCGCACCGGGCGCGACGGACACCGCGTCGCAGTCCGCCGCCGTGCCCCAAGCCACGTCACGCCCGGCGGCGCCGACCACGCGCACCAACTAGGCCGCGGTCCAGCCGCCATCCATCGACAGGTTCGCGCCCGTGATGGCGCTCGCCTCGTCCCGGCACAGGAACAGCGCTAACGCCGCGACCTGCTGCGGCGTCACGAACTCCTTGGTCGGCTGCGCGGCGAGCAGCACGTCGGCGATCACCTGCTCGCGCGTCAGCCCGCGGGTTCGCATCGTGTCGGGGATCTGCGCCTCGACCAGCGGCGTCCAGACATAACCCGGGCTGATCGCGTTGACGGTGATGCCGTCGCGCGCCGTCTCCAGCGCCGCGGTCTTCGTCAGCCCGACGATCCCGTGCTTGGCCATGACGTATGCCGCCTTGTTGGGGCTGGCGACCAGCGAGTGCGCCGACGCGGTGCTGATGATCCGGCCCCACCCCTTCGCCTTCATGGCCGGCAGCGCCGCGCGGACGGCGTAGAAGGCGGACGACATGTTGATCGCGATGATCGCCTCGTATCGGTCGGGCGGGAAGACCTCGATCGGCGAGACGTGCTGGATGCCGGCGTTGTTGACCAGGATGTCGACGCTCCCCGTCTCGGCCCGCGTCCGCTCGACCATCGCCGTGATCTCGTCGGGGCGGGTCATGTCGGCGGGGTCGTGGCGGGCGGGCGCGCCACTCGCCTGCGTCAGTCGCGCGCGGATCGCCTCGATGTCTCCTGCGTCGCCGAAGCCGTTGATCGTGACCGCCGCGCCCTCCGCCGCCAGCGCGCTCGCGATGGCGAGGCCGATGCCCGACGTGGAGCCGGTGACGATGGCGGATCTGCCGCGCAGGAACATGGGGTCGCGCTCCGATGGGGACGCCGCCCGGGATGGCCGCGATCGGCCACGGTTGCAACGTCGCGCGCGCCCACGCATTGAACGCGCGACGACAACGAACAACCACGACAGACAGGGCGACCCCATGCGTCTCGACGACTTCGATCCCGACATCAACGTCGGCGACCAGCGTGGCCAGGGCGGTGGCGGCGGGTTCCTGGGCGGCGGCGGCGGCGGCGGCGGTGGCATGCTGCTCGGCCTGCTGCCGCTGATCGGCAGCCGGTTCGGGTGCGGCGGGATCGTCGTGGTGCTGATCGTGCTGGCCGTGCTGGGCGTGAACCCGCTGTCGCTGATCGGCGGCGGGGGTGGCGGAGGCTCGGCGCCGACGCAGCGCAGCGCGCCCGCCGCGCATGGCGACGCGACCAAGGCGTGCACCGTCGACGCGTCCAGCAAGTCCGCCTGCAACGCGTTCAGCAGCGCGGACAAGACCTGGGCGGCGATCTTCGCCAAGGAGGGCAAGCAGTTCCAGCAGCCCTCGCTGCAATTCTACAGCGGCAACGGCCAGTCGGGCTGCGGCGCGGCGCAGTCGGCGATGGGGCCGTTCTATTGCCCGACCGACGACGGCATCTACCTCGACACCAGCTTCTTCCAGGAACTGCAGAACCGCTTCCACGCCAGCGGCGACTTCGCGCAGGATTACGTGATCGCGCACGAATTCGGGCACCATATCCAGAACCTGCTCGGCGTGTCGGCCAAGGTATCGCAGCAGGAACAGGCGTCCGATCCCACCGACGCCAATCGCCTGTCGGTGCGGCTGGAGCTTCAGGCGGATTGCTATGCCGGCGTGTGGGCGAACGCGAACAAGGACCGGCTCGACCCCGGCGACGTGCAGGAGGGCATGACCGCCGCCCACTCGATCGGCGACGACACGCTGCAACAGGAAAGCCAGGGCCGCGTGATGCCCGACAGCTTCACCCACGGCACGTCGGAACAGCGGATGCACTGGCTGAAGCAGGGGCTGGACAGCGGCGACCCGGCGCAGTGCGACACGTTCTCGGGGGCGATCTGAAAGCATTACGGTGCGCGGGTATTGGCCCGTTCGGATGTCGATGATAGGTTCGGGACATGACGGCACAGGAACGGCTCCGCCCTGGCAAGTACCGGCTGACCATCGAAGACTTCCTGCGCCTGGACGAGACGGGCGTGTTCGGCGCGGACCGGACCGAGCTTCTCGATGGGGACATCATCATCATGAACGCCGAGTACCGCCCTCACGCGTGGATCGCGGGCGAGCTTGGCTACCGCATTCGGCGTATCCTGGAAAACGGAGCAAGTGGCGTTCATGCGATGACGGCCAGCGTCGCTCTATCCGAGCACGACATGCCGCTCCCGGACATCGTGCTGACGCGTGAGCCTCGAGGAGCAGGCCCGGTCCCGCTGCGGTCGGTAGTGCTCGTCGTGGAAGTCTCCTCGTCCACGCTGGACAGGGACCTGCACGACAAGGTCGTGATCTACGCCCGCGCCGGCATAGCCGAATACTGGGTTGTGGACGTGAACGGCAGGGTGATCCACCAGATGTGGGCGCCGTCGGGCGACGGCTATACCGAAGGGCGAGCGGTGACGCTCGGCGAGACCGTCGCGTCGGCGACGCTGCCGGGCCTGACCGTCGCGACGGATGGCATCTAGCCGCGACGGCGCACTTCAACCTCGCCATTACCCAAGGCTATGACCTCGAATGCTCCGGCATACACAAAGCGCCGGTCGCAAAACGCGGCACGCTCAATCGTCGGTAGCCGCTACCGCGTCAGCTTCTTGTACGCCAACCTGGTCGGCCGATCCGCCGCATCGCCCATCCGCCGCCGCTTGTCCTCCTCGTAGCTTTCGTAATTCCCCTCGAACCACTCGACGTGGCTGTCGCCCTCGAACGCCAGGATGTGCGTCGCGAGGCGGTCGAGGAAGAAGCGGTCGTGGCTGATGACCACCGCGCAGCCGGCGAAGCTCTCCAGCGCCTCTTCCAGCGCGCGCAGCGTCTCGACGTCGAGGTCGTTGGTCGGCTCGTCGAGCAGCAGGACGTTGCCGCCCTCCTTCAGCATCTTGGCCATGTGGACGCGGTTGCGCTCGCCGCCCGATAGCTGGCCGACCTTCTTCTGCTGGTCGGGGCCCTTGAAGTTGAACGCGCCCACGTACGCGCGCGTGCCCAGTTCCTGCTTGCCGAAGCGGAACACCTCGAGCTTGTCGCTGATCTCCTCCCACACGTTCTTGTTGGGATCGAGGTGGTCGCGGCTCTGGTCGACGTAGCCGAGCTTCACCGTCTGGCCGACCTCGATCGAGCCCGAATCGGGCTCCTCCTGACCGGTGATGAGCTTGAACAGAGTCGACTTGCCCGCGCCGTTGGGGCCGATCACGCCGACGATCCCGCCCGGCGGCAGCGTGAAGTCGAGTCCGTCGAAGAGCAATTTGTCGCCATAGGCCTTGGTCAGCCCCTTGGCCTCGATCACCTTGCCGCCCAGCCGCTCGGGCAGCTGGATCAGGATCTGCGCCTTGCCGGCGACGCGGTTCTCCTGCTTCTGCACCAGTTCGTCGAACGCGCGGATGCGCGCCTTGCTCTTGGTCTGGCGCGCCTTGGGTGTCTGGCGCATCCAGTCGAGCTCGTCGCGGATCGCCTTCTGGCGGCCCTCCTCCTCGCGGTCCTCCTGCTCCATCCGCTTGGCCTTCTTTTCCAGATAGCCGGAGTAGTTGGACTCATAGGTGTAGTAGCGGCCGCGATCGAGCTCGAGCACCCAGTTGACGACGTTGTCGAGGAAGTAGCGATCGTGGGTGACCAGGATGACGTTGCCGGTATATTCCTTGAGGTAGTTCTCCAGCCACGACACGCTCTCGGCGTCGAGGTGGTTGGTCGGCTCGTCGAGCAGCAGGATCTCGGGCTTCTCGAGCAGCAGCTTGCACAGCGCCACGCGGCGGCGCTCGCCGCCCGACAGCGTCGTCACGTCGCCGTCCGACGGCGGGCAGCGCAGCGCCTCCATCGCCTGCTCGAGCTGGCTGTCGAGCGCCCAGCCGTCGACCGCGTCGATCTTGGCCTGGAGCTCGCCCATTTCTTCCATCAGCCCGTCGAAGTCGGTGTCGTCCTTGGGATCGCCCATCTCGGCGGAGATCGCGTTGAACCGGTCGACCAGGTCCGCGACCGGGCGAACGCCGTCCTTCACGTTGCCCATCACGTCCTTGGTCGGATCGAGCTGCGGCTCCTGCGGCAGATAGCCGACGCGGATGCCCTCGGCGGCCCACGCCTCGCCCTGGAAATCGGGGTCCATCCCCGCCATCACCTTCATCAGCGTCGACTTGCCCGAGCCGTTGGGGCCGATGATCGCGATCTTCGCGGTCGGCAGGAACTGCAGGCTGATGTTGTTGAGGACGGGCTTGTTCGCGCCGGGAAAGGTCTTGGTCAGGCCCTTCATGACGTAGCTGTACTGGACGGCCATGGGGCCATGCGCTCCTGATATCGGGTGTGCGGGATTGGCTCTGCAGATAGTCGGACGTCCGGCGGTTGGCAACGCGGGTCCGGGCGGGCTACGCCCCGGACGACCGCCAAGAGCCAGGAGCCCCCATGCCAGCACCAATCGTGAACGCCGCCTTGCCGCCGATGTCGCTGATCGCCGCGCTCGTCCTGACGGCGATGCCCGCGCCCGCGCAGACGGTCACGCGACCGCGGGCGGGACCGGCGACGGGCGGCGTGAACGCGCCCGCCTCGACGATCAGCGCGCCCTCGCGCATCCGCGGCGGTCCCGCCGGCGTCGCGGTCGACCCCAGGGTCGCCGCGTTGCGCGACAAGGCGCTGGGCGACGACACCGCCTATGCGATCGTGCGCGACCTGACGACTGAGGTCGGCCCGCGGCTCGACGGGACGGAGGCGGAGGCACGGGCGCGGACCTGGGCGGTCGCGCGGCTGACCGCGCTCGGTTTCCGCAACGTGCGGATCGAGCCGTATCGCCTGCCCGTCTGGACGCGCGGCACGGAAAGCGCGGAGATCGTGTCGCCCTATCCGCAGAAGCTGCGCCTCGTCGGCCTCGGCAACTCGGGCGCGACGCCGCGCGACGGGCTGACGCTGCCGGTGGTGTACTTCCCCAGCTTCAACGACCTGCAGCTCGCGCCCGAGGGCAGCCTCAAGGGCAAGATCGCGTTCGTCTCCAACGTCATGTACCCGACGCAGGACGGGTCGAGCTATGGTGCCGCCGGCCCTGCCCGCTTCGTCGGCCCGGGCGTCGCGGCGAGGAAGGGCGCGGCGGCGATCGTGATCCGCTCGATCGGCACCGACCATGGCCGCGGCCCGCATGCCGGGACGACCGACTTCCCCGCCGGCGTGACGCCGATCCCCGCCGCCGCGCTGTCGGTCGCGGATGCCGAGAACCTGGAGAGGATGTTCGCCGCCGGCCGGCCGGTGACGATGCACCTCGTACTCGACGATCATCAGGTCGGCATGCGCGCGTCGGGCAACGTGGTGGCCGAAGTGCCCGGCACCGATCCCTCGGCCGGCATCGTGCTGGTGGGCGGTCACCTCGACAGCTGGGATCTGGGCACGGGTGCGATCGACGACGGATCGGGCATCGCGATCACCGCCGCGGCGGCGAAGCTCGCCATGGACGCCGGGCCGCACCGCCGCACGATCCGCGTCGTGTGGTTCGGCGACGAGGAGACCGGCGGCTTCGGCGGCCAGGCCTATGCCCGCGCGCACTCGGGCGACCGCCACGCGACGGCGGCGGAGAGCGATTTCGGCGCCGATCGGGTGTGGCGGTTCGAAACCAACTTCGCCGATCCCGCCAAGCCGATCGCCGACCGGTTGCAGGCCGCGCTGGCGCCGCTGGGCATCGTGCGCGGACGCGACCCGGCGGGCGAAGGCACCGACGTCGAGCCCATCCTGCACGCCAACGGCGTCGCCGCGGTGGACATGAGCCAGGACGGCACCCGCTATTTCGACGTGCACCACACGCCCGAGGACACGCTCGACCGGATCGACCCCGCGCAGCTCCGTCAGAACGTCGCGGCCTGGGCGACGATGCTGGGGATCGTCGCGGACGCGCCCGAAGACATCGGACCGGTGGTCCGTTCCCGGTGAAGCGTTGGATCGGCACGACACGCTCCACCGCAAATCGGGAACGATTTCCCATTGACCCGATGGGGGCACACACGGCATTCTTCGCCTTCGCGGCGGCCCCCGGGGTCGGACGCGTATGTTTCTGTGTCCTTGGGGAGCCCCGCATGAAGAAGTTTGCCATCGTTTTCGCCGCCGCCAGCATGATGTCGCTGGGTGCCTGCCACAGCAAGTCGCCGGAAGCCGCCGCCGTCGAGAACAACGCCGACATGGTCGCCGACAACATGGACGCCAATGCCGACAACATCTCGTCGATGGCCGACAACTCGTCCAACGCGATGGCGTCGGACATGATGTCGAACGCCGCCGACAACCTGCACGACACGGCCGACAACGTCCGTGACGGCGCGAAGGCGACCACCAAGAACATGCAGTAATCGCGGGTCGCGGGCCACAGGCTCGCGACGCGACGGACGGGGCGCCCTTCCACCCGGAAAGGCGCCCTTTTTCGTGAGCGCGATGGCGCAAGCCGCCTTGCCGTCTCGTGACGAGAGGCGCTAGAGCCGGCCCGTCGGGGAGTGGCGCAGGCTGGTAGCGCACCTGGTTTGGGACCAGGGGGTCGCAGGTTCGAATCCTGTCTCCCCGACCATCGTCGCGGCATTAGGTAGCATCGGCACCAAGGTCGAAACTGGAACGCCGGAGTCTCGGCCGGGTATCTACCGGCCATGGGCAAGAGCAATTTCCTCCACTCGCTTGAAACGAAGCTCGGCTATTTGGCCGGCGAGCTTGCGCAGAAGCGCGAAGAGCTTGGACGTATCGAGCGTCTGATGGCCGCCAAGCCGGCGCTTGAGGAACAGATCGAAGCTCTCGTGACGGTGATCGACGCCGGAGCGCTATTCGTCCAACATTACCATCCTGATTGGGATGTCGACACGATCGATCCCGTGCGGGCGCATGTCCATAAGTCCCCAATCAAGATCGGTCAGTCGACGCGCAAGGCGCTTGATGTCCTGCGCGGTGCATCCGAGCCGATGCGGACTCTCGACATCGCGAGTGAGATTTTGCGTCGTGACGGGATCGCCGATCCTGACAACGTGATCCGTGCGCGCCTCACCAACTCACTGAGCAACACGCTAAAGAAGCGCATTGGCAAGCAAGTCCAGTCTGATGGCGAGTGGCCTCAGCATTGGTCTGTGATCCGCTAAACGGGCGTTAATACTAACCGACCAAACACGTTGTTGGTTAACAGATCAATGGACTCTGTGGACTCCTGCTGAACATCTGCGTAGCTGGTCCTGCTGCTATCTCGCAGCAGGAGGACAAATCGCAACACTATCTCTTATCCAAAGCAGCCCGCACTCTCAGCATAAAGAAGGTCAGCCGCATCACGCGCGCTGATGCACGGGCTCTGTTCATCACCTTACGTTTCTCAGAAAACGACGGGCACCCGTTCTGCCCGCGTTGTGGCTGTACCGACGTGTACACGATCACGACGCGCGACAAGTTCAAGTGCAAGGACCCGAACTGCTATCATCAGTTCTCGCCAACGTCGGGCACGATCTTCGCCTGTCGGAAGCTCTCGTATGAGGACATCCTGCTCGCCATCGCGCTGTTCGCGAACGCCGCCAAGGGGATCAGCGCGATCCGGCTCGGCGCGGAACTCGACGTGCAGTACAAGACGGCTTTCGTACTCCTGCACAAGCTGCGGGAGGCGATGAAGGCGGAGCAGCTTGCCCACACGTTGAGCGGCCACGTCGAGATCGATGGCGCTTATTACGGCGGCTATGTTCGTCCCAAGAACCACGAGGCTCGCCGGGTCGATCGCCGACGACTGGCTCACCAGTCGGGCAAACGCCTGTGCGTCACCGTCGTGCGGGAACGGCGCGGGCGCACCCTGACGTTCATCAAGAGCGAAACGGAAGCCGCCGATCTCGTGCCGGGCGTCGTCGAGAAGGGCACCACCCTCTATGCCGACGAGAACAAGGCGTATGATGGCCTGCACGCAAGGTTCACCGTCAAGCGTGTGAACCACAGCGAGCAATACGCGATCGGCGCGACCTCGACGAACTGGGCGGAGTCGTTCCACTCGCGGATGCGCCGGGCCGAGATCGGCACCCACCATCACATCGCCACCCGCGCGGACTACCTCGCCTCCTAC
>JBPBQW010000117.1:0-16296 GCA_050955125.1 Janthinobacterium lividum
GCTGGCGACGATCCAGCGGCTCGATCCGATCTATGTCGACATCCAGCAATCGAGCGCCGACGTGCTGCGCCTGCGTCAGCAGATCATGGCCGGCCAGATCGCGCGGGGCGGCGGCGCGGCGCGCGTTACGCTCGCGCTGGAGGACGCCAGCACCTATCCGCTCGAGGGCAGGCTCAAGTTCGCCGACGTGACCGTGGACCAGACCACCGGCAGCCAGGTGATCCGCGCCGTGTTCCCCAACCCGCACGGCCTGTTGCTGCCCGGCATGTACGTCCGCGCGCAGATGGGCGAGGGCACGCAGACGCGCGCGGTCCTGGTGCCGCAGCGCGCCGTCAGCCGCGACGAGCGCGGCAATCCGACCGTCATGGTCGTCGGCCAGGGCAACAAGATCGAGGCGCGATCGCTCCAGACGAGCCGCACGGTCGGCGACAACTGGCTGGTAACGAGCGGCATCAAGCCGGGCGACCGCATCATCGTCGAGGGCGCGATGCTGTTGCGGCCGGGCATGCCGGTGACGCCCAAGCCCTGGAACCCCGATGCACAGCCCGCGCAGCCCGTTGCGGCCGCCGGCGCTCCTGCACAGGCGAAGTAACCCACCATGTCACGCTATTTCATCGACCGCCCGATCTTCGCCTATGTCTTGGCGGTGATGGTCGTCATCGCCGGCATCCTGTCGCTGCGCACGCTGCCGGTCGCGCAGTTCCCCGCGATCGCGCCGCCCGCGATCTCGATCACCGCGACCTATCCGGGCGCCGACGCGCAGACGCTGGAGAACACGACCACCCAGATCATCGAGCAGCAGCTGAAGGGGCTTGACCACCTTCGCTATTTCTCGTCCTCCTCGTCCTCGGCGGGCACCGTCACGATCACGCTGACGTTCGAGCAGGGGACCAATCCCGACATCGCGCAGGTGCAGGTCCAGAATAAGCTGCAGGCGGCGACGCCGCTGCTGCCGCAGGAAGTGCAGCGTCAGGGCATCCTGGTCGCCAAGGCGACGCAGAACATCCTGCTGTTCGTCGGGCTATATTCGGAAACCGGCCAGCACGACGCCGACGACCTCGCCGACATCGTCGCCTCCAAGATCTCGGACCCGCTGTCGCGCGTGACGGGCGTCGGCGACACGCAGATCTTCGGCTCGCAGTACGCGATGCGCATCTGGGTCGATCCGCTCAAGCTCAACAACTACGCGCTGACGATGACCGACGTCACCGACGCGGTCACCGCGCAAAACGCGCAGGTCTCCGCCGGCCAGATCGGCGCGCAGCCGGCGCCCAAGGAGCAGATGCTGAACGCGACCGTGTCGGTGTCGTCGCGGCTGACCTCGCCCGAGGAGTTCGCGAAGATCCGTCTCAAGAGCGGCGCCGACGGATCGATCGTTCGGCTGGGCGACGTCGCGCGCGTCGCGATCGGCGCCGAGAATTACGGCTTCTCCGCGCAGTGGAACGGCAAGCCCGCCTCGGGCATCGCGGTCAAGCTGGCACCGGGCGCCAACGCGCTCAACACCGTCGTCGCGGTCAAGGAGCGCGTGACCGAGCTCGCCAAGCAGTTCCCGCCCGACGTCAAGGTCATCTTCCCCTACGACACGTCGCCGTTCGTGCGGCTGTCGATCGAGCAGGTCGTCGAGACGCTGTTCGAGGCGGTGGTGCTCGTCTTCCTCGTCATGTTCCTGTTCCTCCAGAACTTCCGCGCGACGCTGATCCCGACGATCGCGGTGCCCGTCGTGCTGACGGGGACGTTCGCGGTGCTCGCCGCGTTCGGCTATTCGATCAACACGCTGACGCTGTTCGGCATGGTGCTCGCGATCGGGCTGCTGGTCGATGACGCGATCGTCGTGGTCGAGAACGTCGAGCGCCTCATCACCACCGAGCATCTCAGTCCCAAGGACGCCGCGCGGCGATCGATGGAGGAGATCACCGGCGCGTTGATCGGCATCGCGGTCGTGCTGTCGGCGGTGTTCCTGCCGATGGCGTTCTTCGGCGGATCGACCGGCGTGATCTATCGCCAGTTCTCGATCACGATCGTGTCGGCGATGGTGCTGTCGATCGCGGTCGCGCTGGTGCTGACCCCGGCGTTGTGCGCGACGATCCTCAAGCCGCACGATCCGACCAAGAACGAAGGCAACGGCCCGCTGGCGCGCTTCTTCCGCTGGTTCAACGACAAGTTCGACCGCGGTCGCGCGCGCTACGAGCGCGGCGCGCGCTCCACCGCCAGCCGGTGGGGCCGCTCGCTGATCGTCTATGCGGTCATCGTGGCGGGGATGGCGCTGCTGTTCGCGCGGCTGCCCACCGGCTTCCTGCCCGACGAGGATCAGGGCGTGATGATCGCGCTGGTCCAGGGCCCGGCGGGCTCGACGACCGCGCGCACGCAGAAGGGGCTCGATCTGGTCCGCGACCATTTCCTGAAGGATGCGGGCGCGGCGATCCGCGGCGTCTATACGATCAACGGCTTCAGCTTTTCGGGCACCGGTCAGAACAGCGGCATCGCGTTCATGCCGATGAAGGAGTGGAAGGATCGGCCGGGCATCCAGAACAAGGCGCAGACCATCATCGGCCGCGCGATGGGCGTGTTCTCGCAGTACAAGGACGGGCTGATCTTCGCCGTCATCCCGCCGGCGGTGCAGGAACTGGGCAACGCTACCGGTTTCGACCTCCAGCTCGTCGACGAGGGTGGTCTCGGCCACGACAAGCTGCTCGCCGCGCGCAACCAGTTGCTCGGCATGGCGTCGCAGAACAAGCTGCTGGTCGGCGTGCGCCCCAACGCGCTCGACGACGCGCCGCAGCTGCGTGTCGACGTCGACCAGGACAAGGCGCGCGCGCTCGGGCTCGACCTCGGGACGGTCAACAGCACGATCTCCACCGCCTGGGGCGGCGCCTACGTCAACGACTTCATCGACCGGGGCCGCGTCAAGCGTGTCTACATCCAGGCCGATGCACCGTACCGCATGGCGCCCGAGGACATCGGCGACCTGTTCGTCCGCGGCGCGAGCGGCACGATGGCACCGTTCACCGCCTTCTCGACGCTGTCGTGGCATCAGGGCCCGATGCAGCTGACGCGCTACAACGGCCAGCCGTCGATGGAGATACTGGGCCAGCCGGCGCCGGGCGTCTCGTCGGGCTCCGCGCTCAAGGCGATGAAGGAGATGCAGGCCAAGCTGCCGCCGGGTACCCGGCTCGACTGGACGGGGCTCAGCTACGAGGAGCAGCTGTCGGGCGGCCAGGCGCCGGCACTCTATGGCCTGTCGCTGCTGATCGTGTTCCTGTGCCTCGCGGCGCTGTACGAAAGCTGGTCGGTGCCGGTCGCGGTGATGCTCGTCGTGCCGCTGGGCGTCGTCGGCGCGCTGCTCGCCGCGTTGCTGACGGGGCTGAACAACGACATCTACCTTCAGGTCGGGCTCATCACGACGATCGGCGTGTCGGCGAAGAACGCGATCCTGATCGTGGAGTTCGCCGAGGAACGGATGCGCGACGGCATGAACGCCTATGACGCGGCGATCGCGGCGGCCAAGCTGCGGCTGCGGCCGATCCTGATGACCAGCCTCGCCTTCATCTTCGGCGTGTTCCCGCTGGCGATCGCCAACGGCGCAGGCGCCGGCGGGCAGAACGCGATCGGACGTGCGGTCGTGGGCGGCATGTTCTCCGCGACCGTGCTGGCGATCTTCTTCGTGCCGATGTTCTTCGTGGTCGTGCTGCGGCTGTTCGGCCAGCATGGCGATCACGGCCAGGGCGACGCCGATGCCCATGTCACCCACATCCACCCCGACGCCCCCAGAGACGATGGCGGGCACGTCGCGCCGCAGGGAGCCTGACGTGATGACCCAGTTTGTTCACCGGCGTCTGCTGACGCTGGCCGGCGGCGCGGCGCTGTCCGCGCTGGCGGGGTGCAACTTCGCCCCGCATTACGTCCGGCCGATCGGGGCCGTGGCGCCCACGTTGCCCGAGGGCGGAATCTATCCGGCCGCGGCCACCGACGCGCCCGACGTGACGCGCGTCGGCTGGCGCGACTTCTTCCTAGACGACCGGCTGCGTCGCACGATCGAGGCGGGGCTCGCCAACAACCGCGATCTGCGCGTGGCGGCGGCCAACGTGCTCCAGGCGCGCGCGCAGCTGCGCATCCAGCGCGCCGACCTGCTGCCCACCACCGGGCTGAGCGGCAGCGCGACCTATACCAACAACCCCCTGGGCGCGACCGGCGCCACCGCCGGCGGCGCGGCGACCGGCGGCGTGACCGGCACGGGAACGACCGGGAGCACGGGGACGGGCACCACGGGCACCGGGCTGGGCACCACCGGCGGCACGACCGGCACGTCGGGCGTCGGCGCCGCCGGGGGCACCGGTGTCGGCGCCGGGGCCGGGATCGGCAGCACGAGCACCAACCTGCAATATTATGCGCTCAACGCCGGCTTCTCGTCCTACGAGGTCGACCTGTTCGGCCGGGTGCGCAACCTGTCGCGCGCGGCGCAGGAACAGCTGTTCGCCAGCCAGGAGGCGCAGCGGTCGGTGCGCATCACGCTGATCGCGGAGATCGCGACCGCGTGGCTGACGATGGCGTCGGACCAGGACCAGCTCACCCTGTCGCGCCAGACGCTGGCGGCGTTCCGGCAGACGCTGGACCTGACCAGCGCGCAGTTCCGGATCGGCACCGGCTCCGAGCTCGAGGTGCGTCAGGCGGAGACCAACTATCAGGCCGCGCGCAACGACATCGCGACGCTCGCCGTGCGGATCGCGCAGGATCAGAACGCGCTGCAGGTTCTGGTGGGTGCGGCCGTCTCGCCCGCCGATCTGCCGTCGGGGCTCGGCGACGCGGTCGCCACGCGCGACGCGCTGCCGGCGGGCCTGTCGTCCGACGTGCTGCTGCGTCGCCCCGACGTCCTCCAGGCGGAGCATCAGCTGATCGCGCAGAACGCCAACATCGGCGCCGCGCGCGCGTCGTTCTTCCCCACCATCTCGCTGACCGCCACGGTGGGCACGATCTCGTCCGCTCTGTCCGGGCTCTTCGCCGGCGGCAGTTTCTCGTACACCGGCGCGCCGGCGATCAGCCTGCCGCTGTTCGACGGCGGGCGGCTGCGCGGCAATCTCGAATACGCGCGCGCCTCGCGGGAGGCGGCGACCGGCACCTACGAGCGCACGATCCAGACCGCGTTCCGCGAGGTCGCCGACGCGCTGGCGCAGCGCGGCGGGATCGCCGAGCAGATCGACGCGCAGACCGCACGCGCCAACGCCGCGACCATCGCCGCGCGCCTGTCGGACGCGCGGTTCCGGGCCGGCGTCGATTCGTTCCTCAACACGCTCGACGCGCAGCGGACGGCCTATGCCGCGCGCCAGCAGCTGGCGACGACGCGCTACACCCGGGCAAGCAACCTGGTGGAACTCTACCGGTCGCTGGGCGGCGGGACCCTCGACCGCTCGTGAGCCGAGCGCCGATCGCGCGGGACGCGGCGCTCAACTGACCTGCCGCTTCTCCAGCTTGCGGGCGAGCGTCCGCCGATGCATGCCGAGCCGGCGCGCGGTTTCGGAGATGTTGAACCCGGTCTCGGCCAGCATCGCATGGATGCGTTCCCACTCCAGCGTCTTCATCGACGTCGACCGGGTGCCCAGCGCGACGTCGGCATTGCCGACGACGTTGCCGAACGCCGCCTCGATGTCGTCGGTGTTCGATGGTTTTGCGAGATATTGCGACGCGCCCAGCTTGATCGCCTCCACCGCCGTCGCGATGCTGGCGAACCCGGTCAGCACCACGATGAGCGTGGCGGGATCGTGCGCCTGCAGCGCCTGGACGCACGCGAGGCCCGACGCGCCGCCGAGCTTCAGGTCCACCACGGCGTAATCCGGCGTCGCGTCCGCCAGCAGGATCAGCAGCTCGGCCAGGCTCGCGGCCGCAACGACGCGATAGCCGCGCCGCTCGAACGATCGGCCCAGCGTGCGGGAGAACGCCTGATCGTCCTCGACGATCACCAGCAGGGGCTCATCCGCCATCCGCGTCTCCCGCCAGGGCCAGCGCGCTCAGCGGCAGCGTCAGCGTCACGACCGCGCCGCCGTCCTTCGCGTTCGACGCCTGCGCCCGCCCGCCCAGCTTGCGCATGACATTGACGACGAGGAACAGGCCGAGACCGCCGCCCAGCCGCCCCTTGCCCGACGAATACGGCTGGCCGAAGCTCGCCAGCCGTTCGGGCGCGAAGCCCGGCCCCTCGTCGCGCACCACCACGACGAGGTCGTCGCGCAGGACCCGCGCGGTCAGCTCGATGTGCGCGGGCGACGCATCGGCGGCGTTGTCGAGGACGTTGAAGATCACCTGTTTCAGCGCGGTGTCGGCGACGATCGGCAGGTCGCGTGGCACGGCGTCGTCGAAGGCAAGTTCCGTCGCCGCGTGCCCGGCTCGCCAGTCGGCGACCAGATCGCCGAGGAACCGATCCACCGTCGTCGCGACCGGCGCCTCCCCCCGCGCCTCGCCCGCCGTCAGCAACACGCCCGTCACGATCGCCTTGCACCGTCCGACCTCCGCCTGCATCTCGCCAACGTCGGCGACGAGATCGGCGTCGCGCGCGATCACGGCGTTGTGCCGCCAGTCGCCCAGGATCACCGCCAGCGACGCCAGCGGCGTGCCCAGCTCGTGCGCAGCGCCCGACGCGAGCAGGCCCATGCGGACGATATGATCCTCCTCCGCCTCGCGCTGACGCAGGTCGGCCAGATGCGCGTCGCGTGCGCGCAGGTTGCGGTTGATGCGGGTGACGAACAGCACGAGCAACGTCGCGATCAGCGCGAAGCAGATCCACGCACCCGCGATGTCGAGCGCGGCGACGTGCGTCGCGAGCACCGGCGGCAGCTCGATCGGTCGGTACCGCACGATCAGCACCGCGAAACACGCGCTGGTGAGGAGGACGATCACGATCGACGACCAGGTGTCGAGCAGGATCGCCCCCAACACCACTTGGAGCAGGAACAGCGACACGAACGGGTTCGTCGCGCCGCCGCTCAGGAAAAGCTGGACGGTCAGCGACGTGACGTCGAGCACGAGGGCGAAGAACAGCGAGGTGTTCGACGTCGCGCGCCCGCGTCGCAGCAAGGCGAGACTGACGACGTTGAGGAGCAGCACCGCCGCCGACACCCCGAGCATCGGGACGAGCGGCAGGCGGACGCCCATCGCGAACCGCACCACGACGATCGTCGCCAGCTGTCCCGCGACCGCGACCCAGCGTAGCTGGACGAGCTGGAACATGTTGCGCGCGCCGGCGGCGTCCGGGGACCAGAGCGCGCGCCGGCGCGGCGAGGTGCCGACGAGGTTCATCGGCTCGCCCGCTCCCGCCCCCCATGGCGCAGGCCCTGCACCGTCGCGGCCATCGCCATGGCCATCAGCGCGAACCAGGTGATCGCATAGACGAGGTGATTGTTGGTGAACGCGACCACCGTCAACCCTCCGATCGGGAAGCCGCCGGGATTGGGGGTCGCGTCCGCATCCACGAAGAACGGCGCGACGCGCGCCAGGTGCAGCGATGCGGCGATCGCGGCGACGTCGCGCGAATACCAACGCCCGGCGGCAGGATCGTTGCGGCGCAGGAAGCCGCCGCCCGGTTCGGTGACGCGCAGCAAGCCGACCACCCGCACCTCCCCCGCCGGGACCGCGCCTTCGCGGGACGACGGGACGAACCCGCGATTGACCAGCACGACGAAGCCGCGGTCGTCGCGCAGCGGCGTCATCGCCCAATAGCCCGAGCCATAGTCGGTCGCCGCCGTCACCAGCGCACGGCCGGCGCCGATATAGTGGCCCTGCAGGACGACGCGGCGGTATTCGTCACGCGCCCGCGTCACCCTGCCCCAGTCCGCCGGGCCCGGCGCCGGCACGGGCGCCGCCGCGATCCGCCGCTGCGTCCTGGCGATCAGGCCGAGCTTCCACTCGCGCCGCTCGACCTGCCACACGCCCAGACCCGCGAAGATCAGCGTGACGATCAGGCCGATCGCCACGATCGCAACGGTCGCGCGCCACGTCCGCGGTGGACGGGCGCCGGCGGCCGTCACGGCATCTGGCTCATGTCATGCGCGGACATTGGCATCATGTTGGTGTTGAGGTGGTACATCACCCACAGCGATCCGCTGAGCGCGATGACGACGAGCACGACGGTGAAGATCAGCGCCATCATCGTCCAGCCGCCCTCCGACTTCGCGTCCATGTGCAGGAAGTACACCATGTGGACGACGATCTGAACCACGGCCAGCGCCATGACGAGCAGGCCGGTGATCTTCGCGTCGGTGATGACGCCGCTCATCACCAGCCCGAACGGGATGGCGGTCAACAGCACGGACAGCGCAAAACCGGTCAGATAGCCGCGGCGGGAGCCATGCCCGTGGGTGTCGCCGTGGGCGTGGAGGGCCGCGTCGTGATTGGCCGGATCGGCGTCGGCCGCATCGTGGTGGAGCGCGTCGCTCATCGCAGGCTTCCCAGCAGGTAGACGAAGGTGAAGACGCCGATCCAGATGACGTCGAGGAAGTGCCAGAACATGCTGAGGCACATCAGCCGGCGCTTGTTCGCCTGGATCAGGCCGTGTTTCCCGACCTGCACCATCAGCGTGACGATCCAGATCAGACCGACGGTGACGTGAAGCCCGTGCGTGCCCACGAGGGTGAAGAAAGCGGACAGGAACGCGCTGCGCTGCGGGGTCGCCCCGTCCGCGATCAGATGCGAGAACTCGTACAACTCGATACTGAGGAAAGCGAGGCCGAAGACCGCGGTCGCCGCCATCCACCCCTGGGTGCGACGAACATGACCGTCCTCCATCGCCAGCATCGCGAAGCCATAGGTGATCGACGAGAACAGCAGCATCGCGGTATTCACCGCCACCAGCGGCAGCTCGAACAGATCGTGCGGCGACGGGCCGCCCGCATAGCTGCTGCCCAGCACGCCATAGATCGCGAACAGGACCGCGAAGATGAGGCAATCGCTCATCAGGTAGATCCAGAAGCCGAGCATCGTGCCGCCGCCGTCGGCGTGATGTTCCTCGTCCGCGAGGTAGAAGGTGGGGGTGGTGGGCCCACCCTGCACCGTGTCGATCGCCTGCGTCGTCATGTCAGGCCTCCGTCAGCTGCAGGAGGCGCGCCCGCTCGGTGCGCGCGACCTCTTCGGCCGGGATGTGGAAATCGCGGTCGTAGTTGAAACTGTGCCCGATCGCGACCGCGAGGATCGCCACGAACGACGCCGCCGCTAGCCACCAGACGTACCAGATCATCGCGAGCGAGAACACGACGCTCAGGCCCGCCAGGATCACGCCCGCGCCCGTGCTGCGCGGCATGTGGATCGGCCGCCAGCCACCCGTCGGCGCCTTCGCCCCGCGCGCCTTCATGTCCGCCCAGGCGTCGCCGTCGTGGACGATCGGCGTGAACGCGAAATTGTAGGACGGGGGCGGCGACGAGGTGGCCCACTCCAGCGTGCGCCCGTTCCACGGATCGCCCGTCGTATCGCGCAACCGCTCGCGATCGCGCACGCTGACGTAGATCTGGACCAGGAAAGCGAGGATGCCGACGAAGACCAGCGCCGCGCCGAACGCCGCGATGACGAACCATATCTGCAACGAGGGATCGTCGAAGTGCCGCAGCCGCCGCGTCACGCCCATCAGCCCCAGCACGTAGAGCGGCATGAACGCGAAGTAGAAGCCGACCACCCACGACCAGAACGACACCTTGCCCCACCACTCGTCGAGCTTGAAGCCGAACGCCTTGGGGAACCAGTAATTGATGCCCGCGAACATGCCGAACAGCGTGCCGCCGATGATGACGTTGTGGAAATGCGCCACCAGGAACAGCGAATTGTGCAGCACGAAGTCCGCCGGCGGCACCGCCAGCAGCACGCCCGTCATCCCGCCGATCACGAACGTGAGCATGAACGCCACCGTCCACATCATCGGCAGCTCGAACCGGACACGGCCACGATACATGGTGAACAGCCAGTTGAAGATCTTCGCCCCCGTCGGGATCGAGATCACCATCGTCGTGATGCCGAAGAACGAATTGACGCTCGCGCCCGACCCCATCGTGAAGAAGTGATGCAGCCACACGAGATAGGCGAGGATCGTGATGCAGACCGTCGCGTAGACCATCGACGTATAGCCGAACAGCCGCTTGCCCGAGAAGGTCGACGTGATCTCGGAAAAGATGCCGAACGCGGGCAGGATCAGGATGTAGACCTCCGGATGACCCCAGATCCAGATGAGGTTGGTGTACATCATCGGATTGCCGCCCAGCTCGTTGGTGAACAGCGCGGTGCCGAGGTAGCGATCGAGCGACAGCAGCGCGAGCACCGCGGTCAGCACGGGGAAGCTCGCGACGATCAGGACGTTGGTGCACAGCGCCGTCCAGCAGAAGATCGGCATCTTCATCATCGTCATGCCCGGCGCGCGCATCTTGACGATAGTGGCGAGCAGGTTGACGCCCGACAGCAACGTACCGATGCCCGCCACCTGCAGCGACCAGATGTAATAGTCGACACCGACGTCCGGGCTGTACTCGGTGCCCGACAGCGGCGCCATCGCGAGCCAGCCGGTGCGCGCGAACTCGCCCACGAACAGCGACGTCATCACGATCGCCGCGCCCGCGGCGGTGAACCAGAAGCTCAGGTTGTTGAGATACGGGAACGACACGTCGCGCGCGCCGATCTGGAGCGGCACGACGAAGTTCATCAGCCCCGTCACCATCGGCATGGCGACGAAAAAGATCATGATGACGCCGTGCGCGGTGAACACCTGGTCGTAATGGTGCGCGGGCAGGAAGCCCTGGTTGTCGCCGAACGCCATCGCCTGCTGCAACCGCATCATGATCGCATCGGAGAAACCGCGCAGCAGCATGACGACGGCCAGGACCATGTACATGATCCCGACCTTCTTGTGATCCACGCTGGTGAACCACTCGTGCCACAGATAGCCCCACAGCTTGAAATAGGTCAGTGCGGCGAGCACCACCACGCCGCCGAGCGCGACGACGGCGAAGGTGCCGATCAGGATCGGCTCGTGCAGCGGGAGCGAGTCCCAGGTCAGACGTCCGAAGATCGTCTTCCAGCCCAAATGATCGAACATCGTCATGCCTTGTCTGCCGACGCCGGGTCGGTCTGAGTGCGAGGCGCGCCGGGCTTGCCGGGCGTGAGCATCGTGAAATCGCGGTTGCGGTTGGGCTGCCGCGTCTGCGTACCGGGCGGCGGGACGGGTTTGCGGTCCTCGCTCCAATGCGGCGAGGCGCCCTTCTCGCTCCCGTCCCTGAACAGCGCGCCCTCGGGCTTGCGCTGGCCGTTGCCGGCGTCGGGGTTGCCGATCGCGCCCTGCCGGGCGCCGTGCGAGTCCGCCCGGCGGTCGGCGGCCATCATGTCGGCCATGCACGTCTGCCCCGGCTTCACGCACATGTTGAGGATGGCCGGATACAGCCCCGGCGCGACGGCGGCATAGCGCAGGACCGGCACCTTCTCGCTCGGCCGTTCGAGCGCCAGATACCGCGCGCGGTCGAGCGGCGTCGTGCCGGCGCGAACCGCCGCGACCCAGCGGTCGAAACCGCCCTGCGGCAGCGCATGGAACTTGAACCGCATGTCGGAGAAGCCCGCGCCGTTGTAGTTAGACGCCTGCCCCATGTAGACGCCGGGCGTGTTGACGACCGCGTGCAGCTTGGTCTCCATGCCGGGCATCGCATAGATCTGGCCGGCGAGCGCCGGGATGAAGAACGAATTCATCACCGTCGTCGAGGTGATCCGGAAGCGGATCGGCACGTCGACCGGCGCCGCCAGCTCGTTCACCGTCGCGATGCCGAGCTTGGGATAGATGAACAGCCACTTCCAGTCCAGCGCCACGACGTCGACTTCCAGCGGCTCGACGCCCTGCGGCACCACGCGGCCCGGCGCGATCCGGCCGACCGGACGATAGGGGTCGAGCAGATGCGTGCTGGTCCACGTCACCGCGCCGAGCAGGACGATGATGAACAGCGGGATCGCCCAGATCACCAGCTCGAGCTTGGTCGAATGATCCCAATCGGGCGAATAGGTCGCCGTCGTGTTCGTGGCGCGGTAGCGAAAGGCGAACAGCACCGTCAGGACCATGACCGGCACGATCACCAGCAGCATCAGCCCGGTGGCGATCAGGATCAGGTTGCGCTGCTGGATCGCGACGTCCCCTGCGGGGTGCATGACCACCATGTCGCACCCCGACAGGAGCGCGACCACCGGCAGCGCGGCGAGCCAGCGGCCGCGAGGGCCGGAAGATGAGCCGGGAGATGAAGACGTCGTCATGCCGCTCGAGATAAGGCCCGGCGGCCATGGAGGGCATTGGACAGTTTGTCCTATCCCCTTCGCACCTGCGAAGGAGCATAGCGTCCCTACGCGCCGCCGGGACCGACCGGCGCACCGGAGAGCCGTGTCATGACCACCCAGATCGCCGGCCCGATCGCCGGCCAAGCCGCGGCGTCGCCGCCACAGCCCTCGTCCGGGCCGCTCGAGCGCGACGCGCGCCTGATGAACTCGACCCATCACGAGGTCGCGCCCGGCGATATCGCGATCGGCGTCATCATCGGGCGGACGGGCGAGTTCTTCGACTTCTTCGTCTATGCGATCGCCTCGGTGCTGGTCTTCCCGTCGCTCCTGTTCCCCTATGTCGACCGGCTGACGGGCACGACCTGGTCGTTCGCGATCTTCGCGCTCGCCTATGTCGCGCGGCCGTTCGGCACGTGGCTGTTCACGACGATCGACCGGCATTACGGGCGCAGCGTCAAGCTGACGGGAGCGCTGTTCCTGCTCGGCACCTCGACGATGGCGCTGGCGTTCCTGCCCGGCTACGCGTCGATCGGGACCGCGTCGGCGGTGGTGCTCGGATTGCTGCGGATCGGCCAGGGATTGGCATTGGGTGGCGCCTGGGACGGCCTGCCCTCGCTGCTGGCGCTGGGCGTGCCGGCCGAGAAGCGCGGCTGGTACGCGATGATCCCGCAGCTGGGCGCCCCGCTCGGCCTGCTGGTGGCGAGCGGGCTGTTCGCTTTCTTCACCGCGACGCTGTCGATCGAGGATTTCCTCGACTGGGGTTGGCGCTATCCCTTCTTCGTCGCCTTCGCGATCAACGTCGTCGCGCTGTTCGCTCGCCTGCGCATCGTCGCCACGCCCGAATATGCCGAGCTGTTCCAGACCCGGGCGCTGCAACCGTCGCGGTTCCGCGAGACGGTGCGCACCGAGTGGCGGACGGTCGTGCTCGGCGCGTTCGCGCCGCTCGCCAGTTTTGCGCTGTTCCACCTCGTGACGGTGTTCCCGCTGTCGTGGATCACGCTGTTCACGCCGCAGCAGCCGACGCACTTCCTGGTGATCGAGGCGGCGGGCGCGGCGGTGTGCGTCGTGTCGATCGCTGCGTCCGGCCTGATCGCGGACCGGATCGGGCGTCGCCGGTTGCTCGGCGTGTCGGCCGGGGCGATCGCGGCGTTCAGCCTCGCCGCGCCGCGACTGCTCGACGGCGGTGAGGGCAGCGTGGCCCTGTTCATGCTCGCCGGTTTCGTGCTGCTCGGCCTGTCGTTCGGCCAATCGTCGGGCGCGGTCACGTCCAACTTCGCGCAGCGGTTCCGTTATACCGGCGCCGCGGTCACGTCGGATCTGGCGTGGCTGATCGGCGCCGGCTTCGCCCCACTCGCCGCCTTGCTGCTGGCGAGCCATGTCGGGCTGTGGTCGGTCGGCGCGTACCTCCTGTCGGGGGCGGTCGGCACGCTGGCGGCGCTGCACATCAATCGGGAGTTCGCCCGCCGGCCGGCCTGAACCGACGGAACCAGGTACGCGTCGGGCTCTCGTCGCGCCTAAGCTCCCGGCGAGGCGGCGAACGCCCGGCGATACAGCGCCAGCGTCCATTCCATCGCCTGTCGGAACAGCGCGGGGTCGTAGCGGGGTCCGGCATCGCGGAGGAACGCATGCTGCGCGTTGACCTCATGCCATTCGTACAGCGCGCCGACCTCTTCGAGACGCGCGCGGATCGCGTCGCGGCCGGCGAGCGGGACGTGCGGGTCCTGCCGGCCCCACACGAACATCGCCTCGGCCCCGAGCTCCGCCATCCGCGCCAGACTGTCGTCGCAGCGCCCCTCCCCCAACGTGCCCGAGTGGATGTCAGTCGCGTAGAAACAGGCGGCCGCGGACACGCGCGGGTCCAGCGCCGCACGATAGGCCAGGTGTCCGCCCAGGCAGACGCCGAAGGTCGCGAGTCGACCGTCGCAGGCGGGGTGTCCGGCCAGCGCGGTCAGCCCGGCGCGGGCGTCGTCGTCGAACGCGGCGACCGGCTTGGCGACCTTGAGCTGGTTGCCGCGCTCGGTACCGGCAGCGTCGTAGCCGAGCACCGTCCCGGCCGCCTCATATTCGTGATACACCTCGGGCACGGCGACGACATAGCCGTCGCCCGCCAGCACCGCGGCCAGCCGGCGGATCGGATCGGTGACCTGATAGATTTCGGAGAACAGCAGCACGCCGGGGAACCGGCCCGCCATCACCGGCCGGAACAGGTGCATCCGCATCGCGCCGTCCGAAACCTCCACGTCCAGTGTCTCGTCGCTCCGCAAGATCATCGCATCGTTCCCCGGTGAAGCAGCCGTCAGTGCCATCACGCCTCGGCGCGGGCAATCGTCCTGGGATGGACGGCAGGCAGGGTGATATCAGCGCAGGTGGCGGCGGGCGGACATGCCCCGTCAAAGCGCCTCCAGCCGGAAACGCCCCGCCCGTCCGGCCGCGATGGTGGGTGCCGACGGCCGGCCGCGAGCGGCCGACGGCGAGCTGAACCCCAGTTCGACGAGGTTCGCCACCCGGGCATCGCGCGCGGTGACGCTGCGCTCGTCCAGCACCACGGCGACGATCCGGCGCCCGCGCCGCTTCGCCGAGGCGGCCAGATTGTAGCCCGCGTCGACCGTGTAGCCGGTCTTGATCCCGTCGACGCCGGCGACCCTGCCCAGCAGATGGTTGTGGTTGGTGAGCTGCCGCCTCCCCCACCGGATCGACCGCGTCGCGAAAACGGCATAGTCGCGGGGGTGTCGCCTCAGCAGCGCGACGGACAGGAGCGCCATATCGCGGGCGGTGGTCACGTTCCCCGGATTGGTCAGGCCCGTCGCGTTGGCGAAATGGGTGTGGGCCATCCCGAGCCCGCGCGCCTTGGCGTTCATCAGGTCGGCGAACCGGCCCTCGCTCCCGGCGAGCCGTTCCGCCAGCGCGAACGCCACGTCGTTGGCGGAATGGACCGCGATCGCCTGCAACGCGGTCCGCACCGACAGCGACGCGCCCGGCGCCACGCCGAGCCGGGACGGCGGCTGGCCTGCCGCCCGCTGCGAGACGGTGATGGTGTCGCCCAGCCGCAGCCGCCCGTCCGCCAGCGCGTCGAACGCGAGATAGAGCGTCATCATCTTGGTGAGCGACGCGGGATGTCGGGGCGCATCGGGCTGTCGCGCGTACAACAGGCTGCCCGTCGACGCATCGACGACGACCTCGGCCACGCGAGCGTCCTCCCGTCCCGCCGCCGGCGCGGGGGAGCCCGCGACGACCGCAGCCAACAACCCGGCGACGCACCAGCCGGACGAGCGCCAGGCCACAAAGCTTCCTACCATCATCACCCCATCGCGACCGCGGCCACCAGCGGCACGACGTGGCCCGTAGCGATGCGGCCCAGAACTCAAGATGAACTGACCACGGTCTCGAAGCGGTACGACGGCGCAGTAGGTGCCGGCGATGAACGCTACTCATCGCGTCGTGTATCGATCCAGCCCTAATCTCCTCCTCCGCGAGTATCTATCTGCACCGTCGAGGCGCCGCGGCGCCGTTGCGCGAGAACCGAGCATGACCGTGGAAGCCCCTGGAACGGCCGATGGCGACACGTCGCCCGAGCTGACGAACCCGACATATGATTTCAGCGGCCAGGTGGCGTTCGTCACCGGCGCGGGGATGGGCATGGGGCTCGCCGCGGCGCGGGCGTTTGCGCGGAGCGGCGCAGCGGTGGTGCTGGCCGATCTCGACGGCACGCTGGCTGTCGAGGAAGCCGAGCGGATCGTCGCGCAGGGCGGCAAGGCGATCGGCGTCGCATGCGATGTGACCGACGAGGCGCAGGTGGCCGCGGCGGTCGACCGCGCGGTCGCGGCGTTCGGCCGGCTCGACATGGCGTTCAACAACGCCGGCATCCAGGTGCCGCCATCGGACGCTGCGGACGAGACGCTCGTGAATTACGAGCGCATCACCGCCGTGAACCAGCGCGGCGTCTGGGCCAGCATGAAGCACGAGTTGCGCGTGATGCGGGCGCAGGGCTCGGGCGCGATCGTCAACAACTCGTCGCTGGGTGGTCTCGTC
>JBPBQW010000118.1:0-11302 GCA_050955125.1 Janthinobacterium lividum
AGACCTATGATCATGCCGACGGGCTCCAGTGGCGATCGGGAACGCGGTTCATCGCCGCACCGTACGCCGTTCTCGTTGACCAGCAAGTACCAGCGATGGGCTCAGCGTCGGCGCTGCGGTGACGACCAAACGTCGCTCGTGCACCGCACGCCCAAACACCTGTAGTATCTGGCGAGAGCGCGGACCTATCTCAAGCGTCGACCGGTCGTCCTCAAACCAATCAGGAGCCCATCATGTCAGAGGATGCGAAGAACCCTCTCGACGAGCATAACGCTGCAGAGATCAAGCGCAACGGGGCGACCGAGCACGGCGCCCGCGGCAACGTTCACAGCGAGGCCGATCAGTCGACGGCCGAGCAGGAGGCTCCTCCTTCGCTTCCGCACTGAGGCAAGTTTGGTTATGGGCGTGAGGCCAGCCTCGGTGGAGACCCGAATGGCCGTTTCTGAGAACGGAAAAAGTCCACCGATCACTAGGTCGAGCATGTCGTCTTCCGCCAAGTGCCGAGAATCGGCTGGTCCACGTGCATAGGTGGGCTGAAACGCCCGCGAAAACTGGCCGCGGGCCGGCATAGCCAAGGGTATGCGCGTCTATTTCTCGTTCGATCCGATCGAAACTGCCATCCACGCTCCCATCGCAAAGGCTTTTGAGCTGCACATGATCGCTCACGGCGAAATGGGGTTACTCCCCTACGGCGCGCTCATGCTGGTGCGTCTCGCGCTCGATCTGCTGGTAGTGGCAGGGGTGTTCGCTATCTTGCGCCGCCCCTGGCCCGGCTTTCCACTGACCGGCCCCCGATCGACGCGACTTACCCTGGTCGGTCTGGCGATCGGCCTCCTGGTGATGACCGGGGCTATCCTGGCGATCATCGTCGGTGGAAGCGCAACCGTGACCACTCCGGCGCATACCGCCGCCTCGGCTACCGTCTACGGCATGGGGTGGCTCGCATTCGACTATCTCGGTGCCGCAGGCGAGGAGCTTTATGGCCGTGTCGCCGTCCTGCTGGTCGCGCAAAGCCTGATCGGCTGGCGCGGCGCGGTCCTTGTCTCCGGCCTGATGTTCTCGGTGCTGCACCTCGGCAACCCTGGAGCTGATTGGGTCTGGTTGCTGCGACTATTCGTGCAAGGGATGTTGCTCGCCTACGCTGCCTATCGAACCGGGTCGGTGTGGTGGTCGATCGGCTATCACACGGGTTGGAACTGGGCGAGCGCGCCGCTGTTCGGAGCCGCCGGCAGCGGCTTTCTCGATCAAGGTCACCTGCTGAATTTCGAGCCGATTGGGTCGCCTTGAATCACGGGATGGACCGTTGGACCTGAGGGCAGCGTCTATGCCTTCCTAGCGGTTTTATGCGCTTTCTCCCTGCTTATCACGGTCACACCGAAACCGGGAAACGGAATAGACCGTGCTTGACGGATCGCCGGGATCAGGAACCGAAACTGCGAATCCGAACGTCCGTATCTGGGCGCCAGCGGCACACCCGCTTTGCGGCAACAAGACCCACAAAGCGACATTCAGGCGACCCTGCCCACCTTCCGAAACCCGCCATTCATTCACGGTTCAATGGTCAGATATGAAAGATGGCTTTTAGGGAAAGACGAGACCTGAAAGGCACTGCCTGTGGAGTCTCCGACCTGCGTTGATGGCGTGGATCAGCCCCTTGCGGCCCTGGAAGCCTCAAAGCTGTCGTTCAGCATGGATTGACCTGGCTGCAATCATGAAGCCAGCGGAACCGCAGGCGTAAGGCGAAATGCGGCGGAGCTCGACGATGCTCGCCGGGCTGCCGTTCTCCGATGGACCTGCATCGCCGTGGCGCGTTTCGACATTATGGAAATGAATGAAGCGCAACCGGTTAACCTCGCCGAAAATAGCGGACACGCGTTGCTCGGCCAGCCGCATGTTCGGATCGACGGACCCGCCAAGGTATCCGGCACAGCAGATTTTCCGGGAGATATTCACCCGCACGATCTCGCCTATGGCGTGCTCGTCACTAGCCCAATGGCGCGGGGCCGGATCGTCCGGATGGACACGTCGATCGCGTTGCAGGGCGGGGGCGTGCTCGACATCCTCACCTATCGCAACGTCGGCAACGCCGTCGCCCCCATCGGCCATATGATGGCCGATGGCTGGGCGAACAGCACGCTGCGGCCGCTCGCGTCGCCCGAGATCCATTATGCCGGCCAGATCGTCGCCGTCGTTGTGGCCGAGACGCTCGAACAGGCGCAGGCCGCCGCACTGGCGATCCGGACCGGGTGTGAAGCGGCGCCGCATGTTGGCGGACTTGGCGACGTGGGCGCGACCTCGGAGCCGCTCGCCGGCCTGCGCAAAGGCTTCGAGGATCGCCACGCCGGCAACTTCAATGCCGCGATTGCGCAGGCTGCAGCCAGCGTCGACGCGCGCTACACCACGCCGATCCAGCACCATAATCCGATTGAGTTGCCGACGACCACCTGCGTCTGGCACGACGGCATGCTGACCGTCTACGAGCCGACCCGCTTCGTCGGTGCCGCGCGCAACGGCCTCGCCGCACAGCTCGGCATCGACCCCGCCAAGGTGCGTGTCGTCGCACATTTCATCGGCGGCCATTTCGGCTCCAAGCTCGCGCTGTCGCAGCATACCGTGCTGGCCGCGATCGCCGCGCGCCGTTTGCAGCGCCCCGTCCAGATCGCGGTAAGCCGCCGCGACGGTTTCACCATCGCCAATCACCGCACCGAGACGCGGCACGATATCCGGCTCGGCGCGGATGCGAGCGGGCGCTTCGTCGCGCTGTCGCACACAGCCGAGATGGCGACGTCGCGGTTCGACACCTTCGCAATGGAGGGCACCGACGTCACCACCGCGCTGTATGCGTGCGCCAACATCGCGTCCGAGGAGCGGGTCGCGCGGGTCGACCGCAACACGCCGGGACCGATGCGCGCCCCGCCCGAGGTGCCGTACCTGTTCGCGCTCGAAAGCGCGGTCGACGAACTCGCGCATGCGATGAGGATCGACCCGATCGAGCTGCGCCGGCGCAACGACACGCTCAGCGATCCGGTCACCGGTCACCCCTTCACCACGCGCCCGCTGATGCGATGCTTCGACGCGGGTGCCGCCGCGTTTGGCTGGGCGGTACGGTCGCCCGAGCCTGGCGTGATGCGCGACGGCGCGTGGCTGATCGGCCATGGCTGTGCCGCCGCCGCGCGCCCCGCCAAGATCGGCGCGGCGATCGTCCGGCTGACCCAGACTGCCGACGGCGCGGTTAGCGTGCAGACCGCGCATCACGAGATCGGCAATGGCCTCTACACGCTGCTCGCGATGACTGCCTCCGAGCGGCTGGGCGTCCCGCTCGCCCGCGTGCAGGTCGAACTCGGTGACACCGCCCTGCCCGCCGCCGGTATCTCGGGCGGTTCGTCGACAAGCACGACGCTGGTCAATGCGCTCGCCTTGGCCTGCCGGAAATTACAGGCGAAGCCCGCGCGCGCTGACCGTATGGTCGAGGTGGCGTTCACGCCGCCAGGCGCCGAGCTGTCGACCATCGACGAGCTCAAGAAAGGCCACCTCAAGCTCGTCAGCACGCCCAAAGACAAGCTCGCCTGGAGCTTCGGCGCGCATTTCATCGAGGTCGCTGTGCATGGCGAGACGCGCGAGGTACGCGTCAGACGCCATGTCGGTGCGTTCGCCGCGGGACGGATCCTCAATCCGCTGACCGCGCGAAGCCAGATGCTCGGCGGTATGATCTGGGGGCAGAGCGCGGCGCTGCTCGAGGCGACGATCGTCGATCCGGCAACCGGCAGCTATCTCAACCGCGATCTGGCCGAGTATCTCGTGCCGACCGCTGCCGACGTCGGGGAGATGACCGCGATAATGGTCGAGGACCCTGACGCTGCGGTCAACGCGGAGGGAGTGAAGGGCCTCGGCGAGATCGGGATCATCGGCGTGAATGCGGCGATGGCTAACGCGGTGTTCAATGCGACCGGGACCAGGATACGCAACCTGCCGATCCGAGTCGAACAGCTATTGTGAGATGTCCAACGCATCGCGCGAAAGTAACGGCAAGATGACAAAGTAATCACGCGCAACCAGCAGCCGTTCTATCGGTTTCGATCGCTTGTGAATCAGGGACATGATGATGGATAAGTTCGAGCAGACCGGCACACGCAGGCGTGAAATACTGATCGGAGCCGGCACCTTTGCCGCCGCCAGTATTGCGGCTGCGGCCAGCGCTCAGGTGCCCAGCAATCCCCGCAGCGCTGGTCCGATCACGGCAGGGCGCGACACTCAGTTAAGTGGCAAGGTCGCGTTCGTCACCGGCGGCGCGCGCGGGATCGGCCGGGCGATCGCCGTCGAGCTGGCGGCCAACGGCGCCGACGTTGCGGTCTTCGACATTGTTGGCCCGGTCAGCCCGGCCTCGAATGCCAAGCCTGCCACCCCCGAGGATTTGGCCGAGACCGTTCGCCAGGTCGAAGCTCATGGCCGTCGATGCCTTCCGGTCAAGGGCGACATCCGCAAGATCGCCGAGCTTCGCAGCGCGCACGATCAGGTAGTGAAGCAGTTCGGCCGCGTCGATGTCGTCGTTGCGAATGCCGCGATCCAACGCTGGAAGGATCTCCTCGAAATGGAGGACAGCGACTGGGATGACGTGATCGATAACAATGTGAATGGTACGGCGAATACGGTACGGGCTTTCGCCGCGACCTTGTGCGGTCAGAAGAGTGGGCGGTTCATTCTGCTGTCGTCGATGCAAGGCAAGCATGGCACGCCTGGAGCATCTTCCTACTCGGCGTCCAAACACGCCATCATCGGCCTGATGAAATCGGCTGCCGAGGAGTTCGGCAAATACGGTGTCACCGTGAACTGCATCCTTCCCGGTCTCGTCGACACGGCCCTGACCCGCTACCCGGCGCGCTGGAGCCATGTCATCGGTGAAACGGAGGAGAACCCGCCCAAGAACCCGACCGAAGCCGAGACATGGAACAACCGTGCCCCCCGCGTGCCGCTGCGCGTGGCGTGGTTGAAGGCCGAGGATATCTCCCCGATGGCAGTGTTCCTCGCGTCCGATGCATCGGCGATGTGCAGCGGAGCGAATTTCGAAGTCACCGGCGGAGACAGCGCTCAAGACGTGTAGGCTGTCGAATGTCGGCAGCTCCAGAGTGGTGCCGTCCAGTTCGACCCACTTTCGGCCGTTCAGCGTGCCGCGGTCGCTTCCCAACTTCGGCCACTTGTTAAGCCAACGGACTGGGCAAACTGCTAATGGCGAAATTCGCGGCGACATGTTTCCGATCCCCTCCCAGCCGCCTATCACGCTCGCATGAAGGTCTTCATTAGCTCTCTCATTTCCGGCTTCGGCCCGTTCCGCGCCGCTGCTCGTCGTGCCGTCGAGACGCTGCGACACACCCCGGTCATGGCCGAGGACTTCGGCGCCATGCCGAGCTTGCCGCAGGTGGCCTGCCTCCAGGGCGTCCGCCAGTCCGACATCGTCGTGCTAGTGCTCGGCGAGGGCTACGGGCCGGTGCAGCCGGGCTCGGGCCTCTCAGCCACCCACGAGGAGTATCGCGAGGCGCGCGGCACAAAGCAGGTGCTCGCCTTCGTCCAGCACGGCGTCGCGCCAGAGCCCCGGCAGGCCGACTTCATCGCCGAGGTCCAAAGTTGGGAAGGCGTCCTGTTCCGCGGCGGCTTCGCCGAAGCCGAGGAGCTGCAGGCGGGGATCATCCGAGCGCTGCACGATGTAGCACTCAATGGGGCGGTCGGCACCGCAGATCCCGACGAGCTCGCCGCTCGCGCGTCGTCGGCGCTGCCAGCGGAGAGCCGCAACATGGTCGTCCCTGCCACTGTAGACTTGGTCATCGCTGCCGGTCCCCGCCAGCAGGTTCTGCGACCGGTTGAGATCGAGGCGCCGGCGCTCGCCGACCATCTGCTCCAAGCCGCGCTATTCGGCCCCGACCGGCTATTCTCCCCGGAGATTGGCAATCAGCGCCGGCTCGATGGGGGCGTGCTGTCGATGGCGCAGGAGCGCGGCGCCGCGCTCAGCCACGCGGAGGACGGCTCGATCGTCATTCGGCAGCCGCTCGATGAGCCGCTTCGGCGCAACCCTCGCGGCATGGATCTCGGCGCGACGATGGTAGTAATTTAGGAGGCCGTCCAGCAGCGCCTCGCCACGGCGCTGGGCTTCGCCGAGGCCGTGCTCGACCGCATCGACTCGACCGAGCGCGTCACCCATGTCGGCGTCGCCGCGCGGATAGCCGGCGCCGAGCACCGTGCCTGGCGCACTCGGGCACAGAACGATGCCAGGCTCGGCTCGGTCAGCATCGGCATGGGCGCGGGCGACCGCGGCCCCGTGGTCAAGGTCGTGCGGCGAGCGGCCCTCAGGGTCGACCGCGCCCGGCTCGTCGAAGACCTCCTTGTGCCGCTGAGGCGGCAGTTCCCGGCAGGATGAGAGCGTCGACCCACTATCGGCCGTTCAGCGCCACCGTGACCTTTCCCTGAAGCGGCCGTTTGTTCACCGGTGTCGGCGACGCAGACCATGGTCGGTCCGTTGCCCGCTGCGACGCTCGTCTGATAGGTTCAGGGTATGGCGACGCAGCAACGCACGATCGATTTTCTGCTTGAACAAGCGACCGGCGCCGGCGCGGTGACGGCCAAGCCGATGTTCGGTGAGTACGGCGTCTACGTTGACGGCAAGATGGTCGGCTCGGTTTGCGACGATCAGCTCTTCGTCAAGCCGACGGTCTCGGGCCGCGCCCATGCCGATCCGGAGTCGGACGCGCCGCCGTATCCAGGAGCTAAACTGCAGATGCTCATCGCGACCGATCGATGGGACGATGCCGAATGGCTCGGCGAGCTGCTGCGCGTCACGGCGGCCGAGCTGCCGACACCCAAGCTGCGGAAACCGAAGCGGAGCACGTAAGCACCTAGGGCTGAATTGACCCAGAACACGACATTCAGCACTGCTTATGGCCTTCCGGAAAGCAGTCGTCCGTTCAACCACCATTGCTACGTCAAGAAGCCTGCCGCACGATGACTCAGATCGTTGGATCGCCAGTAAGATATGGATCAACCGGCACCTCCGTCGGGATCGATACACGTGGCGCCGGCCTGGACGCTGTTGCCGCTAGCCAGACGTCGCCGCCCTCCATGCGCCGGGTAGAGCCATCGCCGCGTGTCGAGACACGGCCGTAGATCAATTGCTCGCGGTCTGATGGCGAACCAGCGAACATGGCGGCGATATTGCCGTAGGTTGACGGGTCTCGGCCATCGAGGCTCAGCCGATCGTTGAGGTAGCAGGCCGTGGCCCAGGCGGCCTCGGGGCTGGGCGTCATCGCGATGATGCGCTTGCCCCAGTACATCCGCAGGTTGTTATGCATCCAGCCGTCGAGGAGGAACTGCTTCTGGCAGGCGTTCCAGGTCTCGTCGCGCGTCTCGCCGTGGAGCAGCGCGTCTAGAGTCTCCAACTCGGGTCTAAGATCGCCGGCGTGCCTGCCAAGCGTCTCGACCGCCCAGCCTGCGATCCGGTCGTAGCGCTCCGGCGCAGCGAGCGCCCGCGCTTGGTAATGGAACCACTCGCGCCAGCCGAGGAGCTCATCGGCGAACTTGGCCTTGTGCTTGGCACCCGCATCGGCCGCGCCGACTGCGGTCATAACTTCGCGAGGACCCAGCACGCCAAAGTGCAGATACGGAGACAGTCCGCTCGCGCCGTTCGCCCGTGTCGCGTCGTTGCGCGCCGACGCATAGCCGGGCAGCACCTCCGTCACCAATCGCTGAAGCCGATGTTCTGCCGCGCCTCGGCCAGCGGGGTGCAGGACGGTGATCGGCAGACTGTGGTCGATCTCCAAGCCAGCTACCAGCGCGTCGAGATCGCACACGTCCAGCGCGTCCGGCGAAAAGGGCAGCGGCCCGGCGTAGGCGAGCACATCCGGCGTCGCTTCCGCTGTCTTCATCCAGATTTCCCGTTCAGGCTCATGGCCTCGCAGGAAGCCTGAGCGACCGTGGACATCGTCGCCGAGCACGGCCGGCGGCACCAGGCAGGCGGCGTTGACCGCGTAGACCGGCACCGCAGCCCGTGCGGCAACCCGACGGGACTGCCAGCGGGCGACGAAGGTCGGCTGGTCCTCCATCACGATCGCCGCCGCCTCTATGCCGAGCCGGTGCACAAGGCCCTTCTCGCGGTGAGAGGCCCGATCGACGTGCTGGACGCAGGCAAGGCCGCGCTTACGGCACCCGGCGGCGAGATCGCGGCTCGCCCCTAGGATGAAGCGGTGCAGCCGGTCGGAGGCGTAGGGGTAATCCTCTCGCACGCCGTGATAGACCAACACGGGTAGCTTGAGCGCATTGCCGAGCCGGATGCTCGCATCGATCACCGGATTGTCGCAAGCCCGCAGCGCCTGCTGCACCCAGCACAGGACGTAGCGACCACCCGGGTTTAGCCCCCGGTCGTTCAACGCCCGCACGCGTGGCGCCTCCCGCCAATCGTGGAGGCCGTAAGGCAGGGCAGCCGTCACCATCCCATGCTGCCCGGCACACCTTTGAACGGCCCGGCAAGATCGCACGTGATCCATCCGCCGTAGAAGCCGCCGGGCTGCGGCAGCACCTGCTCGCCGTCTACCGTGCAGTGATCGAGCGGACCGGCGTAGAAGGCGACATGGTCGCGCAACGTCACGAAGGTGTGCGTCGGCTCCGGGTAGCTCCACGCCAAGTCGCGCAGCAGATCGCCGCCGATCGCCACCTGCCAATAGACCGCGAGGCCCTTCCATTCGCAGAACGAGGGTCGCTCCGAACGGCGTAGCAGACCAGGGGTCAGATCGGCGGGCGATAGGTACCAGCTCGGCGGATGGCTGGTTTTCAACGTGCGTACCGCCCGACGCGTATCGGCGACGAGGATGCCGCGATGCTCGATGCGGACCCGGCGGTCGCTGGGTTCGGCGATGGCGGGACGGGGAAAACGCCATACGCTCTGCTGGCCGGGTGTGACGGGGTAGGGCGTCGGCCTCATGCTTGCGGCGTCCGCCCGGCCAGCCATCGTTGCAGGTGCGGTCGCACACGAAGGGAGCGGAGGTACAAGCGCTCCAGCACCGACAAGGCCATCCGGTTGCGCGCCGCCTCGCCGAGCGGCCGCAACACCGGAATGGCGCGCCACATCGCAGCGAACGCGGCAGCTCCCGACAACAGTGGCCCACCTGCCTCGCGCGCATGGAATCGTGCCAGCATCTCGGTCCGGTTGAGCGGGCACGTGTCCGGCCCGGCCGCGTCGACGAACGCGATCGCGCCGCGCGTGTCCAGCCGGCGCATCAACGCGATCTCGCGTTGGCAGAGCGGGCATCTCCCGTCGTGCCAGACGGTGACGCGGCTCATTTTCCCGCCTCCGGATTGTCGCGCCAGATGCGCTCGGCGAGGAGCGTCGCGAAGCTGAGCCAGGCGACGAAGGGCACCGCCGCAGCGGCAGCTGGCCGGTCCACCTTGGCCGCGGTCGCGACGTAGGCGGCGCTGGTGGCGACCATCGCGCCCGATGCCGCAGCGCTGGCCCCCAGCCGCTTGTCCCGGAAAAACAGCTGCGTCCAGCCGCCGACCATCGCCGTGTTGAGCAGCCACAGGCCGACCGCCGCATTTCGCGCCGTGCCGGACGGCTGTCGAAGCAGGCGATACCCTCCGACCGCGAGACCGGTCTCCAGCATCGGCCAGACCGCGCCGAATGCGGTATCGGGCGGCGTGTAGCCGGGCTTGTCCAGACGACGGTACCAACGGCGGATGCCCGGATGCGAAGGGTCAGGCGCGTTGCGCCGGCCGACGATCGCGCTCGCGCCGAGCACCACGCCGACCACGCCGAGCGCCAGCAACGGGGACAAGCCCGTCGGCGATGATGTGCTCGGGGCGATTGGGGATCCTTCGGATGTTGGCGTGTCGTAGCGCGAGAGATCGATATCCTTTGAACCGCCGCCGAACAGCTTGCCGGCGATGCCACGTACGGCGGGACGGCTCGCCACGCTCAGCGCGCCGTGGAGCAGCCGAATGCCGATCCTGCTGTGCGGATTGGCCAGCCGCGGCGCGATCTTGGGCACGGCCTGCGCATCCTCGACCATCGGCCGCATCGCCTGCTCGTAAGCAGCCAGCGCCGCCAGCACGTCGGCCGAGCGGATCAGCTCCTGCGCCAGGACATAGGCGCCGGTGACCGCCAGCGTCGTGCCATAGCCGGCGATCGGCGTCGCGCACCACGCCGCGTCGCCGGTCAGCACGACGCGGCCCATCGACCAGCGCGACATCCGCACCTGCCGCAACACGTCGAAGTAGAAGTCGTCGGTCGCCTCCAGCCCCGCAAGCACGCGTTCCGCCTGCCAGCCCGCATCGGCGAAGCGCTCGCGCAACCACGCCTTCTGACGATCGCTATCCCAGTCCTGCTCGCCGCCCGCCGGCTGCTGCACCGACAGCATGGCGCGAGCGGTGCCGTGCCGGTCGGGGCGAAGCGACACGCTGTGACCGCCCGGCGCATTGTACCAGCGCCACAGCCGATCATCGTCGGCCTGCCTTGGGATGGTGAAATAGGCGATCGTCAGGTCCATCCAGCGCGGTTCGTTCTCGCCCGGGAAGACCAGCTCCCGCGTCCTCGATCCCACGCCCTCGGCGACGATGACGGCGTCGTATCGTTCGACGGTCCCGCTCACGAAGGTGACCGTTGCGCCATCCCCGTCCTGCTCGACCTTCGCGACACTGTCGCCGAACCGGTAGATCGCATGCTCGCGGGCGGGCTGGTAGAGCAGCCGGGCCAGGTCGCCGCGCAGGATCTCCATCTCGGCGGTAGGGCCGTTGGCGCCCGTATCGGCGGTGAGGAACTGCGCCGCGACCCTGCCGTCCTCCTCGACCCAGGCGGTCCCCTCCTCGCCGGTGCCCTGCTCCAGCGCCGTCTGCTCCAACCCCATCCGGCGCAGTACCTCACGACCCACCCCGCGCACGTCAATATTCTGGCCCCCATCGCGGAAGCCCGGCGTTCGCTCGACCACTGTGACGTCGAGACCGGCGCGGCCTAGCCACCAGGCAACGGTGTTGCCGGCGACGCTCGCGCCGGTGATCAGAATACGACGGGATATGGGTCGGCTGCTCATCGCCCCTTAACGAACGGGAACAGATAAGTCGCCCAGCCAAGTCACTCCCGGCTAACCCCAATTGAAGCCGTGATGCTCGACAGCTTCAGGACGACCACGAAACTCAGTATCGGCGATAGCAGGCTGGCGGCTTTCGGCTGGCTGGACCGGTGGGTTCAACCGGTCGACGCAACGCATCATTCTCGAGGTGGGAAGGGGTGTGGGCGATGAAGCAGCGAAAGCGGATCTACTACTCGGCAGCG
>JBPBQW010000119.1:0-9246 GCA_050955125.1 Janthinobacterium lividum
GTTCCTCGCCGCCGCCTTTGCGGCGCGCAGCGCCGGCGTCGCCTCCGGGCCGTGGCTGGCCGCGGTGGGCGCGACGCTGGGCAGCCTCGCCGTCGTGGCGCCCGCGGCGCTGCTGGGAGAGGCGGGGTGGCGTCGCCTGCCGCTCGGCGCGATGCGATGGGGGTCGGGCGGCGTGCTGCTGCTCGCCGGGATCATGCTGGGCCTGAGCGCGCTGCGGCTCACCTGATCCGTTACGCCGCCGGAGCGAAACCGTGCCGCGACCGTTCCCCTTCCGACACGCAACGGGAGTGCACGATGCTACGCTGGGCCCTCATCTTCGCCGTGCTCTCGATCCTGCTCGGCCTGCTCGGTTTCGGCGGCGCGGCCAGCGCGTTCGCGGGGCTCGCCAAGATCCTGTTCTTCGTCGCGGTCGCGATCTTCCTCGTGTTCCTCGTGCTGGGGCTCCTCGCCGGCAAGGCGATCAAGGACGCGGTCGACTGACGACGCCGGACCGCCCGCCATGCACGCCTTCGCCGCGCTCCTCGACGCGCTGATCTACACCCGCTCGCGCAACGCCAAGCTCCGGCTGATCGCGGACTATCTCCTCGCCACGCCCGATCCCGATCGCGGATGGGCGATGGCGGCGCTGACGGGCGATCTCGACCTGCCGGGCGTCAAGCCTGCGGTGATCCGCGCGCTGATCGAGGAGCGGGTCGATCCCGTGCTGTTCCGGATGAGCCGCGACTATGTCGGCGACACCGCCGAGACGGTCGCGCTGCTGTGGCCCGAGCGGCCGCCCCTCGAAACGGATGGCGCGGAGGCGGGCGAGCTGACGGTGGCCGGGGTCGTCGACACGCTGTTGAGCCTGTCGCGCGCCGACGCACCGCGCGCGCTGGCCGGCATGCTCGACCGGCTCGACGCGGACGAGCGGTTCGCGCTGCTCAAGATGGCGACGGGCGGCCTGCGGGTCGGCGTTTCCGCCCGGCTCGCCAAGACCGCGCTCGCGCAGGCGTTCGGGCTCGACGTGGATGCGGTGGAGGAGGTGTGGCACGGCCTGTCGCCGCCCTATGCGCCGCTGTTCGCCTGGGGCCAGGGCCATGGGGCGCAGCCGACGCCCGCCGACGTGCCGGTGTTCCGCCCGTTCATGCTCGCCCATGGGCTGGAGGACGGGCGCGTCGACCTCGCCGACTATGCCGCGGAGTGGAAATGGGACGGTATCCGCGTCCAGATCGTCCACGTTGCCGGCCAGACGCGGCTCTACAGCCGCACCGGCGACGACGTCACCGGCAGCTTCCCCGACGTCGCCGCCGCGTTCGCGCAAGCCGGCGCGGTCGACGGCGAGCTGCTGGTGCGTGGCGAGCATCAGGGCGGCACGCTGGAGGAGGGCGGCGGCGCGGCAAGCTTCAACGCGCTGCAACAGCGGCTGGGCCGCAAGACCGTGTCGGCGAAGATGCTGGCCGACTATCCCGCCTTCGTTCGGCTGTACGATATCCTGTTCGACGGCGCGGAGGATCTGCGCGCGCTGGCGTGGACGGACCGGCGCGCGCGGCTGGAGGCGTTCGCGGCCCGGCTCGATCCCGCGCGTTTCGACCTGAGCCAGGTGATCGAGGCAGCGGACTTCACCGAACTGGAAGCGATCCGGGCCGGCGCGCGCGACGCCGCGATCGAGGGCGTGATGCTGAAACGCCGCGACTCGCCGTACGTCGCGGGGCGGCGCACCGGATTGTGGTACAAGTGGAAACGCGATCCGCTGACCGCCGATTGCGTCGTCATGTACGCGCAGCGCGGCAACGGGCGACGCTCCTCCTTCTACTCCGATTACACGTTCGGCTGCTGGACGGGTGACCCGGCGGCAGGCGGCGAGCTGCTGCCCGTCGGCAAGGCTTATTCGGGGATCACTGACGCCGAGCTCGCCTGGCTCGACAAATGGGTGCGCGGCCACACGCTCAATCGCTTCGGTCCAGTGCGCGAGGTGACCAAGGAGCTGGTGCTGGAAATCGCGTTCGACTCGATCCACGAGTCAAAGCGCCACAAGTCGGGCATCGCGATGCGCTTTCCCCGCATCGCCCGCCTTCGCACCGACAAGCCGGCTGCGGAGGCGGATCACGTCGACACGTTGCGCCGCATGATCGCGGACGGACCGGGACCCGCCGACGCCGACGGGTAGCGGCGAGATCGCATCCCCGGCCGCCGCGTTCAGTCGTGCGGTGGCGAGGGCAGTCCGCCATCCTCCGGCAATGCGACGTCCTTCACCGCGCCCGTCACCGGGTCGAACGAGGCGCGGTTGTCGCCCTCGGGCGGCGTGGCGGGATCGCCGCCGGCGGCGACGCGGTCTTCCTGCCCGGCGGGGCGCCGTCGGCCCTCGTCGCGCTCCTCCGCCTGGTCATACGTCTCGCCGGTGAAGTGATCCGCCTTGTCGAAGGGGGTCGCGCCGCGCGGCCGCTCGGGATCGATGCGGTCATGGGCGGACGCGCCTTGAGCGGGTTGGCCGTGAGCGGGCTCGGCGTGGTCGCGCGCGATGGGATCGGTCATGGTCGTCTCCTGTCCGCCGCCAACGCACCGGCCGCCCGCTCGTGCCATCCCGCCTTGCACGCCCCACCCCGGGGCCCAGCGGCAGCATTGATGACCGGCGCGCGTCCGGCGTCTCCCAAACGCGAGCGGCCCGCCCGGATCGCTCCGGACGGGCCGCCGATGCCGTCACGTCCGTGACGGCAAGGTTGGTAGGATCAGCCGCCGGCCTGCAGGTTCACCGCCGCGTACTTGCCGCGACGATCGACCTCGAGCTCGAACTCGAGCTTGTCACCCTCGTTCAGCGTCTGCATGCCGGCGCGCTCGACCGCCGAGATGTGGACGAACGCATCGGGCTGGCCGTCGTCACGCTGGATGAAGCCGAAGCCCTTCATGGCGTTGAAGAACTTGACCGTGCCGGTCGCCTTCTCGCCGGTCAGCTGACGCTGCGGCGCACCGCCGGCACCGCCGCCCTGGCCGCCGAAGCCGCCACGATCGCCGCCGGGAGCCGGACGCGGGCCACGATCGCCACCACGCTCGAAACCGCCTTCGCGCGGCTCGCGCGGGGGGCCACGATCGGTGACGGCCATCGGCTCGCCCTCGATCTTGAGCTCGGTGGCCGAGACGCGACCACCCCGATCGACGAGCGTGAAGCCGAGCGGCTGGCCTTCGGCCAACGCCGTCAGGCCGGCCTGCTCGACCGCCGAGATGTGGACGAACACGTCCTCGCCGCCGTCATCGCGCACGACGAAGCCGAACCCCTTCTGCGCGTTGAAGAACTTGACCGTGCCCTTGCCCTCGCCGACGACCTGGGGAGGCATGCCGCGACCGGCACCGCCGCCACCGCCGCCCGAGAAACCGCCGCCGCCACCGCCGGAAAAGCCGCCGCCACCGCCGCCGCCGCGATAACCGCCGCCGCCGCCGCCGCCGCCGAAGCTGCTGCCCCCGCCGCCGAAGCCGCCGCGATCGCCACCGCCGTAGCTGCTGCCGCCGCCGCCATAGCTGCTCCCGCCGCCGAAGCTGCTGCCGCCACCAAAGCTGCTGCCGCCGCCGAACTCACTGTCGCCGCCGCCGAAGCTGTCGCGCTTGTCGCGGCCACGCCCGCCACGGTTTCCGCGGCCACCTTTGTCGAAACTCATAAGCCCTGTTCGTTCCACGTTCGCCCGGATATACCGTTCAAGAACCCGAGCCGGACGACGAACGCAGGTCTTTGGGCGCCTTCTCGCATGCGCCACATTCCTGCCATATCCCATTTTCCGCGCGCCTGCGAGGGAGATTCGTCGCCGCGGCGCGGCGAACGGCGCCTGAATCGTGCGCCGCGTCACGATCCTTGCGTCGGCGTGGCCGGAACGGCACAGACGGTCGCCATGCTCGACCTCCTGACCGACCCCGCCGCCTGGCTGGCCCTCGCCACGCTCGTGGTGCTCGAGGTCGTGCTGGGCATCGACAACCTCGTCTTCATCTCGCTGCTGTCGAACAGGCTGCCCCAGGCCAGCCGGTCGCGCGTGCGGCGGCTGGGGATCGGCCTCGCGCTCGGGCTGCGCCTCGCGCTGCTGTCGGGGATCGCGTGGCTGACCCGGCTCACCGCGACGGTGATCGACCTCGGGCTGAGGGGCCCGCTCGACTCGCACGGCGAGCCTGCCTTCTCCACCGATTTCTCGTGGCGCGACCTGATCCTGATCGGCGGCGGCGTGTTCCTGCTCTACAAGGCGACGCAGGAGATCCACCACAATCTCGACCCGTCCGCCGTCGCCGACGACTCGGGCAAGGGCGTCGGCGGGGCCGCGACGCTGTCCGTCGGCTCCGCGATCGTGCAGATCCTGCTGCTCGACATGGTCTTCTCGATCGACTCGATCCTGACCGCGGTCGGCATGACCGACCAGCTGCCGATCATGATGGCCGCGGTGGTGATCGCGGTGGGGACGATGCTGCTCGCCGCCGATCCGCTGGCGAACTTCATCGCGCGGACGCCGTCGGTGGTGATGCTGGCGCTGGCGTTCCTGCTGATGATCGGGCTGGTGCTGGTCGCGGACGGGTTCGGCGTCCACGTGCCCAAGGGGTATATCTATGCCGCGATGGCGTTCTCGTTCGCGGTCGAATCGCTCAACCTGCTGCGCCGGCGTCGCGGCGTCGGCGACACCGCAGCCCATTGAGGCCGGTCGCCGCGACGGCTAGGACCGGGTGATGAGCGTTTATCTGCACGAGGAAGACCTGTCGGGCGACGACCTGTTCGCGCCGGGCGCCGCGATCGCGGTGGATACCGAGACGATGGGCCTCATCACCCCGCGCGACCGCCTGTGCGTCGTGCAATTGTCGGACGGGGGCGGCAACGAGCATCTGGTGCGCTTCGCCGCGGGCAGCGACTATGCCGCGCCGCACCTCAAGGCGCTGCTCGCCGACCCTGCGCGGCTGAAGCTCTATCATTTCGGCCGCTTCGACATCGCCGCCGTGCAGCATTATCTGGGCGTCGTCGCGGCGCCGGCGTGGGACACCAAGATCGCCTCGCGGCTGGTGCGCACCTACACCGACCGCCACGGCCTCAAGGAGCTGGTCCGCGAGCTGCTGGGGCAGGAATTGTCCAAGGCGCAGCAGTCGTCCGACTGGGGTTCGCCGACGCTGACCGAGGCGCAAAAGGACTATGCCGCGTCCGACGTGCGCTTCCTCCACCGGCTGCGCGACGAACTGGAGCGGCGGCTGGTGCGCGAGGGGCGGATGGCGCTGGCGCAGGCGTGTTTCGATTTCCTGCCCACCCGGGCCGCGCTCGACCTCGCCGGCTGGCCGGAAATCGACATCTTCGCGCATGTCTGACGCGCTGGCGCTCGCCCGCGCGCTGCCCCTCGCACGGCCGCCGCGCACCGCGCGCCAGCGCTGGGCGCTGCCGGGCGGCAGTCACGACCGGATCGTCGCGGTGCTGCGTGTCGGCCTGCCCGTCGCGATCGGCGTGCTGTTCGCGTTCCTGGTCATGGCGCCGCTGACCGGCGGCGGCGACGTCAGCTTCCTGCTCGACAAGAACAAGGTGGAGGTCGCGCACGAGCGGCTACGCATCCAGGCCGCGCGTTACCGTGGCGAGGACGGCAAGGGCCAGCCCTTCACGCTCGACGCCGGCCAGGCGGTGCAGAAGAGCTCCGCCGAGCCGATCGTCCAAATCCAGACGCTCGCCGCCACGCTGTCGCTCGCCGACGGTCCCGCGACGGTCAAGGCGGACCGCGGCCGTTACGACATGGGGACGGATAAGGTCGCGGTGATCGGCCCGGTGCGCGTCGACGGCCCGCACGGCTATCGCCTCGACACCAGCGACGCGACGCTCGACTTGAAGACGCGGCGGATGGCGAGCGGCGGGCGGGCGACCGGCACCGTGCCGCAGGGGGTGTTCAGCGCCGATCGCCTGAACGCCGATCTCGACAGCCGCGACGTGCGGCTCGACGGCCATGCCCGCTTGCGGATCGTGCCGCGAGGCGCGAAATAGCCGTTATGCGCGCCGCCCTCCCCCTCGCCCTTCTCGCCGTGGCGGCCGGCCCTGCCGCCGCGCAATCGCGGCACAATTCGAACGCGCCGATCAACTTCGGCGCCGATCACATCGAATTGCAGGACAAGGCCAATCGCGCGGTGCTGACCGGCAACGTCGCGGTGGTGCAGGCGGAGATGACGCTGAACGCGCAGCGGATGACCGTCGCCTATACCGGCCAGGTGGTCGACGGGAACCCGCAGGTCTCCCGGCTCGACGCCGCCGGCAACGTGGTGGTGAAGCGCCCGGAACAGAGCGCGACGGGCCGCTACGGCGTGTACGACCTCAACAAGCACCTCATCACGATGCTGGGCGGCGTGACGCTGCATCAGGGCGCCAACACCGTCAACGGATCGCGGCTGACGATCAATCTCGACACCGGACGCGCGGTGGTCGACGGTTCCGCGGCGGCGGGGGGTGGTGGCGGTGCGGCCCCGGGCACGACGCAGACCGCGCCGGGCGGGCGGGTGACGGGCACGTTCTCGGTGCCCAAGCGGGACGGCGCGGCGCCACAATAGCGCGCGGGTCCTCACGCGACGTGCGGCTGCCCGTGGCGGTCCGGCGCACATGCAGGTTCCCTGCCAAGCCGATCGGCGGTAACGAAGCGTCAACCAGCTTCTGCGAGGCCGATCCCGCGCCATGACCGTGACCGACACCCCTTACCTGTCCGACGTCGAGCCGATCCACGAGGCCCCGGTCGGCCGCGGCCTGCAGGTCGTCTCGATCGCCAAGAGCTACGACAAGCGCACCGTCCTCACCGACGTGTCCGTCTCGGTCGGTCGCGGCGAGGTCATCGGGCTGCTCGGGCCCAACGGCGCGGGCAAGACGACGTGCTTCTACTCCGTCATGGGGCTGGTGAAGCCCGATTCGGGCCGCATCATGCTCGACGGCGACGACATCACCGGCCTGCCGATGTACCGCCGCGCGATCCTGGGGCTGGGCTACCTGCCGCAGGAGACCAGCATCTTCCGCGGCCTGTCGGTGGAGAAGAACATCTCGACGGTGCTGGAGCTCGCCGAGCCCGACAAGGCGGCGCGCGCGGCGCGGCTCGACCGGCTGCTCGACGAGTTCGGCCTGACGCGGCTGCGCGACGCGCCCGCGATGGCGCTGTCGGGCGGCGAGCGCCGCCGCGCCGAGATCGCGCGCGCGCTCGCCGCCGACCCGTCGATCATCCTGCTCGACGAGCCGTTCGCGGGCATCGACCCGATCTCGATCGCCGACATCCGCGACCTGGTGAAGGACTTGAAGCGCCGCGACATCGGCGTCCTCATCACCGACCACAACGTCCGCGAGACGCTCGACATCGTCGACCGCGCCTACATCATCTACGACGGCCGGGTGCTGTTCGCAGGCTCCCCCGCCGAGCTCGTCGCCGACGCCAACGTCCGCCGCCTGTACCTTGGCGAGAGTTTCAGTCTGTAGGGTGATGGCAGCGCCGCGCTCCCGTCTCATCCTCCCCCGCCAGGGGGAGGTGGCTCGCGCAGCGAGACGGAGGGGGCGGTTGGTACCGACGGGACATCATGAGTCCTCCCCCTCCGAGCCGCTGGCGCGGCCCACCTCCCCCTGGCAGGGGAGGATGATGTTGTGACCCTTGCCCCGCGTCTCGACCTGCGCCAGTCGCAGTCGCTGGTGATGACGCCGCAGTTGCAGCAGGCGATCAAGCTGCTGGCGCTGTCCAACCTCGAGATCGAGGGGGTGATCGCCGAAGAGATCGAGCGCAATCCGCTGCTCGAGGCCGCGCCGCCGGAGACGGACGCGCCCACGCTCCCAGAGCCCGCCCTCGCCCCCCGCGACGAGCCCGCGGGCGCCGACGAGCTGGTGATGGCGGGCGCCGGCGCGGGCGAGGCGTCGCTCGACGCTGACCTGACCACCTCCGCCTACGACGATTCGGCCAGCGACATGAGCGGGGCGCTCGACGGCGCGCTCGGCTTGTCGGGCGGGTCCGCACCCGGCTCGGGCGGAGGGGAAGGCGGCGAGATGCCGGACCTCGACGCGCTGGCGGGCCCCGCGACGACGCTCGCCGACCATCTGCTCGGCCAGGCGGGCGAGGTGCTGTCGGGCATCGACCTGTTCGTGGCCGCGCATCTGATCGACCAGATCGACGAGGCGGGCTATCTGCGCGTCACCCTGCGCGAGGTGGCCGACCGGCTCGGCGTGCCGCTCGTCGTCGTCGAGCGCGTGCTCGCCGCGATCCAGGCGTTCGAGCCCACCGGCGTCGGCGCGCGCGACCTCGCCGAATGCCTGGCGCTCCAGGCGCGCGAGGCGGACCGCTACGATCCCGCGATGGCGCGGCTGATCGACAATCTCGACCACCTCGCGCGCGGCGACCTCGCCCGGCTCAAACGCCTGTGCGGCGTCGACGACGAGGACATGGCCGACATGATCCGCGAGTTGCGCGGCTACGATCCCAAGCCGGGCTGCCGGCTGGGCGGCGAGCCTGCGCAAGCGGTGACGCCCGACCTGTTCGTCGCGCGCCGCGGGACCGGCTGGGCGGTGGAGATCAACGCCGCGACGCTGCCGCGCGTGCTGGTCGACCGGCGCTATTACGCGGAACTGTCGACCGGGCCGCAGGACAAGGCGGGTCGCGCGTGGCTGTCGGACATGCTCGCCAGCGCCAACTGGCTGGTCAAGGCGCTCGACCAGCGCCAGCGCACGATCATCAAGGTCGCGGCCGAGATCGTGAAGCAGCAGGAGGCGTTCTTCGTCGGCGGCGTCGCGCACCTGCGCCCGCTGACGCTGCGCACCGTCGCGGATGCGATCGGCATGCACGAATCGACCGTCAGCCGGGTGACGAGCAACAAGTACCTGTCCTGCGCGCGCGGGCTGTTCGAACTCAAATACTTCTTCACCAGCGCGATCCAGGCGGCGGACGGCGGCGAGGCGGTGTCGGCGCAGGCGGTGAAGGCCGCGATCCGCGCGCTGATCGCGGCCGAGGGCGCGGCCGTGCTGTCGGACGACACGCTGGTCGACCGCCTGAACGCGGCGGGCTTCGACATCGCGCGGCGGACGGTGGCGAAATATCGCGAGGCGCTGGGGATCGGCAGTTCGGTGCAGCGCAGACGGGCGAAGGTGATGGCGGGGGGTTAGGGGCGGCGGACCGTCATGATGAGGCTATGTCCGCTTTGACCGGTGGGTTCAACCGGTCGACGCAACGCTCTTTGCGAACATCTCAGCTGGGGTTTGGTACAGCAAGGTCTTTCTGGGGCGTTCGTTGAGCTGCCTGGCGGTGGCGCTGAGCTGGGCCTGGGTGAAGG
>JBPBQW010000120.1:0-8294 GCA_050955125.1 Janthinobacterium lividum
GCGTATCTCACCAAGCTGCGCTCGATCCTGCGCTACGTCGGCAGTTGCGACGGCAACATGGATCAGGGATCGATGCGGGCCGACGTCAACGTCTCCGTCCGCAAGCCGGGCGCCGAACTGGGAACCCGGACCGAGACCAAGAACGTCAACTCGATCCGCTTCGTGATGGCGGCGATCGAGCATGAGGCGCGCCGCCAGGTCGCGCTGATCGAGGACGGCGGCGCGATCGTGCAGGAGACGCGACTGTTCGATCCCGATCGCGGCATCACCCGCTCGATGCGCTCCAAGGAGGATGCGCACGACTATCGCTACTTCCCGGACCCGGACCTGTTGCCGCTGGAGCTGGACGAGGCATTCCTGGCCGAGTGTCGCGCGAGCCTGCCCGAACTGCCCGACGCCAAGCGCCGCCGGTACGAGGGGCTGGGCATCACCCCTTACAATGCCGGGGTGCTGACGGCGGAGGTCGAGACGGCGCGCTGGTTCGACGCGCTGATCGAGGCGGGCGCTCCGGCCGGGCCGGCGTCCAACTGGGTGACGGGCGAGCTGTTCGGCGCGCTCAATCGGCTGGGGCTCGGCATCGAGCGCAGTCCGGTCGCGCCGGCGCAGGCGGCCGCGCTGCTGGCGCTGGTGGCGGACGGGACGCTGTCGGGCAGCCTTGCCAAGCAGGTGTTCGAGGCGATGCTGGAGACGGGCGAGGATGCCGCGACGATCGTCGAGAGCCGCGGGCTGAAGCAGACCAGCGACACCGGTGCTATCGAGGCGGTGATCGCGGACGTGCTGGCGAAGAATCCGGGGCAGCTTGGCCAATATCGCGCCGGCAAGGAGGCGTTGTTCGGCTTCTTCGTCGGCCAGACGATGAAGGCGACGGGCGGCAAGGCGAACCCGGGCGTGGTCAACGAGCTGCTCCGCAAGGCGCTGGCGGGCTAGGCGCGGTGGCGGCCGCAGGGGCGATCCGGGTCGGCATCGGCGGCTGGACGTACGAGCCGTGGCGCGACGGCGTGTTCTATCCCGACAAATGGCCACACAAGCGGGAGCTGGAATACGCATCGCGGCAGGTCACCGCGATCGAGATCAACGGCACCTATTACGGCAGCTTCAAGCCTGCGAGCTTCGCCGGCTGGCGCGACACGGTGCCCGACGGCTTCGTGTTCGCGGTCAAGGCGTCGCGCTACTGCACCAACCGCAAGAAGCTCGCCGACGCGGGCGACTCGGTGGCGCGGTTCTTGGGCCAGGGGCTGGTCGAGCTCGGCGATCGGCTGGGACCCATATTGTGGCAGTTCATGGCGACCAAGAGGTTCGATCCCGACGACGTCGCGGCCTTCCTGGCCCTGTTGCCGCGGACCCAGGACGGCGTCGCGCTGCGTCATGCGGTCCAGGTGCGGCACGAGAGTTTCGCCGTGCCGGCGTTCGTCGCGATGGCGCGCGCGGCGGGCGTGGCGATCGCCTATGCCGACTCGGCGGAGTATCCTGCGATCGCGGACGTCACGGCCGACTTCGTCTATGCCCGGCTGGAGGCAGCGGAGGAGGCGAACCCTGCCGGCTATGACACAGCGGCGCTGGACGAATGGGCCGCCCGCGCCCGGCACTGGGCCGCGGGCGGCGCGCCGGAGGGCCTGCCATATGTCGAGGCGACGCCGCCGCCCGGGTCGCCGCGCGACACGTTCGTCTTCCTCATCAACGGTGCAAAGGTGCGGGCGCCGGCGGCGGCGACCGCGCTGATCGACCGGCTCAGCGGGTAGCGGCGGGCGGGACTGCCGCAGTCGTCGAGGGAGCCTGAGCCTGCGACGACGCGGGCGCGGCGTCGACCGGAACGGCCTGGCCGTCGATCGCGGCGAACTCGATCGTGTCGAGCGCACGGTGGACGTCGACGTAGCGACGCGCCGCATCGATCCAGTTGCCGGCCGACCCGGCCCCCGGCATCCGTCCGACCTCGGTCAGCGCGGCCTCCACCTGACCCGTCTCGACCAGCCGCCGGATGCGCGCGAGCCGGTCGGCCGGTGCCGGCGAGGGCGTGCCCGCTGGATGGATGACGATCAGCGATGCGAGCTCGTGGCGCAACACCATCCACCCGCCGTCGCTTCCCGCCACCAGATTGGTGGACAGCATCTCCAGCCCGGCCCGCAAATCCTCCAGCGTCAGCGGCGCACGCGATGCGCCGACGATCAGCCCGAGCGCTTGCGGCTGCGCGAGCCCGAACCGCGCGCGCAACGGCGCCTCGAGCGCACCCAGCTTCAGTCCGCGATCGATCGCCCGGCGCGCGGCAAAGGCGATCAACATCGCCTCCGCCCGGCTCGCCTGCCCGGAGGCCGCAGCGGCCTGCGTCCCCACCGCCGCCGTGCGCGCCTCGATCGCGGCGAGTTGCGCGGCGAGCAGCGTCTCGCGTCCGGCGAGCGTGGCCGGGTCGCTGGCGAGCACGGGCAACGCGGTGACCGGTCGGACGACCACGGGCGCGATGACCTTCGTCGCGGGCGTGGCCTCCGCGGTCTTGCCCGACCAGCGATAGCGCCCACCCAGCAGCGCCATCGCAGCCAGGCCGGCGACGAAGGCGAGGACGATCGCGGCGACGACCAGTGGCCATGGACTGCGCCGCGCGGGGACGGGAATGCCGACGGGGGCGAAGGCGGGGGCGTCGCTCATCGTGCCGTTATCCGTGCGGACGCGGGGCGGGTCAACCGACCAGACGGGCGGCGGCATCGAGCAACGCGGCGTCGCCCGGCACGGCCGCGACCGCGACCCGATCCCAGCCGTCGCCGGCCGCCGCCGCGACCGCCGGGCTGAGCGCCACGACGCGCAACGTCGCCCGGCTTACTTGCGCGTGGTCGATCAGCCGGACGAACCGCGCGGCGGCACGGGGCGAGTGGAGAAGCGCGACGGTGCCCGCGAGGTCGCGCAGGATGTCCGGCCCGGGCTCGACGGCGTCGCTGGCATAGACGGTGACGGTCTGCGCGACGACGGGTGAGGCGGCGATCCGATCGCGCCCGGCGAGATGCAGCGCGCGCGCCACCTCGATCGCGCGCGCCTGCTCCACCAGCGAGGCCGCATCGCCCGTACCGGTCAGGCGGACCTGCAGGCCCGCCGCGCGCGCGGCGTCCGCGGTCGCGGCGCCGACCGCCAGCACCGGCAGGGCGGCCAACCGCGCCAGGCCCGGACCCGCCAGCCGCGGCGCATTGGCGCTGGTGAGCAGCAGGGCGTCGAATCCGGCCGGGTCAGGGACGGCCCATGGGCAGGCCCGCGTTGAAAACAGCGGCAGGCGGATCGCGCTCCAGCCCCGTGCCTCGACACGCGCGGCGGTGGCGGCGTTACCGGGCTCGGGCCGCAGCACCGCGACCGGGCGGCTCATCGCGACGGCGGCGTGAACAATCGCCGGACCGCGTCGGGTGCCCGGGCGAGCAGGTCGGCGGCGAGGCGCGTGCCGATCGCGGGATCGGCGACCCCCGCCAGCACACCCTCGACCCGCGCCGAGCCGTCTTCGGCCAGCAGTTCGGCCCGCAGCGTCATCCAGTCGCCGCGGACGGTCGCGAGCGCCGCGACGGGCGAGTGGCAGTCCGCGCCCAGCCCGGCCAGCAACGCGCGCTCCGCAAGGATGCAGGCGTGGGTCGCCGCGTGGTCGATCGCCGCGATGATGGCGCGCGCGGTCGCATCGTCGGCGCGGACCTCGATCCCCACGGCGCCCTGTGCGGGGGCGGGAAGCATGTCGTCGATAGCGACTCCGTCGCCGTGGCCCAGCCGGTCGAGCCCGGCGGCGGCGAGCAGCGTCGCGTCCACCTGTCCGGCGGCCACCTTCGCCAGCCGCGTCTCGACGTTGCCCCGCAAGGTGACGACCGACAGGTCGGGCCGGCGCGCGAGCAGCTGCGCCCGGCGGCGCGGCGAACTCGTCCCGACGACCGCGCCCGGCCGCAGCTCGCCGATCGAGCCCGCGCCGACCAGCCGGTCGCGCGTGTCGGCACGCGGCAGCGTCGCGGCCAGCACAATGGCGGCTGGGCGGAGCGTCTCGACGTCCTTCATCGAGTGGACACACGCGTCGACCTCGCCGTCGAGCAGCGCGCGGTCGAGCTCCTTGGTCCACAGCGCCTTGCCGCCGATCTCCGCCAGCGGCCTGTCCTGGACTCGGTCGCCGGTGGTGCGGACGACGACGATGGCGATCGACTCGCGTGACCAGCCGTGCGCGGCGGCCAGCGCGTCGCGGACGAGGTTGGCCTGCACCAGCGCCAGGGGGGAGCCGCGCGAGCCGAGACGAAAGAGAAATGCCATCGTCCCTCCCGGGCCATCCATTCAGGCTGAGCCCGTCGAAGCCCTGCCTTTCTTCGCGTCGGGTAGAAGATATGGCAGCCCTTCGACAAGCTCGGGGTGAACGGGAGGGCGAAGAGCAGATGGGTGTGACGAGGAGGGACAGGAGCAGCCGGGGCCGTTAGGGAGGGGTGATGCTGATCCTCGGCCTGGAATCCTCGTGCGACGAAACCGCCGCCGCGCTCGTCACCGGTGACCGGCGGGTGCTCGCACACCGGCTGCTGGGACAGGAGGCGGCGCATGCGCCCTTCGGCGGCGTGGTGCCCGAGATCGCCGCGCGCGCGCATGTCGAGGCGTTGGAGCCGCTGGTCGCCGCGGCGCTGGCCGACGCGGGCGTCACCCTGTCCGACGTCGACGCGGTCGCCGCGACTGCCGGGCCGGGACTGATCGGCGGCGTGATGGTCGGGCTCGTGACCGGCAAGGCGCTGGCGCACGCGGCGGGCAAGCCGCTGGTGGGGGTCAATCACCTGGAAGGCCATGCGCTCAGCCCGCGACTGTCCGATCCGGACCTCGATTTCCCCTATGTGCTGCTGCTGGTATCGGGGGGGCATTGCCAGTTGCTGCTCGTCGAGGGCGTGGCGCGCTATCGTCGGCTGGCGACTACGATCGACGATGCGGTGGGGGAAGCGTTCGACAAGACTGCCAAATTGCTCGGGCTCGGCTTCCCGGGCGGCCCGGCGGTGGAGCGGGCGGCGGCGATGGGGGACCCGCGCGCAGTGCCCCTGCCGCGCCCGATGGTGGGCTCGCCCGAGCCGCATTTCTCGTTCGCGGGCCTGAAGAGCGCGGTGGCGCGGGTGGCGGGACAGTATCCGGCGGCCGATCTCGCCGCCTCGTTCCAGGCCGCGGTCGTCGACTGCCTGCTCGACCGCACGCGACGGGCGCTGGGCAGCGCGGGGCCGGTGACGGCGCTGGTGGTCGCGGGCGGGGTCGCGGCGAACGGCGCGGTGCGGGCTGCGATGGCGGCGCTGGCGGACGAGCACCGCCTGCGCTTCGTCGCGCCGCCGCTGTGGCTGTGCACCGACAACGCCGCGATGATCGGCTGGGCGGGCGCCGAGCGGTTCGCGCTTGGGCTCACCGACCCGCTCGACATGCCGGCGCGGCCGCGCTGGCGGCTCGATCCGTCGGCAGAGGCAGTGCGCGGTGCAGGAGTGAAGGCATGATCGGGGTGCTGGGTGCCGGGGCGTGGGGGACCGCGCTCGCGCAGTTGCTGGCCGGGCGGCACGACGTCGTCCTGTGGGCGCGCCAGCCCGCGCTGGCGGCGGCGATCGACGCAACGCGGGAGAATGCGCCCTATCTGCCCGGGGTGCCGTTGTCGTCGCGCATCGCCGCGACGGACGATCTCGACCTCGTCGAGCGTCGCGCGACCGACGCGCTGCTGGCGGTTGTTCCCGCCCAGCACCTCCGCCAGGTCCTGAACGCCCTGCCGGACGGCGATCTCGCCGGCGCGGCGCCGTTGATCCTGTGCGCCAAGGGGATCGAGGCGGGCAGTCACCGGCTGATGCACGAGGTCGCGGCCGAATGCTGCCCCGGCCGGCCGGTCGCGGTGCTGTCCGGGCCGACGTTCGCGCGCGAGGTGGCGCAGGGGTTGCCGACCGCCGCGACGGTGGCGCACACCGATCCCGTGCTGGCGGAGCGGCTCGCGGCGCTGTTCGCCGGCAGCGCGCTGCGGCCCTATACCTCGACCGACGTCGTGGGGGCGGAGATCGGGGGCGCGGTGAAGAACGTGCTCGCGATCGCCTGCGGGGTCGCCGAGGGCGCGGGGCTGGGCAGCAACGCGCGCGCGGCGCTGATCGCGCGCGGCTTCGCCGAGATGAGCCGGTTCGGCCGCTCGCGCGGTGCCCGCGCCGACACGCTGGCGGGACTGGCGGGGCTGGGCGACCTCGTCCTCACCTGCTCGTCGGTGCAGTCGCGCAACTTTTCGCTGGGCGTCGGCATCGGCCGGGGCGAGCGCGCCGCCGACCTGCTGGCGAACCGGCGGACGGTCGCGGAAGGCGCCGCCACCGCGCCCGTCCTGCTCGCCGCGACGCGGGCGGCGGGCGTCGAGATGCCGGTCACTGCGGCGGTCTGCGACCTCCTGCGGGGCGACGAGGCAGACGCCGTGATGCGCGCGCTGCTCGCGCGACCGTTGAGGGGAGAGGACGACGCGACGGAACGTGCACGCGACAGGTGACGGGACGGGCCTTAGCGGCTAAACCTGGGATAACGCCACTGGACCGGCGTCCTTTGCAAGGAGTCACACCATGGCCCAGGGCCTGAACCTGCTCGAACGCGCCTTCCAGCTCGCCCGCGACGGCGAGTGCGCGTCAATCGCCGAGATCACCAAGGTCCTGAAGACCGAGGATTACAACGGCGTCGACGCCCAGTTGCAGGGGCCGAGCCTGCGCGGTCAGCTGCGCCAATTGTGCATGGTTGCGCGCCGCCAGGTCTGACCAGGTCGAGCCGGCGACCGGCGGCGTTGCCGGTCGCTCTCCGGGTCAGCGGCGACGGAGCCATCCGCTCAGCGCCGCGGTGACCCGGTCGGGCGCTTCCCATGGCGCGAAATGCCCGACCCCGTCGAGGCGCTGGATTGTGAGGTCCGGCACCAGCGCGTCGAGACCGTCGAGGTTGGGGCCGGGCGGCAGGGCCTTGTCCGCCATGCCCCAGATCACGAGCGTCGGCACCGACACCGGCGGGAACGGCCCCTCGAGGAACGCGGGGCGCGGCGGCTGATCGCCGGGGCGCCAGTCGACGGGCGGCACGACGATCTGGCTCGCGCGATACCAGTTGAGCATCGCGGTCATCGCGCCCGGCTGGCTCCATTCGTCGAGATACGCTGACTTGTCCTCACCCAAGATCGCGCTCGCGACGTGCTGCGCGAAGCTGGTGGAGAAGAACCGCTCAAGCCCGGCGCCGACCAGGCCGCCGTCGATGCCGGTATCGCGAAACCGGGTGACGTACTGGCTGGCGGCGCGCTGCTCCGGGCTGTCGAACAGCGCGCGCTGGAAGAGATAGGGATGCGGCGCGTTGACTATGGCGAGGCGCTCCACGCGGTCGGGCCGGCCGAGCGCCGCCATCCATGCGATCGCGCCGCCCCAGTCGTGACCGACGAGCGTGAACCGGCCGATGCCCAGGTGATCCGCCAGCGCGAGAAGGTCGCCGACGATCCGGTCGGGCGCATAGGCGGCGATCCCCTCGGGCTTCGACGAGCGGGCATAGCCGCGCTGGTCGGGCGCGATGACGTAGTGATCGGCCGCGAGCGCCGGGATCTGGTGTCGCCACGTCCGATGCGACTCGGGAAACCCGTGCAACAGCACGACCGGCGGCTTCTGCGCGTCGCCGGCGATCGCGACATCGAGCTCGACACCGGTCGGCAGCGGGATGCGGGTCAGCGGAAACGGCACCTTCGTTCTCCCTCGTCAGCCGTGCGCGGTCTGCGCCAGCATCGCCGCGAGGTCGAGCGGATAGATCGCGCCGTCGACCGCGGCATCGTGGGCGGCGAGGTCGGCGGGGCCGAACCAGCGCCACTGCGTCATCACCCGACGTTCGAGCTCGGTGTGGCCCGCAGGATCGACCTCCGCCGCCTCGACCTCGATCCGGAAATAGCGCTCGTCCGCGGTGACCGGCGCGCCCTCGACGGACACGAAGTCGACCAGCCGGCGCGCGACCTCCGGGCCCGGATCGGCGACGATGCCGGTCTCTTCCCACAGCTCGCGCCGGGCGGCGTCGGGGTAGCTCTCGTCCGGGTCGAGCGCGCCGCCCGGCGTCACCCAGAACGGCGCGCGGCCGGGCACGGCGAACCGGAACAGCAGCACCCGGCCCGCCGCGTCGACCAGCAGGATGCGCGCCGCCGGGCGAGGCGTGCGGGCAGGAACGCTCACTCGCCGTCGAGCTCGGGATAGTGACGGAAGATGCCGTCCTCGTTGAACGCCTGACGCCGGCCGCTCGTCAGATAGTCGCGGATGCCGGGCAGGCCGGCGACCTGGTCGTGGATGCGGACGAGGTTCGGATACCGGCCCTCCAGCACGGCC
>JBPBQW010000121.1:0-8101 GCA_050955125.1 Janthinobacterium lividum
CGCCACGTCCGACGGCGTGGCTTCGCCACGACGCCCCTTCTCGCTCCCCCCTTCCCCAACCACCGCCACAAGCGTACCCTGCGTTCGAAAGAACACAGGAGAGCGCCATGGCCACCCTCGCGTCCGTCACCCCCGAACCGCAGATGGCGCCCGGCGAATGGGAAGCGCGCGTCGACCTCGCCGCCGCCTATCGCCTGGTCGCGCTGTACGGGTGGGACGACCTGATCTTCACCCATTTGTCCGCGCGCGTGCCCAGCGTCGATGCAAGCCCCGAGCACCATTTCCTCATCAACCCCTACGACATGATGTTCGAGGAGATCACCGCCTCGTCGCTCGTCAAGATCGACGTCGACGGCCGCCCGGTCGGCCCGAGCGACCATCCGGTGAACCCGGCGGGCTTCACCATCCACTCCGCGCTCCACATGGCGCGGCCGGACGCGGCGGCGGTGATGCACCTGCACACGCCGCACGGCCAGGCGGTGTCGGCAATGCGTTTCGGCCTGCTGCCCCATACCCAGACGGCGATGATCGCCGCGCACGACGTCGCATATCACGACTATGAAGGCATCGCGACCGACCTCGCCGAGCGCGAGCGGCTGGTGGCGGACATCGGCGAGCGCCACGCGATGATCCTGCGCAACCACGGCACGCTGACGGTGGGCGACAGCGTCGCGAGCTGCTTCCTGCGGCTCTATTTCCTCGAGCGCGCGTGCGAGGCGCAGGTCCACATGCTCAGCGCCGGCCGCGAGAACCTGTGCGACCCGCACGAGGACGTCGGCGCCAAGGTCGCGCATCAGTCCAACCCCGCCGGCATGGGGATGCTGGCACAGCGCCTCGCCTGGCCCGCGTTGCTGCGCAAGCTCGACCGCGTCAGCCCGGGGTTTCGGGAGTAGAACCGCATCCATCCTTCCCCGCCAGGGGGAGGGGCCGGCGTAGCCGGACGGAGGGGGAGGACGCCCTGAGCAAGGCGATGGCGCCCTCCCCCTCCACCAGCTTCGCTGGTTCTCCTCCCCCTGGCGGGGAGGATGAGGGTGGGGCCGCATCGCCCTATCCGTGACCCTGGCCGCCCTTGGCCGACCGCCGCTCCCGCCGCCCTGCCCGTTCGATGATCTCGACCTGGCGCATCACTTCGGCGCGCACCTCGTCCATCGTCGGCTCCTTTGCCACGCGGCCCGGCGGGCGGCCGACGCCGCACACGCGCGGCCGGTGGAGCCACATCGCGTGGATCGCCTGATCGACGCTGATCGGCCCCGTCACCAGATCGGGCAGGAATAGCGTGTCGCCGAGCATCGCGCCCGCCGAGGCGACGAGCGCGATCGACAATTGGTCGTACCCATCCTCGATCGCCACGTCCCACGCCCGCGTGAACTCGGGCCAGCGCCTGCGATGGTTGTAGGCCGACGCCTGGCTCAGCCCCACCTGCGCGCAGGCCGCCTTGACGTTGCAGGTCTCGCGCAGCGCCGCCAGGAAATGCGCCTCGACCCGCGGCGTCCATTGCCGCACCCGCGCCCGCGCGACCTGCGTCCAGCGCCCGTTCGAGCCCCGCACGGTCAGCTCCTCGCCGTCCTGGTCGCGCCAGCGGCGCCGGGGCTTCACGGTGGCGGCCTCGTCCAGCCGCGCCTTGGCCGTCGCCACCGCCGCCTCCATCTCTGCGTGGAACGCAGGATCGGTCGACCGGTGCAGCGTCACCACGACCGCGACACCTTCGCCCGCTCCGCCGCCAGCGTCTGGTTACCCGTCGCCGCCAACGCGACGAAAAACGCCCGCCGCCGCGCCGCACTCGTCCTTGCCGACATCGACTCGCCTTCCTGTTTTGTTCGTGGAATGCTCCAATACGTCGGACGGGTTGTTGTAGGACAGCGCGATTCGGCTGATCGAGCCTTCAGACCCATGCTACCGGAGAACTCGACGGTCATGCCAGCGCCCGGTCACTTTCCTGCGAACCAATCCTGTCGGACGGTGTTGCGTGTGTGACTTACCAACGGAGGCGTGAGACGATGACCGATGCGCAGGATACGGGAACGGGTGTTCGGCTGATCCGCGGGGCGACCGCGGGACTGATCGCCGGGATGCTCGCCTCGTTCGCGATGGACCGCTTTCAGGCGGCCGTGTCGACGGTTCAGGGCTCGGACAACGATGGCGAACCGGCAACGGCCAAGGCCGCCAATCGGGTGAAGACCGTCATCGGCGGCTCGCCGGTTTCCGAACCTCAGCAGGCGCTGGCCGGCCAGCTCGTCCACTATACGTTGGGCTCCGTGCTGGGCGTCGCCTATGGGATCGCCGCGGAGTTTCGTCCGGCGATCACCATCGGATACGGCACCGCATTCGGCCTGGGTGTGGCCGCGGTGCTCGACGAAGCCACGGTGCCGGCGCTCGGGTTGGGGTCGCCGCCGATGCAAACCCCGCTGTCGGAGCATCTATATTCCGGCGTCTCGCATCTCGTGTTCGGGGCCACGGCCGAGTTCACCCGCCGTACCGTCCGAAGCACGCTCCTTCCGCCCTCGTGACCGAGCGCTGACGCCCACGAAAAAGGGCCCGGCAGTCGCCTGCCGGGCCCTTCGTCATTTTTGCCCGAGCGGCGTCGCGATCAGTCGCGGTCGCCGGTCAGGAACGCCGGCGCGAAGTCGGGTGCCGGGGCGTCGGTGCCGCCTTCGCGACGGGGAGCACGGTCGCCGCCCTCGGCGCGCGGGCCACGCTCGCCGCCGCCATCACGCCGGGGACCGCGGCCGCCGTCGCCGTCACGGCGCGGGCCGCGGGGGCCGCGATCACCGCCACCTTCGCCGCGCGGACCGCGATCGCCGCCGCGGTCACCGCCGCCGCCGCCATCGCGACGCGGGCCACGCGGGCCACGGTCGCCGCCGCCACCGCCCTCACGCGGCTCGCGCGCGGGACGAGTGTCCTCCAGCTCGGCGCCGGTCTCCTGGTCGACGACGCGCATCGACAGGCGGACCTTGCCGCGCGGGTCGATCTCGAGGACCTTGACCTTCACGGCCTGACCCTCGGAGACGACGTCCGACACCTTCTCGACACGCTCGTTGCGCATCTCGGAGACGTGGACGAGTCCGTCCTTGCCGCCCATGAAGTTCACGAACGCACCGAAATCGACCAGGTTGACGACCTTGCCGTCATACACCTTGCCGACCTCGGCCTCCTCGACCAGCCCCTTGATCCACGCGATCGCCGCGTCGATCTGCGCGGGGTCGGACGACGAGACCTTGATGACGCCCTCGTCGTCGATGTCGACCTTGGCGCCCGTGGTGGCGACGATCTCGCGGATCACCTTGCCGCCCGTGCCGATCACTTCGCGGATCTTCGACTTGTCGATCGTGAAGCTCTCGATGCGCGGTGCGTGGGCGCTGAGCTCGGTGCGGGTCTCGCCCAGCGCCTTGGCCATCTCGCCCAGAATGTGCGCGCGACCCTCGTTGGCCTGTGCCAGCGCGACCTTCATGATCTCCTCGGTGATGCCGGCGATCTTGATGTCCATCTGAAGGCTGGTGATGCCCTCCGACGTGCCGGCGACCTTGAAGTCCATGTCGCCCAGGTGATCCTCGTCGCCCAGGATGTCGCTGAGCACGGCGAACTTGTCACCCTCCAGGATCAGCCCCATCGCGATGCCCGACACCGGCCGCTTGATCGGCACGCCCGCGTCCATCAGGCTCAGCGAGCCGCCGCAGACCGTCGCCATCGACGACGAGCCGTTGCTCTCCGTGATGTCGGACGTGACGCGGATCGTGTAGGGGAACTCCTCCTTCGTCGGCAGCACCGCGTGCAGCGCGCGCCAGGCGAGCTTGCCGTGGCCGATGTCGCGACGCGACGGGGCGCCGAAGCGGCCGACCTCGCCCACCGAGTACGGCGGGAAATTGTAGTGCAACATGAAGTGCTGATAATTCAGGCCGTTGAGCCCATCGATCATCTGCTCGGCATCGCGCGTGCCCAGCGTCGTGGTGGCGATGGTCTGCGTCTCGCCGCGGGTGAACAGCGCCGATCCGTGCGCGCGCGGCAGGAAGTGCACGGTCGCGTCGATCGGGCGCACCGTCTTCGTGTCGCGGCCGTCGATGCGGACGCCGTCGTTCAGGATCTGGCCGCGGACGATCTCGGCCTCGACCTTCTTCACCAGCTTGAGCGTGCCGAGATACTCGGCGGGGTTGGCGTGCTTCAAGGTCTCGAACGCCTCGCGCGCCTTGGTGCGGGCGGCGTTGATCGCGGTCTGGCGCGCCTGCTTGTCGGTCAGCTTGTAGGCGGCGGCCATGTCGGCGCCGATGAGGTCCTTCAGCTTCGCCTTGTGGCCCGACAGGTCGGCGCCGGCCTTCAGCTCCCACGGCTCCTTGGCGGCCTGCTCGGCGAGCTTGATAATCGCGTCGATCACCTGCTGCGACGCCTTGTGCGCGAACATGACCGCGCCGAGCATGATGTCCTCGGACAGCTCCTTGGCTTCCGACTCGACCATCATGACCGCGTCGTGGGTGGCGGCGACCATTAGGTCGAGCTCGCCCTCGGCGACGTCCTTGTCCGACGGGTTGAGCTGATACTCGCCGTCCTTGTAGCCGACGCGCGCGGCGCCGATCGGGCCCATGAACGGCACGCCCGACAGCGTCATCGCCGCCGACGCCGCGATCATCGCCAGCAGATCGGGCTCGTTCTCGCCGTCGTAGGACATCACCTGCGCAATGCAGTTGATCTCGTTATAGAAACCATCCGGAAACAACGGCCGCAGCGGGCGATCGATCAGCCGGCTGACCAGCGTCTCGCGCTCGGTCGCGCCGCGCTCGCGCTTGAAGAAGCCGCCGGGGATGCGGCCGCTGGAGGAGAACTTCTCCTGATAATGGACGGTGAGCGGGAAGAAGTCCTGCCCCTCCTTGACCGTCTTGGCGGCGGTCACCGCGCACAGCACGACCGTCTCGCCAAGCGTCGCGAGCACCGCGCCGTCGGCCTGGCGGGCGACGCGGCCCGTCTCGAGCGTCAGGGTCTGGTCGCCCCAGGCGATGCTGACCTTCTTGGTATCGAACATATGATTTCCTTTGGACCGGACGCCCGATGCGTCCGGGGCCTATGATGGCGGGCTAGCCGGCCCGCGTCGGTGTGGAGCGGTCTGTCGCTCCGACGCCGGCACGCCGGATTGCGTGCTGGCCGATGCGACAAGGGCGCCCGCAGGCGCCCTTGAAGTTACTTGCGAAGCCCGAGCTTCGCGATGAGATCGATGTACCGCTGACCCTCGGTCTTGCGGAGATAGTCGAGCAGCGAGCGACGCTTGTTGACCATCATCAGCAGCCCGCGGCGCGAATGATTGTCCTTCGCATGGCCTTTAAAATGGTCGGTCAGGTTGCGGATCCGCTCGGTCAGGATCGCGACCTGAACCTCGGGGGAACCGGTATCGCCCTCGATGCGGCCGTGTTCCTTGATGAGCTCGCCCTTGCGCTCGGCGGTGATCGTCATTCGCTTGTCCTCGACATCGAATACAGGTTGAAGCCGCGCTCGACGCGGACCGTGCGGTCCATGACCTCGACCAGCGCGACCGGAACATCGTCCAGCAGGGCAAGAGCAAGGCCGTCGTCGGCGGCGATCCCGGCCAGAACGCGCCCCTGACGGAGCGCCCCTGCCTGGTCGGGGGTGAGGAGGAGAGCCGGGATGTCGTCCAGCCCCGCCCTCAACGGCAGGAGTGACAGTTCAAGGGCGCGCGCCTGCCCGAGTTCCGCAAGTTTGTCCAGCGATATCGATTGGGCAAGGTCGAACGGGCCGGCGCGGGTGCGACGCAGATAGGTCACGTGGCCGACGGTGCCGAGCGCGAGGGCGATGTCGCGCGCGAGGCTACGGATGTAGGTACCCTTGGAGACTTCGGCGGTAAGAGTGAGATCATCCAGGCTTTTCTCATCCTCCCCGAGGTTGCTGGGGGAGGATGATAGTGCGTGCACCCTCACCGCCCGCGTGGCCAGCACCACCTCGTGCCCCGCTCGCGCCAGATCATAGGCGCGCTCGCCATCGACTTTCAGCGCCGAGAAGGCCGGGGGCACCTGCTCGATCGGGCCGGTGAACGTCGGCAGCACCACCTGTACCTCTGTCGCCATCGGCCGCACGTCGCTCGTCGCGACAACCTGCCCTTCCAGGTCGAGCGTGTCGGTCTGTCTGCCGAAGGCGACGGTGAAGTCATAGGCCTTGTCGCCGTCGAGCAACCGCCCGGCAAGCTTGGTCGCCTCTCCCAACGCGATCGGCAGGACACCCGACGCCAGCGGATCGAGCGTGCCACCATGGCCCACTTTCACCTTGGGATAGCCGCCCGCCCGCAACGCGCGCTTGACCGCGCTGACCACCTGCGTCGAACCCGGGCCGACCGGCTTGTCGATCACCAGCCAGCCGTTCAGCATCGCAGGATCAGGCAAAGGCATGCGCCACCGCGAAGAAGCATCCCGCCAACCACTGCGCCGGCGGCAATACGATCCGCCCGACGATGTTGGCGTTGGGCGCGACCATCGGCAGGACGACGACCAGCAGGATGACGAGCGCGAAGCCCAGGTTGCGCATCGACGCGTACCGCTCCGCGAGCGGGCGCGGCAATAGGCCCTCGAGCACGTGGCTGCCGTCGAACGGCGGGATCGGCAGCATGTTGAACAGCGCCAGGAACACGTTGACGAGGATGAACTCGATCAGCATCGCACCGACGAAACCGCTCACGACGCCCTGTGGCCCGCCCGATCCCGCAAGCACGCCCAGCACCACCGCCGCGACCAGTGCGAGCGCCAGGTTCATCGCCGGCCCGGCGAGTGCGACCAGCATCATTCCCGTCCGCGGCTCGCGCAACCGACGCGCATCGACCGGCACGGGCTTGGCCCAGCCGAAGACGGGTGCACCGGCCAGCGCCAGGCCCAGCGGCAGGATGATCGTCCCCATCGGATCGACGTGGCGCAAGGGGTTGAAGCTCAACCGCCGCTGCTCGTGCGCGGTCGGATCGCCGAGCGCGCGCGCCGCCCAGCCGTGCGCGACTTCGTGAAAGACGATCGCCACCACCAGCGGCACGATCGCCACCGCGGCGCGATAGATCATGGGTTCCATGAAACCGATATAGTCAGCCGGCCGCCGCGGCGATACGGCCGCCGCCCAGCACCTGGTGGAAATGCCGACGACACAACGCGACATATCGGTCGTTGCCGCCGATGTCGGTCTGCGCGCCCTCGGCGACTGGCCGGCCGTCCACATCCACGCGCAGGTTCATGCTGGCCTTGCGCCCGCAGCCGCACACCGACTTGATCTCCACCAGTTCGTCCGCCAGCGCCAGCAACCGCCCCGCACCCTCGAACAGCGCGCCGCGAAAATCGGTGCGCAGTCCATAAGCGAGCACCGGCACGTCGAGCACGTCGCAGGCGCGGGCCAGCCCGGCGACCTGTGCGGCGGTCAGGAACTGCGCCTCGTCCACCATCACACAGGCGAGGGGACCGACGGCGAGCTCGCGCTCGATGCAGGCGAGAATGTCAGTTCCCGCGTCGAACGGCGTCGCCGGCGCGGTCAGGCCGATGCGCGACGCGATCGTGCCGGCCGCGAACCGGTCGTCCACCGCGGCGGTGAACAGCATCGTCCGCATTCCCCGCTCGCGATAGTTGAAGTCCGCCTGCAACAGATTGGTCGACTTGCCCGCGTTCATCGAGGCGTAGTAGAAATACAGCTTGGCCATGCGATCAGCGGGGAAGCGCGGCGAGCCAGCGTAGCAGGAGATCGGTGAGCGCGATCCGGTGGTCGGAAAAGCTGTGGTCGGTCGGCCATTCGACGACGGTCAGCCGCGTGGCGCCGGCCTGGCGCGCGACCGCCTCCATCGGCACACGGTCGGTCGCCCCGATCGCACGGCTGGCATAGGCGAGCACCAGCGGTCGCCCGGCCAGGGCAGGCAGATGGTGCGCAAGATCGATGGCGAGCGGCGCCGATTCCAGTTCGGCGACCAGTTGCGCCTCGCCCGTGCCGGCGAGCGGCGGCAGGTCTCCGCGCAGTTCTTCCTCGACGAAGCGCCGGCGGAACGCCGGGTCCGCCTTCATGCGCCGACCGGTGCCGGCCATGTTCGCAGGCTCGATCAGGAACGTACCGATCACCGCCGGATCGCCTGCTGCCGCGCCCGCACCCA
>JBPBQW010000122.1:0-7448 GCA_050955125.1 Janthinobacterium lividum
GCAGCGCCAGGTCGTAGTCTGCGATCAGCTTGCCGCCGAGGCCGAGCTCGCGATCGGCGCGCTCGTAATTGCGATCCCAGGTCAGCTGGACGTCGCCGCGACCGTAGGCGACCTGGCCGGCGTGGCAGCCCGGTGCGCCGTAGGCGCAGCCCCTGCCCTGCCCGATCTCACGCACCGGCTGCATCGTCCGCCCGGTCTCGTGCCACGACGTCGCGAGGCCGTAGGCCACCCAGGCGACTGGCGTGCCGGCATCGCCGAACGCCTGCAGCTTGGCGGTGATGCCGCTGACCTGACCGGCCGAGAGCGAACCGCCGAACAGCGGCCGCAGGGCGACGAAGAAGGCCGCGGGCGACGATAGGCCGCGCGCGTGCGTCTTCGCCGCCGGCGTGGGCCGGACGTCGGTCATGGCAGTCTCCTCAGAAATGGAAGGTCAGGACGGCGCGGACGGCCCAGGAGCGCCCCTGCACGCGAGGCTTGCGGGGCGGCAGGCGGCGACCCGGGGAAAGGCCCGACGGCCGGGTGGGCGTTTCCACCCGCACGGTCAGGGTCGGCTGAGCGATGAGCAGCAGCAGGGCGGCGATCACAGCGCCGCATCCGGCGCGAGGGTCCGGATGGGCATCATGGCCTCCTGGGCAGTGTGTCAGGCGCTCGGCGTCGGCGGAGCGTTCTTCGACATGAAGCGGACGAGGAAGGAGCGGACGATCCGGTCCGAGCTCAGCGCGACCATCGCGGCGACCATCACCCGGGCGTTGCCGGTCGCGCCGGCGCCGTCACCGATCGTGGTCGCGATCACGAACAGCACGCCCTGGAGCAGGACGTCGATGATGATCGCCTTGGCAGTCACCTTGCTCCCGTCGAGCATCGACAGCGCGTATTTGGCCGCGGTGCCGATCGCGAGACCGGCGATGATGGGGACGAGTCGCGCCGCCTCGTCGGGCGGCACCGGGCTCACCGCATCACCGCCGCGGCGCCGACGCCGGCGACGAGCATGAGGGCAATGCTCACGACGGCACGGCCGAGCGTCAGGCCGCGGTGCGTGCTGCCGTGCCGGTAGCTGCCCGCGGCCGGTAGCCGAACCTGGTGACCCATGCGGCGCAGGTGCGAGGCCGCGATCCGGGCGCAGTCGCACCGGCCCCAGCGAAACGGCTTGCCCTTGTAGGCGTCGAGCGTCGCCTGCGCGGCCGCGACGCGATGTTCCATCTCGGTCATCGCACGGTCCCGTCCGGGCTCGCCGAGCCCCAATAGTTCTGCTGGGCGACATAGGTCACGAAGGAACAGCCGAGTTCGCCCGGCCAGAGGTACTGGTGAAAGGGATCGCAGAGCCGCGCCCCATCGTCGGAGAGGAAGAAGTCCTCGAAGATCGACGTGACTTCATATTCGACGGTCCGGCTGGTCGTCGTCAGTTTCAGGGTCGGCACGTCGAGCAGCCCGTCCATCAGCAACTCGACGCCGATCACCAAGCCGTTCGCGATGTCGATCGCGCCAAGCCAGATCCGCACCCGCGAGCCCTGCATCGCCGCCGAGGCGACCTGCGCAGCGGCGGCGTCGCCGGCCGGGATCAGCGTAATCGAGACGGCCGGCGCGGTATTGCCCAGCCCGTCGGTCAGCGTCTCGATCGTGCTGAACGTGCCGACGACGTCGTCGCTGCCGGTGAAGGTCTGCATGACGCCGTCGACCAGGAAGCTGACGACGCCCGACGTCACGAGCAGCTGCACGGTGCGGCCGGGCAGCTCCATCCGGATCGCGCCGAAGATCGTCGCCCGGTCGGCCTCCAGCGCCGCCGCCAGTGCGGGATCGAGCAGCGACATCAGGCGATCTCGCTGATCGTGAAGGACAGGCCCTGGACGCGGGCCGGGATCATCGTCCAGCCCTTGTCGTCGCCGGCGAGCTTGCCCTCGATCATGGGCAGGCCGAACTCGCAGACGTCACCGTCCGCCGGCGAAATGCGCAGCATCGACCCGATCGGGAGCGCCATCTTGCCACTCGCATCGGCGGTGATCTGAGCCTGCGCCCAGTGCAGGTACCGCCGCCCGCCGCTGACGATCGAGAAGAACTGCCGGCGCTTCGTCGCCGAGCCGGGCACGAAGCCACGAAGATTGAGCGTCATGCCGGTCTGGCCCGCGCCGTCGACGACGATCGCGCCGCCCATCGCGTGCGCGACCTTGGACACGAACCCGGGCTGCGGGATCGGGCAGGTGACCGTCTGGCCGGTCATCCAGCCGTCGAGCAGCGCCGCGGTCCACAGCCGGCCGTCGGGTTCGGGCAACAGGTTCGGCGTGACGATCGCCATCGACATGCGCGATCCCATGTACCCGAGCCAGCTCTCAACGCCGCCAGTCGGCGGCGTCTGCCAAGCGCCGAAGACGATCGGGGTCGGCGTCGCCGACTTGGGCAGCGGCGCGGTGGGAAGGTAAACCGTCATCCGCGTGTTCCCAGCTGGCGACGGCGGGCCCGCTGCGCCTGGCGGCGCAGCTCGATGACTGCGTTGGCGGTCTCGCCCTCGATCTCCGCGACGCGGCAGAGCTCGCCGATCGACTGGCGGTAGGCGAGCTCTGCCTCGCCCGCCTTGTACTCCTCATACCGCTGCTTGCCGGTGAGCGAGAGGCCCTCGTCGTCGCCGGCGTCGCCCATCATCTGCATGCGGAGCTCGGCCATCGCCGCGCTCTTGGCTTGGTCGTCGGCGCTGCCGGTGACTCGCGCCTTCCACCAAGCGACCGCGCCGGCCGCGGCGATCTTGTAGCCGACGCCGCGCCGGCCCTTCTCGACCAGCCACTCGGCATTGGCCGGCGCCTGGGCGAGATGCTTGCGCATCGTCTCCGGCGTCACGCTGCAGATCGAGGCGAACTCGTCGAGGCTGACGATCAGCTCGGCGGGCTTGCGCCGGCGCGGACGGGGTGTCGCCGCGTCGGTCATGGCACCTCCAGCGTCCGATTACGGCCGCCCGGCAGATCCAAAGGCGTAATAATAAGGCGTAGTATTTCCGGACACGGGAAACGTCCCCGTCCCGAGCCCTTGCCCCCCGCATTGCGCGCGCGCGCCAGGGGGACCCAACGGGGGGGCAGTCCGGCCGGTCCAGCCAGATCAGGCTGGGTCGACGCCCATGCTGATCAGGTCGCGGTCCAGCGCGCGGATGCGGCCGTTGATCTCGCCGAGCACGACGGGCCGCACCAGCGCCGCCATCGCATCGTCCTGGTATGTGCTGGCGATCGTCACCTGCAGCCGATCCGCCTCGACTTCAGCGCGCAGCTTGATCAACCGGTCGCGTGCGGCAACGGCGCAGTTGATGATCGGCAGGGACGCCAGCTGGACTGGCCGATGCCTGTCAGGCCGAGCAGCGCCGAGGGCGCCATGACCGGGCATCAGGCGGCGCGCCGGTGCTTGCGCCGCGTCCGCTTGGACACGTGCAGACGGTTGCTGCGCTTGCGCGGCTTCGCCTGCGGCCCCTTGGCGCGACGCCGGCGCTGGCCGTCACGCGGCAGCGAGCGACGGACTTCGATTGTGTCGCGATCGAGCCGCGCCTCGTCGATGGTGATCTGCGGCCCGAGCATGTCGTCCGCACCGATGACGATGGTCTGGCCGACCTCGAGCACGCTCATCGCAGATGCTGGGGCAAAGGACAGCGCAGTGCTGCCCAGCACGAGCGCGCCGATGAGGCCACGTGTGGAGAGCACCATAGGTCAGCCTTTCGCTTGGACGGTACCGGCCTGGACGACCGGCTGGAGGACGAAGGCGTCGGCGCCGCCGCGCGTGCCGAAGCCGAGCGCGCGCAGCTGCTCGCGGTGCCGCCCCTTGGGATCGGCCAGCATGGCGGCCGTGTCCTTCTTCGCGACCGCATAGGTGACGCGGACGTAGGGCTTGGCCCAGCGCTGCTCACGCAGCCGCTCGACCGCCACTTCGAAGTCGTCGCTGTTGCCGAACGTGAGCGCGACCGGTGCGGCCTTGCTGCCGATCTGGCAACCGCCCAGCGCCATGGTCTTCCGACGCTTGGGCAGCAGATCCTTACCGCTTGCTTCCCACCATGACTTGATCACGCCCCCGATGGCGTCGATCTCGGCGGTGACGGGCAGCAGCAGCGCATCGGCCGTGGCGTTCGTGTTGGCGATCGCCTGGTCGCGATGCGCGTTGATCACGGCGATGTCGCCGTACAGACGCGCAATCTTCTCGAGCAGCTCGGTCGCCTGCTCGACGGTGCGCGGCGCGCGCGGCTTGATGGTCCGTGTGGCCATGCTCGGCTCCTCAGCTGGCGCCACCGCCGCGGGGGCGGCGATAGCCATCGGACAGGTCGCGCTGGTGCGCGACGTCGGTGAACCGGCTGAACCCAACGACGTTCAGCGCGGCATCGATCGCAGCGTGGCGATCGTCGTCGGACAGGCGGCGCATGCGCTCGGTGAGCGCCGCTACGTCGACGTCGGCATCGTCGGCCATGACGATCTCCTCGGAGCATGGCGGAGGTGACCTCCGCGCCGATGTTGCTATCAGGCGTTCGGATGGACGACCGCGACACGATCTTCCCGTTTGGGCCAGCGGTGCTGGTCGACCTCTACCGAGAGGCAACTGACCTTGAGGTTCGAGCCAACCGTTGGTTCGGCAGGCACAGCCAGAAGAGTGTCTTGCTTCACGGGCAGAACGAGAGGAACGCAGCGTCGCGCGAGTGGACGAAGCTGCTGGCGCGGCTCTTGTTGATGATGGCGTGGCTACGCGTCCAAGGCTTTGGATCGATCACTGCCGGCCAACTTGGCGCTCTCACGCAGATCCTTGCGGCTGCCGAGAGCGAGGAAGCTGATGCGAGCCTTCTGCCTTCTACGGGACAGTCGTTGGTCCGGGAAAGCATGGCCCTGTACGCCAGGATCAGCCGGCTCGATGCGGAACGGCCAGATCTCGACGCAGCCCGTGAGCTGCAGCATCGTTTGGCCAACCGCTTGTGAAACGTGGCGGAGGTACCCTCCGCGATGTTCGGGGCCGAACGTCATCCGCGCACGTTGGAGACAGGTCAGGAGATCGAGCATGACCGAGAAATCAGCGGCTGAGCACGAAACCGCGGGACGTGATCCGTCGAAAGACACCGGTAAGACGGAAAGCCCGCCGGCCGACCAGTCGAGGACGCAGGATCTCGCCAAAGCGGGACGTAAGGACTTCGATCCAAACGCCGGCCAAGAGTAGACCCCAACAATCCGCCAGGAGTGGCTCATGAGCACGCATGAAAATGAAGCCGACAAGCCGAACGATAAACATGTCGCCGATCAGGCCGGCGAGGACGATGGCAGCACTTCCGTCGAAGGCAAAGACGATCATCTAAAAGACGATCAGAAACCCACGACAAAGTAGAGGAAACCGGGCGGAGGCAACCTCCGCACCGGTCGTGAAAAGTGGCGGTTTTTTGCGGTTTTAAGCGGCCCAGATCGGGCGCGATACCCAGCCGATACCCGCTACGCTCTGGGCGCGCCGATCGTCAGCATCGCGATGCCGAGCCGACCCTGCCCGGCGAGCATGGCCTGAGCGACGGCGAGCGCGGAAAAGATCGCGAGCGCCTGGTCATGCGGGAGCAGCACAGGCATGTCGGGGCTCGCCTCGATGGTGCGCAGCAGCGCAGCGCCGTCGACCATGTCGTCCATTACAACGCCGCCTTGGTGCCGTCGGCCGACACGAAGATCGGGCCGCGGCAGGGCTTCGACGACGGTCCGCGATAATGCTGACGCAGGCCACAGGCCCGCGACGCGATCCTCTCGACCAGAGCGATCTTGCGCTCGACCGCCTCCGCGCTGCGAGTCTCGATCGATTCCGTCCGGAGAAGCTGGTCGACGTCGTCGCTGAGCGCCCGCGCCTCGTCGGCCGGGTCCGGGTGGCGCCGCTGCCCTGCATCATGGCCCCGGGCAGCGGCGCGCCGCGGTAAGCCGGCGATGTCACTCTGCGACGGCTTGGGCGGCATTCGAAGGCTCCGGAAACGACGAAGCCCGCCGGCTCGGGGGAGCGGCGGGCTTCCTGTGCCCTTCACCGGGCGCAGCTGTTGCGGGGTCGTATTTGCCGCCTGCGCCGCGATTTCGGGAGTGTCGAAATCGTACACGGGTGACGATTTCAGCCGATCCGCGCGCTGATCCTGTCGACGTCGGCCTGGCTGACCTCGCGACAGACGCGGCCGATGACGCGGGGCCAGAGGTCCAGGGCGTCGATGAGGATGCGCTTGGCCCGGGGCTCGCTCATCCGATAGCGCTTCGCCACGACGGTATAGCCGACCGTCTCGCCGACGATCATGTCGAGCACGGCGTCGAGGGGGCCGCGCACCGCCTTGCGCCACTCAGTGTATGCGATCTCGCGCGTGACCTGGCCGAGCTTTTCCTCAGCGGCGTCTCGATGGTGGCCCCTGTCAACCCGCGCCTCGTAGCTGGCCGACTTGGTGGTGACGTCGCGCGCGATGCGCTCGGCGACGCTGGCGATCTCCACCGCTGCGGCCAGCTGGACGGCGTCGATCGCGCGGGTCGCGAACAGGCGAGCGAGCGCGCCGGAGCGCGTACGGGCTTCGATGCAGTCGGCCAGCTCGGTCGCGGCGTCCATCGTCGCCGGCGTCGCGTGCCGCTTATGATCCCAGCGCTCGGCCTGCGCCGCCTGCGCCGCCTTCAGGAGGCTGTCCTGCTTCGTCGCGCGGGCGGCGCGGGCCGCGCGCTCGGCCGCGACTGCCTCGTCGCGCTTGCGGTCCGCCTTGGTCGGCCGGCTGTTCCACCGCACCGTCGACGGCGCCGGCTGCAGCGCCGCCTGTGACGCGGCCTTGGCGGCGAGGCGCTCGGCGCGCGCGGCCGGCAGGTACCGCGCCTCGATCGCGCGCTGCACCTGCGTCTCCGCCCTGATCTGCTCGATCGCCACCATCACCACTCCCCGAACCGCCTGCGGCGGTATCGTCCAGCGGCGGCAGCATAGGCAGTTCCGTAAACGTAAGCGGCGGCAGGCCGATCGGCTGCTCGAAATCCTCGTCGACGCGGACGCCGAGCTCGCGCAGCAGCAGGATCGCGCGCTCGCGATCGTCGGGCAGCATCAGGCCGCGTGTCACGCCTGGGCGGCGTAGCAGCTTGCCGTCGACCTGCAGCTGGCGGACAAGCGCAACCGCTCTGCCCTTGCTGACGCCGGCACCGCGCGCGATCTCGCCCAGGCTCGGCGATGACCCGGGATGCGCGTGGATCCATGCTGTCACGAAGTCGAGCACGAGCGCCTTGCGAGACGACATCGTCGGCGTGAGACGCGGCTGCTCCATGTCGATCGGTATGCCCACCCTAGGTGGAACATACGGTGAATTACGCTAGTGCGCCAGCGCTCAGGCAGCGGGTAGCAGCGTCACCGCTCACGCCCGCCCGCTATGGTCGTCGGCTCGGCCCCGTGCTCGCAGTGTCTCGATCACCGATCGGTTGTCGCAAGCGCATCTCCTTGAAGCGCCTGGAGCAGCACGGCGTTGAAACGGTCCG
>JBPBQW010000123.1:0-7386 GCA_050955125.1 Janthinobacterium lividum
TCTGATCGCGACCGCGCCCGGCCGCCGTCAGCGGGTTGAGCCGATCGCGGGCGGCGCGAGCGTGGCGTGACCACCGAGCCGTCCCTCGCCGACCGGCTCGCCCGCGCGATCACGCTCGCCGGGCCGACGTCGGTCGCGCAGTTCATGGCCGCCGCCAACACGCATTATTATGCGACGCGCGATCCGCTGGGCGCGGCCGGCGACTTCACGACCTCCCCCGAGATCAGCCAGATGTTCGGCGAGCTGATCGGCCTGTGGTGCGCGGACCTGTGGGACCGCGCCGGCCGGCCCGACGTGGCGTGGGTCGAGCTTGGCCCCGGTCGCGGCACGCTGGCCACCGATGCGAGCCGCGCGATGGCGGCGGCGGGCCTGACGCCGCCGATCCACCTCGTCGAGACCAGCCCCGTGTTGCGCGCCGCGCAGGGCGAGCGGGTCGCGGACGCGACGTGGCACGACGCGGTCGACACGCTGCCCACCGACCGCCCGCTGATCGTCGTCGCCAACGAGTTCCTCGACGCGCTGCCGATCCGCCAGCTCGTTCGGCGCGCCGGCCGCTGGCACGAGCGGATGGTGGCATGCCAGGGCACGCTGTTCCTGCCGATCGCGGGCGGTGCGGTGCCGGACGCGATCATCCCGGAGCCGCTGCGCGCGGCGCCCGACGGATCGATCATCGAGACCTCCCCAGCCTCGGTCGGCGTGGCGCGCGCGCTCGCGGACCGGCTGGCGCGGCAGGGCGGCGCGGTGCTGCTGGTCGACTACGGCTATGAGGGGCCGGCGGTGGGCGACACGCTGCAGGCGGTACGCGGCCACGCCTATGCCAACCCGTTCGAGGAGCCCGGCGAGCGGGACCTGACCGCGCACGTCGACTTCGCGACGATCGCCGCGGCTGCGCAAAGCCAGGGGCTGCACGCGTTCGGCACCGTCGGCCAGGGTGCGTTTCTCCAGGCGCTCGGCATCGACGCGCGCGCCGCCGCGCTCGCCCGCGCGCATCCCGATGCGGCCCAGGACGTGGCGGCGGCCCGCGAGCGGCTGGTAGGCGCGATGGGCGAGCTGTTCCGCGTGCTCGCGCTCGTCGCGCCGCGCTGGCCCGCTCCCGCCGGGTTCGCGGCATGACTGTCGAGGCAATCCGCGCCAGGATGCTCGCCGGCGTGCCCCACGGCTTCCTCGGCCGGCGCGGCGGCGTGTCGACCGGCGTCTGCGCGGGGCTGAACGTCGGTGTCGGCGCGGGCGACGACCCCGCGGCGGTGGAGGAGAACCGGCGGCTGGCGGCCGACGCGATCCTGCCCGGCGCCAAGTTGCTGACCCCCTATCAGGTCCACGCCGCCGACGTGCTGGTGGTGCGCGAGCCGTTCGATCCGCTCTCGCCCGATCGCCCACGCGCCGACGCGCTCGTCACCGACCGGCCGGGGCTGCTGATCGGCGTCCTGACCGCCGACTGCGCGCCCGTGCTGCTGGCGGATCGTGCCGCGGGCGTCGTCGGCGCCGCGCACGCGGGGTGGCAAGGCGCGCTGGCCGGCGTCACCGACGCGGCGATCGCCGCGATGGAGTCGCTGGGCGCCGACCGCGGCCGCATCGTCGCCGCGATCGGGCCGTGCATCGGCCAGGCCAGCTACGAGGTCGACGACGCCTTTGCCGCCCGCTTCGCCGCCGCCGATCCCGCGACCGAGCGTTTCTTCCTCGCCGCCCGCCCCGGCCACCCGCGGTTCGACCTCGAGGGCTATGTCGCTCACCGGCTCGCCGCCGCGGGTGTCACGCGGATCGAGGCGCTGGGCCTCGACACCTATCGCGACGCGGACCGTTTCTTCAGCTACCGCCGTGCGACCCATCGCGCCGAGCCGGGATATGGACGCCAGGTGAGCGCGATCGCGGTGAATGACCCCGATCGAGTGACCAGGCCGCCCCTCCAGCTCTCGCAAGGATGACGGTCGAAGGACGGTGGCTTTACCGCGTCGCGATGTCCTCCGGCGCGGTCAGCTGCGCGACGATCAGGCCGTTGCCGTCCGGATCATTCAGCATCGTGAAACGACCCCAGGGCTGCTCCTCGACCGCAGAGCATCTTACCCCCGCCGCGCCCATCCGCGCGTGCTCGGCGTCGATGTCGGCGACATGGAACAGCAGACCCTGCAGCCCGCCCGGCGGCATTGACTCGAACCAGGTGACCAGCGCCACCGACGCGCCGCCGTCGGCGGGTTGGAGCTGCAGCCAGCGCATCCCCGGCGCCATCGCCGCATCCGTGAGGAGGTGCAGTCCCAGCACGTCCGTGTAGAACGCCAGCGCCCGGTCCTGATCCGCCACCGGTATCGACACCACCCCGACCGCCATCACCCGCCTCCCCGTTGCGACGACACGGGGTACCGTGCCGGCCTCGACCGCGTTACTACCACTCAGCAACCCCGGGCGGGAGTCCATCGATGGCCTATGACATGAGCGACGACGAGACCGAGGCCGACATGAGCGGCGTTCCCGCCCCCCGCGGCAAACCCCGGCCCGGCGTCACCGAGCTGAACGGCCGCAAGCTGAAGGCGTCGACGCTGATGATGGGCCACGGGTTCGACCCCGCGCTGTCGGAGGGCAGCCTGAAGCCGCCGATCTTCCTCACTTCCACCTTCGTCTTCCCCAATGCGGCGGCGGGCAAGCGGCATTTCGAGGGCGTGACGGGCAAGCGGCCCGGCGGGGCGGAGGGCCTCGTCTATTCGCGCTTCAACGGGCCGAACCAGGAAATCCTGGAGGATCGCCTGGCGATCTGGGAGGAGGCGGAGGACGCGCTCGCCTTTTCGAGCGGCATGTCGGCGATCGCGACGCTGTTCCTCGCGACCGTGCGCCCGGGCGACACGATCGTCCATTCCGGCCCGCTGTATGCGGCGACCGAGACGCTGATCGCGCGCGTGCTCGGCCGGTTCGGCGTCCACTGGCTCGACTTCCCGGCCGGCGCGACGGGGCCGGAGATCGAGGCGGTGATGCAGAAGGCCGCGTCGGGCCGCGTCGCGCTGATCTATCTCGAAAGCCCCGCCAACCCGACGAATGCGCTGGTGGACGTCGAGGCGGTGGCCGCCGCGCGCGACAAGGTGTTCGCGCAGGCCGCGGAAAAGCCGCCGATCGCGATCGACAACACGTTCCTGGGACCGCTGTGGCACCAGCCGCTCAAGCACGGCGCCGACATCGTCATCTACAGCCTGACCAAATACGCCGGCGGCCATTCGGACCTGGTGGCGGGCGGCGTGCTCGGATCGAAGGCGCAGATCGACACGATCCGCTCGATGCGCAACACGATCGGCACGATCTGCGACCCCAACACCGCCTGGATGCTGCTGCGCAGCCTCGAGACGCTGGAACTGCGGATGAGCCGGGCGGGCGAGAATGCGGTGAAGGTCTGCGGCTGGCTGCAGGGCCATCCCAAGGTGGAGCGCGTCGGCTATCTCGGCTTCCTGGCCGACGATGAGGGCCGTCAGGGCGACATCTATCGCCGCCACTGCACCGGCGCGGGATCGACCTTCTCGCTGTACCTGAACGGCGGCGAGGCGGAGAGCTTCCGCTTCCTCGACGCGCTCAAGATCGCCAAGCTGGCGGTGAGCCTGGGGGGCACCGAGACGCTGGCGAGCCACCCGGCCAGCATGACGCACCTGTCGGTGCCCGACGCGCGCAAGGCGACGATGGGCATCACCGACAACCTCGTCCGCATCTCGATCGGCGTCGAGGACGCCGACGACCTGATCGCCGACATGGAACAGGCGCTGGCGGCGGTGTGAAGACGATGCCGCTCGCGTTTCCGTCGGCCGCGTCTGACGCCCAGTCCCGCTGACCGAGGATATTGCCGCCGATGCTGACTTCCGACGCGAGCCACCCGTCGCCGATCTTCGCTCCCGTAGCGCACGAGACCATGGTCGCGAACGTCCGCGCGCTCGCGGCGGCGCTGGCGTCGGACGAGTGGGCGCCCGCATGGCTGATCGGGATCGGCCGCGGCGGGCTGGTCCCGGCCGTGTTCCTGAGCCACGCCGCGGGCCTCCCGATGTTGTCGGTCGACTTCTCGGGCCAGGTGGTGGACGACGCCGGCGCGGTGCTCGCCCGGCTGGCGGCGCGGGCGGCGGCGGGCGAGCGGCTGCTGTTCCTCGACGACATCAACGATTCGGGGCGGACGATCGGCAGGCTCCGGATGCTGCTCGCCGAGGCCGGTGCGCCGGCCGACGCGATCCGCTTCGCCGTACTGATCGACAACGTCGCGTCGGCGGAGCGGGTGGATTACGCCGCCCGCACCATCGATCGCGCGGTGACCAAGGACTGGTTCGTCTTCCCGTGGGAGGCGATGGCGCCGGGCGCCGCGATCGAGGCCGACGCCGCCGAGGTGCCGGAGCGGATCGCCTGAACGGGCGAACGGAACCAGGCGACACCACGAACCGCGGCTGGCGACGCGACGGGTGCCGGGCCGGCGAGCGCGGCGATGGTCGTCTGCGTTTCGCCGTCGAACGACGGCCGGGATCGCGATCGAGCTGACGATCGAACCACTCTTCCCGGCGTCCTGTGACGGCCCTCGAAGCATCTATCACAGCTTCCGGTCCGGCACGCAGGAACCAAACCCGGGCGCCTCCTCGAAGACTTGAACGACACGAGATCGTCGCCCGGTCGGAAGCCCACTAAGAGATGCGACTCGGGACCGGGGCCACGCAACGTCGGTTCCCCTTTATCTGGCGCGCCAGAACCTAGACCACCTGAACGAGTGCCTGTTCGCGAAGAGCGGGACCGGCCGCGGGATGCCGCATCGGCGCGACGCCCACGGGCCGTGCGGGTCCGCCCTGCGTATTTGCCGAGGGTGATCGCGGTCGAGGCTCCGACCTAGGCTCGCGACCGAGCACCCGCTCAGCGACCGCGATGCCAGGCTTCCGAGAGCCGGCGCTTGCGAAGACAGGAACATGCCGATGACGAACCATGCTCGCGATCCCGAGGGCGCCGGTCGACACTGTGTCGTGATCACCCACCCCGGTCCGGACAGCTTCGATCATGCCATCGCGAATACATACGGTGATGCGGTGCGCTCGGCCGGCGGGGAGGTGATCGTTCGCGATCTCTACGCGATCGGCTTCGATCCGGTCCTCAAGGGCGCGGAAGAACCAGGGCCGCGGCACGACGACCCGACGCCCGACGTCGCCGTCGAGATCGATCTTCTCCGGCGCAGCGACGTGCTCGTGCTCGTGTACCCGATCTGGTTCGGCGGCGCGCCGGCGATGCTCAAGGGCTATGTCGAATGCGTCCTCGGCTTCGGCGTCGTGCCCGACGCCATCGAGGCGGGGCTGCCGAGCAGGCTGCTGGGCGGCAAGAAGCTGCTGAGCTTCACGACCTCGGCGACGAGCGGACTCTGGCTGGACGGGCAAGGCCAGCAGGCCTCGCTCAAGGCGTCGTTCGACCGCTATCTGGCGCACGCGTTCGGCATGGAGCTGCACGGCCACATCCATTTCGGTCACATCACCGATCACCTGACCGAGCGGTTCGCGGGTCAATATCTCGAGCAGGTCAGAGAGGAAGCGCAACGCACCTGCGCGGCCTTCGCGCGTTCGACGCATCCCGCGTCGGCGGAGGTGCTGCCGTCATGATGCTGATGGAGACCCGGAGCGCACCGACGCTCGACCCGGACCTGCTCCGGCGAATGGACGCCTACTGGCGCGCGGCGAACTATCTGTCCGTCGGCCAGATCTACCTGCGCGACAATGCGCTGCTCGAGCGGCCGCTGACGGTCTTGGACGTGAAGCCCCGGCTGCTCGGCCATTGGGGCACGACGCCGGGGCTCAACTTCCTCTACGTCCACCTCAACCGGCTGATCGTCGAGCATGGGCTCGACATGATCAACGTCATCGGCCCCGGCCATGGCGGACCCGGCCTCGTGGCCAACACGTACCTCGAAGGCTCGTACACCGAGCGCTATCCCGCGATAGAACGCAGCCGGAGCGGGATGCACCGGCTGTTCCGGCAGTTCTCGTGGCCGGGCGGCATCCCGAGCCACGTCGCGCCAGAGACGCCGGGCTCGATCCACGAAGGCGGCGAACTCGGCTATTCGATTGCCCACGCCTATGGCGCGGCGTTCGACAACCCCGACCTGATCGTCGCCTGCATCGTCGGCGACGGCGAGGCGGAAACGGGGCCGCTCGCCGCCAGCTGGCATTCGAACAAGTTCCTCAACCCGGCCCGCGACGGCGCGGTGCTGCCGATCCTGCACCTCAACGGCTTCAAGATCGCCAACCCGACCGTGCTGGCGCGGATCGAGCCGGACGAGCTCGACGCGCTGCTGCGCGGCTATGGGCACGAGCCGTATGTCGTCGAGGGGAGCGACCCCGAGGACGTCCACCATCAGCTCGCCGCCGCACTGGATCGGGCGCTCGCGCGGATTCGCGACATCCAGACCGGGGCACGCACGGTCGGCGCCGATGTGGAGCGGCCGCGCTGGCCGATGATCGTGTTCCGCACGCCCAAGGGGTGGACGGGACCGAAGGAAGTCGACGGCAAGCCGGTCGAGGGAACCTGGCGCGCGCACCAGGTGCCGATCGCCGATCTCGACGACCCCGAGCATCTGCGCCAGCTCGACGCGTGGATGCGCAGCTATCGTCCCGAGGAACTGTTCGACGCGGACGGCAAGTTCCAAGAGGAGTATGCGTCGCTCGCGCCCACGGGGCATCGGCGCATGGGATCGAATCCGCATGCGAACGGCGGCGAGCTGCTCGCGCCGTTGTCGCTGCCCGACTTTCGCGCTTACGCCAGGACCTTCGCGCAACCGGGGGACGTCCGGGCGGAAGCGACGCGGGTGCTCGGCACGTATCTGCGCGACGTGATGAAGCTGAACGCGGCGTCGGCGAACTTCCGCCTGTTCGGCCCCGACGAGACCGCATCGAACCGGCTCGCCGACGTGTACGACGTCACCGGCAAGGTCTGGATGGCAAAGATCGATGCCGTCGACGAGAATCTGTCGCGCGACGGCCGGGTGATGGAAGTGCTGAGCGAGCACCTCTGCCAGGGCTGGCTGGAAGGCTATCTGCTCACCGGCCGCCACGGCCTGTTCTCGTGCTACGAGGCGTTCGTCCACATCGTCGACTCGATGGTCAACCAGCACGCCAAATGGCTGAAGGTGAGCAAGGCGATCCCGTGGCGGCGCCCGATCGCGTCGCTCAATTATCTGCTGACCAGCCACGTCTGGCGGCAGGACCACAACGGCCTGTCGCATCAGGATCCCGGGTTTATCGACCACGTCGCGAACAAGACGGCCGATGTCGCGCGCATCTATCTGCCGCCGGACGCGAACTGCCTGCTGTCGGTCGCCGACCATTGCCTGCGCAGCCGCGGCTACGTCAACGTGATCGTCGCCGGCAAGGAGCCCGAATGGCAATGGCTCGGCATGGACGAGGCGGC
>JBPBQW010000124.1:0-7166 GCA_050955125.1 Janthinobacterium lividum
CGGCGCCGATGGCCGCGCCGCGGGGCAGCGTGCCGGGGGCAGGGTCGGGCGGCTCGCTGGTCCAGCTCGGCGCGTTCCCGACCGAGGCGGCGGCGAACGCGGCGTGGAGCGCGCTTGCGCGGCGGTTCGGCTATGTCGCGACGCTCGGCAAGTCGGTCGCGGAGGCCGACGTCGGCGGCAAGCACGTGTTCCGCCTGCGGGTGAACGCCGGCAGCGCCAACGCCGCCGCGGATATCTGCGGCCGGTTGAAGGTCGCGGGCGAGGCGTGTTTCGTCACCAGCGGTTGATGCTGCGGGCGTGACGGGAAGGCGAAGGCGGCTATAGGCCGGACATGACGCCCGCCATCTTCGGCCTGTCCGGCCCGACGCTGTCACCCGACGAACGCGCCTTCTTCGCCGAGGCCGATCCGGCTGGGTACATCCTGTTCCGACGCAACGTCGTGGATCGCGGTCAGGTGCGCGCCCTGACCGACTCGTTGCGCAGCCTCGCGGGCCGGGACGACCTGGCGATCCTGATCGATCAGGAAGGTGGTCCGGTCGCGCGCCTGACACCGCCGGTCTGGCCGGCGTTCCCCGCCGGGCCGGCGTTCGATGCTTTGTATCGGGTCGCGCCGATGTCCGCGATCCAGGCGATGCGCGCCAACGGCGAGGCGCTGGGCCTGATGCTCGCCGAGATCGGCATCACCGTCGATTGCGCGCCGCTGCTCGACGTCGCGCAGCCCGATACGACGCCGGCGATCGCGAACCGCGCCTATGGCGCGGAGCCGATGCAGGTCGCGGCGCTGGGGCGGGCGATTATCGAGGGCCTCGCGGCCGGCGGCGTCGTCGGTGTCGTGAAGCACGTCCCGGGCCACGGACGCGCGCTGCTCGACTCGCATCACGCCTTGCCCACCGTGACCGCCGACTCCGCCGCCCTCGAAATCGACCTCGAGCCGTTCCGCACCTTGCGCGACGTCGGCATGGCGATGACGTCGCACATCGTTTTCGAAACGTGGGACGCGGATCGTCCCGCCACGCTCTCACCCGTCGTGATCGAGCAGGTGATCCGCGGCGCGATCGGCTTCGACGGACTGTTGATGACCGACGACATCGACATGAAGGCGTTGTCGGGATCGCCGGCCGACAAGGCGGCGGGCGCGATCGCGGCGGGGTGCGACGTGGTGCTCGACTGCTGGGCGCGCTTGCACGAGATGCAGGCCATTGCGGAGCGGCTGTCGCCCATGACGCCCCGATCGCGCGCGCGGCTCGATCGGGCGATGACGATGCGGGGCGGCGCGCACGGCGACATCGACGAACTGATCGCCCGGCGCGACGCGTTCCTGGCCCTGGGCTGACGCGATCCCATGGGCCGCCGGCGCCATTCCCACGTGACGGTGGCAAATGCCCGCGATGAGGTCTAAGCCATCCTCCAGCGTAGGAGATTTCTCATGGGTTCATTCAGCCTCGTTCACTGGCTGATCCTCGGCGTCATCATGGTGCTCGTGCTCGGCGGTGGCCGGTTCTCGAACATGATGGGCGACGTCGCCAAGGGCATCAAGCAGTTCAAGAAGGGCATGGCCGACGAGGACGACGGTTCGGGCTTCGGCACCGGTGCCACCCGTGATCCCGCCCGTATCGAAGGGCAGCGGACCGAGGCGCAGAAGGCCGCGGAGCCGGCGTTCGATCGCGACGGCCACAAGGTCCGCGAGGATCGCTGAGCGGCGCTCGCTGACGGAAGGCTGACATGTTCGACGTCGCTCCCACCGAACTGATCGTGCTCGGCACGGTGGCGTTGTTGGTGATCCCGCCCAAGGACCTGCCGCGCGCGATGCGCATGGCGGGTTATTGGGTGGGCCGCGCACGCGGGGTCGCGCGCCAGTTCCGGTCGGGGTTCGACACCATGGTGCGCGATGCCGAGCTTGCGGAGATGGAGCAGCGCTGGAAGGCGGAGAACGAGCGGATCATGCGCGAGCACCCCGCATCCCCCGAACAAGCCGCTGCTGGCCCCGACATGGCGAAGACGTCCGACGAGCCGGTGATGGTCGCGCAACCGACGGTGTCGAGTGCACCGCATCCGCCGGAAACGGCCGAACGTCCCGTGTCCGTCGAAGCGCCCGCGGTCGTGCCCGCGGACCGTCACGCGCCGCCCGCCGCCGACGCGACGGCCCCTTCTTGAGCGACGAGTTCTCCGCCTTGACCGACGACATCGACGACAGCCGCGCTCCGCTGATGGATCACCTGATCGAGTTGCGGCGGCGGTTGCTGTTCAGCATCGCCGCGCTGTTGGTGACGTTCATCGGCTGTTTCGCGTTCGCGGAGCCAATCTTCGGTTTCCTGGTGCATCCGCTGCTGCGCGCCGGGCAGAATCGCCTGATCTACACCCAGCTGTTCGAGGCGTTTTTCGTCCAGTTGAAGGTCGCGTTCTTCGCCGGCGCGATGCTCGCGTTCCCGGTGATCGCAAACCAGCTCTGGCAATTCGTGGCGCCGGGCCTCTATCGCAAGGAGAAGCGCGCGCTCCTGCCGTTCCTGTGCGCGACGCCGGTGCTGTTCATCGCGGGCGCGGCGATGGCCTATTACGTCGCCGTGCCTGCCGCGCTGCACTTCCTGTTGAGCTATCAGGGCGATATCGGCGGCGTCCATCAGGAGGCGCTGCCGTCGGTCGACAATTACCTGTCGTTCGTCATGCAATTCCTGTTCGCATTCGGCATTGCCTTCCTGATGCCGGTGCTGCTGATGCTGCTGGAGCGGGCGGGCGTGGTGAGCCGGAAGCAACTGGCCGGCGCGCGGCGCTATGCGATCGTCGGATGCTTCGCCGTGGCGCTCGTGCTGGCGCCGCCCGACGCGGGGTCGATGGTGCTGCTGGCGGTGCCGCTGATCGTGCTGTACGAACTGGCGCTCGTCGCCATCTGGTTCACCGAGCGCCGCCGGGCACGTGACGAAGTGCCACCGACCGAGATCGTCCAGGGCTGATGGAGACGCCGCGCTACGGCGATCCGCAGATGATACCGGCCCACGGGCGATCGCGGCATCGCAAGCGGCGCCCCAAAGTATGGCTGAGCAGCGATACCAACCGGTGCTGACGATGTAGGCCCGGAAGCGCGCGGGGGGGAGGGCTGCGCCTCCGGGCCTGTGTCGAGAATCGCGAGAACGGGGGGACACAATCGCGATCCGGGAAAGAAACGTGCGGAAGTATTAGCGGTTCCACCCATTCTCCGGATCGACCTTCTCATGTCGGTCGTCGGGACCTGCTCAGTCGCGATCCAAGACCGCGATGTCGATCTGGTACCGTCCGGTCACCACGTCGCGGGTCATCGGCGAACGTAGCTGCCGGGACAGACCCTCGATCACCCGTCCATAACGTTGCGACAGGGCGTCGATCGTGCCCGACGTACCCGCCAGCGCCAGGGCGGTGACGCTGAGCGTCGCACGATCCGTTCTGCCCTCGCTGGCCTGCAACCCGATCCGCACCTGGGTGACGGGATCGGCCGACATGGCAAGCTCCACGATCTCGGTCACCAGGAACGCGACCGCGACGGCGACGTCCTGGCTGACGAGGAACGGTTCGATGTCGAGCGTGATGCCGAGGTGGGCCGACTCATCGGGCACGGTGGCGCGGATGTTGGAGGCGAGCTCGCCCAGCACCGAGCGCAGCGGCAGGCCACGATTGGTCTCGTTCTCGGCGAAGTGGTTGCGATGCACGACCGCGAGCGCATCCACCCGCCGCTGGATCGAGGCATAGGCGTTCGCCGCTTCCGTCCCCCGCGATCCGCGCGCGTGGATGTTGATGAGGCTGGAGATCACCTGGAGGTTGTTCTTCACCCGGTGGTGCACCTCTCGGGTCAGCCGGGTCTGGCGCACCAGACCGTCGGCGAGACCCGCCTCGTGCAGCGCCACCGTCCGACTGATCGCCCGGAACGTATCGCCCAGGTCCGCGATCTCCTGCGCCGGCAGGAGGCTCAGATCGCCCGGATCGATGACGTCGCCCGGCCGATAGGCGGCGACGGTGGCGCGGAGGCGGCGCAGGGGGCGGACCAGAAGGCGGTCGACCACGAACCATGCAATGCTGGCCGCAGCGGCCCACATCAGGAGCGGCAGCAGCAGAGCCAGTACGAGCGGCCAGGTAATCGGCGTCTGGCGTGTCTCCATCGCGAGCGATAGCTGGTCGATCCCCAGCGACATCGACGCGAGCTCGTGCCGGTCGAGTACGCCGTTGCTGGGCATGGGTACGAGGACGAGCGCATCGCCGTTGCCGCGGATCGCCGCGCCATAGCCGACGCCGATGCCGTTGGGATGGACGATGCGGGCCAGATACTCGGTCGAGAACAGCGCCGACGCGACCGCATGACGTCGCCCGCCGCCCACGCTCAGGATGATACCGTGTCCGGGCACGATCGCCGCCACGATCGGTCGACCCTGCGTCGTCCGGACGGCGGACGTGAGACCCGGAAACAGCGCGCCGCACAACAGCCTTCCACGCGGATCGACGATGGCGAACCGGACGCTGGAAGGATCCTGGGACGCGAACACGCCCTGGACGCGCGCGCAACTCGGCGAGTCGGCCGGGTCCCGGTCCAGCGCCTGCGTCGCGGTATGCAGCGCCGTCATGTCGCCGACGAGTTCGAGGCCGAGCGCGCGGCCCCCGCTCGTCGTGGCGGTTCTCAGGCGCGAGCGGACCTCGTCGTTGAACGCCCGCGCGGTCTGCCACGTCGCCAGCGTCGCGATGATCGCGAGCGGCAGCAATGCCAGGCTGAGGGTGAGGAAAAGCTTGGCGCCCGTCGGCCAACGACGCGGACCTACCCAGCGCCGTCCGAACCGCGACGACCCGGCGGTATGGTCCATCGGGTCAGGTCAATCCAGCCGACCAAGCAGATCGAGCATCTCGTCGGGTACCGCCTCGTCGACGGTCTTCTGATAGACGGAGCGAAGCGCCGCTCCCGTATCGCGATCGCCCGACGCTGGTTCGATCTTCACGGTGTCCGTCGGCTCGCGACCATCATCTTGTTGAGTTCGGCCCGGCAACGCCCACTCCCACCAATCACTGCGCCGGAACAGGCACGATCCCGCGATCTCGTCGGCCGGAACGACTGACGGGGGATCGCACAGTCGTCTGAAACCAAAGAGGCGCTCGCTAGTTCCAAGCTCGACCCGAAAAATCGGGGTCACGACACCGGCGTCATGCAGCACGCCGAAACGATTTGCTTTCGAGGCCGGGTCGCTCCCAAAGGGCGCTCGGACGTTTGTGGAGATACTGACGATCATGTCGCTTGGCCAGCAGCTCGCGCCCCATCTACCTTTCCTGCGCCGGTATGGGCGGGCGCTGACCGGCAGTCAGCCGCAGGGGGACCGCTACGTCCGTGCGACGCTGGAGGCGATCGTCGCCGCGCCGGCGGAGTTTCCGCGCGACGTCGAGCCGCGTCTGGGGCTTTACCGGATGTTCCAGGGTATCTGGGCGTCGGCCAATTCGGACATCGACATGGACGAGGCGCCGCTCGTCCCGGGCGAGGATCGCGAGCAGGTGGCCCGCGCGCGGCTGGCACGCATGACACCGCTGTCGCGCCAGGCGCTCCTCCTGACGGCGATGGAAGGCTTCACGACCGAGGACGCCGCCTATCTGATCGAGGTCGAGCCGGCGGAGATCGAGGCCATGGTCGCGCAGGCGCTGGCGGAGATCGAGAACCAGACGCGTGCGCGTGTCCTCATCATCGAGGACGAGCCGATCATCGCGATGGATATCGAGACGATCGTCCGCGATCTGGGGCACGACGTCACCGGCGTGGCGGTGACCCGCGACGAGGCGGTGGCGTTGGCGATGGAGGATCGGCCCGGCCTGGTGCTCGCCGACATCCAGCTGGCGGACGACAGTTCGGGTATCGACGCGGTGAAGGACATCCTGGCCGAGTTCCAGGTCCCGGTGATCTTCATCACCGCCTTCCCCGAACGGCTATTGACCGGCGAGCGGCCGGAGCCGACCTTCCTCATCACCAAGCCGTTTCAGCGGTCCACGGTGAAGGCCGCGATCAGCCAGGCGCTGTTCTTCGACGAGAATACCGCACCGGCTGCGTGAGGTGAGTGCCTGCGTCGCCTGTCGGGCGCGCAGGGGATCGGGATTGAACCGAACTTCGGGGAGTGTGCATCATGGCCGACGAGAACGAACCGATCCACATCAATACCGATCGGGCGCGAGGCGGATCGACGCCGGGCGTGACGCGCTATGTGCTTGGTGCGTCACTGATCCTGGTCGTCGTGCTGTTCGCGTTTATCGTGCTTTACGGTGTTCACAGCGGCTGACCGCTGCGCGGTGGTATTCGTCGATCCCGCGCCTATGTTGGGGCGACCACGGGTTTTGGGACAGATTGAAGCATGGTGGACGCCGCAACGCAGGAGACGTCGGCCGGCGAGCAGCCGGTCGAGCACGTCTCGCTGTCCGATCCCGAGTTCAAGACGCAGCTTGGTCAGGTCATTCCCCATCTGCGTGCTTTTGGTCGGTCGCTCTCGGGCAGCCGCGACCTGGCAGACGATCTGGTTCAGGAAACGCTGCTGAAGGCATGGGCCGCGCGCAAGCGGTTCCAGGCGGGCACGAACATGCGGGCCTGGACGTTCATCATCCTGCGCAACCTCTATCTGTCCCAGATGCGTCGCGCCCGGTTCAAGGGCGAGTGGGACGATCTGGTCGCCGACCGGCTGCTCGCCGCGCCCGCCAGTCAGGACCGTCACGTCGATCTCGGCGACATGCAGCGGGCGTTGTTGCATCTGCCCGCACCGCAGCGCGAGGCCCTGATCCTCGTCGGTGCCGGCGGCTTCGCGTACGAGGAGGCCGCGGAGATCTGTCAGGTGGCGGTCGGAACGATCAAGAGCCGCGTCGCGCGTGGTCGGGTCGCGCTGGAGACGATCTTGACGCAAGGGTCCCTGCCTTCGCGCCGCGAGCATGTGACCGACACGTCGCGGACGGCGCTCGACACGATCATGAACGAGGTCGAGGAACTCAGTCGGGACCGCTGAGGTCGGGACAATTCTCGACATGATCGAGCCGTGCGAGGTTGAGCGCGATGTCGGAAGGCAGCCAGGCGCCGGCCGAATAGGCACGGGCGAGCGCCTGCCCGATCGCATCGATCGCTTGCGAACGCAGCACGACACCTTGCGTGAAAGTCACGTTTCGCTGGAGCGGAGGGGAGTGACTGGGCAGGTCCA
>JBPBQW010000125.1:0-5956 GCA_050955125.1 Janthinobacterium lividum
GCCCCGCGCCCGCTCCCCTAGAGGCGCCGGCCTACCCCGTGCCCAGATGGCGGAATTGGTAGACGCACCAGCTTCAGGTGCTGGCGATCGCAAGGTCGTGGAGGTTCGAGTCCTCTTCTGGGCACCATTTCGTTGCGGCTGCGGACTACGCGGGCAGGGTCAGCTCGGCCCGCAGGCCGCCCGATCTCGGCGCGGTGCTCAGCGTCAGGGTACCCCCGCTCAGCTCCGCCAGTTCCTCCGTGATCGACAGGCCGAATCCGTGGCCGTCGCCGCGCTCGTCCAGCCGCCGCCCCGGCACCAGCGCCTCGCGGATCGCATCCGCGGGCAAGCCGGGTCCGTCGTCGTCGATCGACAGGACGACCATCGCGTCCACCTGCCTGCCCGCGACGACGATCGCCGATCGCGCGTGGCGCCACGCATTGTCGAGCAGGTTGCCCGCCATCTCGTCGAAATCCTGGAAGTCGACCGCGACCGCCAGATCCGGCGCGAGGTCGACCGTCACCCGCATCGGCCGATCGGCATGGATGCGGACGAGCGCGCCGTTGAGGTCCGCGATCGCGGCGGCGACGGGGGTGCGTACCCGCTGCGTGCCGCCGGGTGCCGCCGCGCGCGCGCGCCGCAGATGGTGCCGGATCCGCCCGTCGATCCGTGCCACCATCGCCGCCAGGCTGCCGTCGGGATCGCGGCCGTCCTCGGCCAGCCTGACGCTCAGCGCCGCGAGCGGCGTCTTGAGCCCGTGGGTCAGGTTCGACACGTGTCGCCGGGCCTGCTCCAGCCGCGCGTCGTTCCGGTCGATCAGCGCGTTCAGCTCGATCACGAGCGGCGCGAGCTCGACCGGCTGATCGGTGGACACATGGCGGGCCCGTCCGGCGCGCACGTCCGCCAGCGCGGCGCGCAGCCTGCGCAACGGACGCAGGCCGAGGCGCAGTTGCAGCAGCGTCGCCAGCATCAAGCCCGCGCCGAGCAGCGCGAGCGAGCCGAGCAGCGGCACCATCGCTTCGCGCAGCGGACGCAGCGCGATCCGCCGCGGTCCGGCGGCGGTAACCAGGACCGGCCCCCCGATGGCCGGCACGGCGATCTGCCGGACATGCACCCGCTCCCCCGACGCGTCCCGCCCGTCACCGGGATGCGGCGCGCGATCGTCGGACGGACCGTGCATTCGTTCGGGATGAGGTCCGACCGGTCGCGCGGGGCCAGGCGCCAGCGCCACACGGCCACCATGCTCCCAGTGACGCCCGCCCGGTGCATCGACCTGCCAGCTCCAGCCCGATCCCGGCTCGTCGAACGCCGGCAGGTCGACGACGCGCGCCCGGTCGAGCGATCCGTCCGCCCGGACCGCGCGGGCGAGGATGCCGACCTGCGCGTCGAGCTGCTGGTCTAGGCCGCGGATGACGAACCGTTCGAGGACCTGGCCGATGGCCACCGCGGCGAACGCCAACGCGGCGATCGTGGTCAGCGCCGCGATGCCCAGCAGGCGTCCGAACAGCGAACGCGGGAGCAGGAACCGCGGGATCGGCGTCACGCGACCCCCGCGGTGAGGCGATAGCCGCGACCGCGCGTCGTCTCGATCATCGCGGCGCCGATCTTGCGCCGCAGACGCCCGATGATGACCTCGATCGAGTTCGAATCCGGGTCGGCATCGCCCTCGTACACCCGCTCGATCAGCTCGCCGCGCTCGACCACCGTCTCCTGCCGGAGCATCAGCGCCGACAGCACCCGCCATTCGAGCGCGGTCAGTTTCAGCGGCAGGCCGTCGAGCTCGAATGTGCCGAGCTGCGCATCGAAGGCCAGCGCGCCGCAGACGATCCGCGTCGCCGCATGGCCGGCGGAGCGGCGGATCAGGGCGCGCAGCCGCATGACCACTTCCTCCATGCGGAACGGCTTGGTCAGATAGTCGTCCGCGCCCGCCTTGAACCCCGCCACCTTCTCGGACCAGCCGTCGCGCGCGGTCAGGATCAGGACGGGCAGCACGCGCCCCTCCGCCCGCCAGTCGCGCAGCACCGACACGCCGTCCCGCATCGGCAGGCCCAGGTCGAGCACCGCCGCGTCATAGCGCTCGGTCGATCCCAGATGGCCGCCGTCCTCGCCGTTGCCCGCGACGTCGACGACGAACTTCTCCGCCCGCAGCGCGCGAGCGATCCCGTCCGCCAGCGTCGCATCGTCCTCGACGAGCAATATCCGCATCCGTTCGACCCTTTCGTCGGCGACCTATCGTGCAGGCGTAAACCGAAACTGAACCGCGAGGTTCAGCGGGACGGCGGCCGCGATCGGTAGAGAGGACGGGCTTACACCAAAGGAGCGTCGCAATGCCCGTATCAGACCCCCGTCCTTCCGCCACTGGCCGTCCGGCCCGTTTCCCTATCCCCACGCGGGCGAGGCTGGGCCTGATGGCGGCCGGCCTGCTGGCGCTCGGCGGCGCCGCGGGCGCGGTCGTCGTCGCCGAGACCCGTCCGACCGTTTCGATGGCCCCTGCGACGCCGGTCGCGATCCGGTCGCTGTCGTCGGGCGGCATCGTCACCATCCGCGGCCGCGTCGCGGAGATCTATGGCAACAAGATCATCGTCGCCGACGCGTCCGGCCGCGCCCTCGTCGACCTGGGCCGGGAGGGGGACGACCGATCGCTCGCGACTGTCGGCGAGCCGGTGACGGTGCAGGGCCGCTTCGACCGCGGCTTCCTCCACGCCGCCTTCCTGGTCGGGCCGGACGCAAAGGTCGTGGCGCTCGCCCCGCTGACGCCGCCGCCGCACGGCCCGCACGGACGGCCCGGACCCGACGGCGGCCCCGACGGCGGCCTCGACGGTGGACCGGGGCCGGACGGCGGCCCCGACGGTCCGCCGCCGCCGTCCGGAGCGGATCGTGCACCGCCGGCCCGCCCGGTGACGGCCACCACCGGTCCGTCCTCGGCGGCGCCCGGGACGCCGACCGCCACCGCGCCCGCGACGCGATAAGCACCGACGAGCCGGGCGGGCGCACTGCCCGCCCGGTATCCGGTCGGCGCCACGGGACGCCGGCGCGCGACGCTTACAGCCCTTCGCCCTCCACCCATTGCGCGTGGGACAGGCGCCGCGACAGCGTCCACACCTGCGATCGGATGTCGGGCACCGCGACGATCTCCCAGAACGCGCCGCGGGTCATCGGCCCGATCGCCAGCAGCCAGTCGTTCTCCCGCCCCGACCGCGACACGGTCCGCGACTGCGGGTCGACATCGATCCCGATCCGGCAGTCGTCGGGCCGGATGTCGCCCCGGTCGACGAGGCGGCGGAGCAACGGATCGGCGGTCCTCAGCAGGTCGCCCTGCGGCCCCGTGCAGTTGATGATCCGCTGCACCGTCAGCGCCTGGGCGATGGACGAACCGCGCTCGCGCCAGCGGACCGCCAGCCCGTCCGGCCGCTCGTCCACCGCATCGAGCTTGCCGGCGACGATCCGCAGCCGGCCATCGGCGATCATCGCGGCAAGTTTGGCCGCCACCTCGGGCGCCAGCCGGTGGCGGTGGACGTCCCACCACGGGCGCAGGTGGCGCAGGAACCGCGCGCGCTCGTCGGCGGGCGCCGCGCGCCACATGTCCTGCGTGAAGGGCCTGAGCTCGTCCACCGCATGGCGCCAGCCGGCCGCCTCGGCGCGCGCGCGCACCATGCGGACCAGCCCGGAGGCGGGCGAGGTCGGACGCTCGGCGAGGCGTCCCGAAACCTGCCCCGCGCCGCCCGCATCACCGTGCGCGCGGGGTACGAGCCCACGCCGCGACATCGCGACGATCCGCCCGGCGAACCCCTCGGCCGCCAGCCGCAGGACGACGTCGACCATCGTCAGCCCCGTCCCCAGGATCAGGACGTCGCCCGGCCGCTCCCTGCCCGTCCGGTCCAGGCCCGCCCAGTCCCGACCGGCCTGCTCCTCGCCTGCCTCGCGCGGGTGCCACGGATCGCGGACGTAGCGGGCGGGCGGCAGCGCATCGAGGTCCGGTCCCGGCCCCGAGCCCACAGGCGTGTGCGGCGGCAGGTTGCCGACCGCCAGCACCACCGCGTCGGCCTCGACCCGGCGTCCGTCGGCCAGCATCGCGCACGCCGGCGCCCCTTGCGTCACCTCGACGACGTCGCCCTGCATCAGCGTCAAGCGCCCGCCGCAGCCCAGCAGCGCCCGTTGCAGCAGCGACCGCAGATAACGACCATAGGTCCGCCGCGGCACGAACGTCTGCGGCCCCGCGGCCTCGCCCTGTTCGGTCAGCCAGCGGACGAAATGATCGGGCTCGTCGGGAAAGGCGCTCATGTTGCCGGCGCGGACGTTGAGCAGGTGCGCGGCGTGCGCGGCGCCATAGGCCACCCCCTCCCCCGCCACCGACCCCCGCTCGATCAGCGTGGCGCGCGGGCCGTCGTGGCGCAGCAGGTTGACCGCCAGCAACGCCCCGCTGAACCCGCCGCCCACGATCGCGACATGCCCGGTCGTCATGATAGTCCCTCCACGCCCAACATGCGGCGGCTTTTTCCATGACCTCCCTTGGCGTTCAACGTGGATCTGGGAACATCCGATATGGCGCCTGTTCTTGGTTGTGCTTGACCTCGGGAACCAGCCACCGTTGTATGACGCTCGGGGGACGACGCATGATCGGCTGGCGCGACGGGAATGGTACGGGTTACCGGGGATCATTGTTCGGCGCCTTCGCAGCGCTCGCGCGGGGCGAAGCGTGGAGCTTTCCCGCGCTGCGGCCACATCAGGCCAGCCCGTGGCATGCCTTCACCGTCCAGGTCGCGGCGCTGGCGCTGATCCGCGCGGGGCGCGACGACCTGCCCGGCGACGAAGGCGCGTGGCGCGACCTGCTGATCGCGCTGACGCCCGATCAGCCCGGTGGCGAGGCATGGGAGCTGGTGGTGACGATTGGTCCAAACCGGCGCTGCTCCAGCCGCCGGTCGTCGCCGCTGGCAATCGGGCGGAGTACAAAACCATTTTGGAGACGCCAGACGCGCTCGATGTTCTGGTTACGGCCAAGAATCACGACGTTAAACGTGGACGAATCTTTGAAGCTAGCGATGATGATTGGCTGTTTGCTTTGGTGAGTTTGCAAACAGGATCGGCTTACGGAGGCGCCAAAACATATGGCGCGAGCCGAATGAACGGCAAAACTGGAAGCCGCCTAATTACGCGGGTACAGCCCGCGGGAGGATCGGCCCAAGCATTCCAACGCGATGTGCGACTCCTCGCGTCGGCCGCGAGAAAGGAAAGTGACCTCAAGGCTCTTACATGGCTAGATACGAGCGATGGTCAAGTTGCGATTGGATATCATCTTCTGGCACCAAGCCTGTACATCGACTGCGCTCGCCGTGTCAGATTAGTTCGGGCGGATAGCGGCATCGTGGCACGCTATGCGACGTCCGAGAAGGCGCGTGTTGATGCCGATGCCGCTGCTGGGGTGACTGGTGATCCGTTTGCTCCGATCAAGAGCGAACGGGACGCGAGCATCACTCCTAAGCGAGAAACCTTTGGCTACCGGGGAATCGCAAAAGTTCTATCTGCCGACCTGCCCCTTCTCGCCAGAGTTCACGTCAGTGACGACTCCGCGGGTCTAAAAATCAGATTAGCGGCCCTCGTGCGTAGAGGCGGGACCGACACTAATACAGACGGTTACCATGAGCGCGTGATCCGCACCTCTCGGATCGAAGAGATAGACGAACTCAGCCCCGGATTGGCCCTTGACCGGGTAGGAGACGTTGCGAAACGTCGTGCCGACGACGCGGGTGAAGCTAGGCCACGTGGACAAAGGTTGACGTTCGTCTGATCGGTTGATTCAAGGCTGCCTTTTGGAGGCGGCATTGGGCGAGCGGATCGGGGTATCCGATGAGAAGTGGGCGTTGATCGGCCCATTGCTGCCGGCAGAGCGCGGGCGTGGCTGCCGCCCCGCAGGCGACAACCGGCCCTATTTCGAAGGCATGGTTTGGATGGCGCGGACGGGCGCGCAATGGCGGCAATT
>JBPBQW010000126.1:0-5498 GCA_050955125.1 Janthinobacterium lividum
TGATGATGGGGGCGGCGATGCTGGCGCTGGGTTCGGGGGCGGGACGGGCGATGCCGCCGGCAGGGCGCAGCCAGCCGCTGGTCTTCGGGCATCGCGGCGCCTCCGCGCTCAGGCCCGAGCACACGCTCGCCTCCTATGCCAAGGCGATCGCGGACGGGGCGGATTTCGTCGAGCCCGATCTGGTGCCGACCAAGGACGGCGCGCTGCTGATCCGGCACGAGAACAACATCGCCGAGACGACGGACGTCAAGGCGCACCCGGAGTTCGCGGGCCGGCGTACGGAGAAGACGATCGACGGCCAGCGCCAGCTTGGCTGGTTCACCGAGGATTTCACGCTGGCCGAGCTCAAGACGTTGCGCGCCGTCGAGCGGCTTCCCACGGTGCGGCCGCAGAACGCCGCGCTGGATGGTCGGTTCGACCTCGTGACCTGGCCCGAGATGATCGACTTCGTGGCGGCGGAGAGCCTCGCGCGCGGGCGCCCGATCGGGCTGGTGCCCGAGCTCAAGCACTCGACCCATTTCGCCGCGATCGGCCTGCCGCTGGAGGACCGGTTCGTCGCCAGCGTCGCGCAGCACGACTACACGCGCCGTTGCCCGTTGGTGGTGCAGTCGTTCGAGGTCGCGAACCTCCGCGCGATCCGGCCGAAGCTCAACCGGCCGGGGCTCCGGCTGATGCAGCTCGTGACGGGCACTCCGCCCGGCCTGCGCCCCGCCGATGTGGTCGCGGCGAGTGGGCGGCTCACCTTCGCGGAAATGATGACGCCCGCCGGCCTCGCGGAGGTCGCGCGCTATGCCGACATCCTCGCCCCCGACACGCGCAGCATCATCCCGCTGCGCGCCGACGGGCGGCTCGGCACGCCCACCGCCGTCGTCGCCGACGCGCATCGCGCCGGGTTACTCGTCATGCCGTGGACGTTCCGGCCGGAAAACCAGTTCCTCGCCGCCGACTTTCGCGGTGAGGGCGGCCCGGCAGCCCGGACGCCCGCAGGCTCGGTCGCGGAGATCCGCGCTTATCTGGCGACCGGGATCGATGGCTTCTTCACCGACGATCCGGCGCTCGGCCGCATGGCGGTCGACGGTTGAGGACGCATTCGGCGATATGCGGGTGGGACGGACCCGACGAAGGCTGATAGGCAGCGCCGCCGGGACGTCGTGAACACAGGGCCGCGGATCATGCCAGATGTCGTCCGACCCGGTTCGGCCCCGGACCATCGTCGAGGGTCGTCGCACCCCGGTGGCGTTCGTGACGCCGCCACGACCTACCGGCTGATCGTCGGCGCCGTCGCGTTCGCGCTTGCCGCCTGCGCCGGGCTGCTGATCTATGGTGCCGGGCGCGGGGCGGACCTCACCGACGAGGTTTTCTATCTGATCTGGACGCGCGATCCCGAGGCCTATGCGCTGATCTACCAGCCGTTCGGCTATCTCCTGCACCCGTTGTTCGCGCTCGTCGGCGGCGACCTTCGGTCCTATCGCCTGGCGGGGTTCGCCATCGCCGCAGGCGCCGGAGCGGTGCTCGGCGGTTCGCTGCCGGTCGGCAGACGCCCGCGCGGGCCATCCGCCGCGCACGGCGCGCTCGCAGCGCTGACGATCTTCTTTCCGTGGATCATCACGCCGAGCTACAATTCGGCGGCGAACGTCGGCGCGATGCTGGGGATAGCGGGCCTGCTGAACGCGATGGAGCGCACGCCACGGCGAGGCGCCCTGGGCGTCGCCGCGATGGCGGCCGGATTGTGCCTGGCCGCATTCTCGAAGCCGCCGCTGTTCGCGATCGCGACGGGGATCGTCCTCCTCGCGATCCTTGCTCGCAGGGACCGGGTGACGAGCGTCGTGCTGGTCGCCGCGCTGGCGCTGGCGGCGGTCCTGATCGCGCTGGTCCTGCCGCCGGCGCAGATGCCCGGGCTGATCGCGCGGATGGTGACGAGCCAGCATGTCCTCGCCTTGCCGAACACGCCGCTGGCGTTGCCGGCGAAGGTGGCGCGGGACTGGCTGATCGTGCCGCCGTCCCTCACCGCCGCGGCGGTCGCCGCCGCGCTGAGCCTTGCGCTGCCGTCACCCGACTGGTCGCGGTGGCTGGGCTTTCTCGCGGTCGCGCTCGGCCTGTTCCATGTCGCGAGCATCGTTCCGGACGCGCTGGACGGCGAAATCCCGGACTTCATCGGGCTGGCGCTGGTGACGGTGACCGCGGGCTATGCCGGGGTGATGCGCCGGCACGCCGGGCTTGTGCCGCTGCGGACCGCACTCCTGCTCGGCGCGCCGGTCGCGGTGGCGCTGGGCACGTTCAACAACCAGTGGGCGCAGCTCAATTTCAGCATTGCGTTCCCGCTCCTCGCCCTGTTCGCCCTCGCCGCAGCCGATCCGTTGCGCTGGCGGCGAGGCATCGCCACCGCGCTCGCGATCGTCGCTCCGGTCGCGCTGATGCTGCTCGCCGCCGTTCATCCGTACAGCCTGCCCGCGTCCGTGTTCGACCAGCAGATCGCGATCGACCACCCCGTCACCCACAGCCCCGTCCTCGTCGATTCGGAGACCGCGGCGTTCGTCCGGGCAGCGCACGGGGTCGCGCGGGGCAAGCTCGTCATCGACCTGTCCGGCACCGGCCCCGGCGTCGCCGCCGCGATGCGGGCGCGGGCGCCGGTGCTCGCCTGGCTCAATCCGGCCACCGCGACGTGGCCCGACGTCGTCTGGTCGCGGCTGTCGGGCGCCGAACGCGAGCGCGCCTGGTTCGTCGGCCCGGTCTGGCCACCGTTCGGCCGCTCGGCGCCGGCGCGGTGGCTCGTCGCCCGTCGCGCGCGTTATTGTCGGCAGACGCTGCCGGAGACGCCGTTCTGGGGCACCGAGCGCACACTCGAAGTCTGGCGACCCTGCCCGCCCGGCGGGTAGCCGTCGCGATCGTGCGACGAACGGAGCAGCGTTGCCGGACGCCGATGGTTGGGGCGGCATGACGCATTCCCTTCGCCTCGCCTGCCGGTCGCTGACGCTCGTGCTCGTGCTCGTGCTCGGCGCCGCCGCTCCCGCGAGCGACACGCCCTGGCCGGCCGGTGTCCACCTGCCGGCGGGAACCCCGGTCAGCGAGGACTATCGGCTGCAGTTCGGCGCGTGCGACCGGGAGGGCAGCTTCCGCGGCCAGACCTCGCGCTACACCAAGAGTTGCGCCGACGATCCCAATGCGGTCACCGCGCTGCGCAGGCTGCCCGGCGGCGCGATCGCCTATGTGTCCAAGCTGGCGGTGGACCTCGACGGATCGGCGTTCGCGTGCGGGCCGGATCACGGCCGGATGGACCAGTGCCCGACCACGCTGATGCTGCGCGACGCCGCCGGACGCGAGGTGCCGGTGGATGCCGACACGGTGCCCTATGTCGTCATCCCCGACGCGGGCCCGCCCGAGGTGGCGGGAGAGTTCACGCGGCTGACGCAGGTGCAGGTCGGCGATTACGGCGTGGTGATCGCCAGCGGTCGCACCGTCCCGGTCATCGTCGCCGACACCGGCCCGTACAGTAAGCTGGGCGAAGGATCGCTCGCGCTGCACCGGGCGCTTGGCCACGAGCAATGCGTCGGGCGCAAGGACGGCGACGTCTGCCGCCGCGTCGACGACGAGGGCGAGAGCATCACCGCGGACGTGACCACCGTCCTGTTCCCCGGCAGCGCGACGGGCGGGTTGACCCCGGCAACCATCGCTGCCGCCGTCAGCCGGGAGGGGACGCGTCGCTGGGGCGACCTGCATCGCGGCGACGCGGCGCGCTGACCGCCGGCGCCCCGCTGCCGACCGCCGGCACCGTCAGCACCCGCCATCCGGTGGGAAGGTAATCGGTCGACATGTAGAAGTAGAAGGCGCAGCCGCCGTCCGCGTCATAGCTGCCGCCCTTGAGGATGCCGTAGGCGGTCGTGCCCAGGAACACCGGGCTGCCGCTGTCGCCGCTCTTGCAGACCGGCCCGGCAACCGTGACCCAGGTCGGCAGGCACGCGCCGCCGCACAGGTCCCCCGCCGGCGCGAAACTGGTGAGCTCCACGTCCGAACAGCTGTAGCCGGTGCGTTCGCCGCGATGGCACACGACGTCGCCCGCGCGCATGCCGGCGAGGCCACGCGCGCCGGTGACCGGGCGGCTGATCGTCCGGGCGGTGTCGGCGAAGAAGACGGCGGGCAACGGATCGGGGCTGGCGTTGACCTGCACGTCCTGATTGCCCCAGCCCCATTGGCCGACGAAGGGCAGCGGTTTGTCATGCCCGTCCGCGTCCCGGACGCTCAGCGCGTCGGGGCAATGGGCGGCGGTCGCAAGCCCGGTGCGCACGCCGTCCGTCACCACGAAGCCGGCGGTGCAGACATAGCGGTGGGGATCGCCCGGCACGCTGCCGACCATCCGGGTGCCGCCCTCGACGCCGGCCATGTCGAGCGCGGGCCGATCGACGACGCGAAGGCGGACGGGCACGCCGGTCAGCGCGGCGAGGCGCTCGTGCAGCGGACCGGCCCCCTCGCGCGCGACGTCGGCGGCGGCGACGATCAGGACGATCTCGCCTGTGCGTTGGTCGATGCCCATGCCCGGCGGCGCCGCGAGGCTGGCGCGGATCGGCGCCTGATAGGTCGTGATCGCCTGGACCAGTTCGGTGCGCGTCGCCCGGGCGCCGACATGGAAGATCACCGGGACGACCGCGCCGGGCAGGTCCAGCGCCTGGTCGGGCACCGGATCGTCGCCGGTCAGGAGCACGTCGATGCGAAAGGCGGGCCGGTGCTCCACGGCGATCCCGGCGAGCCGCGCGGCATAGCGGTCCGCGATCGCATCGGTCGCGGCGACGCTGCCCTCCTGCAACCGCAGCTGACGCAGCGTCTCGTCGAGCGACGTCCCGAGCCGGGTGTCGATCGCGCCCGCGTCCTGCAGCAACGCCTCATCGGCGGACTGCACCGACGTCGGAGCCGGAGCGATCGGCGCATCGGGCAGCACCGCCTGGGCCGCCGCCGGCACGCTCCCGACGAGGATCAGCGCGGCCGCGGGGCCAATCCATTCGAGCCATCTCACGCCGGCATCATCTCCTGGTCGGGGCCGACCCGTGCGACAAATCGCGATCCGGGCGGTTGCGTCATCGGCGCGGCCAGTACACGGTCGACCCATGGTCAGATACCTCGCCGTCGCCCTCCTGCCCCTCTGCGCCGTGGCATCCGCCCAGGCCGGTTCTTCCGGACGCGCGGTCCCGGCCGGCGCGTGGGACGTGAACTCCACCGTCGTCGACCTCGCCGTCCCCGGCGTCCCCGGCTTCATCCAGCACATGATGCGCGGCAAGTCGAAGGCCGAACACAAGCGGCTGGCTGCGGGCCAGAGCGTCGAAGCGCTACTCGCCCCCGATCCCAAGGCGGGATGCCGGATCGACGACCAGCGGATCGCCGACGGCCACTACACCCAGGCGCTCACCTGCCCGCAGAAGCGGGGCGAGCCGATGCGGATCACGCGTGACGGGACCTATGACGCGAGCGGCTTCGTCGGCCGGGCTACCGTCAAGGGCACGACGCCCAAG
>JBPBQW010000127.1:0-4667 GCA_050955125.1 Janthinobacterium lividum
GACCTGGATCACCGGCAACCACGATCCCGCGCTGGTCGACCGATGTGGTGGCACGGTGATCGACGAGGCGGTGGTGGACGGCGTCGTGCTGCGCCACGAGGCCGCGCCGACCGAGCGACGGCCCGAACTGTCCGGCCATTTTCACCCCAAGCTGCGGGTCCGGGTCCGCGGCAAGCTGATCCAGCGGCGGTGCTTCGTCGCGACCGCCACCAAGCTGGTCTTTCCGGCCTTCGGCGCGCTGACCGGGGGCCTCGACGCCGCGCATCCCGCGATCGTGCGCGCGGTCGGCGGCGGCGGGGAGGCGCTGGTCCCGCTCGCCGACCGACTGCTGCGCTTCCCGATCGCGGCCTGAGCGCGTCAGCGCGCCAATGTCGGGAACGCGGCCCGGAACGCGGCGACCTTGGGCTTGTCCCACATGACGACGTACGGGTAATCGGGGTTCCGGTCGTAGAAATGCTGGTGGTACGCCTCCGCCGGGTAGAACGTCCCGGTCTCCAGATGCGTCACGATCGGCTTGGGAAAGGCGTGCGTCCGATCGACCTGGGCAATGTACGCGGCGGCGACCGCGCGCTGCTGCGCCGTCTGGGGGAAGATCGCCGAGCGGTAGCTCGCGCCGGTGTCCGGGCCCTGACGATTGAGCTGCGTCGGATCGTGCGCGATCGAGAAGAACACGCGCAGCAACTGGCCATAGGTCACCTGGCGCGGATCGTAGGTGATGCGCAGCGACTCGGCCTGGCGGGTCGTCTCGCTGCTGACCTGGTCGTAGCTGGCGGTCCCGGCGGAGCCGCCGTCGTAGCCCGCGGTGGTCGCCAGCACGCCTTTAACGTGCTCGAACACCGCCTGCTGCGTCCAGAAACACCCACCCGCGAACACGGCGACCTGGGGGCCGACGGTTGCAGGCACGTCGTGCGCAGGAAGCGGCAGCGTCACCGCATGCTGCGCCTCCGCAGCCGAACAGGCGAGGAGAAGGCCGAGGCCGGCCAGGCTGGCGGCGGAGCGTAGGGTCGCGATCATCGGTTCGATATAGGAAGCCATACCCCGCGATCCAGCGGGCCGCGGAACCGTCTCGACACCCTCACGGGCATAAAAACGCTGGCCGGTCAGGTCCGGTCCACCTCGAGTAGAAGACGGGAATCCTTCAGCCGCGCCGAGCGACGTGCTCCAGATGCGTCGCCAGCGTGTGCCGGCCATCGGGCGATTGCGACGCGACCAGCGCCAGGGCGCCGAGCGCGAACCCACCCGCAAACTGCCAGACGAACCCTTGCTTCAGGAACCGCATTCCACCCTCACCCGCACCGGCGACCCTTGCCGCACTGCAGTATGTAGAGAGTGGAAACGTTGCGAACAGATTGCCGTCGTGAAACGATGCGTTGCCCATCGCGCGCGAACCACGGCCCGACGCAACGCGCCCCGGCGGATCAGCGCAGCGCCGCGGTCGCCGTCTGGATGCGCTCGCATGCCTCGCGCAGCAGGTCCTCGCTAGTGGCATAGCTGATCCGCATCGCCGGGCTGAGCCCGAACGCCGCGCCGTGCACCGCCGCCACTCGCGCATCGTCGAGCAGATAGCCGATGAACGCCTCGTCGCTGTCGATCAGCCGGCCCTTGGGGCTGGTACGCCCGATCACGCCGTCGATTGCGGGATAAACGTAGAACGCGCCGTCGGGCCGGGGACAGGTTATGCCGTCCGCCTGGTTGAGCATCGCGACGACGAGGTCGCGACGCGACTGGAACGCCGCCGCGCGCTCGGCCAGGAACCCCTGCGGGCCGTTGAGCGCCGCCACCGCCGCCGCCTGCGCGATCGAGCAGGGGTTGGACGTCGACTGCGACTGCAGCTTGGCCATCGCCTTGATGAGCCAGGACGCGCCGCCCGCGAAGCCGATCCGCCAGCCGGTCATCGCATAGGCCTTGGAACAGCCGTTCACCGTCAGCGTCCGCTCGTACAAGTCCGGGCACACCTGCGCCATCGTCGCGAAGCGGAACCCGTCATAGACGATGTGCTCGTACATGTCGTCGGCGAACACCCACACCTGCGGGTGCCGCTCGATCACTGCGCCGAGCGCGCGCAGTTCGTCCGCGGTATAGCCCGCACCCGTGGGGTTGGATGGCGAGTTGAGGATCACCCACTTCGTGCGCGGCGTGATCGCGGCGTCCAGCGCCTGCGGTGTCAGCTTGTAGCCTTGGTCCGCTCCGGCGCTCACGAACACCGGCGTCGCGCCGGCGAACTGGACGACGTCCGGATAGCTCACCCAATAGGGCGCGGGCACCACGACCTCGTCGCCCGCGTCCAGCGTCGCGACGAGCGCGTTGAACAGCGTGTGCTTGCCGCCGACGTTCACGCTGATCTGATCGGGCGTGTAGCGCAGCTGGTTGTCGCGCGCGAACTTGTCGCAGATCGCCTGTTTCAGCTCGGGCGTGCCGTCGACGTTGGTGTATTTGGTCTTGCCGTCGCGGATCGCCTGGATACCGGCTTCCTTGACGTGATCGGGCGTGTCGAAGTCGGGCTCGCCCGCGCCCAGGCCGATGACGTCGATCCCCTGCCGCTTCAGGTCGAGCACGCGGCTGGTCATCGCCAGCGTGGGGGACGGGCTGATGCGGGCGAGGGCGGCGGACTGGTGCATGGACGCAGGCTATACACCCGGCTTATTGCGCTGCAACGTCCTCGACGAGCCGAGCCGCCACGAGCCCACGCACCGCGTTGCCGACGAAGAAACCGCCGGCGAGATCGGCCGGGCGCAGCTCCTCCTCCACCGCCCGTCCCGTCTCGATCAGCTCGGCGCGCAACACGCCGGGCAGCAGGCCCAGCGCGAGCGGCGGCGTCGCCAGCCGATCGCCGCGCGGCACGAAGACGCTGGTGAAGCTGCCTTCGGTCAAGCGCCCGGCTGGATCCACGAAGACGACCTCGGCCGTCCCCGCCGCCCTGCGCGCGACGTCGTAGAAGCCGCGGTCGCTCGTCTTGTGCCGCAACCGCCAGTCGGCGGGCGCGACGGGCAGCGGCACGAGCGCGACCGCCACCGGCTCGGCGGAGGACGCGGGCATCGGAGCAACCTCGATCGCGGTCGCGCCACCCTCCCCCACCACCAGCCGCACCCGCGCCGGCGCACGAAGCCGGAAGGTGGCGGCCTGAAGCTCGTTGCGGACGCCGTGCCGATCGAAGCCGATGCCCAGCGCCGTCGCCGAGGCGCGCAGCCGCGCCAGGTGCCGTTCGATCCTGAGCAGGCCCTGGTGCGGATCGAACGCCATCGTCTCGATCAGGTCGACCCGCCGCTGGCCGGCGACCAGGAACGCGCCCTTGGCCAGCGCCTCGTCCCACTCGGCATCGACGCTGCTGTCCGCGACGATGCCGCCGCCCAGCCCCATGACTGCCTCGCCTCCGCCGCCCGGAAGAGTCAGCGTCCGGATCGCCACGCTGAACTGCGCGTCCGCGCCGCTCGCGCCCGGCGCATCGATTCGCCCGATCGAGCCGGTGTAGATCCCGCGCGGCGACTCCTCGATCGCCGAGAGCGCCTCGATCGCGCGCCGCTTGGGCGCGCCGGTGATCGACCCGCACGGGAACGCGGCCGCGAGCACGTCGACGGCGTCCCTGCCCTCGGCCAGCGTCGCCGTCACCGTGGACGTCATCTGGTGGACGGTGGGGTAGGTCTCGACGGCGAACAGCGCCGGGACCGCGACGCTGCCCGGCCGCGCGACCCGCGACAGGTCGTTGCGCAGCAGGTCGACGATCATCAGGTTCTCGGCCCGCTGCTTGGGATCGGCGCTCAGCGCCGCCGCGACCGCCGCGTCCGCCGCCGGCTCGGCGAGCCGCCGCGCGGTGCCCTTCATCGGCCGCGCCGTGAGTGCGTCCCCATCCAGCGCGAAGAACAGTTCGGGCGAGAAGGACAGGATCGTCGCCCCCCCCGCCTCCGCGCCCGTCGACACGACCGCGCCCCAACCCGCCGCCGCGCGGCCGCGCACCGCGGCATAAACCGCCAGCGGATCGCCCAGCGCTGGCACCGCCGCCGGAAAGGTCAGGTTTGCCTGATACAGGTCGCCGGCCGCGATCAGCGCCTGCACCGCGTCGAACCTGTGGCCATACTCCTCGCGCGCGATCAGCGGCCGCGGCGCGCCGAGCCGCGCGCCCGCGGGATCGGGGAGCATCGCGGCAACGTCGGCTACGCTCTGCCAGCCGTCGAACAGCCCGAACCAAGCAAGCGGAACCTCCGGTCGCGACCCGGACCGGCGCAGCCCGGGCTCGAACGCTGCCCCTGCCTCGTAGGCGAGGAACCCGGCCACCGAGAGGCCGGACGCAAGTGCCGTGCGCACCCCATCCAGCACCGCGCGGACGTCGTCCGGTCGGTGCGCGGTCAGCACCCTGACGGGATCGCGATACAGCCGCGCGGGCGCCGCGCCCGGCGCTTGCCTCGCATCGTCGAGCAGAACGAACGGCCGGTCGCGCAAATCCATCGGCGACGGGATGTACCGCGCCCGCCCGATCGGCAACCCCCGCGCGTCGCTCCGGGCGCGTTGACGTGTCACGCGGGCACGGTCATTCGGTATCCATGACCACTCCGCCGCTCCGTGCCGTGATGATCCCCGTCACCGCCCTCCAGCAGAATTGCACGCTGCTGTGGTGCACCGCGACGATGCGCGGCGCGTTCGTCGATCCGGGCGGCGATCTGCCGCGACTCAAG
>JBPBQW010000128.1:0-4585 GCA_050955125.1 Janthinobacterium lividum
CCAGTTTTCGTGCGTCGAGGTGCACCCAGGTGGGGCGACCGTGGTTGCACTGGCCCGAGTGCGGCGTCGTCTCCATCTCGCGGAGCAGCGCGTTCATCTCCGCGACCGACAGCACGCGGCCGGCCCGCACCGAGCCGTGGCAGGCGATCGTCCCCGCGATGCGATCCAGCTTGTCCGCCAGGCCCAGCGTGGTGTCGAACGCGGCGAGTTCATCGGCCAGGTCCTGCAGCAGCGGCGCGCACTCCGCGCTGCCGAGCGGCGCAGGGGTCGCGCGGACCAGCATCGCGCGCGCGCCGAACCGCTCGATCTCCAGACCCATCGCCGCGAGGTCTTCGGCGCGTTCCTCCAGCCGGTCGCAGGCGGGCTCGTCCAGCTCGACGACGTCGGGCAGCAGCAGCGCCTGGGCCGCGACCCGCCCGCCCGCGGCGGCGGCGCGCAGCCGTTCGAGCACGAGCCGCTCGTGCGCGGCATGCTGGTCGACCAGGATCAGCCCGTCCGCATTCTCCGCGACGATATAGGTCTTGGCCACCTGCCCGCGAGCGACACCCAGCGGGAAGTCGGCCGTCGCGGGCGGCGAGGCATCGGCGGGCTCGGCGCGCGCCTGCGGTGGGGGCGCGAAGAAGGTGGTGCGGCGGTCGTGGACAGCGCCGGCCATGCCCGACCGATCCGTCAGCCCCGCGTAGGCGGGGGCCCAGGCCTCACCTGCCGGGTCGTGGATGCCGGCCGCAGGAGATGGCTCCACGCGGTCGCGGGGATGACGCTGCGTGGTCCATCCCGCCGTCGCCGGCACCCGATCCGCGACGCGGTGCCCCGCCGCGTCGATCGCGCGCCTGAGCCCCGACACGACCAGCCCGCGCACCAGCGCCGGCTCGCGAAAGCGGACCTCCGTCTTGGCCGGGTGCACGTTCACGTCGACCTCGCTGGCCGGGACGTCGAGGAACAGCGCGACGACCGCGTGCCGTCCCTGCGGCATCATCTCGGCATAGGCGCCGCGGATCGCGCCCAGCAGCAGGCGATCCTTCACCGGGCGACCGTTGACGAACAGATACTGATGGTCCGCGATCCCGCGATGGAAGGTCGGCAGGCCCGCCACGCCGCCAAGCGACCATCCCTCCCGCACGATCTCCACGACGACCGAGTTCGCCGCCAGCGCCCGATCGACCAGTGCCGCGACGCGCGTGGGCCGGTCCTCGCCGCCGACGACGCCGAGCACGCGCCGCCCGTCATGCTCGACGGTGAAGCCGATGTCGGGCCGCGCCATCGCCAGCCGGCGGACGACGTCGAGGCAGGCGGCGTATTCGGCGCGGGCCGAGCGCAGGAACTTGCGCCGCGCCGGCACACGCTCGAACAGCGCGTCCACCACCACGCGGGTCCCGGGCGGCAGCGCGGCCGGGCCCTCGCCCGTCAGCACGCCGTTGTCGACGATCCGCCGCCAGCCGTCCGGCGCCCCCTGGCCCGAGCCCGTCGCAGGGGCCACCCGGCTCTCCAGCGTCAGCCGCGCGACCGAGGCGATCGAGGGCAGCGCCTCGCCGCGGAACCCCAGCGTCACGACCCGTTCGATCGCCGCGTCGTCCCCGATCAGCGACAGGGGCAGCTTGGACGTCGCGTGCCGTTCGAGCGCCAACGCCATGTCCGCCGGCGTCATGCCGCAGCCGTCGTCGATCACCTCGATGCGCGACAGGCCGCCGTCGCCCAGCATCACGACGACCCGACTCGCGCCGGCGTCGATCGCGTTCTCGACCAGCTCCTTCAACGCACTGGCGGGTCTTTCCACCACTTCACCGGCGGCGATGCGGTTGACCAGATGCGCAGGGAGACGGCGTATTGACACGTCAGTTGCCCTAGCCCAAGCGAAGCCATCCCGCGACCCCCGCCAGCGCTACCATCGACCCCGGCTTTGGCTGGCCGGCGACGGCAGCGGGTGAAGCAGAACAACGCCCGCCCTCTCCGGGGCTGGGGCGCAACGAACGGGATCAGATGCTCTTCTCGCGATTGTTCAAGTTCATGTCGCATGACATGGCGATCGACCTGGGTACCGCAAACACGGTGGTCTACGTCCGTGGCCGCGGCATCGTCCTCAACGAGCCGTCCGTCGTGGCCGTGGAGACGATCAACGGCGTCAAGCGCGTCAAGGCGGTCGGCGAGGACGCCAAGCTGATGATGGGCAAGACGCCCGGCAGCATCGAGGCGATCCGGCCCCTGCGCGACGGCGTCATCGCCGACATCGATGTCGCCGAGCAGATGATCAAGCATTTCATCCACAAGGTGCACGGCGGCAAGGCGCGGCCGTGGCGCTTTCCCGAGATCGTGATCTGCGTGCCGTCGGGCTCGACCAAGGTGGAACGCCGCGCGATCCGCGACGCCGCCTCCAACGCGGGCGCGAGCCAGGTGTGGCTGATCGAGGAGCCGATGGCGGCCGCGATCGGCGCGGACATGCCGGTGACGGAACCGATCGGCAGCATGGTCGTCGACATCGGCGGCGGCACGACTGAGGTCGCGGTGCTGTCGCTGCGCGGCCTCGCCTACACGACATCGGTCCGCGTCGGCGGCGACAAGATGGACGAGGCGATCGTCAGCTACGTCCGCCGCAACCACAATCTCCTGATCGGCGAGGCCACCGCCGAGCGGATCAAGCAGGAGGTGGGCATCGCCCATCCTCCGCACGACGGCATCGGCACGATCATCCACGTCAAGGGCCGTGACCTCGTCAACGGGGTGCCCAAGGAGATCCAGATCAACCAGGGCCAGATCGCCGAGGCGTTGAGCGAGCCGGTGGCAACGATCGTCGAGGGCGTCCGGGTAGCGCTGGAAAATACGGCCCCCGAGCTTGCGGCCGACATCGTCGATCAGGGCATCGTGCTGACGGGCGGCGGGGCTCTGCTGCAAGGGCTGGACGAGGTGCTGCGCGACGAGACCGGCCTGCCCGTCTCGGTGGCGGAAGACCCGCTGACCTGCGTGGCGCTGGGGACCGGACGCGCGCTCGAGGATCCGATGTACCGCGGCGTGTTGATGAGCGGCTGATCCGGAAGGATTAGGCATGGCCCGGTCGCCCGACCGGCGCCCGGGCTTTTCGCGACGGGCGCAGACATCCCTTTTCATCGGCTATGTCGTCGCGATCGCGGGTGCGCTCGTCGGCGCGGCGCTGCTCGTCATGTCGCGATACGACCCACCCGCCTTCCGCGCGCTGCGATCGGCCGCGGCGGAGGCGACTGTCCCGGTGTCGGCGGTGCTGGGCAGCGCCAACGGCGCGGTGGCGGCCGTCCCCGACGCGATCGGCGGCTGGTTCCATCTCCACGCCGAGAACCAGCGGATGCGCGCCGAACTGGTCACCGCGCGCCGCCTGCTCACCCGGGCGCGCGTGCTCGACCACGACAACCAGCGGTTGCGGCGGCTGCTGACGTTGCGCGACGGCGCAGGCGACGCGGTGGTGACCGCCCGGCTCGTCAGCTCGACGGCCGGCAGCACGCGGCGCTTCGGTCTGCTCAACGCCGGCTTTTTCCAGGGCGTGCGCGAAGGGCAGCCGGTCGAGGGACCCGACGGGCTGATCGGCCGGGTGGTCGAGGTCGGTCCCGACAGCGCGCGCGTGCTGCTGCTGATCGATGCCGAAAGCCTCATCCCGGTCCGGCGCGCGGGCGACGGCCTGCCCGCGATCGTTGCGGGGCGCGGCGACGGGCTGGTCGACGTGCGGGCGGTCAATCCGGCCGCGGGCGAGGTCCGGTCCGGCGACCTGTTCGTCACGTCGGGCACGGGCGGCATCTATGCGCCCGGCGTTCCGGTCGCGCGGGTGATCCGGCGCGCCGGCGACGGCGGCATCGGCCGGCCGCTCGCCGAGCCCGATACGCTGGACGTCGCAATCGTGCGCCATGCGTTCATGCCGCCGCCGCCGCCGCCGCGCCGCGTCCTGCCATGAGCCGGGTGTCCGCCCCGCCTGCGATCCGATGACGCTGCCGCCGCGCAAGCCGTTCTCGGCCGGGCTGGCGCCGGGCCGTGCGCGCCTGGTGCCGCCCGCGACCGTGGTGGCGGGATCGCTGGTCGGCGCGTGGCCGGCGGTGAGCTATGGCCCGCTGCTGCCGCCCGTCGGACTGCTTCTGTTGCTGGCCTGGCGCCTGCTCGCGCCGGGATCGCTGCGCATCTGGGCGCCCGCCGTGCTGGGCTTCGTCGACGATCTGGTCAGCGGCCAGCCACTGGGCAGCGCCACGATGCTGTGGACGCTCGCCGCGCTGGCGGTGGAGGCGGCGACCGGTCGCACGGTGTTCCGCTCGTTCCCGCAGGACTGGTTGGCGGCGGCGCTGGCGATCGCGGGCGTCATGATCGGGGGACGACTGATCGCGGTACCGCTCTCCGCCCGGGGCGATCTCGTGCTATCAGCGCAGATCGTGGCCGCCATCCTCCTCTTCCCCGCCGCCGCGCGACTGTGCGGCTGGATCGACCATCGGCGCCACCCCGCATGAAGATACCGTTTCTGAGCGGACCGCCGCGGCTGGTGACCGAGGCGCAGCAGAGCTTCACCTTCAGCCGCCGCGCGCTCGTGCTGGGCGGTGTGCAAGGCGCGGTCGCGCTCGGCCTCGCGGCGCGCATGGGCTGG
>JBPBQW010000129.1:0-4577 GCA_050955125.1 Janthinobacterium lividum
CTGATCGGCGCGGTGCTGACGCGGGACTGGGCGCTGGGGACGCAGAACGTCGTGCTGTTCGCGATCGATCTGTTCGGCGTGTACCGATATCTGATTCGCGACCGCGATGGCTGATCCCGCGCTGGCCGGGTTCGTCTGGCCGATGCTGTTGTTCGGGGCCGGGCTGATCGTGGGCAGCTTCCTGGCGACGCTGGTGATCCGGTGGCGGCAGGGGCGATCGGTCGTGGGCGGCCGGTCGACGTGCGACGGATGCGGCCGCGTCCTGCGGGCGACCGAGCTGGTCCCGCTGGTCAGTGCCGTGCTCGCGCGCGGCCATTGCCGGACCTGCCGCGCACCGATCGATGCGCGGCACTGGCGGATCGAGCTCGGCTGCGGGGTGGTCGGTGCGCTGGCGGGCTGGGTGGTGCCCGGGTGGGAGGGCGCGGCGGGCGCGGTGTTCGGCTGGCTGCTGCTCGCGCTCGCGGTGCTCGACGTCGCGGAGTTCTGGCTTCCGGATGCGCTGACCGTGCCGCTGGCGCTGGCGGGGCTCGCGATCGGCGCGCTGGGCGTGGAGCCGCCGTTGGACGAGCGGCTGATCGGCGGCGTCGCGGGATATGGTTCGCTGTGGCTGATCGGGGCGGGATATCGCCGGTGGCGCGGCCGCGAGGGGCTGGGCGGCGGCGATCCCAAGCTGCTCGGCGCGATCGGCCTGTGGCTGGGGTGGCGCCTGCTGCCCTGGGTACTCGTGGGAGCGAGCGTGACCGGTCTGGCGGCGGTCGCGCTGCTCGCCCGGCGCAAGGGGGGAGTGCGGGGCGACGATGCCGCGCCGTTCGGGGCGCTGATGGCGGCGGCGGCTTACCCGATCTGGCTGGCGATGGTATGGCCGTGGCCATGATCGCCCTGTTTCTCGCGCTTCAGACTGCCGTTCCGGCGACGCCGCCGCCGCCGGCCGGTATCGCGGGATCGCCGCTCGGCGCGATCCCGCGTCAGCAATTGCCCGACACCGGTTGCGCCGTGTTCCTGTGGAGCAAGGGCGACCGTCACGAGCTGGTCGCGATGGCGAGTGCGGAGCCGGCTCGGCTGCGGCTGACGATCGACGGCAAGCCGGTCGACCTCGCACGGGGCGAGCAGGACGGCGCGGCCAGCTTCGGGTTCGCCGCCACGACGCATTATCGCGTCGGCACGACGGAGGTGACGCTGGACATGATGATCGCCAGCGATCCGTCGCTGACGCAGGGCGGCACGGTGCCGGGCGCGACGCTGACGCTGGTCCGACCCGATCAGGACGGCGTCGTGCTGCCGGTGGGTGGCCTGATCGGCTGCGCCCCGGCTCCCCGGGGCGGCTAGTCCGCCTCTCCCGCGGCCCGGGCGCGCTCGATCCGGCTCGCCTCGGCGGCGGGCACCAGGCGATAGGCGACGATCCCGGCGATGATCCCGATCGGCGCGACGACCAGCGTCGACAGCACGCCCAACCCCAGGTCGCCGCTCAGCGTCGACACGCGGCCGACCAGATACGGCCCGAGCGCCAGTCCCAGCAACGTGGTGCCTAAAAAGAACACCGCCGTCGCCGCGCCGCGCATCCGCGGCAGGACGAGGTCCTGCGTCGTCGCCGCCGACGCACCGAGCGCGACGGGAGCGAGCAGGCCGGTCAGCGCGACCATGACGTAGAAGAGTGTCGGGCTCGTGGTGGTGAAGCCGATCACCAGCGGAACCAACGGCGCGATGCCGCCAAACAGGACGACGATCTGCCGGCCCGCGGGATATCGCTCGCGCAGCCAATCCGCCATGCGGCCCCCGCCGACGATACCGGTCAGCCCGGCAAGCGCCGCGGGTCCGCCAAGCCAGAGCCCGGCCTCCGCCGGCGAGACGCCGAACGTGCGCCGCGCATAGGTGGCTGCCCAGGCGCTGATCGCATAGGCGATGAACGCGTTGAGGCCATAGGCGATCACGACCGCCCAGAACGCCCGGCTGCCGACGGTGAGCGCGAACGCGGGCGGATCGTGCCGGCGCAGGTTGCTGGCCCAGGACGTCACCGCGTACACGCCGATCGCGACCGCGGTCCATTGCGCGACGGGCTCCCCCAGATGGACGAGCAGCGAGACGAGGAGCGCCAGGCCGACCGCGACCGCGACGTTGGTCGCCAGTGCGCGAGCTCCGCGTCGGCCCGCGCCGATCAGCGTGAACGGCGGCACGACCGCGATCAGCTCGTCGACGAACGCGCCGAACGGGCGCGGGTGGGGCGGGGTGGGGATGCCGTCCGACCGGCCGCGCACCGGCTCGCGCAACGTCGCGACCCATAGCGCCAGCAGCAGACCCGGGATGCCGACCGCGAGGAAGGCCGCCTGCCATCCGTGCAGCCCGAGCGGGCCGCCGGCCGGATAGGCGCGGTCCCAGCGCTGGACGATCAACCCGCCGACGCCCAGCGAGAAACCGCCGCCGACATAGATGCCCGCCGAATAGATCGCGAGCGCGGTCGCGCGCAGGCGGCGCGGGAACCAGTCGGACAGCAGCGAATAGGCGGACGGGCTGGCGGTCGCCTCGCCCACGCCGACCCCGATCCGCGCCGCGCCCAGCGCCGCACCCGACCCTGCGAACCCCGACGCCGCCGTCATCGCCGACCATAGCGTGAGCCCGACCGTCAGCAGGCGCACCCGGTGCCAATTGTCGGCGAGCCGACCGAGCGGGATGCCGAACAGCGAATAGAACACGCCGAACGCGGCGCCGTACAGGAAACCGATGTCCTGATCCTGCAGGTGCAGGTCGCGCTTGATGTCCTCGGCCAGGATCGCCGGGATCTGGCGGTCGATGAAGTTGAGGCAATACACCAGGAACAGCAGCGCCAGGACATACCAGGCGTAGCCTGTCGCACGCGACTCCTCCGGCCTGCTCGCGCTCGCCTGGCTCGCCATGTGCCTCCCCCCCTTTTATCGTTGGATCGGTACCTAGCGCGATCGCGGGACGGGCGAAAGGCGGCTCGACGGACTGTCGTCGGTCGGCGGATCTTGAGGAGTATCAACAAGAAAACCCGCGCTCCGGCCGGAACGTCGAATCACGCGGTCCGTTCTCGCCAGGATGTCCCCTTGCAGGTGCCAGCCATGACAGAACCCCACGAAGATGCCGACGACGCGCCGGTCGCCACGTCCAAGTCGAGCGACGCGGCGGGGCAATTCTCGTCGATGCTGTCGGAGTCGCGCGGCGACTCGATCGTCGGGCGCGCCGTGACGATCAATCGCCCGGTGGAGGAGGTATATTCCTACTTCCGCGACTTTTCCAACTTGCCCAGGTTCATGGAGAACGTCGTCGCGATCGACGTGGTCGACACGACACGTTCGCACTGGACGGTCAAGGCGCCGGGCGGCGGCACCGTCGAGTGGGACGCGCGCGTCACCGCCGACGAGCCGAACCGCTCGATCGCGTGGACGAGCGAGGAAGGGGCGGACGTCCCCAACAGCGGCACCGTCTCGTTCCAGCCGGTGGAGGGCCGGGGCACCGTGGTCACCGCGACCATCCTCTATGATCCGCCGGGCGGTGCGGTCGGCAAGCTGATCGCCAAGATGTTCCAAAAGGAGCCTGCGATCCAGGCGCGCCGCGACCTCGCCCGCTTCAAGCAATTGATGGAGACGGGCGAGGTGGCGACGCCGGCGATGAATCCCAAGCAGCACGAGGAGATGGGACTGTGAAAGCCCGTCTTCGTTTAGAGGAGCGACGCTGATGCGCGCACTGGCATGGCACGGCAAGCACGACGTCCGCATGGACACGGTCGACGATCCCGAGATCGTCAACCCGCGCGATTGCATCATCAAGGTGACGTCGACTGCTATCTGCGGGTCCGACCTGCATCTCTACGACGGCTACATCCCGACGATGAAGGCGGGCGATGTCCTCGGCCACGAGTTCATGGGCGAGGTCGTCGAGGTCGGCGCGAAGTCGACGTTGAAGAAGGGCCAGCGTGTCGTTGTGCCGTTCACCATCGCGTGCGGCAGCTGCTACCACTGCGGCAAGCACCAGTATTCCGCCTGTCCCAACGGCTTGCCGGCCGACAACCAGGACATCGCGATGGAGCTGTACGGCCATGAGATGAGCGGGCTGTTCGGCTATAGCCACATGACCGGCGGCTATGCCGGCGGGCAGGCCGAGTACGTCCGGGTGCCGTTCAGCGACGTCGGCCCGATCGTCATTCCGGACGGCGTGTCCGACGACAAGGTCCTGTTCCTGTCGGACATCCTGCCGACCGGGTGGCAGGCGGCGGAATATGCCGACATCGAGCCGGGTGACACCGTCGCGGTATGGGGCTGCGGCCCCGTCGGGCTGTTCGCGGTCCAGTCCGCGTTCCTGATGGGCGCGGCGCGGGTGATCGCGATCGATCACTATCCGCACCGCCTGGAGTTGGCGGCGAAGTTCGGCGCGGAGACGATCAACTTTGAAGAAACCGCGACTTACGAAGCGTTGATGCAGATGACGGGCGGGATCGGTCCGGACGCGGTCATCGATGCCGTCGGCCTGGAGGCGCACGGTATGTTCGTCGACAACATCGTCGATCATGTGAAGGCGGCGCTGATGCTCGGCACCGATCGCCCGCACTCGATCCGTCAGGCGAT
>JBPBQW010000130.1:0-2483 GCA_050955125.1 Janthinobacterium lividum
GCCGACGGCGCGGCGTTCGCACAGGAAGGGACCGGCGGCGGCAGCGCCGCCTATCGCGTCTTCGGCACCGAGACGCACCGGATCGTCCAGCGTCACATCGGCGCGATCCACGGAGCACCGCTGCCCCGCTGAGCGCGCATGGATCGGCTTTCGCGGCGATCCGCTCCAAAGCTTCCAATCTCCCGCCCGATGTTTTTGCTGCGTGGCACCCGGGCCTCACCCCTGCTAACCAGCGTCCATGCCCGCGACCGCCGCCGCCTCCGCCCGCGAGATACTGGTCCGTCTGCACGACGTGATGGCGTCGCGCACCTCCGCGCAGGCCAAGCTGAACGACGTGACGGGCATCATCGGCGAGGCGCTGGATAGCGAGGTGTGCTCGATCTACCTGCTGCGCGAGGGGTGCCTGGAGCTGTACGCCACCCGCGGGCTGGACGAGGCGGCGGTGCACGTCACCAAGCTGGCGCTCGGCGAAGGTCTCGTCGGCACGATCGCCGAACAGGGCGAGGTGCTGAACCTCGACGAGGCGGCGAGCCACCCCGATTTCGCCTATCGACCCGAGACGGGGGAGGACCGTTTCCACTCGTTTGCGGGCGTGCCGATCATCCGGCGCGAGCGCTCGGTAGGCGTGCTGGCGGTGCAGCATGCCGAGCCGCGCAAATATGCCGATGTCGAGATCGAGGCGCTGCAGACCGTCGCGATGGTGATGGCGGAGCTGATCGCGAACGCCGGGCTGGTCGACGAGGCCGGCGGCCCCGCGCGGCCGCAGTCCACCGCCGCGGTGCGGGTCGCGGGGCTGAAACTCGTCGACGGGATGGGCGCGGGCCACGCGGTCTATCACCAGCCGCGGATCGTCGTCGAGCAGACGGTGGCGCAGGACACCGAGGCCGAGCGCCAGCGCGTTTATGCCGCCTTCGCCAAGATGCGCGAACAGATCGACCGCATCGCCGCCCAGGCGGAGTTCGGCGTGGGTGGCGAGCACGAGGAGGTGCTCGCGACCTACAAGATGTTCGCCTACGACGAGGGTTGGTCGCGGCGGATCAACGAGGCGATCGATTCGGGCCTGACCGCGGAGGCGGCGATCGAGCGGGTGCAGCAGCGCACGCGCCAGCGGATGCGCCAGATCGACGATCCGCTGCTCGCCGACCGGATGCACGACCTGGAGGATCTCGCCAACCGGCTGCTCCGCATCGTGTCGGGCCAGATGGGGACCGCGGCGCAGCTCGGCCTTCGCCAGGACACGATCCTGATCGCGCGCAACCTGGGGCCCGCCGAGCTGCTGGAATACGACCGCCGCCGGCTGAAGGGCGTGGTGCTGGAGGAAGGGTCGCTGACCGCGCACGTCACCATCGTCGCGCGCGCGATGGGTGTGCCGGTGCTCGGCCGGGTTCGCGACGTGCGCCGGCTGATCGCGGAAGGGGACCGGCTGCTGCTCGACGTCGGCGAGGGGACGGTCACCGCGCGGCCGTCGGCGCCGATGGAGGAGGCGTTCGAGGGCCGGGCGATGCGCCGCGAGGAGCGGCGCGCGGCGTACGACGCGCTGCGCGACGTGGCGCCGGTGACGCGCGACGGTGCGCGGATCACGGTGATGGTCAACGCGGGGCTGCGCGACGACGTCGCGGCGCTCGACGCGACGGGCGCGGACGGTATCGGGCTGTTCCGCACCGAGTTCCAGTTCCTGGTATCGTCGACGCTGCCGCAGCGCGAGCGCCAGCAGCGGTTGTACAAGGACGTGCTCGACGCCGCCGGTGACCGGCCGGTGGTGTTCCGTACCGTCGACATCGGCGGCGACAAGGCGCTGCCGTACCTGTCGCATGTCGGTGGCGACGAAGAAAATCCGGCGATGGGCTGGCGCGCGCTGCGGCTCGCGCTCGAACGCGACGGCCTGATGAAGGCGCAGGCGCGTGCGCTGCTGGAGGCGGGGGCGGGCCGGGTGCTCCACGTCATGTTCCCGATGGTGTCGGAACCATGGGAGTTCGACGAGGCGCGCGAACTGTTCGAGGCGCAGCGCGCGTGGCTGGCCGGGCGCGGCCGCGCCGGACCCGCCGAGGTGCGCTATGGCGCGATGCTGGAGGTGCCCGCGCTCGCCGAGCAGTTCGACGTGTTGTTGCGGCGCGTCGACTTCGTGTCGGTGGGCACCAACGACCTGACGCAGTTCCTGTTCGCCGCCGATCGCGCCAATCCGAAGCTTGCAGAGCGATACGACTGGCTGAGCGCGTCGATCCTGCGCTTCCTCGCGCGGCTGGTCGGGCCGGCGGATGCCGCGGGCGTGCCGCTGGCGGTGTGCGGCGAGATGGGCGGGCGGCCGCTGGAGGCGATGGCGCTGATCGGGCTGGGCATCCGGCGGCTGTCGATCACGCCCGCGGCGGTCGGCCCGATCAAGGCGATGGTGCGCTCGCTCGACGCGGCCGCACTGGCCGCGCACATGACGGGGCTGCTCGCCGATCCGCCGCGCGACATGCGCGCGGCGCTTGGCGGCTGGGCCA
>JBPBQW010000131.1:0-2473 GCA_050955125.1 Janthinobacterium lividum
ATGGGGACGGTCCGCGCGATCCCGCGCCAGTCGCGCCAGCGGTGGAACTGCGCCAGATTGTCCTCGCCCATCAGCCAGACGAACCGGGTGCGCGGGTAGCGGCGCACCAGCGCCCGCAGCGTGTCGACGGTATAGCGCGTGCCGAGCCGCGTTTCGACGTCGGTCGCCCGTATCGGTGCGCGGCGTGCCTGCCGGCGCGCCGACGCGAGCCGGGCGGCGAGCGGCGCCATGTCGGCGCGTCCCGTCTTCAGGGGATTGCCCGGCGACACCAGCCACCACGCCTCGTCGAGCGCCAGCGCGCGGATCGCCGCCAGCGTGATCGCGCGGTGGCCGACGTGGGCGGGATTGAACGATCCACCGAGCAGGCCGACACGGCGGACGGTCACGCGGGCTTCAGCGCCTCGTTCGGGTCGACACGACGACCACCACCCTGCACCGCCTGCATCCATGCCGGATATTCGGGCGGCAGCGCGCTCGCCGCGTCCAGCGCCGTGACGTCCTCCGCCGAGAGCGCCAGGTCGGCCGCGCCGAGGTTGTCGGCAAGCTGGTCGACTCGCTTCGCGCCCATGATGACGCTCGTCACCGCGGGTTTCGCCAGCAGCCAGGCGAGCGCGACCTGCGGCAGCGACACGCCGTGCGCCTGCGCGATCGGGCGCATCGCGTCCAGGACCGCCTTGCCGCGCGCCTCCTCGACCGGGGGGAAGGCGCGGGTCGCGCGGCGGCCCTCGCCGTCGCCCTTGCCCGACAGGTACCCTCCGGCGAGCGGGCTCCACACCATCAGGCCCATCTGCGAATCGTTCAGCATCGGCACGATCTCGCGTTCCAGATCGCGACCGGCTAGCGAGTAATAGGACTGGATCGTCTCGAACCGCGCGAGGTTCTGCGCCTCCGCGATGCCCAGCGCCTTCTGCACCTGCCACGCCGCCCAGTTGGACACGCCGACGTAGCGGACGTGACCATGCTGCACCATCGTGTCGAGCGCACGCAACGTCTCCTCGATCGGCGTCGCGGGATCGAAGCCATGCACCTGATACAGATCGATGTAATCGGTGCCGAGCCGCTTGAGGCTAGCCTTGCACTGCTCGACGACGTGGACGCGCGACAGGCCGCGGTCGTTCGGCCCCTCGCCCATCTGCCCCATCACCTTGGTGGCGATGACGACCGAGTGACGGTCGAGCCCGACGTTCTTGATCGCCTGGCCGGTGATCGTCTCCGACAGGCCCTGCGAATAGACGTTGGCGGTGTCGAAGAAGGTCACACCCGCATCGGCGGCGGCCTTCACCAGCGGATCGGCCTCGTCCTGCCCGAGGCCACCCATGTATTCGAAGAGACCCTTGCCCCCGAACGTCATCGTGCCGAGGCAGAGTTCGGACACGAACAGGCCGGTACGGCCGAGACGATTGTAGCGCATGGGGAACCTCAGGTGCGGGAGCGACGAGTGTCGCAGGTGGGGGCGCGAGGGGCGACGGGCAACCAGAGCGGCGAGCGAACCGAGCCGGTGCGCCCGCACCGGGCGGATTGCGGACATGAAGTTGAGGAAGTTGAGGCGATATGCGGTGATTCGCCCTCCCGCTCTCGGGAAACCGGCGCGGCGTGGGCGCAATCAGGCGCGTGCCGGTTCCCGGCAGGCGCGGCCTGGGCGCGTGCGTGACGCGGCACAGGCGCGATGCCGAAGCGGGACTGGCGCGGCACGGGCGCGCCGGTGTCGCGTGACTGGCGCGGCACCGCCGCGCGATCGGCGCGGCACGAGCAGGGGATGGATAAAGGTCGAGAACCATGCCGAACGGCTCTCACGCAAAGTCCAACTTTGGTAGCGAAAGCTCGGGGGGCGCAACGTCGAGTTTTGGGTGGATAGCCGACATATAGGACCCGGCGTGCGATCACGCTGAAGGAAGGTGCTTTCGCATGATCCTTCTGACTCCCCAGAATTGTGCTTGCTGGGCAACCAGCATCACAAATGAGAAGAATGCGAGAGGAACTGGTGTCATTATGCCATCGGCCAGTTGCCCGCCCTTGAACGCATCTGACAGGCCGATGAAGGTCAGAGAGACGAAAAGTAAAAGAGGCGTCTGCAACAGGACGAGCAAGCGGTTCGTGTTTGCCTCTTCCGTGCGGCCCATGGGCAACCGCCCCGCTGGCAAGGTCGAGTTTGCGCGCCAAGCCACCCAGCCCATCAGGGCCAAAGTTCCGAGAAGGATAGTTAGATCAGCCAGCATTGGTTGCTAAAAATATCAGGATTTGACCGCGAAACGTAGGGTCAGGAACGACCGCAATTGGGCGAAAACCGCCTCCCCCCCTTCACCCCCGCACCTGCCCCGTTCCCTCGCCGACCCATTTGTACGTCGTCAGCCCCTCGAGCGCGACCGGCCCGCGGGCGTGGAGGCGGCCGGTGGCGATGCCGATCTCCGCGCCCAGGCCGAACTCGCCGCCGTCCGCGAACTGCGTCGAGGCGTTCCACAGGACGATCGCGGAG
>JBPBQW010000132.1:0-2212 GCA_050955125.1 Janthinobacterium lividum
TGTCGGCCGCGCGATCATTTCGGATCGTTCACGAGCCCCGCCGCCCTACTAGGTTCACGCGCGCCGCTGCGCTATATGGCGGATGCTTCCAAGAGGAACCTTCATGTCCCTTCGCCCCTGGCGCGACATCGTGCGCCGTCCCAGCCGTCAGATCATGGTCGGCAACGTGCCGGTCGGCGGCGATGCGCCCGTCACCGTCCAGACGATGACCAACACGCCGACCAGCGACCCGCGCGCCACGATCGACCAGATCCGGCGATGCGAGGACGCGGGCGTCGACATCATCCGCGTGAGCTGTCCCGACGTCGAATCGACCGCCGCGCTAAAGCAGATCGTCCGCGCGTCGCGGGTGCCGATCGTCGCCGACATCCATTTCCACTACAAGCGCGCGCTCGAGGCGGCCGATGCGGGTGCGGCGTGCCTGCGCATCAACCCCGGCAACATCGGCTCGGCGGCGCGCGTCAAGGAGGTGGTGGACGCCGCCAAGGCGAACGGCTGCGCGATCCGGATCGGCGTGAACGCCGGCAGCCTGGAGAAGGACCTGCTCGAGAAATACGGCGAGCCGTGTCCCGAGGCGCTGGTCGAGAGTGCGCTCGATCACATCAAGCTATTGCAGGATCACGACTTTCACGAGTTCAAGGTCGCGGTGAAGGCGTCCGACCTGTTCCTGGCGGTGGCGGCGTACCAGCAGCTCGCCGAAGCGGTGGACTGCCCGCTGCACCTGGGCATCACCGAGGCGGGCGGGCTGATCGGCGGCACGGTCAAGTCGTCGATCGGCATGGGCTCGTTGCTGTGGTTCGGCATCGGCGACACGATCCGCGTCAGCCTGTCGGCGGAGCCCGAGGAAGAGGTGCGCGTCGGGTTCGAGATGCTCAAGGCGCTGGGCATCCGCAACCGCGGCGTCCGCGTCGTGTCGTGCCCGTCGTGCGCGCGGCAGGGCTTCGACGTGATCCGGACGGTGCAGAAGCTCGAGGAGCGGCTGCAGCATATCCGCACGCCCTTGTCGCTGTCGGTGCTGGGCTGCGTCGTCAACGGGCCGGGCGAGGCGCGCGAGACCGACATCGGCATCACCGGCGGCGGCGCGGGCAAGCACATGGTGTACCTGTCGGGCGTGACGGACCACCATGTCGAGGACGCGGACATGGTCGAGCATATCGTCCGGCTGGTCGAAGCCAAGGCGGCGGAGATCGAGGCGGCCGACGAGGCCGCGGCGGTGGGCGCGCTGGCGGCGGCGTAGGGGGTCCAGCCTTTTACGACAGCGCAGGCCGTTCGGCTTCCCCCTCGCGAGAAGGTACAAGCTCACGGCACTGCCTCACCCGCCCCGCTTCAACCCCATCAACCACGCCACTCGCGCGCGGAACGCGGGCATCGCCGTGCCGCCGAGCGTCGTGATCCCCGCCTGCGCGACCCGCAGCGGATCGACCACCATGCCGCCGCGCGATATCTCCCAATGGAGGTGCGGCCCCGTGGACATGCCCGTCGAGCCGACGAAGCCGATGACCTGTCCGCGGCGCACCACCTCGCCTGCATGGACGGCGAGACGGCTGAGGTGGCCATAGCCGCTCGTCATGCCGCCGCCGTGGTTCAGCCGGATGAAGTTGCCGTAGCCATGGCTCCACCCCGCCGACAGCACCGCGCCGTCGATCACCGCGAAGACGGGTGTGCCGAACGGGGCGCCGATGTCGATTCCCTTGTGCATCCGCGTGAAGCCCAGGATCGGATGGAACCGCATCCCGAAGCCCGACGTGATGTGCCCGGCGACCGGCATGCCCAGCGATCCCTGCCGCTGAGTCTGTCCGTCGGCATCGTACCAGCCGTCCGCCGATCCGCCCGCGCCCCAGCGCACCAGCCGCAACTCATGCGCGCCGGTGCCGAAGCCCGCGAACAGCAGTCGGCCCCAGCGTGTCTCTCCGGTCGCGGCGCGGGTGCGCTCGATCACCAGGTCGAAGCCGTCGCCCGCGGTCACCTCGCCGAACGGCACGCGGGAGGCGATCGCCTTCAGATAGTCGGCGGCGGCCTCCGCCGGAGCACCGGCTGCGCGGATCGCCTCGTAGAGCCCCGTGCCGGCGACCCCGCCGACGCGCAACGGCGCGCGATCGATCGCGATCGGCTGACGCGTGAGGGCGAGCCGGCCAGCGATGCGGTGCAGGACGAGGATCGTGTCGACGCGCGGGCGCAGCGTGACTCGTTCGAGTGGACGAGTGTGGGCGAG
>JBPBQW010000133.1:0-1674 GCA_050955125.1 Janthinobacterium lividum
CGACGAACCCGGCGGTGATCGCGTCCATCGGCGCCTGCGCCCAGGTGAACACCGACTGGAACATGACGAACAGGATCGCGCTCAGGAGGATCAGTCCGAACACGGGATGCAGCGCGACCGAGTCGAACGCGTGGCCCCAGCGCCGCACCGGCGTCTCCGACACCACCGCCGCCTGCGCCAGCCGCCGCGACCGGCGCTGGAGCGACGCCATGTCGTCCGGAACCGCCGCGGCATCGAGGCGCGCGGGCTTGCGCGCGAGCGCGTCGGCCATCGCGGCGCGCAGCTCGTCCAGCCCGCGCCGGCGCACCGCCACCGTCGGTATCACCGGCACGCCCAGCTCGCGCGCCAGCACGGCCGGATCGAGCACCAGCCCGTCGCGCTCGGCAAGGTCGATCATGTTGAGCGCCACCACGACGGGCAGCCCCAGCGCGATGAGCTGCAGCGTAAAGCGCAGGTGGTTGTCGAGGTTGGACGCGTCCACGACGCACACGATCGCGTCCGGCCGCCGCTCGCCCGCCTGCGCACCCAGCACGACGTTGCGCGTCACCCGCTCGTCGGGACTGGCAGGATCGAGGCTGTACGCGCCGGGCAGGTCGACGAGTTCGACCGGCCGGCCGTCGTCGAGCGCGAACCGGCCCGCCTTGCGCTCGACGGTGACGCCGGGATAATTGCCGACCTTCTGGCGCGCACCCGTCAGTGCGTTGAACAGCGCGCTCTTGCCGGCATTGGGGTTGCCGACCAGTGCGACGAGCGGCGCATGGTTCATCGTGGCAGGTGGTCGACCGCCCTCAGGCGGCCAGCGGCGCGACGTGGATCGTGGCCGCCACCGCGCGGCGCAGCGCGACCGTCATGCGGCCAATGCGGCAGGCGATCGGTCCACCGCCGAGCCGTGCGCGATGCAGCACCTCGACCGCGACCCCGGCATCGAATCCGAACTCACGCAGGCGCTTGGCCTCCGGCTCGGCGAGCGACGTCCAGTCGATGTCGGCGACGGTCGCGCGCTGGTGACGCGGCAGCGACTCCAAGCTGAGCGCGGAACGGTCGGCGACGATGCGGGAGGACATGTCCATCTGCGAGCGATTATCACTCGCGGAAGATCGGCGCCAGCGGTTTCTTGCGAGCGGGTCGCATTCGCAGCATCATGGGACACGGCTCGTCCAGTAGGCCGCGACGAACGGGGGCGGGCATTGCGCCCGCCCCCGCGCCGGGATCAGGCCGGCTCGCTCACCGCCTCGGCGGCGGCGTTGACCTGACCGGTCGCCAGCTTGGTCAGCTTGTCGTCGGTCGCATATTCCTCGTCCAGCGTCTGCTGGAGGATCGAGGCGATTTCGGTGCGGCCGATCTGCTTGGCCCAGGCAACCATCGTGCCGTAGCGCGCGATCTCGTAATGCTCGACCGCCTGCGCCGCGGCGATCAGCGCGGCGTCGAGCACGCGCTTGTCGTCGATTTCGCCCGCGACCTCGTTGGCCTCCTTGATGATCCCGTCGATCGCCGGGCAGGTGACGCCCTTGGGCTTCTCGCCGATCATCCCGAACACCTGCTCCAGCCGCTCGATCTGGTTCTCGGTCTCGGTCAGGTGCGTGCGGAACCCCTGCTGAAGCGCGGGCGCGGTCGCCTTCTCGATCATCTTGGGCAACGCCTTGGTGATCTGCTGCTCGGCGTAATAGACGTCCT
>JBPBQW010000134.1:0-1586 GCA_050955125.1 Janthinobacterium lividum
GATGGACACCGAAAGCCTCGTCGTCCGCGCGACGAGCAAGCCCGCCCGCATCCCGACCTATGGCGGCAGCCGGATGCCGCTGTCGACCAACCTCGCCGACCGCGTGCGCGGCTTCCTGGCGGAACCCAGCGAATGGGCGCGCTTTCCCGACGACGTGCGCGAGTGGCTGGAGTTTCAGGCGAAACGATCGGTCCTTCCCCGCCCCGGCCAGTTGCTGGTCGAGACGTTCCCGCGCGAGGGGCGCCATTACATGGTCGCCTACAGTTTCGAGGGGTGGAACGCGCACCAGTCGCTGGGCATGCTCGTGACGCAGCGAATGGAGGCGCGCGGGCTCAAACCGGTCGGCTTCGTGTCCAACGACTATGCGCTCGCGACCTATGGGCTGGAGAAGATTACCGATCCCGCCGCGCTGTTCTCGCCCGACCTGCTGGAGGACGAGTTCGTCGAGTGGGTGCAAAGCTCCGCGCTGCTCAAGCGCGCGTTCCGCGAGGTGGCGGTGATCGGCGGTCTCGTCGAGCGCCAGCATCCCGGCAAGCGCAAGACCGGGCGGCAGGTGACGTTCTCGACCGACCTCATCTACGACGTGCTGCGGAAATACGAGCCGGGGCACCTGCTGCTGGAGGCGGCCTGGGCGGATGCGCGGGCGCGGATGACCGATGTCGGCCGCCTCGCCTCGCTGCTCGACCGCGCGGCGGAGACGATGGTCCACGTCGACCTGCCGCGCGTCACGCCGCTGGCGGTACCGGTGCTGACGCTGATCGGGCGCGAGCGGGTGGCGACCGGCAGTGCGGACGACGCGCTGCTGATCGAGGCGGAAGCGCTGGCGGCGGAGGCGATGACGCTGGACTGACGCATGGGCGAGCGTTTGCCAGTCGCCTGGACGAGGCGTACCGTCGACGCATGCGCGCCCTGTTGCCGCTCCTGGTCATCGCCGCACCCGTCGTGGCCCAGACCACGCCCCCCGCTGCCCCTCCTGCGGCAGCGTCCGCCACGGGGGAGGCGAGCGGGCCGGTCGCCGTCGACGACACCGGCCTGCGGATGACGGTTCCGGTCACGGTCGCCGGAGCCGGCCCCTTCGCCTTCCTGATCGACACCGGGGCGCAGCGGACCGTCATCAGTCGCGAACTGGCGCAGGCGCTGGGTCTGGCACCCGGCCGGTCGGTCCGCGTCACCGCGATGGCGGGAGTCGCCGCGACCCCGACCGTCATCATCCCCGCGCTGACGATCAGTCCGGGCGGCGACACGGGCGTCCGGATCGAGGCGCCGACGTTCGCGACGGAGAACCTGGGCGCGGCCGGACTGCTCGGGCTCGACACGCTCCACGACCGCAGGATCACGATCGACCTCGACGCCCGCACCATCTCGATCGCCCCGGCCGGCAAGCGACGTCCGCCGTCCGACGACGTGCCGGGCGAGATCGTCGTCCGGGCGCGCAGCCGGCTGGGGCAGCTGATCGTCACCGATGCGTATGTCGACACGGTCCGCGTGCGCGTGATCCTCGACACGGGCTCGGTCGTCACCATCGGCAACGAGGCGTTGCGGCGACGGCTGGCGGGGCGAACCGGGCGGATCACGCCGATCGTGCT
>JBPBQW010000135.1:0-50808 GCA_050955125.1 Janthinobacterium lividum
CGAGGGCGGATCATGTCGCCACGCTGATCCGGCCCGCGCTCGCCGCTGGCCGATGGGTGATCTGCGATCGCTTCCTCGACTCGACTCGCGCCTATCAGGGCGCGGCGGAGGGCGTGGACGAGGCCGCGATCCTCGCGCTGCATCAGTTCGGGTCGGAAGGACTGCTGCCAGACCGGACCTTCTTCCTCGACGTGCCCGCCGAGATCGGTCGTCGCCGCGCGATCGCACGCGACGACGGCGCGATCGATCGCTTCGCACGGCAGGACGACGGTTTTCACGACCGCGTCGCCCGCGGGTTCGCCGCCATCGCCGATCGGGAGCCGGACCGGGTACGGCGGGTCGACGCGGGCGGATCGCCCGACGAGGTCACCGCCCGATTGCTCGACGGGTTGTCGGACTGGCTGGCGTGACGATGCTTGCGGGCCAGGAACGGCCCCGCGCCGCCTTCCTCGCCGCGATGGCCGGCGGCGCGTTGCACCATGCCTGGTTGCTCGCCGGGCCGCGCGGGATCGGCAAGGCCGCGTTCGCGCAGGCGGCGGCGTTGCGATTGCTGGCGGACGGCGCGGGCGAGCCGCTGCCGCCGGGGTTGGACGTGCCGGCGGGAAGCACCCGCTCTCTGGCCGAGGCCGGATCGCACCCCGACCTGCGCATCCTGCAGCGGCGGGCCAAGAAGAAGAAGGGCGACGAGTCCGACGAGGACGAGGTCGCACCCGGTCCGGTGCCGGAAGCCGACCTTGCGCGCAACATCGACGTGGGTCAGGTCCGCTCGCTGCTGCCATTGTTCGGCAAGACCCCCTCGCTCTCGTCGCGCCGGGTGATCGTCGTGGATGCGGCAGACGACCTGGAGGCGAGCGCTGCCAACGCGCTCCTCAAAAGCCTCGAGGAGCCGCCGGCCGGAACGATCTTCCTGCTCGTCAGTCACCAGCCCGGACGGCTTTTGCCGACGATCCGGTCGCGATGCCGGCTGCTCCGCTTCGATCCGCTCGACGACGCGGCCATGGCCGGCGTGCTGGCGGACGAACTGCCCGACGCGGGCGGTGCCGAGATCGCCGCGCTGCTTCGGGCGGGCGAGGGGTCCCCCGGGCGAGCGCTCGGCTATGCGGGCCTCGATCTCGCCGCGCTGGATGCCGCACTCGCCACGATCGCCGCCGACGGCGACCCGACCAACGCCCACCGACTGAAGCTCGCGCGCGACCTGGGCGGGCGCGGCGCAGAGCTGCGCTATGCGGCGTTTCTGGAACGGGCGCCGGCCTTCATCGCGGAGGCAGCCCGCGGCCGTGCCGGCACCGGCCTTCGCGGCGCGCTCGATGCCTATGATGCCGCGCGCTCCGTCGCGTCGGCCGCGCGCCCGCTCTCGATGGCTCCGGATGCGACGGTGATCGAGCTTTCGGGGCTGGTCGCACGGCTGGCGAGCCCGGGCCGCATGTTCTAGGAGGCGGCTATGGCCGAGCCTTTCTACATCACGACCGCGATCAGCTACCCCAATGGGCGACCGCACATCGGCCACGCGTACGAGGCGATCGCCGCCGATGCGATCGCGCGTTTCCAGCGGCAGGCGGGTCGCGACGTGCGGTTCCAGACCGGCACCGACGAGCACGGCCTCAAGATGACGCAGGCCGCGCGCGCGCGCGGCATCCCGACGGGCCAGCTCGCCGACGAGATGTCGGGCCTTTTCCACGCGATGGTCGACAGGTTGAACGTTTCGTACGACCGCTTTATCCGCACCAGCGAGCCTGCGCACCACGCTGCCAGTCAGGCGATCTGGCGCGCGATGGAGGCGGCGGGCGACCTGTACCTCGACCGATACGAGGGCTGGTACTCGGTCCGCGACGAGGCGTTCTACGCCGAGGACGAGGTCGTCCCCGGCGAGGGAAGCGAAAAATTGTCGCCGCAGGGCACGCCCGTCGAGTGGACCGCGGAGGAGACGTGGTTCTTCCGCCTGTCGAAATATCAGCAGCCGCTTCTCGACCTGTACGCGGCCGAGCCCGACTTCGTCCGCCCCGACGCCCGCCGCAACGAGGTGATGCGCTTCGTCGAAGGCGGCCTCACCGACCTTTCGGTGTCGCGCACCAGCTTCGACTGGGGCATTCCGGTGCCGGGCAGCCCGGGCCACGTCATGTACGTGTGGGTCGACGCGTTGACCAATTACCTGACCGGCGCCGGCTATCCCGAGCAGGCCGACGACTATCGCCGGTGGTGGCCGGCTGACCTGCACCTGATCGGCAAGGACATCGTGCGCTTCCACGCGGTCTACTGGCCCGCTTTCCTGATGAGTGCGGGCCTGCCGCTGCCCAAGAGCGTCTTCGGTCACGGCTTCCTGCTTCATCGCGGCGAGAAGATGAGCAAGAGCCTGGGCAACGTCGTCGATCCGGTCGAGCTGGCGGATACCTATGGCGTCGACACGTTGCGCTATTTCCTGCTGCGCGAGGTGAGCTTCGGCCAGGACGGCAGCTGGTCGCCCGAGGCGATCGTCACCCGCGCCAACGCCGAGCTCGCCAACGCATTCGGCAATCTGGCGCAACGGACGTTGTCGTTCATTGCCAAGAACTTGGGCGGCGAACTGCCGGGCAGGGGACGCGCGGACCCGATCGACGCCGCACTGATCGAGGAGGTGACCGTCGCATGCGCCGGCTTCGCGGCAGCGTTCGGTGACCTGGCGCTGAGCCAGGGCGTCGAAATGTGGCTGCGCGGGGTCGTGAGCTGCAATCAGTACATCGACACCGCCGCACCCTGGGCGCTGCGCAAGTCCGATCCCGATCGGATGCACGCGGTCCTGCGGACGTTGATCCGCGCGATCCGCATGCTGGCGATCACGATCCTGCCGGTCGTGCCGGAGGCGGCGGGACGGCTGCTGGACCAGCTGGGCGCGGAGGCGCGGGATCATGCCGCGATCGACGACGACGACTGGTACGACACGCTGGTGACCGACGGCTTTCGCCTGGCGCCGCCGACGCCGATCTTCCCGCGGCTCGATCCGCCGGTGGAGGTCGCCTGATGCTCGCCGACAGCCATTGCCACCTCAACTACGAGGGCATGTTCGAACGACAGGCGGAGGTCCTGGCCGGTGCCCGTGCGCGCGGCGTCACCGCGATGCTCAACATCGCGACGCGCGAGCGCGAGTGGGACGCGGTGATCGCGACCGCCGAGCGTGAGCCGGACGTGTGGGCTACCGTGGGGATCCATCCGCACGAAGCCGACGAGCATCCGGCGATCGGCACGGAGCGTCTCATCGCGCGCGCCCGGCACCCTCGCGTCGTCGGCATCGGCGAAAGCGGGCTCGACTTCCATTACGACCGATCGGACCGCGACCGGCAGCGCGCGAGCTTTCGCGCTCACATCACCGCCGCGCGCGAGACGGGGCTGCCGATCATCGTCCATACCCGCGATGCCGAGGACGACACGCTGGCGATCATGACCGACGAGATGGGGAAGGGCGCCTATGCCGGCGTGATCCACTGTTTTACCGCCAGCGGAGATTTCGCCGACAAGGCATTGGCATTAGGGCTTTATATATCCATCTCCGGTATCGTGACGTTCAAGAACGCCCGCGACATCCAGGAGACGGCGGCGCGGTTGCCCTTAGGCAGGCTGCTGGTCGAAACCGACGCGCCGTTCCTCGCGCCCGTGCCGCACCGGGGCAAGCCGGGAGAGCCGGGCTTCGTCGCCGACACGGTCGCCTTTCTCGCTCGCCTGCGGGACGAGGATCCCGGCGAGCTGGCCGACGCCACGGCGCGGAACTTCCACACCCTGTTCGGCAAGACGCGATCGCAAGAAGGGGCCGTGCCGGCGTGAAGATCCGCATCCTCGGATCGGGCACCTCCTCCGGCGTTCCCCGGATCGGCAACGATTGGGGTGATTGCGATCCCGCCGAGCCGCGCAACCGCCGCACGCGGGCGTCGGTGATCGTCGAGCACGGCGGGACGCGCATTCTGGTCGACACGTCGCCGGACCTGCGCGAACAGCTCCTCGCCGCCGACGTCGCGGCGGTCGACGCCGTCATCTGGACGCACGACCACGCCGACCATGTCCATGGCATCGACGACCTGCGTCAGGTGTATCACGCGCTCGGGCATCCGGTCCGCGGCCTGGCGCGCCAGGCGACACTCGAGGTGATCGCCGACCGGTTCGGCTATGTGGCACGCGGGACCCAGGGCTATCCACCCGTCGTGGCGCTGGAGCCGCTGCCCGACCGGGTGCGGATCGGCGGCATCGACGTTTCCGTCGTTGTTCAACCGCACGGACGGATCAGCTCGGCCGGGCTGCGGTTCGAGGCTGGTGGAAGCGCGATCGGCTACGCGACCGACTTTCATGAACTGACCCCCGCGATGCGCGCGCACTACGCCGGGCTCGATGTCTGGGTGGTGGATGCGCTGCGCCGCCGGCCTCACCCGTCGCACCCGACGCTCGACGCGGTGCTCGGCTGGATCGGGGAACTGAAGCCGGACCGGTCAGCGCTGGTACATATGGACCAGTCCATGGACTATCGATCGCTCGTCGCCTCGCTGCCTGCGGGGGTCGTACCGGGCTTCGATGGGCTTGAGATTGCGTGCTGACCGGCAACGATCATACCGACCTGCTTCTGTACGGCTTGCTGCTGCTCCTGCCGATCTCGTCGCTGATCGCCCGGCGCGTTCCGTTCGTCCGGCTGTTCTGGACGGTCGGATCGTGGGTGCTGATCTTCGGGCTGGGCGCGGTGCTGCTGTCGCAGCGGGAGCGCTTCGATCCGTATGTGGCCCGGATCGCGAAGGTCCTGCACCTCGACGATCAGAGCGTGGTCGGTCACGAGGTCCGGATCACGATGAGCCCCGATGGGCATTTCTGGGCGCGGGTGACGATCGACGGGATGAAACGGCGGCTGCTGATCGACAGCGGCGCGACCGTGACGGCGCTGTCGACCGACACGGCCGGGGCGGCGGGACTCGCCGTCAAGGCATCGCCGTTCCCGATGCTGATCCGCACGGCCAACGGCACGATCGCGGCGCAGACGGCCACCGTGAGCCGCCTGCAGCTGGGCGACATCCACGCGAGCGATCTGGCCGTCGTCGTCTCACCGGCGTTCGGCGACACCGACGTGCTCGGCATGAACTTCCTGTCGCGGCTGAAATCATGGCGCGTCGAGGGCTCGACGTTGATCCTCGTCCCCCATCATCCCGACGCGAGTTTTACATAATGCTTATTATCGGACCCGCGGGTTCGGACTTCTCGAAACATGATTGACCGCTTGGTAACCATCATGGCGCGCCTGCGCGACCCGGATCGGGGCTGCTCGTGGGATCTGGCGCAGGACTTCCGCTCCATCGCTCCCTACACCATCGAAGAAGCCTATGAGGTCGCGGACGCGATCGCCCGGGACGACATGGCCGACCTCAAGGACGAATTGGGCGATCTGCTGCTGCAGGTGGTGTTTCACAGCCGCATGGCGGAGGAAGCCGGGGCGTTCGCCCTGCCCGACGTCGTCGATGCGATCAGCGACAAGATGGAACGTCGCCACCCACACATCTTCGGCGACGAGCGTGCCGTCGCGCCGGGGTTCTGGGAAGAAATCAAGGCGGGAGAGCGAGTCGCCGGCGGGGACGCGAGCGCCATCGCCGGCGTGGCGCTGGGCCTGCCCGCCCTCCTGCGCGCGGAGAAGCTTCAAAAACGAGCGGCGCGCACCGGCTTCGACTGGCCGGATGCGACGGGCCCTCGCGACAAGATCGACGAAGAACTCGCCGAGGTGGCAAGCGCGCCCGCCGACAAGGTCGCGGAAGAAGTCGGTGACGTGCTGTTCTCCGTCGTCAATTGGGCGCGGCACCTGGGCGTCGACGCCGAAGCCGCGCTCCGCGACGCCAACGCCAAGTTCGAGGCCCGCTTCCGTGCGATGGAGGAGCTGGGCCGCGGCGCGTTCGTGGGCCTGTCGCTCGACCAGAAGGAACGCCTCTGGTTCGCCGCCAAGGCCCGCGAACGCGCAGGGTCAGCGGAAACCGACGGCCCGCAGCCGGAGTAAGCCGATCGCCTTCCGCTTCGATCGCCGTGCGCCCCCATCAACCAGTCGTGCTTGGGTCCCTCGTCTCCCGCTGGCAAAACCGCTCATAGTCCCGGATGGCGAGCCGGACGTCGTACGTCACATGGTCTTCGGCCTGCTCCTGGTCGAGCACCTCGCCGTGCGCGTGCAGCCAGGCCGCCGCAGCCCCATCGGCCGCATCGAGGTCAATCCGGTACCGGCGATGCTCGCGCGTCAGGCGTTCGGCCACGGCGGCCATCAACGTATCGACCCCCTCTCCCGTCAACGCCGATACCGCCTCGACATCGTCACGACGCTCCGCCTCGCCGAGCAGCACGGCGCGCCGCTCCGGGTCGAGCAGGTCCAGCTTGTTCCACGCCTCGATCCGTGGCGTCGTCTCGGCCACACCGATCTCCGCCAGCACCGCCTCCACGTCGGCACGCTGCGCCTCGGTGTCGGGATGCGCCACATCGCGGACATGGATCAGCAGGTCGGCGGACACGACCTCCTCCAGCGTCGCCTTGAACGCCGCGACGAGTTGGGTCGGCAGTTCCGACACGAACCCGACGGTGTCCGACAGGATCGCCTTGTCGACACCCGGCAACGAGATCTGCCTCAGCGTCGGATCGAGCGTCGCGAACAACAGGTTTTCGGCCATGACCGTGGCGCCGGTCAGGCGGTTGAACAGCGTCGACTTGCCCGCATTGGTATATCCGACCAGAGCGATGACCGGCCAAGGCGCACGTTGGCGACGGTCGCGGTGAAGACCGCGGGTGCGCGTGACCTGATCGAGCTCGCGGCGCAGCTTGGCCATGCGATCGCGGATCAGCCGGCGATCGGCCTCGATCTGCGTCTCGCCGGGACCACCCAGAAAGCCGAAGCCGCCGCGTTGACGCTCGAGATGCGTCCAGCTGCGCACCAGGCGCCCGGCCTGATAGTCGAGATGCGCGAGTTCGACCTGCAACCGTCCCTCGGCCGTCGCAGCGCGCTCGCCGAATATCTCGAGGATTAGCCCGGTGCGGTCGATCACCTTGGCGCCGAGCGCGGTCTCCAGATTGCGCTGCTGGATCGGCGACAGGGCAGCGTCGACGACGACGAGGCCGACTTCGTCCTGTCGCACCGTCGTCGCAAGCATCTCGACCTGACCCGATCCGATCAGCGTCGCCGGCCGCGGTTGCCGGACGCGCAACGCGACGCGGCTGACCACCTCCACGCCGATCGCCTCGGCAAGGCCGGCGGTTTCGGCAAGGCGCGCATCGTTGTCGCGGTTGGCGCCACCCCGGTCGGGCAGCACCACGAGCGCGCGGGCGCCGCGCGCGAACTCGTCACGATCGCGGTCGAAACCCTGCGTGGGGGCGTCGGTCAATCCACGTCTCCCCCCGCCTGCTCCTCGGCGAGGTTGAGCGGCCGTGCCGGCTGGATGGTCGAAACCGCGTGCTTGTAGACCAGCTGCGACAAGCCGTCCCGCTGCAGCAACATGCAGAACAGATCGTAGGCGGCGACGTAACCCTGCAGCATGACGCCGTTGACGAGGAACATCGTCACGCCGTCGTCGGACTTGGTGACCGCGCCCAGGAAGACTTCCTGCAACCCGCGATGCTTCGCTCCCGCCTCAGCGGCCGAGCTGACGACCTCGTCCGTGTCCATCTGCGCGGCGGGCATGATGGTGGAGATCGCGTGCTTGTAGATCAGCTGCGATTGCCCGTCCCGCCGCAACAGCACCGAGAAGTTGTCGAACCAGGTCACGATACCCTGCAGCTTCACGCCCTTGACCAGGAACATGGTGACCGGCGTCTTGGTGCGGCGGAGGGCGTTCAGGAACAGGTCCTGCAGCGAAGTCTGTTTTTCGGCCACTGTCGGACCCCTTGTTGGCGGACTGTTGCCCGCTGGCGCGTCGTTGTCCCGACGTCGGATGCGTCCCGTACCGGGTTCGCTCGATGCAGATAGGAGCGCTGCCGGGCGGAATCCAGTCGCTTCGGCCCGTGCGGCTGCCGGCGTCAGTCCTCGCGGGTCTCGTTGATCCCCAGCAGCTTCAGTTTGCGGTGGAGTGCCGACCGTTCCATGCCGATGAAGCTGGCGGTCCGACTGATGTTGCCTGAAAAGCGACGGATCTGCACCCGCAGATATTCCCGCTCGAACGTCTCGCGCGCTTCACGCAGCGGCGACCCCATGATCGCGGTCGAGGTCCCGCCCCCGTCCGGGGCACTGCCCAGCACGTCGGCGGGCAGAAGATCGAGGTCGATCCGCCCCAGCCGGTCGCCCGGCGCCAGAATGATCGTCCGCTCTACCACGTTGCGCAACTGGCGGACGTTGCCGGGCCAGTCGTAGCTCTGCAACGCGACCATGGCGTCCGCGGCGACCTCGGGCGTGCGCACGCGCCGTTCCGCAGCATAATGCGCGACATAATGCTCGACGAGCGCGGGGATGTCCTCGCGTCGGTCGGCCAGCGGCGGGATGACGACCGGCACGACGTTCAGCCGATAGTACAGGTCCTCGCGAAAGCGCCCCTCCGCGATCTCGACGGTCAGGTCCCGCGACGTGGTGGAGACCACCCGCACGTCCACCTTGACGACACGGGTACCACCGACCCGGGTGAAGCTCTGCTCGGTCAACACGCGCATGATCCGCGCCTGCGTCGCGATCGGCATGTCCGCGATCTCGTCGAGGAACAGCGTGCCACCGTGGGCCTGTTCGAGGAGGCCCGGGCGGACGACACCGCCCCCCTCCTCCGATCCGAACAGTTCCTCTTCCACGCGTTCGGGTGTCATGCGCGCGGCGCTGACGACGGTGAACGGGGCGCTCGCGCGCTGGCTCCATCCGTGCAGCAACCGCGCCGCAACCTCCTTGCCCACCCCCGCCGGGCCCATGACCAGCACCCGGCTGCCGGTGGACGCCACCCGCTTCAACGTCGCACGGACGCCGTTGATCGCGCCGGATGTCCCGGTCAGGTCGGTGTCGCGCCCGGCCGTCACCCGCAACGAGGCGAGTTCCTGGCGAAGCCGGTCGGTCTCCGTCGCGCGTTCCACCAACAGCAACAGCCGCTCCGCCTCGAACGGCTTCTCGATGAAGTCCGACGCACCGCGCCGGATCGCGGCGACCGCCGTGTCGAGATTGCCGTGTCCCGAGATCACGAGCACCGGCAGCGACGGATCGCGCCGCTTGATCTCGTCGAGCAGGTCCAGTCCGTCGAGCCGCGATCCCTGTAGCCATACGTCGAGCAGCACGAGTGACGGGCGCCGATCGGCGATCGCCTCCAGCGCGGCATCGCTGTCCGCCGCGACCCGCGTGTCGTAGCCCTCGTCCTCCAGCACGCCGGAGACGAGTTCGCGGATGTCGAGTTCGTCGTCGACGACGAGGATGTCGAGCGCCATGTCGGGTCAGTTCCGCGTTCGTGTCAGTGCGGCGAGCGCCGCGCCGTGGTCGGTCATGTCGTGGGCGTCCCCGGCGCCCGTGTCGAGGCCCGCCAGCACACCGGCATCGAAGTCCAGCGTCACCACGGTGCCGCCACCCGGCCGATCCGCGAATACGATCGTGCCGGCGTGTTCCTCGACGATCTTCTTCACGATCGCGAGGCCCAGGCCCGTCCCCCGCGCACGCGTCGTCATATAAGGTTCGAGAATGCGGTTCCGCTCGGGCGGCAGGCCGATGCCGTTGTCCGCGACCTCGATCACCACATGGTCGCCCGCCTCCTCCAGCGTCATGGTCACGGTGCCGCCGGCAGTCTCCCGACCCGTATCGGACACCGCTTCCACCGCCTCCACCGCGTTCTTGACCAGATTGGTCAGCGCCTGCCCCATCTGGCGACGGTCGCACACCATCGACGGCCCCGGGCTGTCGTGGACCAGACGAAAGACGATCCCGGGGTGCGCCACCTCGTGCAGGAACATCGTCTGCCGTGCGATGTCGACCAGCGAGTCCTCCCGGAACTCCGGCTTCGGCATGCGCGCGAATGAGGAGAACTCGTCGACCATGCGGCGAAGATCACCGACCTGACGCACGATCGTCTCCGTCAGCCGTGCGAACGTCGTGTCCCCCTCCTCGACCGTGCGGCCGTAGCGACGCTGGAGCCGCTCGGCCGCGAGCTGGATCGGGGTCAGCGGGTTCTTGATCTCGTGCGCGATCCGGCGGGCGACGTCGGCCCAGGCGGCGCGGCGTTGATCCTGCAGCTGCTGCGTCATGTCGTCGAACGTCAGGATCGGGCCCGCATCGGCATGCGCGATCCGCACCGCCAGCGTGCGCAGCTCGGCGCCTGCCTGGACCTGGACCACCGCCTCGCGCATCTGCCCGTCGACCAGGCGGTCGAGCTCGGGCGACACCTCCGCGAGCGGGCGGCCCACCGCGTCCGCCTCGCCCACCTCCAGCAGCTGGGCGGCGGAGCGGTTGATGATCCGGATCGTCCGATCCTCCGCAACCGCGACGACACCGGCGGAGACCCCGCCCATCACCGCCTCGATCAGCGCGCGCCGGCTTTCGATCTGGTCGTTGGCGGTGACCAGTGCGGTGTTCTGCTGCTGGAGCCTGCCCGTCATCTGGTTGAACGCGCTGGCCAGCGTGCCGACCTCGTCGCGCGTGCGGGGGCCCGTGACGCGCGCGGTCAGGTCTCCGCCCTCGATCCGGCGGGCGGCGTCGACCAGCTCGCCGACCGGGGCGACCAGCCGGTCCGCCACCGTGAGCGCGATCCAGACGGCCACGCCGACGATGAGCAGCGAGACGAGGAGCAGCGCCGCGTTGAACTGCAGCTGGAGCGCCCGCGAGCGCGACTGGAGCGCGCGATAGTCGGCCAGGATCGCCTGGCCGCGACGCAGCTGGTTCGCCAGCTGCTCGTCGAAGATGCGGGCCGCGTACAGATAGGTATGCTGCCCGTAGCCCAGCGGCACGATCGCGCCCAACCGGTCCTTCACCCGCAACGTAACCACCGGCGCACCGCGGTCGAGGTCCGCCATCATCTGGGGCGTGACGAGGTTCTCGAGCGGCCGACCATAGGGATTGAGCACCGCGAGCGGATCGCTCTCACCCCGGCGCAGGATCATCGCCTCCGACAGGCCGCGCCGGTACGTCTGGAAGAGAAGATATTCGGAGAAAATCCGGCTCTCGATGTCGTCTGTATGCAGCCGGTTGGCCAGATCGCCGCTCATCGCATTGGTCTCGGCCGCCACCGTGCCAAGCTCGCGGTTGTAGTTCTCGCTCACCAGCGACGTCGCGTTGGCAACCATCGCGCGGGCCCGGCTGGAAGACGAGAACTCGATGCCGTACTGGAACAGGAGCGATGCGGCGAGCGCGACCAGAAGCATCGGCACGGCCGCCATGACGGAGAACAGCGCGACCAGCCGGACGTGCAGCTGCCCCTCGCCGCCCACGGGTGACCGTGCGGCCCGGCGTCGCGCGATGCGTCGGCCCAGCAGGATCATCAACGCGACGCCGGGGACGAGATTGGCGACCAGCAGCAACGCCACAAGTCCCTGCGACATCAGCCGCTCCGCGCGGACCTCGCCGGCGATCACGAGATAGCTGGTCAGCGCGACGGCGGCGGCAAGCGCCAGCACCGCCAGTTCGACGAGCGGCGTGACGGCAAAGCGGCGCGAGACCGGCACGGGATCGGAAACGGGCAAGGCGCCTGCGATCATCGTGCCCGCGCTACACCATCGGTGTGGCATCGGAAACACATAGTTGGCGTCATGCGACCGGCGGGACCGGCATTCGGCCGGCGGTGTCGATGCCGAGCCTGTCGAGCCGCTTGCGAAGCGTGTTGCGGTTGATCCCCAGTGCTCGCGCCGCACGCAGTTGATTGCCGTTGAAGCGGGTGAGCATCGCCTCGATCAGCGGCCGCTCCACTTCGCCGATGATCCTGTCGTACAGGCTGCCGTCCTCGATCACGCCGGGTTCGTCACGCGTCAGCCGCTCGACGCGCGCCCGCACGGCCGCGCCGACGTCGGGATCGTCCGACGTGGCAGCATCGGTCGCGCCGACCTCGCGCCGCCCGAGCATGGCCGCGACATCCGGCGCGCCCAGCCGCTCGTCCCGGCTCAGCACGGCAAGGCGCCGCATCAGGTTCTCCAATTCGCGCACGTTCCCGGGCCAGTCGTGCGCGTCGAGCGTCGCGAGCGCGTCCTCGTCGAGCACCTTGCGCGGCAGGCCCTGCTCCGCCGCGCGATCGAGGAAGTGCCGGGCCAGCAGCGCGATGTCGCCCGCGCGGTCCCGCAACGGCGGCAACGCGATCGGCACGACGTTGAGGCGGTAGAACAGGTCCTCGCGGAAGCGTCCGGTCGCGACCTGTGCGGTCAGATCCCGGTTGCTCGCTGCCACCACGCGCACGTCGGCGCGCATCGGCCGGATCCCGCCGACCGAGGTGAACTCTCCCGACTGCAGCACGCGAAGCAGCCGCGTCTGGGCGTCCATCGGCATGTCGCCGATCTCGTCCAGGAACAAGGTGCCGGCGGCGGCCTGCTCGAACCGGCCGGCCACGCGCGCCGCCGCCCCGGTGAAGGCGCCCCGTTCGTGCCCGAACAGTTCCGCCTCGATCAGCTCGCGCGGGATCGCGGCCATGTTGATCGCGACGAACGGCCCCGCCGCCCGCGGTCCCAAATCGTGGATCGCGCGGGCGACCAGTTCCTTGCCGGTGCCCGATTCGCCCGACACGAGCACGGTGAGATCCGTCGCCACCACGCGCGCGACGGTACGGTACACGTCCTGCATCGCCGGCGACCGGCCGATCAGCGGCAGGGTGTCGTCCGCCGTCTTCGCGGCCCCGGAGTCCGGGCCATGACCGCGGGCGAGCGCCGCCGCGACGCACAGCGTGAGCGCATCGAGGTCGAACGGCTTGGGCAAATAGTCGAACGCCCCCGACTCGGTCGCCCGCACCGCCGTCGTCAGCGTGTTGCGCGCGGAGAAGACGATGATCGGCAAGCCTGGATGGCTGCGCGCGATCGCGGCGGCCCGGTCGAGCCCGTCGCCGTCGGGCAGCACGACGTCGGTCAACAGCACGTCCGGCTCATCCCGCGCGAGTGCCGCATCGAGGTCGCGCAGGCTGGCGACGAGCGTGACGGCGTGGCCCGCGCGGCGCAGCGCCTCTCCCACCACGGTGCGGATCGCCGTGTCGTCGTCGACGACCAGCACGCGGGCGCCGCTCACGTCGCCCTCGGCAGCAGCAGACGGAACATCGTCATCACGGGATCACCCTGGCGCGCGTAGCGGATGATGCCGCCCATGTCGGTCACGAGCTTGTCGACCAGCGCCAGCCCCAGCCCTCGCCCTTCCGGCCGGCCGGACACGAACGGGTCGAAGAGCTGGTCCACGATGTCGACCGGCGCGCCCGGACCGTTGTCCAGCACCGCGATCTCGATCGGCAGTCGCTGCGGTGCCCGGCCCGGCGCGGCGGCGGTGACGCCATGACGATAGGCGGTGGAGAGCACGATGCGGCGATCCGCCTGCCCGACGGTCGCTTCCGCGGCGTTCTTCACGAGGTTCATCAACACCTGGATCAGCGCATCGCGATTGGCCAGGGCGGACGGGAGCGACGGGTCGAACCGTTCCTCGATCGTCACCCCGGCTGCGAAGCCCGCAACGGCGATCCGGGAGACGTGGGCGAGCAGCGGATAGACGTTCTCGGCAGCGAGCGGCAGCGGCCGCGTGTCGGTGAACTCCTCCATGCGGTCGATCAGCCCGACGATCCGATCGACCTCGTCGACGATGAGACCCGTCATCTCGCCTCGCTCGTCCTCGGCGGCCCGGAGGAGTTGCGCCGCGCCGCGGATGCCGGAGAGCGGATTGCGGATTTCGTGCGCCAGCATCGCCGCCGCGCCGACCGCGGAGCGGGAACCCGCCGCCCGGTCGAGCCGCCGGCCGCCGGCGACATGGAGCGTCACCAGACGCCAGCCGGGATGCTCGGGTATCCAGGCCTCCGCGACGTCGACCCGCAACGACGGACCCCGCGCCGTCTGGACGAGCGCGTCGAACACCGCGAAATCCTCCGTGCGATCCGGCAAGCCGGGCAGGACGGACGCAAGACACCGGCCCCGCAGCGCTCGATCGGAACAGTTGAGCAGCTGTTCCGCCGCGGCGTTCACGCGTCTGATGTCACCGGCTGGACCCACGAGCAGCGTCGCGACGGGCAGCGCGGAGAACAGATCGGCGTGCGACGGTCCCTCGGAGCCCTCCCCGATCGCGCCCGGCGACGGATCGATCCGCGTCAGGCCGCGTCTCGCCTGCGCCACGGCGCGTAGAATTCCGCGAGCATCGCCCGAACCACGGCCGGGTCCGGTTCCTGGTTCACGCGGTTGCGGAACTCCGCCGATCCGGGCAGGCCGCGCGTGTACCAGCCGATGTGCTTGCGCGCCATGTTGACGCCGGTGACCAGACCGTAATGCTCCAGCATCGCTTCGTAATGTGCTGCGATCACGTGATATTGTTCGTCGAGGTCGGGCTCCGGCGCGTCCTGTCCCGTCGTGAGCCAGCGCATGACCTGCCCGAGCAGCCAGGGTTTGCCGTAAGCACCGCGCCCGATCATCACGCCGTCCGCACCCGACTGGTCGAGCGCCGCATCCGCATCCGCCGACGAGCAGACGTCGCCGTTGACGATGACCGGGATCGACACCGCCTGCTTCACGTCGGCGACGAACCGCCAGTCGGCGGCGCCCTTGTACATCTGGTTCCGGGTACGCCCGTGGACGGTGACCATGCGGATGCCGAGATCCTGCGCGATCCGGGCGAGCTCGGGCGCGTTCAGGCTGTCGTGGCACCAGCCCATCCGCATCTTGAGCGTGACGGGGACGGAAACGGCCTTGACCGTGGCCTCGATGATCGCCGCCGCGAGCTTCAGATCGCGCATCAGCGCGGACCCCGCGTCGCCGCTCGTCACCTTGCGGACCGGGCAGCCCATGTTGATGTCGACGATCGCCGCGCCGCGGTCCTGTGACAGCTTGGCCGCTTCCGCCATCTCGTGCGGGGTACAGCCGACGAGCTGCATCGAGACCGGATCCTCGACCGGATCCCACGCCCATTTCTGCAGCGACTGGCGCGTCTCGCGGATCGCCGCCTGGCTCGCGATCATTTCGGTGACGTTGAGGCCCGACCCGTAGCGACGCACCAGGGTGCGGAACGGCCGGTCCGTCACGCCGGTCATCGGCGCCAGGATGACGGGCGTCTCGATCCGGACCGAGCCGATCTGCAAGGGAGCTAGGGTACGCATGAATGTGCCTGAAAAACAGGCATTAGCCTCCTTCTCGCCGTCAGGCAAGACTGGCGGTGGCGTCATGTCTGGTCTAGGCGGCGGTGGATGAGCCAGCGCCGCACGTCCCCGCCCCGCACGGTGGCGTTGCTGATGGCCGCCGGAACGGGCGCACGGATCGGCGGCGACGTGCCCAAACAGTTCCTGACGCTCGGTGACGCATCGATCGTCGCTCATGCGTTTCGCGCGCTTGCGGGTCATCCCGCCGTAGGCGACGTGGTGGTCGTCACCGGCGCCGATCAGGTCGCGACGATGCGGCAGGCGCTTGCGGGGATCGCGTCGGCGGCGGTGCGGATCGTCGTCGGGGGCACGACGCGCCGCGCATCGGTCGAGGCCGGTCTGGATGCGCTTGCGGACGATCCGCCGGTGCGGGTGCTGATCCACGACGCCGCTCGCCCGTTCCTGCCTCCCGACGTGGTCGATCGGCTGCTCGCCGCCCTGCACGATCACGATGGCGCGATCCCGGCCCTGCCGGTCGCGGACACGCTCGTGCGCTGGGACGGGCAGCTCGGCGAGACGGTCGATCGACAGGGGCTTTACCGCGTGCAGACGCCGCAGGCGTTCGTCTATGACGCCGTCGTCGCGGCTCACCGCTCGTGGCCCGCGGATCGCGATGCGACCGACGACGCGCAGATGGTGCGATCCTCAGGACTCAAGGTGGCCATCGTGGCCGGAGATACGATGCTCGAGAAGATCACCCACCCCCAGGACCTCTCCGCCGCGCAAGCCCGTGCCGGGCAAGCCACCGAGACGCGGTCCGCCACCGGGTTTGACGTCCATCGGCTGGAGGCGGGCGAAGAGCTGTGGCTCGGCGGTGTCCTAATCCCGCATGATCGCGGCCTGTCCGGACACAGCGACGCCGACGTGGCGCTCCATGCGCTGACCGACGCGTTGCTCGGCACGATCGCGCAGGGCGACATCGGGACGCATTTTCCTCCCAGCGACCCGCAATGGAGAGGCGCGTCGTCGGACCGGTTCCTGCGTCACGCCGCCGGGTTGATCGCCGACCGAGGCGGCCGGATCACGTTCGTGGACCTGACGCTGATCTGCGAAGAACCCAAGATCGGCCCGCACCGCCCCGCGATCCGCGCGCGCGTCGCCGAACTGCTGGACCTCGACGAGAGCCGGGTCAGCATCAAGGCGACCACGACCGAGCGGCTTGGCTTCACGGGCCGCGGAGAGGGCATCGCCGCGCAGGCGTGTGCCACCGTGACCCTGCCCGATCCCGACCGGGCCGCCGGCTGATGCGTCGCGCCTTCTTCCCGGCGGCGCTCGCCGTCCTGTCGTTGACCGCGACGCCGGCGCTCGCGGCGCCATCGTGCCTGACCGCGCCCGAGGCCGAGTCGATCGTCCTCGTCGCGATGCCGGAGATCATCCGCGAGACCGGTACGATCTGCATCGATCGCCTGCCGCCCGACAGCCTGATCCGCCAGGGCCGCGGCCCGTTCATCGACCGGTTCGATGCCGCAGCGGGGCGAGCCTGGCCCGACGCCAAGGCCGCGATCGTGAAGCTCAGCGACCCGATGGTGCAGACGCTGCTGCAATCGGAATATGCCCGCCCGCTGTTGGTGACGCTTTTGGTGCCGCAGCTCGTCGGGCGCATCAACACCGGCGACTGCGCGATGATCGATCGGTTCGTCGCCGAGCTCGCGCCGCTACCGCCACGCAATGCGGCCGGGGTCGTCGTCACCGCGCTCCAGTTCCTGAAATCCGAGAAGGCGCACGGCAAGCCGGTCGACGTCCCCGACCTTCCCCTGTGTGCGGAGCCGCGATGATGTCCCTCGACACGATCCTTCCCGCCGAACTCGTCACCGCGGCGCGTCGCGTCATCGAGGCCAATCGAGCCGCCGGACGCCGGGTCATCACCGCGGAAAGTTGCACCGGCGGTCTCGTCGCGGCGGCGCTGACGGAGATCCCGGGCTGTTCCGACGTGGTGCTGGGTGGTTTCGTGACCTACTCGAACGAGGCGAAGGTCGCGTTCCTGAACGTCAGCCAGGACGTGCTCGACACATTCGGCGCCGTCTCGATCGCCACCGCCTGGAGCATGGCGCAGGGCGCGCTGGCGCGGTCCGGGGCGGATGTGGCGGTCGCGATCACCGGCATCGCGGGGCCGGGCGGCGGATCGGCGAAGAAGCCCGTGGGCACCGTGGTGTTCGCGCGCGCGGAACGGGGCGCCGATCCGGCCGACGTCGTCGCCGATACCCGCACGTTCGGCGACCTCGGGCGCGGCGGCATCCGCCTTCAGGCGGCGTTGTGCGCGCTCGAGCTGCTGATGCCCGCGGTGTCCGACGCCGCGCCGTAAAGCTTCGCCGCCCGATCTTCGAACGCGCCGATCATCCGCCGCAACGCGGTGCCGAATACCTGTCCGGCGATCCGCTCGAACAAACGGTTCTTGAACGCGAACTCGACGGAGAAGTCTATTCGACACCCACCGCCTTCGTCAGACGCGAACCGCCAGTCGTTACGCAGGAACTTGAGCGGCCCGTCGATGTAGTCGACGTGGATATGCTCGGGCCGGGCCTTCGCCACCTGCGAGGTGAAGCTCTCCCGCAGACCCTTGAAGCCGACGATCATGTCGGCGACCATCTCGGTCTCGCCGTCCGAGCGGATACGCGCTGCCGTCACCCATGGCAGGAACTGGGGGTAACGGGCGACGTCGGCGACGAGGTCGAACATCTGCTCCGGCGTATAGGGCAGACGGCGCGTCTCAAGGTGTTCCGGCATCAGCGCGCCGGTACGGCCCCGGCCGTGACCGCCAGCTTCGCCTCGCGCGCGGCGCGCAACCGGGCGAAATCCTCGCCCGCGTGATAGCTCGACCGGGTCAGCGGCGAGGAGGCGACCAGCAGGAAGCCCTTGGCGCGCGCGATCTGCGCATAGGCATCGAACGCCTGCGGGGTCACGAAATCGGCGACCTTGGCGTGGCGCGGCGTCGGCTGGAGGTACTGACCCATCGTCAGGAAATCGATGTCCGCCGACCGCATGTCGTCCATCACCTGATGAACCTCCAGCCGCTGTTCCCCCAGTCCCATCATCACGCCCGACTTGGTGAAGATCGACGGATCATGCCGCTTCACGCTCTCCAGCAGTCGCAGCGACGCATAGTAGCGCGCACCGGGCCGGATCGTGGGATACAGCCGCGGCACGGTCTCCAGATTGTGGTTGTACACATCCGGTCGCGCGGTGACGATCGACTCGACGGCGGCCTGGCTCTTGTTACGGAAATCAGGCGTCAGTATCTCGATCGTCGTGTTCGGCGTCGTGCGGCGCAGCGCCTCGATCACCTTCACGAACTGCGATGCGCCGCCGTCGGGCAGGTCGTCGCGATCGACCGATGTGATGACGATATGCTCCAGACCCAGTTCGGCGGCGGCATCGGCGGTATGCTGCGGTTCCAGCGGATCGACGGCGCGCGGCATGCCGGTCTTGACGTTGCAGAACGCGCAGGCGCGGGTGCAGGTGTCGCCCAGGATCATCACGGTGGCGTGCTTCTTGGTCCAGCACTCGCCGATGTTGGGGCAGGCCGCCTCCTCGCACACCGTCGCGAGCTTCAGGCGTCGCATCAATGCCTTGGTCTCGGCGAAGCCGACGGACGTCGGCGCCTTCACGCGGATCCAGTCCGGCTTGCGGGCTCGTGGCACGAGGGCGAGCGGAGTCATCTCGTTCATGGCGTCGAGATAGCGCCTGCGCCGCGGCGTACAAGCCGCTTGCGCGACCCGCGCCGTTTCGCGACAGCGCACGGCAACAGGGGTCAATGCGCCGCCACGGGCGGCGGCGCGAGCAGCCGGGAGCGACCATGACCGACTTCACCGATCTCGTCGGCGGATACCGACGGTTCCGCCAGGGTGACTATGCCCAGCAACACGACCGATGGGAAAGCCTCGCCACCGGTCAGAGCCCCAAGGTGATGGTGATCGCCTGTTCCGACAGCCGTGTCGATCCCGCACAGATCTTCGACGTCTCGCCGGGCGAGATCTTCGTGGTGCGCAACGTGGCCAATCTCGTGCCACCGTTCGAGACCGACGGGGGCTATCACGGCGTGTCGGCGGCGCTGGAGTTCGCGGTGACGCAGCTCGAGGTGCCCGAGATCGTGGTGCTCGGCCATGGCGCCTGCGGCGGCGTGAAGGCGGCGCTGGCCAAGAGCTTCGAAGGCGCGGCGCCGGGTGAAGGCGGCTTCATCGCCAAATGGGTCGGACTGCTCGACGAGCCGCGCGAGCGGGTGGCGGCGCGGTACGGCAACGGGCCGGAGGCGATCCGCGCGCTCGAGCTGGAGACGGTGCGGGTCAGCCTCGACAACCTGCGGACGTTCCCCTTCGTCGCCGAGCGGGTGGAGACCGGGCATCTGCGACTGCACGGGGCGAATTTCTCGATCGCCGACGGCGTCCTGCACCTGATGAACGCGCACGGCGAGTTCGCGCCCGCCTGACGCGATCCGGCCCGCCGCGGTGACGCGACGGGCCGGATCGTCTCCCTCAGGTCAGATCAGCGGCAGCGGACCTGACCGCGGTCTACCGAGCGGCCGAGCAACGCGCCGCCGCCCGCGCCCAGCAAAGCGCCCAGCGTGTTGCCGCCGATCGCTCCGCCCAGCAAACCACCACCGATCGCGCCGATCACCAGGCCTGTGGTGCCGTCGTTGCGGCGGCAGTAATATCGCCCGTCGCGGCCGCGATAGATACGATCGTTGCGGCCCATCCGGCGCTCCTGATAGCCGCCGCGGCCATTCTGATAGTGCTGCGACGGGTCCCAGCCACCGTTGCGGTCGCCATTCCAGCGATTGTCGCCACGACCGCCACCCGGCCCGCCACGATAGCCGTCCCGATTGCCATAGCCCTGATCGCCATAGCCCCGGCCGCGGTCACCGTGATCGCCGTATCCGCGCCCACCATTATCCTGGCCGCCACGATCGCCGTAGTCCTGCGCGACGGCGGCGGACGGGAGAGCGACCGCGCTCATGGTCGCGGCGGCCATCAGGCCGGCCAGCAGTTTCGTTTTCATAAGTTACTCCCTTGCGTGTGGCGGCATAACCCGCCGCCGCCTGCAAGGTTCAACCGGCCCTGGGCGCCACCGCGCCGTCGACGTCCGTCCGCTCCGCCGTGGAGCGGAGGTTCAGCTCGCGCAGCTGCTTGGGGGTCGCGAAATTGGGCGCGCCCATCATCAGATCTTCCGCGCGCTGATTCATCGGGAAGAGCACCACCTCGCGGATGTTGGGCTCGCCCGCGAGCAGCATGACGATCCGGTCGATGCCGGGCGCCGAGCCGCCGTGCGGAGGCGCGCCGAACTTGAACGCATTGATCATGCCGGCGAAATTCGTGTCGACGTCGGCCTTGGAATAGCCGGCGATCTCGAACGCCTTGTACATGATCTCCGGCTTGTGGTTGCGGATCGCGCCCGACGACAGCTCCACGCCGTTGCACACGATGTCGTATTGATAGGCGAGGATGTCGAGCGGATCCTTGGTCTCCAGCGCCGCCATCTCGCCCTGCGGCATCGAGAACGGGTTGTGGCTGAAATCGACCTTCTTGTTGTCCTCGTCGTATTCGAACATCGGGAAGTCGACGATCCAGCAGAACTCGAACCGGTTCGCGTCGATCAGGCCCAGCTGCTCGGCGACGCGGGTGCGCGCCAGACCCGCGAGCCGCGCTGCCTGCGCCGGCTTGCCCGCGGCGAAGAACAGGCCGTCGTCGGGGCCGAGGCCGAGCGCGTCGGCCATCGCCGTCATCTTTGCCTCGCCATGGTTCTTGGCGATCGGGCCGCCCCACTCGCCACCCTTGCGCGTCGCATAGCCGAGGCCCGCGAAGCCCTCGGACTGGGCCCACGAGTTCATGTCGTCGAAGAACTTGCGGCTGCGGTCCGCGGTACCGGGCGCAGGGATCGCGCGCACGACGTCGCCCGCCTCGACGATCGAGGCGAACCGGCCGAAGCCCGAGCCGACGAACTCACTCGACACGTCGCTGATGAGGATCGGGTTGCGCAGATCGGGCTTGTCGTTGCCGTAGCGCAGCATCGACTCCTTGTACGCGATCCGCCGGAACGGTAGCGGCGACACTTGGCGACCACGCCCCTGCCAGTCGGCGAACTCCTCGAAGATGCCGTGCAGCACCGGCTCGATCGCGGCGAACACGTCCTCCTGCGTGACGAAGCTCATCTCGAAATCGAGCTGGTAGAACTCGCCGGGCGAGCGGTCAGCACGGCCGTCCTCGTCCCGGAAGCAGGGCGCAATCTGGAAATACCGGTCGAAACCGGCGACCATCAGCAGCTGCTTGAACATCTGCGGCGCCTGGGGCAGCGCATAGAACTTGCCGGGATGGACGCGGCTGGGGACGAGATAGTCGCGCGCGCCCTCGGGGCTCGACGCGGTCAGGATCGGCGTCTGGAACTCGGTGAAGCCCTGGTCGATCATCCGCTTGCGGACGCTCGCGATCACCGACGAGCGCAGCATCAGATTGGCGTGCAGCCGCTCGCGCCTGAGGTCGAGAAAGCGGTACCGGAGGCGGATGTCCTCGGGATATTCCGCCTCGCCGAACACGGGCAGCGGCAGCTCCTGCGCCGCCGACTGGATGGTCACGGCCTGTGCGAAGACCTCGACCTCGCCCGTCGCGAGGTTCGGATTCACCGTCGCCTCCGACCGGCGCTTGACCGTGCCGTCGACGGTGATGACCGATTCGACGCGCACCTGCTCCAGCAGCGACAGCATCGGCGAATCGGCGTCGGCGACGATCTGGGTGATGCCGTAATGGTCGCGCAGGTCGACGAACAGCAGCCCGCCGTGATCGCGCTTGCGATGCACCCAGCCCGAAAGGCGGACGTCGCTGCCGACGGCCTCGGCGTCAAGCGCGGCGCAGGTGTGGGTGCGATAGGCGTGCATGGCTTCATACTCGTCATCCCCGCGAACGCGGGGACCCATCTCCGGCCGTTCGCCGAGCGGGGACCCGTGGAGATGGGTCCCCGCCTGCGCGGGGATGACGGGGGTTGGAAAGCCCGCGACCTCCCTCTCCACCCTGCCTTTGTCAACCCGCTCCCGCCCCGCTATGCCCCTTGTCCATGCACATCCACCCGCTCGTCACCGACACCGCCACGCTCACCGACCTGTGTGCCCGCTGGGCCACCGCCGACTTCATCACCGTCGATACCGAGTTCATGCGTGAGAGCACGTTCTGGCCGCTGCTCTGCCTGATCCAGGTCGCGGACGACAAGGAAGCCGCCGCGATCGATCCGCTGGCGCCCGGGCTCGACCTCAAGCCGCTGCTCGACCTGCTGGTCGAGAATGACGAGGTGCTGAAGGTGGTCCACGCGGGCGGGCAGGATCTGGAGATCGTGTACAATCTGACCGGCAAGACGCCCTATCCGCTGTTCGACACGCAGGTGGCGGCGATGGCGCTCGGCCAGGGCGAGCAGATCGGCTATTCCAACCTCGTCGACAGCTGGCTCGGCATCCAGATTGACAAGGGTGCGCGCTTCACTGATTGGGCGCGCCGGCCGCTCGACGAGCGGCAGATCGAATATGCGATCGGCGACGTGACGCACCTGTCGGTGATCTTTCCCAAGATGCTTGCTCGGCTGCGCAAGACGGGCCGCGGCCAGTGGCTCGATCAGGAGATGGAGCGGCTGGGCGATCCCGCGAACTACGCCAACGATCCCGACGAAGCGTGGAAGCGGGTGCGCGTGCCGAGCCGCAAGCCCGACGTCCTCGGGCGGCTGAAGGCGCTCGCCCGCTGGCGCGAGCTGGAGGCGCGGGCCAAGGACCTGCCCCGGGGTCGGATCGTGAAGGACGAAACGCTCGCCGACCTCGCCGGCCATGCTCCCCGGCGACAGGCGGACCTAGCCAAGGTGCGCGGACTCTCGCCGAACTGGGCGACCAACGACATCGGCGGCCGGCTGATGGCGGCACTGGAGAACGCAGTCCCGATGGCTGCGGACGAACTGCCGCCGCGCGACGACCGCAAGCCCGGGCTCGGCAAGGACGGGGCGCTGGTCGCGGACCTGCTCAAGTTGCTGCTGAAAATACGCGCCAAGGAGATCGACGTCGCCTCGCGCCTGCTCGCCCGGACGGACGAGCTCGACGCGCTCGCGGCGGGACAGCGCACCGGGCTCAGCATGCTGGAAGGCTGGCGCCACGACCAGTTCGGCCGCGACGCGCTCGACCTGGTCGAGGGGCGGCTCGCGTTCGCGGTCAAGGACGGGCGGCTGACGATGACGCGGGCGGAGGCGGCGGCGCCATCGACGGACTGACCGCCGCTGGCACAAACCGCCTCGTTGCCCTATGTAGCCCCGCTCCATGGCAACCGTCCTCCCCTCTCCGCCGCGCGTCGGCATGGTCTCGCTCGGCTGCCCCAAGAACCTGGTGGACAGCGAACGGATCCTGACCCGGCTACGGGCCGATGGTTATGCCATGAGCCCCGACTATGCCGGTGCCGACGTCGTGCTGGTCAACACCTGCGGCTTCCTCGACAGCGCCAAGGAGGAAAGCCTGGAGGCGATCGGCGAGGCGATCGCGGAGAACGGCCGCGTCATCGTCACCGGCTGCATGGGTAGCGAGGCGGACACGATCCGCGCGCGCTTCCCGGGCGTGCTGGCGGTGACGGGTGCGCACCAGTACGAGCAGGTCGTCACCGCCGTGCACGCGGCGGCGCCCGCGGCACGCTCGCCGTATCTCGATCTCGTGCCGGGCGGCGCGGTCGAGACGATCGACCTGAAACTCACGCCGCGCCATTACAGCTATCTCAAGATTTCCGAGGGGTGCAACCACCGCTGCGCCTTCTGCATCATCCCGTCGCTGCGCGGCGATCTCGCCAGCCGCCGCCCCGATGCCATCCTGCGCGAGGCGGAGAAGCTCGTCGCGGCGGGGACGAAGGAGTTGCTGGTCATCAGCCAGGATACCAGCGCCTATGGCCTCGATCTTCGCCACGCCGACTATCCGCTGAAGACCGGCGGTGCGGTGCGCGCCCACATGACCGATCTGGCCCGCGAGCTGGGCCGGATCGCGCCCTGGGTGAGGCTGCATTACGTCTACCCCTATCCGCACGTCGACCAAGTGATCCCGCTGATGGCCGACGGATTGGTCCTGCCCTACCTCGACATTCCGTTCCAGCACGCCTCCCCCGCCGTGCTGCGCCGGATGAAGCGGCCCGCCAACGACGCCAAGGTGTTGGAACGGCTGCGCACGTGGCGTTCTATCTGTCCCGACATCGCGATCCGGTCGACCTTCGTCGTCGGCTTTCCCGGCGAGACGGAGGACGACGTCCGCTATCTGCTCGACTGGCTGGACGAGGCGCAACTCGATCGCGTCGGCGCGTTCCGGTTCGAGCCGGTCGCAGGCGCCGCCGCCAACTTCCTGCCCGATCCCGTTCCCGAGGAGGTGAAGGAGGAGCGCTATGCCCGCGTGATGGAGCGCACCGCGGCGATCAGCGCGGCGAAGCTCCAGCGCAAGGTCGGCCGCACGCTGTCGGTCATCATCGACGAGGTGGGTGATGCGACCGACCCGGAAAGCGGCGCGACGGGTCGCAGCCAGGCCGACGCGCCCGAGATCGACGGGCAGGTCTTCCTGCGCGATGCGGCCCATCTCGCCGTGGGCGACGTCGTGATGGTCGAGATCGAGGACGCGGACGAGCACGACCTATATGGCGTGCCCGTCGCCGCCGCCTGACAGGACCTGAATCCCCTGCTGTCCCCGGAGCGCGAACCGTCGCCGTCCGGGAAAATTGTGCCAGCTGGCTCGTTGACGGGAAGATGACAGAGACTCTAGCTCCCCTCCTCTCCACTCCCGTCGAGGAGATGACCGAGGCCCTTTTGAGGCGGGTCCATTCGGCGGGCCTGACGATCGCGACGGCGGAAAGCTGTACCGGCGGACTCCTGGCTTCGTTGCTGACCGACGTCGACGGATACGGCCATGTGTTCGATCGCGGCTTCGTCACCTATAGCGAGCAGGCGAAATGCCAGCTTCTCGGCCTCGCGCAGGAACAGGTGGACCGCTGCGGGGCCGTCAGCCACGAAACCGCCGTCGCGATGGCCGAGGGAGCGCTGGCGGCGTCGGATGCGCAGCTGACATTGGCGATCACCGGCTTTGCCGGGCCGGGCGCACCGGGCGACGAGGCGGGCCTGGTCCACTTCGCCTGCGCCCGCTCGGGCCGGGACACCTGTCACCGCGAGGAGCATTTCGGCGATATCGGTCGCGGCGGCGTCCGCCGGGCCTGCCTGGAGGTGGCGTTGCAGATGATGCTCGACGCGGTCGGCTGATCCGTGCCGGCGTCCCGGCGATCACGGCCTCGATACGGCCGAGCACCCCTGTCCTGCGGTCCCGGTTTCTGGCATCAGCCCGGCATGCCCATGATCGTCTCCCGTCTTCGCCGTTCCGCTCTCTCCGGTCTGGCCACGGGACGGGCGCAAACCGTGCGGGTCTCCTCGACCTCCTCGACCGTGCCCCGCAACGCGATGCGGGTCGCCCTGCCCATGCTGGCGGTGCTCGCCCCCGCCCCGCTCACGGCGCAGGCGATCACGCCCGCCGAGGCGACCAGGATCGATGCCGCGGTCGCGGCGTCGCTGGCCAAGACCGGCGTGCCCTCGGCGTCGGTCGCGGTGGTCCGGGGCGGCAGGCTCGTCTTCGCTCGCGCCTACGGAAAGGCATCGGAGACGATCCCGCGCGCGACGCCGGCGCTGCCGTATCAGATCGCGTCCATCTCCAAGCAGTTCACCGCCGCGGCGATCCTGTTGCTGCAACGTGACGGCAAGCTGAGCCTGGACGATACCGTCGCCCGATACGTGCCGGGCGTCACTCAGGGGGACCGGATCACGATCCGGCAATTGCTGTCGCATACCGCCGGCCTCCAGGATTACTGGCCCCAGGATTACAGTTTCGCCGCGATGGCCACGCCCACGACGCCGCAGGCGATCGTCGACCGCTGGGGCAAGAAGCCGCTCGACTTCCAGCCCGGCACGCAATGGCAATATTCGAATACCGGCTATGTCGTCGCGGGCATGATCGTCGAGAAGGTCGCGGGCGAACCCTTGCTCGCCTTTCTGCAATCCCGCGTGTTTCAGCCGCTGGGCATCCATGCGGTGGATCAGGACATGGCGCGAGGTCCGGGCTACCCGCAAGGCTATCAGCGCTTCGCGCTCGGCCCTGTGCGCGTGGAACGGCCGGCGGCGCGAGGCTGGCTGTTCGCGGCCGGCGAGCTGGCGATGAGCGCCGGCGACCTTGCCAGGTGGGACATCGCCCGGATGGATCGCACGCTGCTCGCACCCGCCGACTGGCAGACGCAGGAAACCGAAGTGAAGCTCGCCGACGGCAAGGGCACCGGTTACGGCCTGGGGGTCGACGTCGGCACCAACCGCGATGGGCGGCGCTTCGTCGAGCATAGCGGCGAGGCGGTGGGGTTCCTGACCGAGAACATCGTCTATCCGGACGACAAGGCAGCGATCATCGTCTTCACCAACGCGGACTTCTCGGACGCGTATAAGAGCCTGGCCGCGAACATCGCCCGGGTCGTGCTGCCCGCACCGGCAGCGGGGCTGGACGACACGATGGCGACGGTTCGTGCCCGGACGGTCTTCGACACGCTGCGGGCCGGCACGATCGACCGATCGGCGATGACGGCCGATTTCAACTATTACCTGACCGCCACCGCACTCGGCGACTACAAGGCGAGCCTCGGCCCGCTGGGGGCGCCGACGGGTTTCGAGGCCGCAGGGCCGCCCAGGCTGCGTGGCGGCTTCGTCAACCGGAACTACAAGGTCACCTACCCCGGACGGACGCTGTCGATCGTGACCTATGCCGAGCCGGGTTCCGCCGGCAGGTACGAGCAGTTCCTCGTGATGCCGGCCGGTTGATGACCGATCTCGCCGCGACCGTCAGGGCCGACGATGGGCAGGCCGCCCATGCCATCGTGCTGGTCGACGCCAGCCGATGGGACGATTGGCTCGCGGAGCAATCTCCCCGGACCTGCGCGGTGCTCGACGCCAACGGCGTGACCGGGAAGCCGGGCGCGACGGCGATCCTGCCAGGCGACGAGGCCGAGGACTGGTCCGCGCTCGCCGTGGCGGTGGCGGGAGACCTGCTGTGGCCGCTGGCGAAACTCGCCGGCACGCTGCCCGCCGGCACCTATCGCCTGACCGGCTGGGAGCCCGGTGAAGCCGTGTTCGGCTGGGCGCTCGCCCAACACCGTTTCGACCGGTATCGCAGGAATGACGGCAGCGAGCCGAGGGTCCTGTTGACGGGCGAGCCGGCGCGGGCCGCTGCCGTCCTGCGCCTGGCCGAGGCGACGGCGACGGTCCGCGACCTCGTCGACACCGGCGCGAGCGACCTGGGACCCGCCGAACTCGAGGCCGAGGCGGAAGGGCTCGCCGGCAAGCATGGTGCGACGATCCGCGTGACCCGTGGCGATGCCCTTCGACAGGACTTCCCGATGGTGCACGTCGTCGGCCAAGCCGCGAGCGCAGCGAGGGCACCGAGGATGATCGAACTGACCTGGGGCGATCCCGCGCACCCACGCGTCGCGATCGTCGGCAAGGGCGTCTGTTTCGACACGGGCGGGCTCGACATCAAGCCGTCGGCCGGCATGCGGCTGATGAAGAAGGACATGGGCGGCGCGGCGCACGCGCTGGCGCTGGCCGGCTTGGTCATGGGTGCGGGGCTGCCGGTGCGGCTTCACCTCCTGATTCCCGCGGTCGAGAATGCGATCGGCGGCGACGCCTTTCGTCCCGGCGACGTCCTTCGCTCCAGGCTAGGGCTGACGGTGGAGAATACCAACACGGATGCCGAGGGCCGGCTGATCCTCGCCGATGCGCTGGCGCGGGCGGGCGAGGAGGCGCCGGAACTGATCCTCGATTTCGCCACGCTGACCGGCGCGGCGCGCGTCGCGCTCGGCCCCGATCTGCCCGCCACCTTCGCCAACGACGAGGCGCTGGCGACCGACCTGCTCGCCGCGGGCGAAGAGACGGGCGATCCGCTGTGGCGGCTGCCGCTGTGGGCCGGATACGACGAGATGCTCAAGTCCGACGTCGCCGATCTGGTCAACGCGCCCGATGGTGGGTTCGCCGGCGCGGTCACGGCGGCACTGTTCCTGCAACGGTTCGTGCCGGACGGGATCGCGTGGGCGCACCTCGACACCTTCGCCTGGCGGCCCGTCGCGAAGCCCGGGCGTCCCAAGGGCGGTGAAGCCTATGGCCTGCGCGCCGGCTACCGTTTGCTCGAACGTCGGTACGGTGGGTCTGTGTGACGTGGTGGGACCGCGCGTCGCGACCGATCGGGCCGACATGATCGACCCTGCCGCGCCCGCGGCGCCATGGTGGCAGACCGGCGTCATCTACCAGATCTATCCGCGATCGTTCCAGGACAGCGATGGCGACGGCATCGGCGACCTGCGCGGTATCGCGGCAAGGCTGCCGTATCTGGCGGCGCTGGGCATCGATGCGGTGTGGCTGTCGCCGATCTTCCCGTCGCCGATGGCGGATTTCGGCTACGACGTCGCCGACTATTGCGACGTCGATCGGGCGTTCGGCACGCTGGCCGATCTCGATGCGCTGGTGGCGGCGGCGCACGCGCTGAACCTCCGCGTCCTGCTGGACCTCGTCCCGAACCACAGCTCCAGCGACCATCCGTGGTTCAGGGCCAGCCGCTCGTCGCGCGACGATCCCAAACGCGACTGGTACGTCTGGCACGATGCGGCACCCGGTGGCGGAGCACCCAACAACTGGACCAGCGACTTCGGCGGATCGGCGTGGGAGTGGGACGCGGCGACCGGACAATACTACCTGCACGCGTTTTTAAAGGAGCAGCCCGACCTCAACTGGCGCAACCCCGAGCTTCGCGCCGCCATGATGGACGTGCTCCGCTTCTGGTTCGCGCGCGGCATCGACGGGTTCCGGATCGATGTGCTGTGGCACCTGGTGAAGCACGCCGACTTCCCCGACAATCCCGCCAACCCGGACTGGAGGCCGGGCGTGCGCGACCGCGACCTCGTGCTGCAGCACCACTCGACCGACCAGCCCGAAGTGCACGCGATCGCGGCCGAGATGCGCCGCATCGCCGACGAGGCGGGCACGGCGGATGGGCGGGACCGCGTGCTGATCGGCGAGATCTACCTGCCCTATCATCGATTGATGACCTATTACGGCACCGCCGACGCGCCCGAGGTGCACCTGCCCTTCAACTTCCGGCTGATCGGGGCGGAATGGACGGCCCGCAACGTCGCCGCGATCATCGCCGAATATGAGGCGGCGCTTCCCGACGGCGCCTGGCCCAACTGGGTGCTGGGCAATCACGACCAGCCGCGCCTGGCCGGCCGGATCGGCGAGGCGCAGGCACGGGTCGCGGCCATGATGCTGCTGACGCTGCGCGGAACGCCGACGCTCTACTATGGCGATGAACTGGGTCTTGCGGGCGAGCTGGTCCCGCCTGGTCGCATCAGAGACCCGCAGGCGCTCCGCGAACCGGGGGTCTTCAACCGCGACGAGGCGCGGCTGCCGATGGCATGGACCAGCGGCACCGGCGCTGGTTTCACGACAGGTGACGCGTGGTTGCCGGTCCCGGCCGAAGCGGCAACGCGCAACGTGGAGGCGGAGAGCGCGGATGCGGCCTCACTGTTGTCGCTGACGCGTGCCCTGCTGACGCTACGCCGATCGAGCGCTGCCCTGCGTTTCGGAAGCATCGACCAGGTCCATGCCGATGACGACGTGCTGCACTATCGCCGCACCGACGGGGAAGAGCATCTGGTGATCGTGCTCAATCTGCGGGGTGCGGCTCACGCGTATCCGGTCAAGTCCGGCAGCATGACGCCGGTCCTGTCGACCTATCCGGGCCAGCTGCCCGGGACAGTCGGGGCGGGAGGCTCCGTACCGCTCCGTCCAGACGAGGGGCTGATCCTGAAGGTAAGCGCCTAATGCGCATCGCGATGCTCGCTCCGATTGCCTGGCGCACCCCGCCGCGCGCCTATGGCCCGTGGGAACTCGTCACCAGCCTATTGACCGAAGCGCTGGTCGCGCGCGGCGTGGACGTGACGCTGTTCGCGACGCTCGACAGTCACACGGCCGGCACGCTCGCCGGCGTCGTGCCTGCGCCCTATTCCGAAGACCCCTCGATCGACGCCAAGGTGTGGGAGATGCGGCACCTCGCCCACGTCTTCGCGCGGGCAAGCGAGTTCGACCTGATCCACAACCAGGCGGATTTCCCGGCTCACGCCTTTTCCGGGCTGGTGCCGACGCCGATGGTGACGACGATCCACGGCTTCTCGTCCGACCGGATCATGCCGATGTACGCGCCGTACCAGGACCGCGTGAACTATGTCGCGATCAGCGATGCGGACCGGCATCCGGCGCTGCGCTATGCCGCGACGATCCACCATGGCATCCCGCTGGACGACTTCCCCTTCGATCCGGTCGGCAGCGACGACCTGCTGTTCTTCGGACGCATCCATCCAGACAAGGGCGCGAAGGAGGCGATCGCCGCCGCTCGCGCGTCCGGGCGCCGGCTTGTGATGGCCGGGATCGTGCAGGACGCGGGCTATCACGATCGCGAGGTGGCGCCGGCGATCGACGGCGAGCGCGTCGTGTATCTCGGCCCGGTCGGCGGTGAGCGGCGTGTCCGGACGCTGGGCGCGGCCGCGGCGCTCCTCCACCTCATCGGCTTCGACGAGCCGTTCGGCCTGTCGGTGGTGGAGGCGATGGCGTGCGGCACCCCGGTGATCGCGTTCGACCGGGGATCGATGCCCGAGCTGATCGAGGATGGCGTCACCGGCTTTCTGGTCCGCACCGTCGACGAAGCGGTCGTGGCGATCGGCCGGATCGGCGAGATCGACCGCGCGGCGTGCCGGGCGCGGGTCGCCGAGCGGTTCACCGTCGAGCGGATGGCGGACCGTTATCTGGCGCTCTACCGCCGGATACTCGGCGCCTAGCCGACCAGCGCCAACCGCGTTTCCGAACTGCGCAACCGGGCGGCGGTCACGCCGGGGATCGCCTCGATGTGACCGGCGAGTTCCGCGTCGAGCAGGAAATCGCGGCCCAGCAGGACCGTCGCTTCTTCACCTCCCGCCAGCGTCACCTTGGCGCGTACCTCGCCGCGCGCGCCGCGATGATCGTCGAGCAGGCGGGCGAGCGCGCCGAAGGCGGCGGGATCCGCCACGTCGACCTCGATCACGAACCGCGCGGCGTTGGCCAGCGCCTCGAACGGCTGGATGCGGCGCACCGTCACCCGCGGCGTCTCCTCACCCGGGCGACGATCGAGTTCGACGGTCACCAGCCCGCAGCCGCCCGCCTTCGCCGCCTCCTCCAGATCCTTCGACACCGCCTCGTCGAAGCAGGTGGCGATATACTGGCCGCTCGCGTCGGACATCGTCGCCATCAGATACCGCTTGCCGCGTGCCGACGTGCGCCAGCGCGTGTCCTCGACCAGCGCCGCCATCGTCGCGCCCGCCCGATTGCCGTCGGTCGGGATCGCCAGTTCGCCCAGCGCCGCATAGGGCCGCGCGCCGTGCATCGCCGCCAGGTGCCGGTGCCGGTCGACCGGATGGGCGGAGAAATAGAAGCCGAACGCCTCCTTCTCCGCTTCCATCCGCTGCTGCAGGCCCCAGCGGGTCGCGGGCAGGCGGATCGTGTCGCCGGCCTGGCTCTCCGTGCCGAACAGGCCACCCTGCCCGCTGACCCGGCTCTCGTGTGTGCGTGCCGCGACCGCGAGGATCGTCTCGGCGGCGGCGTGGATGCCCGCACGGTTCGGGTCGATGCCGTCGAACGCGCCGCCCGCGGCCAGCGTCTCGAGCTGTCGCTTGTTGAGCAGCCGCGGATCGACGCGCGCGGCGAGATCGTCGAGGGAGGCGAATCGGCCGCGATCGGCGCGCTCGGCGACGAGCCGCTCCATCGCCCCCTCGCCCACCGACTTCAATGCCGCCAGCGCGAACCGGATCGCCAGCGCCTCGCCGTTCGACCCCGTCGTCACTTCGACGTCGAACGCGGCTTCGCTGGCATTCACGCACGGGCCCAGCACCTCGACGCCTAGCCGCCGCGCGTCCTCCACGAACAGGCCGAGCTTGTCGGTCTGATCCATGTCGAAGCACATCGACGCGGCATAGAACTCGTGGGGGTGGTGCGCCTTCAGCCACGCGGTCTGATAGGCGAGCAGCGCATAGGCGGCGGCGTGGCTCTTGTTGAAACCGTACCCTGCGAACTTGTCGATCAGGTCGAACAGCGCGTTGGCTTCCGCCGCCTTGATACCGTTGACGGTGAGGCAGCCCTCGACGAAGCCCGCGCGCTGCGCGTCCATCTCCGCCTTCACCTTCTTGCCCATCGCGCGGCGCAGCAGATCGGCGCCCCCCAGCGAGAAGCCGGCGAGCACCTGCGCCGCCTGCATCACCTGTTCCTGATAGACGAAGATTCCGTAGGTTTCGGACAGGATCGATTCGAGCAGCGGGTGGGGATAATCGATCGCCTCGGTGCCCTGCTTGCGGCGACCGAAGCTGGGGATGTTGTCCATCGGGCCGGGGCGGTACAGCGACACGAGCGCGATGATGTCGCCGAAGTTGGACGGGCGTACCGCCGACAGCGTGCGGCGCATCCCCTCCGATTCGAGCTGGAACACGCCGACCGTGTCGCCGCGCTGGAGCAGCTGGTACACGCCCTTGTCGTCCCAGCCGAGTGCGTCCATGTCGACCGTGATGCCGCGCTTGGCGAGAAGCTTCACCGCCTTCTGCAACACCGACAGCGTCTTGAGGCCCAGGAAGTCGAACTTCACCAGCCCGGCGCCCTCGACATACTTCATGTCGAACTGGGTGACGGGCATGTCGGACCGCGGATCGCGGAACAGCGGCACGAGCTGTGCGAGCGGACGATCCCCGATCACTACCCCGGCGGCGTGGGTGGACGAGTGGCGTGGCAGCCCTTCCAGCTTCATCGCGAGGTCCAGAAGCCGGCGTACGCCGTTGTCGTTGCTGTATTCCTTGTGCAGCTCGGACACGCCGTCGATCGCGCGCTTCAGCGTCCAGGGATCGGTTGGGTGGTTGGGGACGAGCTTGGCCAGCCGGTCGACCTGGCCATAGCTCATCTGGAGCACGCGGCCGGTGTCCTTGAGCACCGCGCGCGCCTTCAGCTTTCCGAAGGTGATGATCTGCGCCACTTGGTCGCGGCCGTATTTCTCCTGAACGTAGCGGATCACCTCGCCGCGGCGGGTTTCGCAGAAATCGATGTCGAAATCGGGCATCGACACGCGCTCGGGGTTGAGGAATCGCTCGAACAGCAGGCCGAGCGCGAGCGGGTCGAGGTCGGTGATCGTCAGCGCCCAGGCGACGACGCTGCCCGCGCCCGAACCACGGCCCGGACCGACCGGGATATCATGATCCTTGGCCCATTTGATGAAGTCCGCGACGATCAGGAAATAGCCGGGAAAACCCATCTGGATGATGACGTCGAGCTCGAACTCCAGGCGGTCGCGATAGGGCCGGGTCCAGTCCGTCGCCGGCGCAGTCATCCCGTCCAGGCTGAGCTTGTCGAAGCCCTGCCCTTCTTCTCCGACTGCCGAAGACGGCAGCCCTTCGACGAGCTCCGGGTGAGCGGAGGTGTGGAGCACCGGGTTCGTCGGACAGAGCGTGAGCCCCTTCAACGCCGCGATCCGCCGCAGCCGCGCCTCCAGCCCCGCACGCGCGTCCACCCGCAGCGCCTCGGCCTCCGCTGCCGGATCACCCGCGAGACTCGGCAGGATCGGCTTGCGCTTGGGCGCTGCCACGGCGCAGCGTTGCGCCACGACGAGCGTATTGGCGATCGCCTCGGGCAAGTCGGCGAATAGGTGTTGCATCACCTTGGCGGGCTTCATCCACGCCTCCGGGCAGCTGCGCAGCCGGTCCTCGGATTCGAGATAGGTCGAGTGCGCGATGCACAGCATGGTGTCGTGCGCCTGACCGAAGCCGCTTTCCGCGAAACAGCACGGGTTGGTCGCGACCATCGGCAGGTTTCGGGCGTAGGCGAGGTCGATCAACGCCTCTTCCGCAGCCGTCTCCACCGCATCGTCGCGCCGGGCGAGCTCGACGTACAACCGGTCGGGGAACAACGCCTCGAGCCGGTCGGCATAGGCCAGCGCCCGCGCCGGCTGGCCTTCGGCGAACAGCCGTGCGAGCGCCCCCTCTCCGCCCGCGGTCAGCGCGATCAGCCCGTCGGTACGCCCCTCCAGCGCCGACAAGGGCACATGCGCCGCAAGCTCGGTGGGACGGTCGAGGTGCGCCGCCGACACCAAGGCGCACAGATTGTCGTAGCCGGTCGCATCCTGAGCATAGAGCGCCAGCCAATCGATCGGGACGGTCACGCCGTCAGGCATGTCGGGCCGGCACACCGCCAGCATCGTGCCGATCACCGGCTGCACGCCCGAGGCCCTGGCCGCATCGGAGAAGGCCATCGCGGCATACAGCCCGTTGCGGTCGGTCAACGCGGTCGCCGGGAAGCCGAGCGTGGCCGCATGTTTGGCGATCGCCTTGGGCTCGATCGCCCCATCGAGCATCGTGTAGCAGGAGAAGACTCGAAGCGGCACGTACCCGGAATGCGACATGGCTTCCCTATGGGGCCGGGCGACGGTTTGGGGAACCCGCGATGCGCCGGGCTGATGCAGGAACCGGCCCGGGACGCGACCGTTGATGCACCGTAACGAACAGGGGACGGGCAATGGCCATCGAAGACACGATGACGCGACCGGCGGGTGCGGGCTGGGGCTGGCTGATGGCGGCGGGGGTCATCGCCGTCGTGCTGGGTGTCGCCGCGCTGATCTGGCCGTTTCCGGCGACCTATGCGGCGACGCTGGTGATCGCCACGGTACTGATGGCGGTCGGCGTGACGATGATCTCGACCGGCGCACTGGGCCGTGGCCATGGCCGCGAGACGTATCTGATCGCCTTCGGGATCGTCTCGCTCCTCATCGGACTGTACCTCGCGTTCTTTCCCCTGTCGGGGGCGGTGACGCTCACGCTGGTGATCGCGATCTGGCTGGGCGTGCGCGGGGTCATCGAGCTGGTCGCCGGATCGCGCCTGACGCGCGGCCGGGGACTGCTGCTCGGCCTGGGCGCGATCAACGTGATCCTCGCCATCGTCATCATCGCGACCATGCCGTGGTCGGCACTGACCTTGCCGGGTACGCTGCTGGGGATCAGTCTGTTGCTGGGCGGGATCGGCGAGATTCGCGCCGCGTCCGTCCACCGCGTCGGCGCGCCGGCGTTCTCGGCCTAGAGCAGAGCCTCGATGTCCGCCCGCAGCGCCGCCGGTTTGGTCGTCGGCGCATAGCGGGCGGTAGCGCGGCCGTGCCGGTCGACGAGGAACTTGGTGAAGTTCCATTTGATCGACCGGAGCCCGAGCAGGCCGGGCGCATCGGCCTTCAGCCGGTCGAACAGCGGGTCGGCAGAGGCGCCGTTGACCTCCACCTTGGCGAAGACCGGGAAGGTCACGTCGTAGGTCAGCGAGCAGAAGCTTGCGATCGCTGCCGCATCGCCGGGCTCCTGCGCCCCGAACTGGTTGCACGGGAAGCCCAGTACCGCGAGTCCGCGCGCGGCGTAGTCGCGGTGCAGCGCCTCCAGCCCCTCGTATTGCGGCGTGAAACCGCACTTGGACGCCGTGTTGACGATCAGCAGCACTTGGCCGGCGTAGGCGGAGAGCGGCACGGGGCTGCCGTCGGCAGCGTGGACGGTGAGGTCGGTGATCGGGATCATTCGCAGAACTCCGCTCGGATCGCCAAGGATCGCGCCCACCCGGCGAGCACCGGGCCGACTGGCCGACGTGCCTTCGCGCTCACCCTAGCCGCCCCTCGTGCAGCCGGACGACCCGGTCCATCTTCGCCGCCAGCCGCTCGTTGTGCGTCGCCACGAGGGCCGCCGAACCCTCCCCGCGCACCAGCCGCAGGAACTCGGCCAGCACGACATCGGCGGTGTGTTCGTCGAGGTTACCGGTCGGTTCGTCCGCCAGCACCAGCGCCGGACGGTTGGCGAGCGCGCGGGCGACAGCGACGCGCTGCTGCTCGCCGCCCGACAGCTGCGATGGGCGATGCGTCAGCCGGTGACTGAGCCCGAGGGTCGACAACAGCGATGCGGCGCGCGCGTCGGCGTCGGCGCGCTCCGCCCCGCGCACCAGTTGCGGCAGGACCACGTTCTCGACCGCGGTGAAATCGGGCAGCAGGTGATGGAACTGGTACACGAAGCCGAGCCGGTCGCGCCTGACCAGCGTCCGGCCATGCGCGTCGAGCTTCGCCGCTTCGACGCCCGCGATGCGGATCGAGCCCTCGAACCCCCCTTCGAGCAGCCCGACCGCCTGCAGCAGCGTCGACTTGCCCGACCCCGACGCGCCGAGCAGGGCGACGATCTCACCCGGCGCGACCGTCATGTCGACGCCGCGCAGCACCTCGATCCGCTCCCCCCCCTGCACGAAATGGCGCGCGAGGCCCTGCGTCGAGAGGACCGGCCCGGGATCGGACGGGCTACTCATACCGCAGCACCTGCACCGGATCGGTGCTCGCGGCCTTGAACGCGGGATACAGCGTCGCGAGAAAACTCATCAGCAACGCCATCGCGACGATCGCGGCGACCTCGACCGGGTCGGTCTTGCTCGGCAGCTCGGTCAGGTAGCGGATCGACGGGTCCCACAGATTCTGCCCGGTCACGAACTGGACGGCATTCACCACCCCCTGGCGGAAGAACAGGAAGACGAAGCCGAGCATCAATCCGGCGAGCGTGCCCAGCGTCCCGATCGTCGTGCCCACCAGCATGAAGATGCGGATCATCGCACCGCGAGTCGCGCCCATCGTGCGCAGGATCGCGATGTCCCGGGTCTTGGCACGAACCAGCATGATGAGCGACGAGGCGATGTTGAACGCCGCCACCAGGATGATGATGCATAGGACGGTGAACATCGCGACCCGCTCGACGGCCAGCGCCTCGAACAACTGCGCGTTCATCTGCCGCCAGTCGGAGATCACCGCGTCGCCCGCGACCTGCCGCCGCAGCGGATCGAGGATCGTGCCGACCTTGTCCGCGTCACGCGTCTGCACCTCGACCATGCCGACCGAGTCGCCGAGCATCAGCAATTGTTGCGCGTCGGCCATCGGCATGACGACATAGGCCTTGTCGTAATCATAGACGCCGATCTCGAATATCGCGGCGACACGATAGCTCACGATCCGCGGCACGGTGCCGAACGGCGTCGTCTGACCCTGAGGGCTGATGAGCGAGATCTGCGACCCCACGTCGGCCCCCAGCGCCTCGGCAAGCCGCGCGCCGATCGCGACGTTGCCGCTTCCGGGCGTCAGCTGCGCCATGCTGCCGGTGACGACCTTGCCGTTGATGGTGGCGTTCGACCGGATGTCCTCCACCCGCATGCCGCGCACCAGCACCGCCTCGACCCGGCCGTTGTAGCTCGTCATCAGCGGCTGCTCGATCAGCGGCACCGCGCTCGTCACGCCCGGTGTCGCCTTGGCGGCCGCCACGACGCGCCGCCAGTCGTCCAGCCGGCCGCCGATGCCCTGCACCACCGCATGGCCGTTCAGGCCGACGATCTTGTCGAACAGCTCGGCCCTGAAGCCGTTCATGACGCTCATCACGATCACCAGAGCCGCGACGCCCAGCATGACGGCGCCGAGGCTGAACCCGGCGACGAGCACGATGAACCGCTCGCCGCGACCCGGCAGCAGGTAACGGCGCGCGATCATCCGTTCGTAGCGGGACAGGATCATGGGATCAGTGATGGCCGGCAGGAGGAGACCGCCGGGTCCTACGACCCAGCCCCCCGGGTGGCAATGTTCGCCCGTCGAACGATTATGTTGCGCGAGCGACACAGAATGGCGGCAATCGGCAACGGGCGACCCGTTCACCCGTGACAACCCCGGCGTTGCTCGGTAGCCGCAGACCATCGAGGCACGGAACATGGCCGTGGGTTCGGGGAAAACTTCCCGTACGCAGCGAACAACGCGCGGCAGGAAACATTGGGGGCTGACGAGCGATCGTCACGCAGGCGCCCGGATCGGCAACGGTCCGGGCGTTTGCCGTTTCGGGCCTGCATCATCCCCGTGCTGCAAGTGCCGAGGCCGTCCCGGCCGCCGCCCGACCCCCTAGAACGATCGTGACACGGTCAGGCCATAGGTCCGCGGATCGCCGGGCTGGCCGACGATGAGACCGGTGCTGCCGGACTGGGTCGCCAATACTTCCAGATAGTCCTGGTTGAACGCGTTGCGCACCCAGGCGAAGGTGTTCCACTTGTCGGTCGAGCGGAAACCGAGCCTGAAATTGCTCAGCGCATAACCGGCGATGTCGGTATAGGCGGACGCCGACGGGTTGGACGAGAAATGCGAACGGTAGCTGCCGTCGTACCCAAGGTACAATTGTCCATCCAGGCCCGCGACCCGCGCGGGCAGGTCGTATTCCGCGCCATAGGAGAACGCCCATTTTGATACGCCAGGCAGCACCTGGCCGGAGATGTCGCAGTTCGCCGGGCTATACCCGCCGGGCGTACCGGCGGCGCTCGCCGGATGGGTCGCATCCGCGGCGGTGCCGCCCGACAGTTCGGGCGGGCACGGCGCATCGCGGAAACGGACGTATCTGGCGTCCGTGTAGGCACCGTTGGCATACAGGTTGAGCCGGTTCGTCGGCCGGAACGCGCCGTCGAACTCGAGGCCGCGCGTGCGGACGCGACCGGCGTTGGCGAGATAGCCGCGCAGCACGCCCAACTGTCCGTTGGTGACGGTCGCCTGATAGTCGAAGATGTCCGTCCAGAACGCGGCGAAATTGGCGGTCACCCGCCGGTTCAGAAATTGCGTCTTCAGGCCCAGCTCGAAGTTGTTCACCTTTTCCGGCGCGACCGTCTGAGACGCGAGGATCGGATTGTTGTTCGCGTCCAGCGGCAGGCCGGACAGGTTCACGCCGCCCGACTTGTAGCTGCGGGCGAAGGTCGCATAGGCATGGATGTCCGGGGTGACGGTGTAGGCGGCGGTGATGTCGCCCGACAGGTTCCAGCTGGAGAAACGTGGCGCGTAGCGTTGCGGCGCCAGTGTCGCACACTGATCCCTCAGCGCCGCGACGGTCGGCGCGGGCGCGCAGGAAAGCACGGCGCCGCTCCCGTTGGTGATGACCGCCAGGTAATTCGCGCTCTTCTCGTCATAGTTGACCCGCAGGCCGGGCGCGATCGAGAACGCGTCCGTGACGTGCCAGGTCAGCTTTCCGAACGCCGCGGCGCTGGTGTTGCCCAGGTGGCTCGTCACCGTCTGGGTCAGGCCGTCGAGAACCGCCGGAAGGCCCGCATCGGCCGAGGTCGGGTTGAGCGTATAGCGGCTGGCCGCCGGTCCCTGGACCTGCAGGCCCTGAACGTCGACAGTCTGATGGAAATAGAACAACCCGCCGACATAGTCGATCGCGTGCGAGCCGTTGGACGCCAGGCGCAGTTCCTGGCTCCACTGCCGCTGCTGCGACGTGTTCGCGGACACGGTCGTCACGGGCAGGCCGATATAATCTCGGTCGCTGCTGGGCACCCAGTTCCAGAACCGCCAGGCGCTGACCGACGTCAGCGTCGCGCCGCCCAGATCGAGGTTCGCCACCACCGACGCCCCGCCCAGCTTCTGCCTCGCCAGCGGCTCGGTATCGAGGTCGGTCACGCGATCGAAGACGTTGGTCGACGGGACACGATAGCCGAACGCTGCGGCCAGTGCCGCATACTGCCGCGACAGTGGCCGCTGTGTCAGACCCGTGCGGACGTAATATTGGACGCAGCAATCCGGGTCCTGATGATTGAAGTCACCCGACAGTGTCACGTCCAGCGTGCTCGTCGGCTTCCACAGCAACGATCCGCGAAAGCTCTGGTTGTCCTGGCCGTTCTGCCACTCGTCCTTGGCGACGTTGTAGATCGTGCCGCGTCGCGTCGTGATCGACGTGGACAGCCGGATGGCAAGCTTGTCGTCGATCAGCGGCGCCGATACCGATGCCTTGGCCTGGAAGAAGTCGTAATTGCCGCCGGTCAGTTCAACGCGCGCCTCGGGCTCGAAAGTGGGCGCACGCGTATAGATGTTGATCGCGCCGGCGGTCGTGTTCTTGCCGTACAACGTCCCTTGCGGCCCGCGCAGGATCTCGATGCGGTCGATGTCGGTGAAATCGAACGTCGCCGCGGCGATGCGGCTGTAATAGACCTGGTCCACATAGATGCCGACACCCTGCTCGATCCCGTCGTTGGTGAGTCCGAACGGCGCGCCCAACCCACGGATGTTGGCGGCGGAATTGCGCGGATTGGTCGAATAGAATTGCAATGACGGCTGAAGCTGGGTGAGTCGGTCGACGTTGTACGCGCCCGTCTCCGCCAGTGCCTTGCCGCCGATCACCGACAGCGCGATCGGCACGGCTTGTGCCGACTCGCTGCGCCGGCGCGCCGTCACGACCACGTCGCCGCTGCCCTGGGACGGACCGAGCCGCCCGCCCGTCGTTCCGGTCGCCGACGGCGCGGGGACAGTCTCGGTCGCGCTGGGTGCCGATGCCGGCCCGGTCGTCTGCTCGGGCGGGCTCGGCGCCGTGGCAGCCTGCATCGCCAGCAGGATCGCGGTCGATATCGTCATGTCAGTTTCCCCGATGTCGAGCCAACGTCCATCCGATCGGGGGGAATTGGAAGAACGCGCTTGTTGACCGGACGCAAGCGCAGCTTGGGCCAAAATCCGGAAGGCCGGTTCTTGAACTCCATCGACGACGTACCAGATGGGTGAGGCGCGGTGCCGATCAGGGCTGCGTATCCGGATCGCCCGGTCATGACGACGGGCGGTCCTCGTCAACTCGCTCGATGGAGGAATTGATATGCGACTCGACCTCACCCCCTACCGCCGCTCGACCGTCGGCTTCGACCGCGTGTTCGACCTGCTGGAGTCCAACGCCCGCGGCGCGACCGACAGCTACCCCCCCTTCAACCTGGAACGTCTGGGCGACGACCGGTACCGGATCACGCTCGCCGTCGCGGGGTTCAGCCGCGACGAGATCGAGATCACCGCGCAGCGCAACCTGCTGCTGGTGGCCGGCAAGAAGGACGACAAGGCGGCGGGTGCGAACTTCCTGCACCTCGGCATCGCGACCCGCAGCTTCGAGCGGCGGTTCGAGCTTGCGGACTTCGTCTTCGTCGCCGACGCGCGCCTGAACGACGGGCTGTTGGTCGTCGACCTGGTGCGCGAGGTGCCCGAGGCGATGAAGCCCAAGACGATCGCCATCAAGACCGGTGCGCCGCTCGCCGCCGTCGAGCATGACGCGGCGGCTACCGACGCGGCGCAGGCGGCGTAAGCCTTCCTCCACGACGTAGATCGGGGTGCCCGGCCGAAAGGCTCGGGCACCCTTTTCGTGTCAGGCTGTCGGCCCGAGCGAGGACGGAGCCGTACCGGGCGACCTCATACCAGCCGGCTCTGTCGCACCGCCGCCGCGACGAAGCTCGCGAACAGCGGGTGCGGATCGAACGGCTTGCTCTTGAGCTCGGGGTGGAACTGCACGCCGACGAACCAGGGATGGTCGGGCCGCTCGACGATCTCGGGCAACATGCCGTCGGGGCTCATCCCCGAAAAGACGAGGCCGCCCGCCTCCAGCGCCTCGCGATAGCCGGTGTTGACCTCGTAGCGATGGCGATGCCGCTCGCTGATCTGCGTGGTCCCATAGATGGACGCGACGACCGAATTGCCGTCGAGCGTGGCGTCATAGGCGCCCAGCCGCATCGTGCCGCCCAGGTCGCCCTCCACCTCGCGCCGCTCGATCCCGCCCGTGCTCATCCACTCGGTGATGAGGCCGACGACCGGCTCCTCCGTCGGCCCGAACTCGGTCGACGATGCCGCGGCGATACCCGCGAGATCGCGCGCGCCCTCGATGCACGCCATCTGCATGCCGAAACAGATGCCGAAATACGGGATTTCGCGTTCCCGCGCGAAGCGGACGGACGCGATCTTGCCTTCCGCGCCCCGTTCGCCGAACGCGCCGGGGACCAGGATCGCGTGGCACGGCTCCAGCCGCGTGGCGATCTCGCCCGGATCGCCGCGTTCGAACAGCTCGGCGTCGATCCAGTCGATCCTGACCTTCACCCGGTTGGCGATCCCGCCATGGACCAGCGCCTCGCCCAGCGACTTGTACGCGTCCTGCAGGCCGACGTATTTGCCGACGACGCCGATCGTCACCTCGCCTTCCGGGTTGGTCAGCCGATCGACGATCTCGACCCATCGCGAGAGATCGGGCGCATCGCCCGGATCGATCCCGAACGCGCGCAGCACCTCCTCGTCGAGCCCTTCGGCGTGGTACTGGAGCGGCACGGCATAGATGCTCTTGGCGTCCAGCGCGGGGATCACCGCGCTCGCGGGCACGTTGCAGAATTGCGCGATCTTGGCGCGTTCCGCCGGCGGCAGCGGGTGTTCGCAGCGACAGACCAGCACGTCGGGCGCGACACCGAGCGAAGCGATCTCGCGCACCGAATGCTGCGTCGGTTTCGTCTTCAGCTCCCCCGCGGCGGTGATGTAGGGCACGAGCGTGACGTGGATGCTGACCGTCTGGCCGCGACCCAGCTCGTTGCGCAGCTGCCGGATCGCCTCGACGAACGGCAGCGACTCGATATCGCCGACCGTCCCGCCGATCTCGCACAGCACGAAATCGAGGTCCTCCGTCTCCGCTTTCGCGAACGCCTTGATCGCGTCCGTCACGTGCGGGATCACCTGAACGGTCGCGCCCAGATAATCCCCGCGTCGCTCGCGCTCGATGATAGTCTTGTAGATGCGGCCCGACGTGATGTTGTCCGACTGGCGCGAGGCGACGCCGGTGAAGCGTTCGTAATGGCCAAGGTCGAGGTCGGTCTCGGCACCGTCGTCGGTGACGTACACCTCGCCATGCTGATACGGGCTCATCGTGCCGGGATCGACGTTGAGATAGGGGTCGAACTTGCGGATGCGCACGCGATAGCCGCGGGCCTGGAGCAGCGCGGCGAGGCTGGCCGCCATGAGTCCCTTGCCGAGCGAGGAGACCACGCCGCCGGTGATGAAGATGAACCGGGTCATGGGAGGAGAGGGTTAGCCTTTCGGGACGCGGGACGACAAGCGCCCGCCACAGCCGGCGCGCGAAGGAATCGACGAACGGAGTGGTTCAGCGCGCGAGCGGAACGGACTGGCCGTTGTCCTGCGGCGTCGCGGCGGGCGCCGCGATGTTGGCGGCGTTGGAGAACGGCGCGGTGGGCTCGGCGGGCAGCGGCTGCGTCGTCGCCGGCTGCGCCGACGGACGGCGGGCCAGCGACGTGTCGATCGCACCGACCGAGTGACGCGTCGAGGCGAGCACCGCCAGCAATATCGAGAATCCGATGAACGCAGCGGCCAGCACCGCGGTCGCGCGGGTCAGGAAATCGGCCGCACCGCGCGCGCTCATCAGGCCGGACGGGCTGCCGCCCATGCCGAGCCCGCCGCCTTCCGACTTCTGCAGCAGGATCACCGTCACCAGGGCGGCGGCGATGACGGCGTGGACGATCAGCAGGACGGTGAAGAGCATGGGGGTTCCGGACCGGGGACGTTGGCGACCGCATAGGCGAGGCGGCGCCGGCGATCAACCGAGCCGCTCGGACGTCGGGATGCAGGTTAACTATCGGTCCGGACGGGAAACCAGCGGGAGGCGCGAACGTTCTGGGTCCGGGACTAGGCGTTTGGTCCCGGTGGCGTGGGAAGGCCCGAATTGGCGAGTCTGGCGGAACCCGAACTGAAGAGCTGGATGGCGACGCTGGTGGATTACGTCCGCTCGGGCGAGCCCGATCTCACCAATCGTCAGATGGCGCTGCTCCTCGTCGTCTACCTCAATCCCGGACCGCATACGGTGCGCGGACTGGCACGCTTCCTGAACGTGTCCAAGCCGGTGGTGACACGCGCCTTGAACAGGTTGGGCTCGCTCGGCTATCTGCGCCGCCAGCGGGACGACAGCGACAAACGCAACATCTTCGTCGCCCGCACGTCCGGGGGGGCGGATTTTCTTGAGGAGTTCGGGCAATTCATCGGCGAGGCAGACCATGACGCCACCGCCGGATCCGTCGCCGCGGGAGCGGCAGGGCTCGTCTCTCAACCGGGAGCCGATGCGGATCGAGCCGAGCAGCCCGGGGACGAGCACGAGGACGCGTAGTGGCTTCGCGCTCGTCGGTCCCTCGGTCGCTCTTGATCCCACGATATTCGCGGTACGCCCCGATCTCGCCGACATCCGGCTTGCCGGTCAGGTATTCGCCCCTCACTTCGCCGCCCCCGTGCCGTGTCGCGCCGTGCGGGCAGTCGGTTTGATCGGCTCGCCCGGATCGGACGCAGCGGTCGCACTGCTGTCGCCGGGTGATCGGTTCGAGGTGCTGGAGGTGTCCGGCGCCCTGGTGTGGGGCCGTGCGGTGGAGGCGGGGCTCGTGGGGTATCTGGACAGCGACGCGGTCGAGGCGGAGGCATGAGCATCGGGGTGTTCGTCGATGGCGCGGTCGGTACGACCGGTCTCGAAATCCACGACCGGCTGGCGGGACGGCCGGAGATCGCGATGATCGCGCTGGCCGAGGATAGGCGCAAGGATCCGGTTGCGCGCCGCGAGGCGCTGAACGATGCCGACATCGTCATCCTGTGCCTGCCCGACGACGCGGCGCGCGAGGCGGTCGCGCTGGTCGACAATCCGCGGACCCGGATCATCGACGCGTCGAGCGCGCATCGCGTCGCCGACGGATGGACCTATGGCTTCCCCGAACTCGAAGCGGACGCGGCGGATCGCATCGCCGGCGCCGCGCGCGTCGCCAATCCGGGTTGCTACCCCACCGCGTTCCTCGCGCTCGTTCGGCCGCTGGTGCGCGCGGGCCTGCTGCCGGCCGACTGGGCGCTCAGCTTCAATGCGACCTCCGGCTATTCCGGCGGCGGCAAGGCCATGGTCGCGGAGTTCGAGGCCGGTACCGCCGCCACCGCCTATCGTGCCTATGCGCTGTCGCTGCGTCACAAGCATGCGCCCGAGATGCGCGAGCATTCGGGGTTGCGTCACCCGCCCATCTTCGCGCCCGCCGTGGCCGCAGTGTACCGCGGCATGCTGGGGCAGGTTCCGCTGCCGCTCCACGCCCTGCCCGGCGCGCCTGATCTTGCCGCGGTCGAGGATGCCCTGCGAGCTTCCTACGCCGGGTCGCCGCTGATCACGGTCGGGTCCGGTGACGTCGGTCTCGTCGCGATCGAGGAGAATGCGAGCACCGATCGCATGACCTTGCGGGCGTGTGGCAGCGACACCGGCCAGGCCGTCCTGGTCGCGACGCTCGACAATCTCGGCAAGGGTGCGGCAGGCGCGGCGGTCCAGAACCTCAATCTCATGGCCGGGCTGGATCCGGTCGCGGGGTTGGCGCGCTGACGCGCAACGCATAACAGACCCGTTCGAGCTACGTCTTTCACCGGAGTGATCCCATGGCCGCCGAATCCCATCGCCAGCCCGTCGCCAAGATGCTGCTGTTCGGCGCGTCGGGCGACCTGTCGCAGCGGATGCTGCTCCCCTCGTTGTACAACCTCCACGCCGACGGGTTGCTGCCCGAGGGGCTGACGATCACGGGCACCTCGCGCAGCGACTATGACGACGACGGCTTCCGCGAGTTCGCGCGCGGCTCGCTCGACAAGTTCCTGCCCGCCGACCGCAAGGACCCGGCAACGATCGACGCGTTCCTGACCCGGATCGGCTACGTGCCGCTGGACGTGGGCGACCACACCAGTTTCCAGGCGCTGGCCGACAAGATCGGCGACGTGTCGGGTGGCCTCGCCGTCTTCCTGTCGACCGCGCCGTCGCTGTTCGAGGCTGTCGTGACCGGCCTGCAGTCGGCCGGGCTGGCGGGCGACACGGTGCGCGTGGGGCTGGAGAAGCCGCTCGGCCACGATCTGCCGTCCAGCCAGGAGATCAACGACGCGGTCTCCGCCGCCTTTCCGGAAGATCGCACGTTCCGTTTCGACCATTACCTCGGCAAGGAGACGGTGCAGAACATCCTGGCGCTGCGGTTTGGCAACGCGCTGTTTGAGCCGATCTGGAATGCGGGCGGCATCGACAACGTCCAGATCACGATCGCCGAGACGGTCGGGCTGGAGAGTCGCGCCGGCTATTACGACGACACCGGCGCGCTGCGCGACATGGTGCAGAACCACATCCTCCAGCTGCTCGCATTGATCGCGATGGAGCCGCCGACGCATTTCGACGGCACCGCGATCCGCGACGAGAAGGTGAAGGTGCTGCGCTCGCTCCGGACGATCACGCCCGAGGCGGTGCAGGGATGCACCGTCACCGGCCAATATGGCGCGGGCGCGGTCGGCGGCGAGTTCGTGAAGGGCTATCTCGACGAACTGGGCAAGCCGTCCTCGACCGAGACGTTCGTCGCGGTGAAGGCGCACATCGACAACTGGCGGTGGCAGGGCGTGCCCTTCTATCTGCGCACCGGCAAGCGCATGGCGACCCGCCGGTCGGAGATTGCGATCCAGTTCAAGCCCGTGCCTCACTCGATGTTCGCGTCGCGCGGCGGGCAGCTACAGAACAACGTGATGGTCATCCGCCTCCAGCCCGAGGAATACGTCCAGCTGCTGGTGATGGCCAAGGAGCCGGGGCTCGACCGCGAGGGCATCCGCCTTCGCGAAGTGCCGCTGGACCTGAGCCTCGACGCGCAGTTCAAGGAGCGGCGGCGGATCGCCTACGAGCGGCTGCTGCTCGACCTGATCGAGGGCGATCAGACGTTGTTCGTCCGGCGCGACGAGGTCGAGGCGCAGTGGCGGTTCATCGACGCGATCCGCGCCGGCTGGGCGGCGAACGGAACGCAGCCCAAAGCCTATCCGTCGGGAAGCTGGGGCCCATCGAGCGCGGTCGCACTGACCGAGCGGGGCGGCGTCACCTGGCAGGACGACTGACACTCGCGACACTTCCGTCCAATCGACCGAACCCGCCGGCGGGCTGCCTTGCCTTTCGACCAGGAGAGATGCCTCGGCGGGTTCGGAACGACGGACTTCACAATATCCGGAGCATGTATGACCGAGATCGAATGGTGGGAATATGACGACGCAGCCGAGATGGCGGCGGCGATCGCGGGCGACATACAGTTCGTGATCGAGAGCGCGCTGGACGCCCGCGGCTCGGCGGTACTGGCGCTGGCGGGCGGGAACACGCCGCGGGCGGCCTATGAGAAGCTCGCCAAGGCCAAGCTCGACTGGAAGAAGGTGACGATCATCCCCGGCGACGATCGCATCGTTGCGCTGGGCGACGTCCTGTCCAACGTGACGATGCTGGGCAAGACGTTCATCCCGACCGGCGCTCGCGTGATCCCGCTCGTGAGCGACAAGGCGGCGGATTATCGCGCCGCGGGCCGTGCGGCGGACGCGCGGCTGCAAGATATCCACTGGCCGCTCGACCTCGTCCTGCTCGGCATGGGCGGCGACGGGCATACCGCCTCCATCTTCCCCGGTCCCGATTACGACGAGGCGCTGTCGGGTCCGCGCGAGCGGCGGGCGTTGGGCGTGATGCCGGATCCCTTGCCGCCCGAGGCGCCCGTCCCCCGCATCACGCTCAGCCGCGCCGCGATTGTGTCGGCGCGCGCCGTCACGGTCGCGATCACCGGCCAGGACAAGCGCGAGGTGCTGGAACGCGCGATCGACCAGGGCCCGTCCTCCGGCTATCCGATCGGGCGCGTCCTCGCCGACGCCGAGTTGCCGGTCGACGTGCACTGGGCGCCCTGAGGGCGATCGCTGACGGGTATCGGAAGGAGACGAGCATGGACGTCGTGGCGGCCGATATCGGGGGTACGCACGCGCGATTCGCGATCGCGCATATCGAGGACGGACGCGTCCTGTCGCTGACCGAGCAGCGCATCCTGAAGACCGCGGATTACGCGAGCTTGCAGACGGCGTGGCAGGGTTATGGCGACATGCTCGGCCGTACGCTGCCGCGTGCGGCGGCGATCGCGGTCGCGTCCCCGGTCGGGGGAGAGGTCATCAAGCTGACCAACAACCCCTGGGTGATCCGTCCCGCGATGGTTCGCCAGCGGCTGGCCGTGGACGATTACGTGCTCATCAACGATTTCGGCGCGGTCGGTCACGCCGTGGCGCAGGCACCCGCCGAAAGCTTCGAGCATCTGTGCGGGCCCGATCTCCCGATGCCGACCCGCGGCGTCGTCTCGATCTGCGGCCCCGGCACCGGCCTCGGCGTCGCCCAGTTGCTGCGGACTCCGGACGGCTACCATGTCCTGGAGACCGAGGGCGGGCACATCGATTTCGCCCCCCATGATCCGACCGAGGACGCGCTGGTCGCGCGGCTGCGCAAGGCGTTCACCCGCGTCTCGGCCGAGCGGGTGTGCGCGGGGCCCGCGATCGTCGCCATCTACGACTCGCTCGCCGCGCTGGAGAGCCGGTCGAGACCCGAGTTGACGGACAAGCAGATATGGACCGCGGCGCTGGACGAGGGCGACAGCCTGGCGCTGGCCGCGCTGGACCGGTTCTGCCTGGCGTTGGGGTCGGTCGCCGGTGACCTGGCGCTCGCCCATGGTGCCAAGGCCGTGGTGATCGCGGGCGGCCTCGGCTATCGGCTGAAGGACCGGCTGCCGACGTCCGGCTTCGCGGAACGGTTCGCGGCCAAGGGTCGGTTCCAGCAGATGATGGCCGCCCTGCCGGTCAAGCTCATCACCCATCCCGAACCGGGCTTGTTCGGCGCCGCCGCCGCCTTCGCGCAGGCGTACGGCTAGGTCACATCTCGCCCCGTGCGTGGCGGATCGCGTACCAGCGTTTCACGTTCGCATCGTGCTGCGCCAGCGTGTCGGCGAACACGTGTCCGCCGGTGCCGTCGGCGACGAAGTACAGCGCGCTCGACGGTGCGGGATCGAGCACGGCGTCGATCGAGGCGCGGCCGGGATTGCAGATCGGTCCCGCGGGCAGCTCAGTCATCTCGTAGGTGTTGTACGCGTTTTTCGCGTGAACCTCGGACAGGAGCGGCCGGCGGCCCAGCGGCCGTCCCTGCGTGATCGGATAGATGAAGGTCGGATCGGCCTGGAGCGGCATGCCGCGCTTCAGGCGATTGGCATAGACAGCGGCGACCATCCGCCGCTCGGCAGGCTTGCCCGTCTCCTTCTCGACGATCGCTGCGAGGATCAGCGCCTGTTGCGGCGTCGATACCGCGATGCCGGGCTTGCGCCGTGCCCAGGCGGCGGCGAGATAGCGCCGCATCGCCCCCTGCATGCGGGCGACCACCGACGCCCGCGTTTCGCCGCGCAAATAGCCGTAGCTGTCGGGCAGCAGGCTGCCCTCGGCCGGCACGGGAATGGTGCCGCGCAGCTCGGGAGCGGCCATCAGGACCTCTCGTGCCAGCACCGACGGCAGTCCCTCGGGAATGGTCACCAGATGCTGCACCGTCGCGCCGCCCTGCAGCAATCGCAGGATGTCGGACTGGCTCAGGTGCGCCAGGATGCGATACTCGCCGGCCCGGATCGTCTGCCGCCTGCCCAGCAACCGGGCATAGAGGCGGAACCTGCGGGCGGACGGGATCGCGCCCGCCTTTTCCAGCTCGCTGGCGGCCCGTGCCAGCGTCGCGCCCTGCGGTATGTCGACGGTCAGGTTTCTCGGCGCCGGGCCGGGCCCTCCCCAACCGTGGACGACCCAGAATCCGAGCAGGACGAGCAGCAACGCGGCAACGAGCCCCAGCCGGGCCGAGCGCTTTCCGGTGCCGACGCCGCGTGCCACGCGATCAGACCGGCCGCATCACCAGCGACGCATTGGTGCCGCCGAACCCGAAGCTGTTGTTGAGGATCGCCCGCACCTTACGCTTCTTCGCGGTATGCGGCACCAGGTCGACGCCCGCGCAATTCTCGCTGGGATTGTCGAGGTTCAGCGTCGGCGGCACGATGCCGTCGCGCATCGCCAGAATGCAGAAGATGCTCTCCACCGCGCCCGCGCCGCCCAGCAGATGGCCGATGGCGGACTTGGTCGAGCTCATCGACACGCCGTCCATCGCCGCGCCGAACAGCCGCCGCACCGCGCCCAGCTCCAGCTCGTCGCCCAGCGGCGTCGACGTGCCATGCGCGTTGATATAGTCGATGTCCTCCAGCGCCAGCCCGGACTTGCGCATCGCCATCTCCATCGACCGGAACGCGCCCGAGCCTTCGGGATGCGGCGCGGTGACGTGATAAGCGTCGCCCGACAGGCCATAGCCGATGACCTCGGCATAGATGTGTGCGCCGCGCGCCTTGGCCCGCTCATATTCCTCCAGGCAGACGACGCCCGCGCCCTCGCCCATCACGAAGCCGTCGCGATCGCGGTCGTACGGACGGCTCGCTTTCTCGGGCGCGTCGTTGAAGCCCATTGACAGCGCGCGCGCCTGCGCGAAACCGGCGATCCCCAGCGGGCAGATCGCGCCCTCGGAGCCGCCCGCCAGCATCACGTCGGCATCGTCCATCGCGATCATCCGCGCGGCGTCGCCGATCGAGTGGGCGCCCGTCGAACAGGCGGTGACGACCGCATGGTTGGGGCCCATCAAGCCGTATTTGATCGAGACCTGACCCGACGTCAGGTTGATGAGCCGGCCATGGACGAAGTGCGGCGAGACGCGGCTCGGCCCCTTGTTCTCGCAGACCAGCGACTCGCTCGCGATACCCGGCAGGCCGCCGATGCCCGCGCCGATCGAGCAGCCGGCGCGCAACC
>JBPBQW010000136.1:0-44320 GCA_050955125.1 Janthinobacterium lividum
GCGGCGCCACAGCCCCGACAGGTCGAGGTGCATGCCCACCACCCGGATCGCGTGGCCGTCGACCTCGACGTCCGCCATCGCCGCGCCGCGCGGCTCGAGCGCCGGCAGGTGCAGCGCCTCGCAATCGAGGACGTGCGCGGATCGCCGCACGAGGATCGCATTGCCGTGCCACCCCATGCTGGCGGAGCGATGACGCAGCGGCACCGCCTTCCACCGGCCCTGCTGTTCCAGCAGGTGCGGCTCGATCACCTGCGCCTTCGGCCCGAACCGCCGGTCCGCCTCCTGCAACGCGATCACGTCGGCGTCGATCTCGGCGAGGACGTCGAGGATGCGATCGGGGTTGCGGCGCCGGTCGCTGCCGATGCCCTTGTGGATGTTGTAACTGACGACCTTTATCATGCCGCAGCCCAACGCCGGAGCGCGGCCGATGGTGCCCGCCCCGCCGACCGTCCCGGCCCAGGACGGGGCACGTCCCGCGATTGCTCGCTTGACGCCGGTCGCCGCGATGCAGCATCATCGCGTCGGCCGCACGGAACGGGACGACGACCATGATCGGGTGGATTGTTGTGGCCGCCGTCTGCGGTCTTCTCCTGGCCTATGGCGTCTATCGTGCCGGCCTGCGACAGCGGCGCAAGCTTCGCCGGCGCGAGCGCCGGAACCGTCACTTCGGTTATCAGAAGGTCTGGGACCAGATCATGCGCCAGCCGCGGATCAAGCGCCTGACGTCGCGGGACAACCGGCGCTGACGCAGGGGACGTGACGGTCGGTGCCGGTTGCAGGAATCGAACCCGCGACATCCAGTTTACAAAACTGGCGCTCTACCAACTGAGCTAAACCGGCATCCCCGTCGCCCATGCGTCAGGGGACGCCGAAGGTCCAGCCCTCGGTGCGCGCCACCGCTTCCAGACCGTCGGGCGACCACAGCGCCGGTCGACCGGCCGCGGCCCGCATCCACGCCGCGGTGAGGATCGCGTCCGTCGCATGATCGTCGTAGCGCGCGAGCGGCCGGTGCGGCCGGGTCCCGAGTTGCGCCAGCGCCGCGTCGAGGGTGTCCGCGTCCCTGATCTTCGACCGACCGGGCCGCACCTTCGCCTCCCGCGCCGCGATCGTCGTATAGATCTCCACCAACACCGGCCCGGTGGCGGGCACCGGATCGAGCGGCCATAACGGGATGCGGCCGCCGAGCCGGTGCAGCACCCGCATCCCGGTCAGGCTCGACTTGCCGACCTGCGCCGCCCCGACGAGGTTGAAACAGCTCGACGGCGACAGGCCCGCGGCGCTCTGGCGGTACTCGCACACCCGCCACCGCCCGCGGCCGCCCACGAACCGGTCGCCCAGGCTGCCGACGCGCCGGAAATGCCGCGCAGCCTCCCGATGGTCGACGAACCCGTCGGCGGCGAGGTCCGGATCGGCCGCGCAGAGCCGGTCGACCAGCGCCCACAGGTCGGCCATGCCGTCGGGACTCTCCGACCAGCCGGGAAAATAGCTGCCCGCGTCCGCGCAGGCAAAGGCGGGCGACAGGTCGAGGCCGACCAGCGTCCGGCTTCCTCCTTCCGCCAGTTCCACCAGCCAGTCGAGCGCCGCCCCGCGCGACCACGCGCGATCCGGTGGGTCGATCAGCATCGGCGCTCGGTCGTCCAGGTCGCACTCGGCGAGCGCGATGCCCGGCTGCCAGCGCCCGCGCGCGCCCGACCAGTCGATCGCGACGAACCGCTCGAACGAGTGGCTCAGCGGCCGTCTCCGCCACCATCGGCGAGCGCCGCACGCCGCCGCTCCCACGTCGCCAGCCGCTCCGCGAGCCGCGCTTCGAACCCGCGATCGGTGGGCGTGTAGAAGCGTTGCGGGCCCAGTGCCTCGGGCCAGTAGTTCGCGCCCGAAAACGCGTCGGGCGCGTCGTGGTCGTAGGCGTAGCCGCGGCCATAGCCCAGGTCGCGCATCATCTTGGTCGGCGCGTTCAGGATCGCGTCGGGCGGCTGGAGCGACCCGGTCTCACGCGCGCAGGCCCAGGCCGCCTTTTGCGCTGTGTAGGCGGCGTTCGATTTGGGCGCGGTCGCCAGATACAGGCACGCCTGCGCGATCGCGAGCTCGCCCTCCGGGCTGCCCAGGAAATCGTAGGCGTCCTTGGCGGCGAGGCATTGCACCAGCGCCTGCGGGTCGGCGAGGCCGACGTCCTCCGACGCCGCGCGCACCAGCCGGCGAAGCAGGAACAGCGGCTCCTCGCCCGCGGTCAGCATCCTCGCGAGATAGTAGAGCGCGGCCTGCGGATCGGAGCCCCTGATGGCCTTGTGAAGCGCGGAGATGAGGTTGTAGTGGCCCTCGCGGTCCTTGTCGTACACAGCGACCCGCCGTTGCAGGAACCCCGACAGGCCGGCGGGATCGAGCGGTTCGGGCAGGTCGACCGCGAAGATCGTCTCGGCCTGGTTGAGCAGGAACCGGCCGTCGCCGTCCGCCTGCGCGAGCAGCGCGTCGCGCGCCTCGGGCGTCAGCGGCAGGGCGCGCGCCGTCTCCGTCTCGGCGCGCGCGACCAGTTGCTCCAGCGCCGCGCGATCCAGCCGGTGCAGCACCAGCACCTGCGCGCGGCTGAGCAGCGCGGCGTTGATCTCGAAACTGGGGTTTTCGGTCGTCGCGCCGACCAGCGTGACGGTGCCGTCCTCGACGAAGGGCAGGAAACCGTCTTGTTGCGCTCGGTTGAAGCGGTGGATCTCGTCCACGAACAACAGCGTCCGCTTGCCCACCCGCGCATGGTCGCGCGCTTCGGCGAACACGCGTTTCAGGTCGGCGACCCCGGAGAACACCGCCGAGATCGCCACGAACCGCAAGCCCACGGCGTCGGCGAGCAGCCGGGCGATCGTCGTCTTGCCCGTGCCCGGCGGCCCCCACAGGACCATCGACGACAGCCGTCCCGCCGCGACCATCCGCCCGATCGCGCCGTCGGGGCCGGTGAGATGCTCCTGGCCCACGACCTCGGCCAGCCGGCGCGGGCGCAGCCGGTCGGCGAGCGGCGCGTCCGCAGGTGCCGGCTGCGGGGACGGCGGCGGATCGGGCGCAAGCGGCGGATCGAAGGCGGCGAAGAGGTCGGCCATGGCGGCGAGATAGGACCTCGGCGTGGCGTTCGTCACCCCACCCGGGTCGTCGCACGAAGATGGCGCGCGGGTTGGGCCGCGCAGGCGGGGCCGGCAGGCGTGACTTTACGTCTCCTCGAAGCCCGACGGCACGGCCTTTCGCCCTCGCGGAAGGAACGGCACGGGCCGCCAAGATATATCGAGACCACTCTTGCGCATTCTGTTCCGTGATATATCTTGGCTGCATCATGACAAAGGAAACGATGATGAGACACGGCAGACAGGAAGACCCGGAGTGCGGTTCTCGGGGCAGGGGCGGCTGGTCCGACGCGCGGGTCGCGATGCGCTGGGCGATGGCGGCGGCGGGCGCGCGCGGCGGGCGCGGGCCGTTCGGGGGCGACTGGTGGGCGCATGGCGAGCGGCCCGAGGGCGGCCGGCGCGGACGGATGTTCGACGGCGGCGAGCTGCGCCTCGTGCTGCTGCGGCTGATCGCCGACGAGCCGCGCCACGGCTACGACGTGATCCGCGCGATCGAGGCGATGACCGGCGGCGCCTATGCGCCCAGCCCCGGCGTCGTCTATCCGACGCTGACGCTGCTGGACGAGATGGGCCAGATCGAGGAGCAGGCGTCCGAGGGCGCCAAGAAGCGCTTCGCCGTCACGGAGACGGGCCGGGCCTTTCTGGCCGAGAACGCCGGACAGGTGGACGCGCTGATGACCCGCCTGAACGAACTGGGCGAGCATCGCGAGCGGGTGGACGGAGCGCCGATCCGGCGGGCGATGGGCAACCTCAAGGTCGCGCTCGGCCAGCGGTTCGCGCGCGGCGCCACCGACGAGACGATGCACGACGTCGCGGCGCTGCTCGACGAGGTCGCGCAGAAGATCGAGCGGCTGCGATGAACGGCGCGACCGCACGCGTGCCGACCGCGAACGGCAGCCGCTATCTCCAGCAATTGTGCAAGCACTGGTCGCACACTCTGGCGGTCGTGTTCACCGCCGACCACGGCACGGTGGTCTTCCCGCGCGATGCGCGCGGTGCCGACTGGCCGGGCGACGCGGCGGTGACGTTCGATGGAGAGGCGGACACGCTCGTCGTCCGGATCGACGCCAGCTCGGACGGTCAACTGGTCGGGCTGAAACGCGTGGTGGCCGAGCACCTCGACCGGTTCGCGTTCCGCGAGGCGCCGCTCAGCTTCGACTGGATGCCCGGCCCGGACGGTGATGCCGCTCCATGACGCCGAGATAGGCCTGCAGCACCGCCTCGTTCGCGCCGTCCCAGCTCCAGTCGGCGGCGCGGGCGTGGCCGGCGGCGCTCATGCGCCGCGCGAGCGCGGGGTCGGCGACGAGGCGCGCGATCGCATCGGCATAGGCGCCGACGTCGCGCGGCTCGGCGAGGAAGCCGGTGACGCCGTCCTGCACCAGGTCCATCGCTCCGGTCGCGCGCGCGGCGACGACGGGCACGCCCGCCGCCATCGCCTCCGACGTCACTTGGCCCCAGGTCTCCGTCACGCTGGGGTTGAACAGCATGTCCATCGACGCGACCGCCCGGCCCAGGTCGTCGCCGCGCTGGAACCCGGCGAACGCCGCCTGCGGCACGCGTCCGGCGAACCATTCGCGCGCCGGACCTTCGCCGACGATCAGCACCCGGTGCGCGATGCCGCGCGCGCACAGCTGCGTCACGACGTCGGCGAACACGTCCAGCCCCTTTTCGAGCACCAGCCGGCCGAGGAAGCCGATCGCCACCTCGTCGTCGCCGATCCCCAGCGATCGGCGCCATTCGAGGCTGCGCGCGTCCGGCGAGAAACGGCGGTGGTCGACCCCGCGCGGCCATTGCGACACCGGCGTCGTCACGCCCCAGCCGCGGATCACCGCCGCCGTCGAGGGCGTCGGCGTCAGGACGTGATCGGCGCGGCTGTAGAAGCGCTTGAGGATCGCCCGCACGCCCGGCTCGACGAAGCCGATGCCGTAATAGCGAAAATACGTTTCGAACCGGGTATGGAGCGAGGCGACGACCGGAATGTCGCGGGCGCGGGCCCAGGTAATCGCGCGATGGCCCAGGAACTCGGGCGCGGAGACGTGGACGAGGTTGGGCGCATAGGCTTTCAGGTCGCGCCGCGTCGTCCACGGCAGGCCGCGGCCGAGCTTGTATTCCTCCCGCCCGCCCGGAAACGCGAAGGCGGGCACCTTCACCAGATCGCCGGTCGGTGGAAAGGCGGGCGTCTCGGTGGTCGGCGAATAGACCCGCACGGTCGCCCCGCGCGCCATCAGATGCCCGACGAGCAGGTTCAGCGCCTGGTTCGCGCCATCGCGGATGTAGTTGTAGTTGCCGCTGAAGAGGGCGACGCGAAGGTCGGACGGCTGCATGTCGGCCGGAGCGATAGCCGGGCATGGAGGCGAGCGCTACCGATCACCGTACGATAATCGTTAGTTGTCGTTCCTGTCCTGTTCCGTTAAGGCGACGGCATGGCGAAGGTTCAGAAACGCTACGTCTGTCAGGCCTGCGGCTCCGTCAGCCCGCGCTGGGCCGGCCAGTGCGCCGACTGTTCCCAATGGAACACGATGGTCGAGGAGTCGGGCGCGACGGTCACGCCGTTCAAGGCCAAGCACGACCTGCACGGCGGCGGCCGCGCGGTGACGCTGGTCGGGCTCGACGCCGAGGTGACGCTGCCCGATCGGATGGCGACGGGCATCGCGGAGTTCGACCGCGCGCTGGGCGGCGGGTTCGTCGAGGCGTCGGCGACGCTGATCGGCGGCGATCCGGGCATCGGCAAGTCGACGCTGCTGCTCCAGGCCGCGGCGCGCCTGGCGACCGCGGGGCGCACGGTGGCCTATGTCTCGGGGGAGGAGGCGGCGGATCAGGTCCGCCTTCGCGCGCGCCGATTGGGCCTGGGGAGCGCGCCCGTACGCCTCGCCAGCGCAACTTCGGTGCGCGACATCCTCACCACCCTCTCGGCGGACGTCCCACCCGCGCTACTGGTGATCGACTCGATCCAGACGATGCATTCCGACCTGATCGAGGGCGCACCGGGCACCGTCAGCCAGGTGCGCGCCTCGTCGCAGGAACTGATCCGGTTCGCCAAGGAACGCGGCACCGCGCTGGTTCTCGTTGGCCACGTTACCAAGGACGGCAGCATCGCGGGGCCCCGCGTGCTCGAACACATGGTCGATACCGTGCTGTCGTTCGAGGGTGAGCGCAGCCACCAGTATCGCATCCTGCGCGCGATCAAGAACCGCTTCGGCGGCACCGACGAGATCGGCGTCTTCGCGATGGTCGAGGAGGGCCTGGCGGAGGTGTCCAACCCTTCCGCGCTGTTCCTCACCCAGCGCAGCGAGGGCGTGACGGGAACGACGGTGTTCCCGGCGCTGGAGGGTACGCGGCCGGTGCTGGTCGAGGTGCAGGCGCTGACGGTCAGGCTGGCATCGGGCGCGACCCCCAGGCGGGCGGTGGTGGGGTGGGACGCAGGCCGGCTGGCGATGATCCTGGCGGTACTCGAGGCGCGGTGCGGGCTCTCGTTCTCCACGGCGGAGGTCTATCTCAACATCGCCGGCGGCTACCGGGTCCAGGATCCTGCCGCGGACATGGCGGTGGCGGCGGCGCTGGTGTCGGCGATGAGCGAGCGGCCGGTGCCCGCGGACGCGGTCGCGTTCGGCGAAATCGCGCTGTCGGGCGAGGTGCGCCCCGTCGCGCACGGCCCCTTGCGGCTGAAGGAGGCGGCGAAGCTCGGCTTCGAGCGCGCGCTGGTGCCCGCATCGATGACGGGGGACAAGAGCGGGCTGCGGCTGAACGGGTTCGCGACGTTGCAGCGGCTGGTCGATCACCTGCTCGGGCGCGGTTGACGCGGGCGATGGCTCGACAGGTCGGGCGGGTCGGGCCTAAACGGGCCCATGGGTTTCACCGCGCTCGACATACTGGTGCTGGTCGCGGTCGCGGGGACCGCGATGCTGGGCGCGGCGCGCGGGTTCGTGACGGAGGTGCTGTCGCTGTTCGCCTGGGTCGCCGTCGTCTTCGCGATGACGTTCTTCCACGCGCCGCTCGCCGCGATGCTGATGCGGCCGGTGGGTACCGCGTCGGGCGCGGCGGTGCTTGCATTCGCCTTGATCGTCGGCGTCACCTATCTGGGCGGGCGACTGGTCGCGACGGCGCTGGGCCGGCGGACCCGCAATTCGGTGCTGGGGCCGGTCGACCGGGCGCTCGGCTTCGGCTTCGGCGCGCTCAAGGGACTGATCCTCGCCAGCCTGGCCTTCCTGCCCGTCCTGATGCTGGTCGACATCCGCGACGGCGGGCCGACGGGCCGGCCCGACTGGATGGTCCGATCCCGCACCTATCCGTTGCTGAGCGCGACGAGCGCAAGCATGGCGGACATGATCGACCGGCGTCGTCATGGCCGGCCGGTCTTCGATACCGCCGGAGACAATCGAACTGAGGGGCGGCATGGCGGCTGAGACGCTGTATAACGTCGAGATCCTGCGCCTCGCCGCGTCGATCGCCCATCACGACCGCTTGTCGGACCCGATGGGAACGGCGGAGCGGCGCTCGCCCATCTGCGGAAGTCGCGTCACGGTGGACGTCGATCTGGGCGAAGATGGCCGGGTGAGCCGGGTCGGGCTCAAGGTTCGGGCCTGCGCGCTGGGGCAGGCGTCTTCGGCGCTGCTCGCTGCGGAAGTGCTGGGCCGCACACCTGCCGAGCTAGCCGCCGCCCGCGATGCGCTGACCGAGTGGCTGGACGCGGGCGAAGGGCCGCCACCCGAGTGGCCCGGCCTCGCCGCCCTCTCGCCCGCACTCGGCTACACCGCCCGGCATCCCTCGATCCGGCTGGCGTTCGAAGCCGCGGCGGAAGCCGCGGGCCAGGCTACGTCGGTGCGGAGGGACGCGGGCTGATGGGCGACGGGGCACCAGGATCGTTGCTGCGCGACAGCGTGGTGCTGCTCGGGTTCGCGCTCGTCTTCGTGCTGCTGTTCCGACGGCTGGGGCTCGGCGCCACGCTCGGCTACTTGGTGGCGGGTGCGGTCGTCGGGCCGCACGTCCTCCATCTCGTGGGCGACGCGGAAGCCAAGATGGGGTTCGCGGAACTCGGGATCACGATGCTGCTGTTCCTCGTCGGACTCGAACTCAATCCGACGCGGCTCTGGCAGCTCAAGGCGGATATCTTCGGGTTCGGTCTGGCGCAGGTCACAGCCTGCGGCCTCGCCATCGCCGGTGTCGTGTGGGTCCTTGCGGGTTTCTCGCCGTCGGCCGCGCTGGCCGTTGGCCTGCCGCTGGCGCTGTCCTCGACGGCGCAGGTGCTGCCGATGCTGCAGTCCGCCGGACGGCTGCGCACCCCGTTCGGCGAGCGCGCATTCTCGATCCTGCTGCTCCAGGACCTCTCGATCGTCCCGCTCATCACGATCGTCGCCGCGCTCAGCCGGGCGCCGGCAGACCCCAGTGCGCCACCGGGCTGGCTGCTCGCGCTCTACACGGTCGGCGCCGTCGCCGGACTGGTGGTGGTCGGCCGGTTCGGCCTGCGCCCGCTCTTCCGGCTGATCGGTGGTCTCGGCGAGCGCGAGATGTTCGTCTTCGCCGGGCTGTTCACCGTCATCGCCAGCGCCGCGGTCATGCAGTCGCTCGGCCTGTCGCCGGCACTGGGCGCGTTCGTCGCCGGCGTCATGCTCGCCGACTCTCCCTATCGGCACGAGCTGGAGGCGGACGTCGAGCCGTTCCGGTCAATCCTGCTCGGGCTGTTCTTCCTGGCGGTCGGGATGATGCTCGACCTGCATGCGATCGCGGAGCGTCCGTTCTTCGTCATCGGCATGGCGCTCGCCCTCATCGCGACCAAGACGGCGATCGTCTTCTGCCTGGCGCTGGCGTTCCGGATGAACTGGCGCGGCGCGCTCGCGCTCGGCCTGTTGCTCAGCCAGGGTGGCGAGTTCGGCTTCGTCCTGTTCGCCCAGGCACAGTCCGCGCTGCTGATCGCGCCGGCGGCGGCCAGCCTGTTCGGGGCCGTGGTGACGTTGTCGATGGCCACGACCCCGTTCCTGATGGGTGCCACGCGCCGGTTCCGGGCGGGAACGAAGACGCGGGGCGAGCGCGAGACGCCGCACGCCGACGGCGCCAGCGCGCTCGTCATTGGCTATGGCCGGTTTGGGCAGACCGTCGCCCAGATGCTGATCGGGCAGGGCATTACCGTGACGCTGGTCGACCAGGACGCCGAGATGATCGACGTCGCGGGCAGTTTCGGCGCCAAGGTCTATTACGGGGACGGGACCAGGCTAGATCTTCTGCGGCAGGCGGGCGCTGCGGAAGCGCAACTGATCCTGTTCTGCATCGACGGCGACGTGCTCGACGCCGATATCCTGGGAGGCGTCAACGCCGCGTTCCCGGATGCGAGCGTCTTCGTGCGGGCGTTCGACCGGCGCAGCCTGATGAAGATGGATGGAGCGCGGATCACGGGCACGATCCGGGAGGTGTTCGAATCGGCGGTGTGCATGGCACGGATGGCGATGGCGGAGATCGGCGTCGACGGCGCGGAGGTCGACCGGACCGAACAGGAATATCGCGATCGCGACGCCGATCGGCTCCGGGCACAGACGCAGAGCGGCGACCTGCGGGCCGGTATCGACCGCATGGTGATCGAGCGGTTCCAGCCCGAGCCACCCCGCACACCGGGCGAGGCGCTGGCGTGAAGGGACGACCGTTGCGGGAGCGGTTGGGGTTCGCCGCGGCTGGGATCGCCGCCGGTTTCCGCCGCGAGCACAGTTTCCGGGTCCACGTCGGACTGGCCGCCGCTGCAACAGTGATGTTGCTGGCGACGCGACCGGCGCCGGTCTGGTGGGCCCTGTTCGGCGTCGTCGCCGCGCTGGTGACGGCGTGCGAATTGGTCAACGCGGCGCTCGAGGCGCTCATCGACCTGCTGCATCCCGAGATCCATCCCGAGATCAAGGTCGTGAAGGACATGCTGTCGGGCGCGGTGATGTTGGCGGGCGGAGCGGCGTTGGTGGTCGCGATCGCGTTCGTCGTCGCGCACGTGCCCGGGTGACGTTTGGGGGCGGGGTGACGCGATGAACTGGCTGACCATGCTGGCGGCGCTGTCCGGTGCGATCGCGGTCGGGGCAGGCGCGTTCGGCGCGCATGGCGTCCACGGCGAGGTGGCCGAGTGGCTCAAGACCGGGGGCCACTACCAATTGATCCACGCCGTCGCCGCACTCGTCGTGATGCGGCTCGACGCGCGGGGATCGGCCTGGCTGTTCGTCGCGGGCGGCGGCTTGTTCGCCGGCACCCTCTATCTCATGGCCTTGGGCGCGCCGCGGTGGTTCGGCGCGATCACGCCCGTGGGTGGCGCGCTGCTGATCGGCGGCTGGCTCTGGCTGGCGTGGCAGGCGGCGCGGCGCTGACGGCGGCGGTTCACCGCTTCTTACGGCACGCGTCTGAACAGTAGATCACCTGGTCCCAATCGCGCGCCCACTTCTTGCGCCAGGCGAACGGGCGCCCGCACGCGAGACATGTCTTGCTGGGCAGGTTCGCTTTTTGAACGCCGTTGGGCATCAGCGTGGTTGCCGATCCAAGAAGGCGGCGACGTCCGCCAGGTCGACGTCGCGATCGAGATAGGTCCGGCCGATGCCACGGGCGAGCAGGAACGGCACCCGGCCGCCGCTGCCCTTCTTGTCGTGCCGCATGTGCCGGGCGAGGTCGTCGCCCGACGCCGCGACTCCGGTCGCCGCCAGCCCGTCGGGCAGGCCGACCATGCGCCAATGCGCCTTCACCCTTTCCGCATCCTGGCCCCGGCAGAGCCCGCGTGACACCGAATAGTCGAACGCCAGCGCGCAGCCCGCCGCGACCGCCTCGCCGTGAAGCAGGCTGCCGTCGAGCCCGGCCGCGGCCTCCAGCGCATGGCCGAAGGTGTGGCCGAGATTGAGCAGCGCGCGCCGGCCGTTCGTCTCCTGCTCGTCCTCCCCGACGATCCGCGCCTTGGCCGCAACGGCATGGGCGATGGCGCAGTCCCGCGCCGCAGGATTGCCCTCGAGCAGCGCGGTGCCGTTCGCCTCGCACCACTCGAAGAACGCGACGTCGTCGATCAGGCCGTACTTCACCACCTCGGCGTAACCGGCTCGCAGTTCGCGCGGGGGCAGCGTGGCGAGCACGTCCGGGTCGATCAGCACGAGCGCGGGCTGGTGAAAAGCGCCGACGAGGTTCTTGCCCGCCGCCGTGTTGATCGCGGTCTTGCCGCCGACCGAACTGTCGACCTGCGCCAGCAAGGTAGTGGGAATCTGGACGAGGCAGCAGCCACGTTTCAGGATCGCCGCCGCGAAGCCGACGAGGTCGCCGACGACGCCGCCGCCCAGCGCCACGACCGGATCGTTACGCTCCACGCCTGCCGCGAGCAGCCGATCGCACACCAGTTCCAGTTGCCGCCAGTTCTTGGCCGCCTCACCCGCCGCGATCGTGAAGACGTGCGTCGTGATGCCGGCGTCGTGGAGCGCGGCGGTGAGCGTCGCCAGATGGGTTCCGACCTGTTCGTCGGCGACGATCGCGACCACCGATCGCGGCGCCAGCGGCCCGAGGTGGTCCGCCGCCCGCGCCAGCGACCCTGCCTCGATGCGGACGTCATAGCTTCGGGTGCCCAGCGGCACCGACACGACGCTCATCGTCCGATCGCCTTCAGGATCGCGCCAACCGTCGCATCGTGCGGCGCCCGATGGCTGGCGACATGGATCGGGGCCTCCGCATAGATGGGATTGCGGGCCGTCGCGAGTTCGCCCAGCACCTCGACTGGATCACGCCCACGCAGCAGCGGCCGCGTGTCGCGGCGGCGCACGCGTTCCGCCAGGACGCTCGGATCGGCGTGCAGCCACACGGCCACCGCAGCGTCGAGGATTAGCGCGCGGGTGTCGCCGTTCAGGAATGCGCCGCCACCCGTCGCGATCACCTTGGGTTTGCCGTCGATCAGTCGCCGGATCACGCGTCGCTCGCCGTCGCGGAAATAGGACTCGCCGAACCGCGAGAAGATGTCGCTTACCGTCATGCCCGCCGCCGTCTCGATCTCGGCATCGGCATCGGCGAACGGCAACCCGAGCCGAATGGCGAGCCGGCGTCCGACGGTCGACTTGCCCACTCCCATCAGCCCGATCAGCACGATCGGCTTGCCATCCCATGAGGGAGCGAAGGGGCGGCTTGGCAACATCACCCGGCCAGCTATACAGCGCGAAAGGGTGGGGGCAAAAGGCCGCGTTCGCCCGTGTTCGAGGTTTCCCATGTCGCGTCCGCTCACCCTCTTGATCGTCGTATTGATCGTCGTGGTCGGCGGCCTGTTCCTGCTGGCCGGCCGCAGCCGCGAGAAGCCGGTGGTCCGGGTCGAGAAGGCGGTCAATCTTGCCAATCTCGCGGGTTAGGCTGCTCGCCGGCGTCGCCGGCCTGACGCTGATCGCCGCCGCCGCGCTGGCGCAGCAGCGCCCGGAATCGATCCTCCCACCGGGGTTCGGCGACTCGTCCTCCGCTCCGGCACCGGCTCCGGCCCCAACTCCGTCCGCGACACAACGGGTCGAGAGCAGCGCCGTCCCGCCTGTGCCGTCGGCATCCGGATCGTCGGTCCCCGACGCGTCCGGTCTGCCTCCGACGCCGAGCCCGACGCCGACCCCTGATCCCGAGACGCTGGCGCAATACGAGCTGCCGGACTTCGCCCGCCGTTCGCTGGCGCAGGTCGGCGCCGCGGGATCGGTGCAGGGCGGCGTCGCGGCGGATGCGTTCGGCGACGCGAACGGGCCGATGATCGAGGCGCTGATGCGCGGCTTGCATGGCCCGATCGCGTCCCGCTGGCTCTCGATCGCCTTGCGGCGCGCCCTGGTGTCGCCGCTCGACACGCCGGCCGGGCTGAACGGAGCGGACTTCGCGGCGGAACGCGCCTGGCTGCTGGTGCGGATGGGTGAAGCCGTGGCGGCGCGATCGGTCGTTCAGGGCGTCGACGACGCGAATTACACGCCCAAGCTGTACCAGGTGGCGATGCAGGTCGCGCTCGCGACCGGAGAGCCGGCGGCGCTCTGCCCGTTGGTGGACGAGGCGGTCGCCCGCGATCCGGAACGCGCCTGGGCGCTCGTGAAACCGATCTGCGTGTCGCTTGCCGGGACACCCGGCGCGGCGATGCCGCTGTTGGCGGCGGTGCGCCGCCGGCATGTCGCGAGCGGCATCGATTATCTGCTGGCGCAGAAGATCGTCGGCGCGGGCGGGCAGGGACGCCAAGCGGTGACGATCGAGTGGGACGCCGTCTCGCAGCTGACCGCATGGCGATTTGGTCTCGCGACCGCGACGGGCGTCGCGATCCCCGACGCGCTCTATGCCACAGTGGGTCCGCAGGTCGCGGGGTGGCGTGCCCTGTCGCCCAGCATCGCGGCGGCGGACCGCGCGGCCCCCGCCGATCGGGCGGCGATGATGGGCGTGCTGTCGAGCGCCGCACTCGTCGATCTCTATGCCTCGCTCAACGAGGCGCAGGACGAGGCGGCGGGTGCGTCCGAGATCTCCGATGATCTGCGCGCCGCCTATGAGGATCCCACGCCGGAGGCGCGGCGGGCGGCTCTTGTCCGGCTGTGGGGGGGGCAGACGTCCAGGACGCCCTATGCCAGGATCATCCTGACCGCGCAGGCCGCGGCGCGCTTGCAGCCCGACAAGGCCGACGCCGACACGGACCGGCTCGTCGCCGCGATGCTGAGCGCCGGGATGGACCGTACCGCGGAGCGCTGGCGAGGGCAGGTGGGCGAGGGCGGGGACGCCTGGGCGATGTTGCTGCTCGCCGACCCCGACGCGGCGGGATCGATGTCCTATGGCACCATCGGCCGTTATGCAGGCGCCGGCGACGCCGCGCTGAAACAGCGGCTTCTGTTCGCCGGTCTGGCCGGTCTGGGCCGGCTCTCGCCCGACGACGTGGAGCGCGGGGCAAAAGCGCTGGACGTGCGTCTTGGCTTGCAGAACAGCTGGACGCGTGCGCTGGACCGGGCCGCGCGGCGGAACCAGCCGGGCATGGTCCTGCTGCTGGCGGCGGTGGGGATGCAATCGGCCGACTGGCGCGGCGTCTCGCCGGAGGCGCTATATCGGATCGTGGAGGCGCTGCGGGCGACGGGCCAGGACGGGCCGGCCCGGATGATCGCGGCGGAGGCGATCGCGCGGACGTGACCGAGGCCGGATCGTCCTTGGATGCCGCCCTGATCGAACGTTTCCTGGAAATGATGGCGGCGGAGGTCGGTGCCGCGCGCAACACGCTGACCGCGTATCGAAGCGACCTGTCGCTCGCGTCCGCGTTTCTGGCCGGCCGGTTGGCGGTGGCGGATCCGGCGGCGATCGCGACCTTGTCGGCACATTGGGAACCGCTGTCCAAGGCGACGGTCGCGCGCAAGGCCGCGGCATTGCGACGCTTCTTCGCCTTCCTTCAGGACGAACGTCACAGCGAAGACGACCCCGGTGCAGCATTACCCCGGCCGGGTAGTCACCGGTCGTTGCCCAGGACGCTGGATCGTGACGACATCGCGCGGTTGTTCGCCGGTATCGATGCCCGGCTGGCCCGCGATCCGCCGGACCCGAACGATCGTCGCCTCTCCGCGCTCCTCGAACTGCTCTATGGCTCGGGACTGCGCGCCACCGAGCTCGTGTCGCTGCCGCGCCATGCCGTCGCGCCCGACCGGCCGTTCCTGATCGTGCGCGGCAAGGGCGGCCGCGAGCGTCTCGTCCCCCTCTCCGACCGCTCCCGCGCGTCGGTGGCGAGGTGGCGCGAGCATGTTGCGCCGGACGCGGCGTTCCTCTTCCCGTCCGGCAGGTCGCACCTGTCGCGCGTCAGGCTTTTTCAACTGGTGCGAGCGCTCGGCGCTGAGGTCGGCATTCCTCCCGAACGGATCAGTCCGCACGTTCTGCGTCACGCGTTCGCCACCCACCTGCTGGAAGGCGGAGCGGATCTTCGCGCGCTGCAGTCGATGCTCGGCCACGCGGACATCGCGACAACCGAGATCTATACTCACGTCGAGACGTCGCACTTGGTGGATCTCGTCACGACGTGCCATCCGCTGTCGGACCACGATCGGAACCGCGCCGTCGTTGACCGCTTGGCTGAGGCATCCTAACCCGCCAGCCCCGCCATCTGGCGGGTGAACGGCATCGGCGGGCGACGACCAGCCCTGCCCGGACGGGACCAGATCAACTCCATGCCGACCTTCCTGGATTTCGAGAAACCGATCGCCGAGCTGCAGGGTCGCATCGACGAACTACGCGACAGCGCCGCCGACGGCGCGGTCGACATCGAGCCGGAGGTCCGGCGGCTCCAGGCGAAATCGGACAAGCTGCTGCGCGATACATTCGCGAAACTGTCCGCGTGGCAGAAGACGCAGGTCGCCCGCCATCCCGAGCGGCCGCACTTCCACGACTATGTCGCGGGTCTGTTCGACGAGTTCGTGCCGCTCGCGGGCGACCGCGCGTTTGCGGACGATCAGGCGATCATCGGCGGCTTCGCGCGGTTCCGGAGTCGGCAGGTCATGGTGCTCGGCCACGAGAAGGGGGCCGACACCGCCAGTCGCCTCCGGCACAATTTCGGGATGGGCAAGCCCGAGGGGTACCGCAAGGCGATCCGGCTTATGCAGCTGGCCGACCGGTTCGGCCTCCCCGTGCTGACGCTGGTGGACACCTCCGGCGCATTCCCGGGCGTGCAGGCGGAAGAGCGCGGGCAGGCGGAGGCGATCGCGCGATCGACGCAAGCCGCGCTGGAGCTAGGGGTACCGATGGTGGCCGCCATCGTCGGCGAGGGCGGATCGGGCGGCGCGGTGGCCCTCGCCGCCGGCAACCGAGTCATAATGTTCGAGCACGCCGTCTATTCCGTCATCAGTCCGGAAGGGTGCGCGTCGATCCTGTGGCGCACGGCCGACAGGGCGTCCGAAGCGGCCGAGGCGATGAAGGTGACGGCACAGGACCTTAAAGCGTTGGGCGTCATCGATACCATTGTGCCGGAGCCGGTGGGCGGTGCGCATCGCGATCCGGCGGGAGCGATCGCGAATCTGGGGGATGCGCTAATGGCGGCACTCGACGAGCTGGCCGGCCAAAATGCCGAGGGTCTGCGGATCGGTCGACGCGACAAGTTCCTGGCGATGGGGCGCGCCTGACGCGAAAAGGGGCGGCGGACCCTCGAGTCTACCGCCCCCTCGTCGACTAACTGGCGTCTGGCTCAGCTGGCCTTCATGTTGTTCGACACGTTGCCGAAGGTCTTGGACAGCTGCGTGCCCAGGCCCTGCATGGCGGCGATGGCGGCCACGGCGATCAGCGCGGCGATCAGGCCGTACTCGATGGCGGTCGCGCCCTTGCTGTTCTTGATGAACTTGCGAATCGTCTGCATTCCGGTCTCCAATGTTCGAAGCTTCAACACCCGGCTGTCCGGGCTTTCCGGAGCAGCGAACGATCAAGTAGCAAGACGAGATTGAGAAATGTTTAAGGCGGCGCGGAACCGATCGAATATCGTCGACACGTTCAATGTTGATTGGTTACCCGGTCGTTGATGTTGTTCCACATCGAGATCGTCACGTCTCCGACACTCGCCAGCGCTGCGAACATGACGAGGACGATGAGCGCGAGGATGAACCCGTACTCGACCGCCGTCGCGCCGCCCGTGTCGGTCCAAATCCGACGAAGTCGTGCGTACGCCGCACGACGCATCCCTGGTTTCTTGGTCTTCGGCCGCGCGTTCATACGGCGAGATTAGACGGAGCAGGGTTAAGGGATGACGAAGATGATGCCGCTTCTGGTGGTCGCCGCGGCGCTGGTCGATGCCGAGGGCCGGGTCTTGATCCAGCGGCGGACCGGCGGCCAGTTTGCAGGCTTGTGGGAGTTTCCGGGCGGGAAGGTCGAAGCCGGCGAGACACCGGAACATGCGCTGGTCCGGGAGGTGCACGAGGAACTCGGCATCGTGGTCGAGGCGGCCGACCTAGAGCCGGTCGCCTTCTCCTCCACGCCGTCGGGCGACCGCAGTCTCGTCCTGCTGATGTACAAGGCCGGGCGCTGGTCGGGCGACCCCCGGCCGCTCGCCGCGGACGAACTCGCCTGGCGTCGGCCGCATGAACTGATCGACCTCCCGATGCCTCCTGCGGATCATCCGCTGGCAGCAGCGCTAATCGCGGCGGCGCCAGAAGGCGAGTACGCCGGCAAGCCCTAGAAACACCAATCCCTGCCGCGCCTTTCCGCGCCGCCGCAGCCGGGCGAGACCGACGGTGGCCAGCACCGTGGTCGCGGGCCCGACCTTGCCGACACGGGCGACGCGCACGAGATGGGCTCCTGCGCGGGCCGCGACATAGTCGGCGGCGCCGGGCGAGTCGGATAACGCCGGTACCGCCTCGCCTCGAGCAGGCAACGGCTTGGGACCCGCCTCCGCGACGTGATCGGCGACATAGGCTCCGCGTCGCCCGAGCGCGAGCGGCCGGCCCGTCGTCGTGTCATGTTCCGTCTGGTGCTCCAGCTCGGCATTGAGCTCGGCGCCGAACAGCAGGACGTAGCTCGAGAGGTACAGCCACGTCAGCATGACGACGATCGCGCCCAGCGAGCCGTAGGTCGCGTTGTAGTTGCCGAAATTGGCGACGTAGATGCCGAACAGCAGCGTCAGCAGGATCCACAGGATGCTGGCGAACAGCGATCCCGGCGTAAGCCAGACCCACTTCGCCTGCGACCGCGATGGCCCGAAGCGGTAGAGCGACCCGATCATCACCGCGCCGACCAACGCCAGCACGACGTACGAAACGGCCTTGCCCGCGACCAGTGCGACGCCCGACGCATGCGGGATCAGCGCCTCCAGCTTCGCCATCGACGCGATGGCAAGCGCGGCGAACACGGCCAGCACGACCGCCGCCGCGGTGATGAGCAGCGCCAGCGCGTTGAGCCACACGATGCCGCGCTTTTCCGTTTCCTGGTACGCGATGTTGAGCGCGGTGATGACAGACGCCGCGCCGTTACGCGCGCTGAACAGTGCCAGGACGAGCGCGACGACGAGGCCGAGGCCCTTCTTGCTGCTCGGCGTGTCGACCATCTGCAGCATCTGATCGCCGATGAGCTTCGCCGCATCGGCCGGCATGACGGCGAGCATCGAATGGAAGTTCGCGACCACCGTCGCCCGGTCCGCGACCAGGCCGTAGATCAGGATCGTGGACGCCAGCAGCGGTACTAGCGCTAGGAAACCGTAAAAGCCGACCCCCGCCGCGACGAGGCCGATGTTGTCCTTGCCCGACTCGGTCCACACCCGCCCTAGAACCTGCTTCCAGCCGCTCAGCGGTATTTTCCACGGCGTCGTCGCCCCGCGCCCATGGGTGCCTGCCCCCGTGGTGCCGGACCCCGCGTCGGAGTTGCTTGCGGCAGAATCCCGCTTTTCCATAGTCGTATCGGTCATGCGCGCGGTCGTTCCTCGTTCCGCTGGGACAACCATCGGCTACCGCCCCGGGTTGCGGACACGGGGTGCTCCAAGCCGCCGGGCGGTCCGCCGGACCGTCCTGGTCGCCTGCGCACCCCAGGCGTATTTATAGGGCTCCTCGCCACGCAGGAAGTCGAAGGATGCCGCACCCTCCTGGGCGGCACGGTCGATCACGGCCAGGAAGGCGAGGGTCCCGAAGCTCTGCCCCGGGATCGAGAGGTCGTTCCCGATCGCGTAACTGTACGCCGACCGGCGATCCGCCAGCGCCAGCAGCACCGATACGATCCGATCGCCGTGACGCACCACCGCCAGCCGCAGCAGCCCCGCCGTCGCCAGCGCCGGGGCCGCCGCGCGGTGGAACGCCTGGACGCGTGGATCAGCGAGGACGCCCGTCTCGCCCAGCGCCTCCCATCGCGCCGCATGCAGCCCGAACAGGGCGTCGAGCGCCTCGGATATCTCGTCCGGCGCAGCAAAACGCGTCATGACGTTCCCCAATGCGCTGGCGCGGTTGCGATCGTGGACGATCTTGCGTCGTCGACTGCGGCTCATAGCGCCGAGCACGTCGGGCCCCGCAAGCGGCAGGACGGGGCACACCTCGCTCGGCGCGTCGTCCGAGATCCAGCCGTCGGGCAACGACGCCAGGAGCGGGGAGTCGGGGCGAAGATCGGGCAGCAGCAGCTCGTCCCACCGGTCCTCGATCCCGGCGATTGCCCGCCACAGCCCAGCGATCGCCTCACCGCTGCGGAGAGGATCGACGAGCGCATCCGAATAGTCGCTGTGGCCTGCGCCGACGGGGACCAGGCGGCGGACGTCGCCGTCTCGCCACACGAACATCGGCAGCGAGGCGATCGCGGCGCCGGTGTCGTCGCGCACGATCAGGTCGTGCCGTTCTCCGCCGCCCAGGTGCGACCACCACGCATTCAGCCATGCGCCCGACTGGAACGGCGTGGCCCGTGGATCGCGCGCCCACAACGCGTCGTGCTCGGCGCCGACCATCCCCGGCTTACAGGTGGCGCAGGTGGAACCCGCGCCCGTCCCAGATCGCGAACGGCGCCTCGCCCGCGGCGACGACGGCGAAACCATGGCGCCCGGCGAGATCGTGCGCATCCCGGACGTCGCGTTCCGGATCGCCGCGGTAGGACCAATTGAAGACCAGCAGCGCGCCCCCGGGTCGCAGGACTCGGGCGAACTCGCCGATCTGATGATCGAGCGCGTCGCCGCCGGCCTGGACGAGGAACGGCATGCAATCGACGGCCAGCGCCAGATCGCACGATGCGTCGTCGCAGGGCAGGGTGCGGCCATCGCTGACCCGGAACTGCACCGTGCCGAACGCGGTTGCCCGGAACCGTGCCTCCGTCACCATGGCGGGGGAGACGTCCACACCGACGATGCTGCGGGCCTCCGGCGCAAGTGCCAGGGCGACGCGGCCGGTGCCGCACCCGAAATCCAGCACGTCACGGCCGGCGACCGGCTCCCAGGATCGGATGACCGAAACGAGCTCCTGCGTCGCCGCGGCCATCAGCTCGGGATCGCCCAGCGTATAGAAGGCTACGCCCGCTTCGGGAGCCGTGAGCGCCAGCCGGTCGAACAGCGTTGCCGTGGCTGCGGCCGAACTCGCGTCGAACCCCTGACGGGCCAGTGCGGCCAACGGTTCCAGCCGCTCGGCATGGGCGCGCGCCAGCTGCGCGATGGGCTCCGGCAGGGCGGCGACGTCGGGCACGCTGCCCGTCAGCAGCAACTGCGCCAGCGCGATCTCCCGCGAGATCTCGCCGGCCGCCCACCGGCTGAGGATCACCTCGTCAGCCGTCATGCCGCGAGCCGATGGTAGAGCGATAGATACGCATCCGTCATTCCCCTGTGCGAAAACCTCGCCACCGCCGCCGTGCGGCACGCGGCCCGATCGATCGTATCGATCCGGCCGATCGCGACCGCCATTTCCGCCACGTCGTCAACGATGAAGCCGGTCACGCCCTGCTCGACGATGTCCGGCAGCGCCCCGGCGCGATAGGCGACCACCGGCGTACCGCTCGCGAGCGCTTCCATCGCGACCAGCGAGGACGTTTCGGGCGCGGTCGATGGGATGAGGACGCAACGCGCCTGCGCCAGCAAGCTGCATTTGGCCGCACCGTGGACGGCACCGACGAACCGGCGATCCGCATCGAGGCGCGGTACGACCTCCTCGTCGAAGTACCGCCGGTGGGCGGCATAGGGGAACAACTCGCCCGCCGCGATCAGGGGTACGCCGGCAAGCCGGGCAGCATCGATCGCATGATGGAAACCTTTTTCCGGCGCGACCCGGCCGAGCATCAAGGCGGGGCCGGGGCCGGGGCCGGGGCCGGTTCCGATGGCCGGCGCCGGTCGGTATCGCTCCACGTCGACGCCGTTGGCGATCGGCTCGATCAGGCTCAGCCCGGGGGGTGCACGACGGGCCTGGTCCGCCGAGACGGGTTGGAGCGCGGTGCGGGCACGGTGGGGCCGAAGCGCGCCGGGCGCATACCAGCCGACCGGCAGGTGCAGCGTCGCCAGCACCACAGGTCCCGGCGCCGGCAGATAGTCGGCGAAATCCAGGCCGTGCAGATGGATGACGTCGGGGCGCGCCGACGCGACCAGTTCGGCGATCCGCTCCCGCACCGCCCCATGCACGAGCGCCCGCCCACCGTCTTCGATCGGCCCGGAAAGGGCCGGAACGATGGTCAGCTCTCCGGCCGTCGACGACCCTTCGGGCGCGATCACGATCGAACGGTGTCCGGCGTCGACGAGCGCGCGATCGATCGCGGCAAGCACCTGTTCCGACCCGCCGGCCGGATCCTGTGTCACCGGTGCGAACGGAAATCCGACCGACAGGATCGTCAGACCCACGCGGTCGTATCCAGCGCGGTGCGGACGATGGCGCGCCACCGCTCTGCGGTCATCGTCCAGTCGAACTCGTCGTACAGCACCGCCTCCCCCGGTGGCGGCCGTCCGAAATCGTATCGCGGCGCGGCGCGCCACCGCTCGACGTCGGGTCGCCACGTTCCGAACACCGACTGCTGGCTCGCATGCGCCTGCAACGCCCGTTCGACCCGCGCGCGATCGTCGGTGTCGAGCGGGCGGCGGTATTCCGGGCGGTCGGCGTCGTCCACGAAGCGCGCGAACACGCGGCTGCCGTCGAACCGGGCGTAGCAGGCGAACTCGACGACGGGCACGCGCAGCCGGTCGGCCGCGATCCGCGACGCCAGAGCGACCGAATCATGGTCGGGGTGTCCACCCTCGTATGGATGCGTGACGATCACCGCCGCGCCGGCACAATTGATGGTCAGACGATCGGCGATGCTCGCGACCTCGGCGGCGGTTCCCTGGTCTTGCACCTCGTACTGCACTAGCCGGCCTGCGAACTCCAATGCGAGAAGTGCCGCGTCCAGTTCCGTCGCGCGCGCCGACGCATAATCTGCCCGCGTCCGGAACCCGAGCCGATGGGCATCGCCCATGTCTTCGGGCGCGCCGTCCGTCACGACGACCAGCGTCGCATCGCGCAATCGGCGCAGCGCCGAGCCGGTCCACAGCGTCTCGTCATCCGGATGCGCGACGACGACGGCGACCGGTTCCTCGATCGGGCCGCCGGCCGCAAGCCGTCTCGCCCAGGTCTCGCCCGTGCTCATCGGGTCGGCTCCGCCAGCAGCGCGATGGCGGACCGGTATCCGCCCAAGGTGCCGACGTCGACATAGCTCTCGCCCGCGCGAACGCCGACCGCGATGTTCCCGCGCGCCAGCCACGCGTTGACCAGCGTCCCGAAATACTCATCGCCGCGCTCCGGCTCGCGCCACAAGGCAGCCAACTCGTGGAAGACGCGCCCGGGCATCTTGAACGCCCCCCAGACCCAGTCGGTCCGCGGGGCGGCCGCCTTGACCTCGATCTCCTCGACCCGCCCGTCCGCGTCGGTCACGACGGCGTCGAACAGGGACGGATCGCTCACCGGGAACAACAGGAACGACAACCGATCGTCGGGCAGATGGCGCAGCGCGTCGGCGGGGAACCAGATCGTGTCCGGCAAGCCGACGATCACCGGTTCGTCCACGGCGACCAGCGGACACGCGCGAAAGATCGCATCGCACAGGCCCGCCGCCTGCGGTTGCACCACGAACGCGGTATCCACCTTGCCGATGCCGCCGCCATAGTAGCGCACGATGTCGGACTTGGTCGGCGATATGACGAAGCAGACGCGGGTCGCGCCGCCCGCCACCATCCGCTCGACGAGATATTCGCTGACCGCCTTGGGCCGCTCGCTGCCATCCGCTTCGATGCGGCTGCCGACGGGAAGCAGTTCCTTGGAAAAGGCGAGGGGCTGGATCCGGGTACCGTTTCCTGCCGCAGGGATGATGCCCCACATCAGGCGACGACCGACGCCGCAGCCGGAAGATGCTCGATCAGCGAACACAGCTCGGCCGCGCGAATGGCCGAGCTGTGTTCGGCAAGGACGCGCTCGCGCGCACGGGCCGCGATCCGCGCGACCTCGCCGCGATCCAGCGCCATGGCCTCGATCACATCCGTCCGCGTATCGGCGAGCAGGATCTCGGCGCCGGGCGTGAAGAACGAGTCGAGGCCGTCCCATCGATCGGACACGATCGCGGTGCCGCACGCCGCCGCCTCGAACAGCCGGCCCGACGGGCACCAGCCCATCGCCGCCATGTCGGCGCGGGTGACGTTGAGTGTCAGCCGCGACGAGGCGAAGAAGGCGGGGTGATCCGGCGGCGCGACATGGTCCATGAACCAGATGTTCGGCCGCCATGGAAAGTCCTGCGGATAGCCCGAACCGCCAAGGACGAAACGCGCATCCGTCCGCGCGGCCGCAGGAGCGACGAAGAGCTCCGTCAGCGCCGGCTGACGATCGGCGGCATAGGTGCCGAGATACGACAGATCGCCTGCGAACATCGCCTGAATGACGACCGGACGATGCGCATCGGGATCGACATGGCCGTAAAGCGGCACGGCCACGCGCGCGCCCAGTCGCTGCTCGAGCTCGGAAAGGGCCGGGCCACCGGTGTAGCTGAGCACCAGATCGAACCCCACCAGCCCCTCGGGCGGAAGGTACTCCACCGTCTCGCCCGCTGCGAGCCGTGCCAGCGTGACCGGCGTGTCGAGGTCATAGAACACCCGGACCGCGCGACTGTCCGCCTGGGCCAGCCGTGTCGCCGCGACCGCGTCGGGGCAGTATGACGTGACGATCACGACATCCACGTCGAGCAGCCGACAGCGATCCGCCGACACGTCGGCCCACTCCCGATACAGGAAGAGCTCGCAATAGGGCAGGGCCGCCGCATCGCGATGGTCGGCATACCAGGGGACGTCGCGCTCGACGAAGGTCACTGCATGGCCCTGCGCGGCGAGGGCGCGGATGAGGCCGCGCCACAAGGTGGCGTGGCCGTTCCCCCACGAAGAGCTGATCGTCAGCCCGAAGATCGTGATCCGCAAGGGCGCTCGCTGAAAATGGGAAGGTGGAGGCCCGAGCCGGAATCGAACCGGCGTGCAAGGATTTGCAGTCCTCTGCGTAACCACTCCGCCATCGGGCCGGAGCGACGGCTGATGATCGGTTTCGCCGGAATGGTCAACCACGTCGGGTTCGCGGGCGACGTCAAAAAGATTCGTCGACGGTGCAGAACCGTCTGGCGCGTGTTGCGTTTTGATGACAGCTTCTACTCAGGAGCAAAGGTGCCAACGAGCACCGCAGGAGAGGCCTGAACATGACGAGAGACGACCACTCGGATTCGACGTTGCCCAAGCTGCTGACGCCTGCAGGCGGCATGGTGTTCTCGCTGTTCGTCGGCGGGCTGCTGTGGAGCGGGATGGCCATCGCGATGCACGCGGCCGGAGCGTTCTAGAACGACTGGGCCTTTGACCATGGATCTTCCGGCTGTGGACGACTTGCATGATCGTCGCTGAGCTATAAACCTGAATGCAGAAGTGTGTTGCTTCGGTAAGACAGTTGTGCGACGAGGTTCTCATGGACGCAGCGATCAACGGGATGGGCGCCGGTACGCCGGCGCGATTCGAGGCCATGCGGCAGGCCATGGTGACCAGTCAGCTGCGCACGAGTGCGGTCGACGATCACCGGCTGGTGACAGCGATGGCGACCGTCGCGCGGGAGACATTCGTGCCGGAGCAGGTCCGCGACCTGTCCTATCGCGATACGGCGATCCCGCTGGGACGAGGGCGGTTCCTCAACACGCCGATGGCGACAGGGCGCCTCCTTACCCAGGCATATTTGCGGGCAACCGATAGGGTCCTGCTGATCGGCGCGGCGACCGGATATGCGGCGGCCGTGCTGGCGCTGATGGTGCGGGAGGTCGTGGCCGTCGAGGTGGACGCGTCGCTGGTCGCGGAGGCGCGGACTAAGCTATCGGGAACGCCGTCGGTCCGGATCGTCGAGGGTCCGTTGGAGCAGGGCTCGTCCGATGGCGCCCCTTACAATGTGGTCGTGATCGACGGGGCGGTCGAGGAGCCTTCTACGATACTCCTCGATCAGCTCGGCATCGGCGGCCGGATCGTGACCGGGTTGCTGGAACATGGCGTGACCCGGCTCGCCGCCGGGCAGCGCAGCGAGCATGGGTTCGGCCTGACCGCGTTCGCGGATGCGGATTGCGTCTTGCTGCCGGGCTTCGCCCGGCCCCGCGCCTTCACCTTCTGATCCGATGCGCCGCGGCAACAAGGTGTTGGCGTCGCTGCTGGCCGGCGCGTGGATCGCCGCGCCACCTGCCGCCGCAGACACGCTGCGCCAGGCGCTGTCGAGCGCGTATCGGACCAGCCCGACGCTGACGGCGGCGCAGGCGTCCCAGCGGGCGACCGACGAGGAGGTGCCGATCGCCCGCGCGGCAGGCCTGCCGTCGGTCGGCGTCAACGGCGGATACGTCAACAACCCGTTCGGCAGCAGCAATACGCTGGCGTCGCCGACGCAACAGGCGACCGGTCAGGCAACCGTCACGGTGCCGGTCTATACCGGAGGCCTGGTCCGCAGCACCGTCCGGGCTGCGCAAACGCGTGTGGAAGCAGGACAGATCGGACTGCGCGGTACGGAGACGACGCTCTTCACCGCCGTCGTGACGGTCTATATGAATGCGATCCGCGACGAGGCGATCGTCGGACTGAACCAGCAGAACGTCCACGTCCTCGACGTCAACCTCCAGGCGACGCGCGACCGGTTCCAGGTAGGCGACCTGACGCGTACGGACGTCGCCCAGTCGGAGGCGCGGTTGAGCCTTGCCCGGGCGCAGCTGCAATCGGCGCAGGCGAACCTGATCTCCAGCCGCGAGGATTACATCCGCGTCGTCGGCACGGCGCCCGGCCTTCTCGAGCCGCCCCCTGTGCTGCCGCATCTACCCGCGTCGCCGGACGCTGCGGTCGAGATCGCCCTGCGGGACAATCCGACGCTGCTGGCCTACCAGAAGCAGCGGGAGGCTTCGGGATACGACGTCGCCGCCGCGCGCGCGCGGCGCGCGCCGCAGGTCAACGCGGTACTGGGCGGTAACTATTACAATTATCTCGGCTCGCTCGGCGCCGGAACCGGCGTGCCTGTGGGGCAGGATTCCTTGTCGGCCACGGTCGGCGCCACGATCAACCTGCCGATCTTCTCGGGCGGCGCGGTTTCCGCCGCGATCCGCCGCGCACAGGCCCAGCGCAGCGCCGCGATCGAGCAGGCGACCGATGCGGAACGCAGCGTGGTCGCCACGACGCGGGCCGCCTATGCGGTCTGGCGATCGTCGGAACAGGTAATTCAGTCCTCGCAGGAGGCGGCAAGCGCCAACCGGCTGTCGCTCGAGGGTGTGCGCGCCGAGAACAGCGTCGGTAGCCGTACGATCCTCGACATCCTCAACGCGGAACAGGAATTGCTCAACAGCCAGGTCACGCTCGTCACGGCACAACGTGACGCCTATGTCGCGGGCTTCGCGCTGCTGGCCGCGATGGGTCAGGCCCAGGCGGACCAGCTCGGTCTAGACGGCGGACCGCTATACGATCCCGTCGTGCATTATGCGAGCGTTCGGCACCGGGTGTTCGGCGTCGGCGACGACGTCGGTGTGGGCGCGAAGGGCACCACGACCGTCAAGACCCCCGCGCAGAACGCGAACCTCAGCAAACCGCTCGATCCGTCGCTCGACACGCCCGTTGACACGAACCCGCATCTGACGACAGGTGAGCACGCGCCGAGCCGTTAACCAGCTTTGGCGTGTCGTTCGAGCCCGGCCAGGGCATCTTGGGGGAATGATGGGGGATCTGAGCAGCGAGCCGTCGATGGAGGAGATCCTCTCGTCGATCAAACGCATCATCGCCGAAGAGGGCGAGGCGACTCCGGGTCGTGGCCGGCGCGCAGGACGCGCGGCGCCGCCCGTCGCGGCGGACGAGGAGGTCCTCGAGCTCAGCGATCCGATCCCCCAGGATCGTCCGGCCGATGCCATCCGTCCTGACCGTGCTCGCAGCCCCGAGCCGGTTCGCAACGCCGAGCCTGCCGCGGAGCCCATCGTCGACGCACAGCCACCTGAGCCCGAGCCGGTCCGCGAGCGGCCGCGACCGCAGGCGCTGCGCGCGCACGAGCCGACCGTGCCCGCGGCGGAAACGGCCGACGCCACCATCGTCTCCTCCGGCACCGCCGAGGCGGCCCGAGGGGCGTTGGATCAGTTGTCGAGACTGCTCGTGAAACCGGAGCCGGGGGCCGACGGAACGCTGGAGGGCCTGGTTCGCGAACTGTTGCGTCCGATGTTGCGCGAGTGGCTCGATGCCAATCTGCCGAACCTGGTCGAGGGAATGGTGTCACGCGAGATCGAGCGGATCACGTCCGGGCATCGTTGAGGCCAGGCTCCGCGCCTCCGATGCTTGTCTCGTCAGGGCGTAGCGTGTAGGGGCGCGCCTTGCCTCGGCTGGTCGGAAACCAGCCATCGCCAGGAGCCCGGACGTGAAGAAAGACCTGCATCCCGATTATCACACCATCAAGGTGCAGATGACCGACGGCACCGTGTTCGAGACGCGCTCGACCTGGGGCAAGGAAGGCGACACGATGCAGCTCGACATCGATCCGCTGGCGCATCCCGCCTGGACGGGCGGCAATTCGCGGCTGTTGGACGCCGGCGGCCAGGTTGCCCGGTTCAACAAGCGTTTCGGCGGTCTCACGCTCAAGCGTTGAGAAGCCGATCGGATGGTTTACTTCCCGTTCATCATCCGATCGTAGGCCAACGTTCCTATGGGAGCGATCGCCATGTTTGCCGCTGAGTTCGAGCCTGCCCAGTCGAACGGACGTCGCCGGAGCCCACGCGCGCCGGTGTCGCTCGACGCACGGCTTGGACTGGGCGGCATGGGCCGTGCGCTGTGCAAGGTGGTCGACGTCTCGATCCACGGCGCCCGGCTGCAAACCTATTCGGCGCTCAAGAAGGGCAGCACGATCTGGCTGACGTTGCCCGAGGTGGGCCAGATCGCGGCCGATGTGATGTGGGCGGACGATTTCACCGCGGGGTGCCAATTCCACGCCCCGATCGATCCGGCCTTGCTGGAGACGCTGCTGTCGCGCTGATGGGAGCGATCGCGTCGGGTTTGATCCTACGGCAATGAATTGGTCGAACATGACGCCCGACGGGTGCGCACGACGTTCCGCTGCTTCTTAGCCTCGTTTGCAGCCATGAGGTTCGACCGTTCGGGAATGCACGGCGGGTTTCGTGGCGCCTCGGGTTGGCACCGACCCTACTTACCCCACTGCCGGACGTCGAGCTGATCGAATATTAGGATCGTCGTGCGTGCATTGTCAGCGCGCGACCTTCGCGTTTGCCTTGGCCGGCGTTCGACCGGAAGTATCTGGCAAAGGGATCGGATCGACGGCGTCGACGGGAGCCTCTCCCATCGGGCTCGACGAGCCGTCGCCCCGCCCATGCAGGTGGTCGATTTCGGCCTGTCGGCGGGCGAGGTAGAAGGTGCGAGTGGATGCGTATGGGTCCGCCACGCCGTCATGCAGCTTGCGGATGGTCGGGTCGAAGTCGGCGCGATGATCGAGCACACCCACGGCGCCGACAGGGACCGTGAAGGCGGTGCTCGTGAAAGGCTTGCCGACGGCCAGCGGCAGGAGGAGACGATCCAGGGTCCCGCCGATCAGGTCGCGCACCGTGGTCGGCCCGGTGATCGGCAGGAACAGGAAGGGCCCGTTCTTCACACCATAGAACCCCAACGTGTCCGCAAATCCGTTCGCGCGCCGTGGCAGATGAAACGGTCGTCCTCGGGCGACGTCCACGACACCGGCGATCCCGACGGTCGAGTTGACGGCAAATCGTCCTACCGTCTCGGCTGCCTTGCCCGGTTTCAGCTGAAGGACGAAGTTCACGAAGACGAGCGGCTCGCGCAAGTTGTACAGGAAATTGTGGATGCCACTGCGCACGGGTCTCGGGATCGTGTGCTTGTACGCCATCGACACTGGTCCGACGACCGCCCGATCGACCGCTTCGGTCGCGTCGAAGGCTTTGACGTTGACGCCGTGGAGCGGATCTCCCCCATTCCGGCGCGCGGTGACGAGGACGTCTTCCCTCACGCGACCGGGCGCCTCCTGGTCGCCCGGCGAAGGATGGGCGGCGGCATCGCGCGGCGCCTCGGCCCGACTCGGCGCGTCTTGCGGGGGCGGTGCCGTTACCGTTGCCTGATCGACAGGCTGATCCGCGGGCGCAATGGCGAGCACCGGAGGCGGAGAGATGGCCAACAGCGTGACCGCGGTGAAGATCAGCAACGGCAATCCTTGTTCGGTCGGCCTCGCCAGCGCGTCACGACAGCACCGGCTCAGGGTCGAGCGACCATAGTCGAAACGGTCCGGATCACAACGCGGTTGCCGTCCGGTAGCAGAGGCTGCGGACGCGTCCGTGCATCTGATCGAAGACACCGGGGTTCTGCATCCGAGGCGCCCGGCTCGGGCGACACGCCGGCGCAGATGCTGTCCGACAGGAGCCTGTCCCTCGAATGCGAGCCTGCGATATCAGGCCGCTCCCGATCGGGACCGCAGGTCGGGAAGACATCGTAGGAAATTGGCGAGTTCGCGCCGACGGAGCCGTTCCTCGGCGAACTCGCCATCGACGCCGAGACGCCACCGCAACGCCCGACTGTCGGGATCGTCGTGCAACGCGTCCACTTCCGCCGCGCGCGCCCGCACTTCGTCCTCCGACCGGGCAAGTCCCGCGTCGACGAGATCCGCGGCCTGCGCGGCCAATGCGATCGCCACTTCCCGGAGCGCGAGTTCGGGATGATATTGCACGCCCCAGAAGACACCGCGATCGAACCGGATCTCGGCGGCCTGCACTCTGGTTACGCCGTTGCTGGCGAGGAGCGTGGCGCCGGGGGGCAGTTCGTCGACCTCGTCGCCATGGATCGCGGGCGCGTCCCAGCTCGGCGGCCTGCCGTGAAGCAAAGGATGGTGTCGTCCCTCGTCGGTCGCGCTAATCCGGCGGGCGATGCCGGCCTCCATCCGCTGCGGCATCTTGCGCACCCGGCCCCCGGCGGCGGCGACGGCAACCTGAAGCCCGGCGCACGAGCCGAATGACGGCACGCCGGCGGCGAACACCGTCCGCATGAACGCGAGTTGCCGCTCGACCGCCGGATCGTCGTCATACACGTGCATGGGCGAGCCGGTGAGGAAGACGCCGTCGAATGCTGCGAGCTGCTTCGCAGACATGGGTTCGGCATCGTCATCGGCCGGCGACACGATCGAGACCGACACGTCGGGCTGCATCTGAGCCAGCGTGGCAGCATATGTCTCCCCGGCGCTCTTCCCCGCCCGACGACGACGCGCGTCACGTTCTTCGGGCAATTCGCTTTGGGCGACGAGGTAATGGGGCACGATCAACTTTCATCTGGATGCTGCTGAACGAGTCGGGTCGAAAGTCGCTCCCGAACCTCTGTCAGCCAAACTCCGCGTGGCCCAAAGAAAGAGGCCGGTCGTCGCCGGTCGCTGCCATGGTTCGCTCGAAGGCGATCGCGCTGGACTTGCCGTGCCGGGCAGCATCTCGTCGCCCGGGCGTCGGCGACGCCGCAACAGGTGAGCAGCTCAACGATCCGCGCCTGCGACCTGGGATCGTGTGGTGCCGCGCCTGTCGACGGGCGCGCATGAGCTCGCCGTCGTCATCCGTGTCCCCGTGCATCGTCGCCGACCGCCTCGCTTGGGCCTGGCGCCTCGGCGCGCCCGAGCGCGTCCGCCAGTATACCGTCGACCATGTCGGGATGAGAGTGGCTGTCCGCCGGAGGTGCAGCGCCCACATGCACCATCCCGCGAGCCTCGGCCAGCCGGGTCTGACGATGCCGCTCGGCGTAGCCCGTCCTTTGCTCTTCGGTACGCGACGCGTGACAGGCCGGACAGCTGACCCCGTCATGGTAGAGCGGTGACGCGCGCTCATCCACGCCGACCGGCATCCGACAGGCATGGCAGATGGCGTGACTGCCGGGTGCGAGGGCTTGCCCGACCGCCACGCGTTGATCGAAGACGAAACACTCGCCCTGCCAGCGGCTCTGCTCGGCCGGGACCGTGTCGAGATAGGCGAGTATGCCGCCCTTCAGGTGATAGACGTCGGCCAGTCCCTGCGACCTGACGAAGGCGGTGGCTTTCTCGCAGCGGATACCGCCGGTGCAGAACATCGCGATGCGCGGTTGCCGACCGGCGGCGAGTAGATCGTCCTTCCGCGCCAGGAACCAGGCCGGAAAGTCGCGGAAACTGCGGGTTCCGGGGTCGATGGCGCCATCGAAGCTGCCGATCGCCACTTCATACTCGTTGCGCGTGTCGATCAGGATCGTGTCGCTCCGGTCGATCAGGGCGTTCCATTCCTCCGGCGCGACATGGCGCCCGGTATCGGCGACCGGATCGATGCCCGGCTGACCCATGGTGACGATCTCCCGCTTGACGCGCACCTTCATGCGGTGGAACGGCATCGTTTCGGCGCGGCTCTCCCGGACGTCCAGCGCCCCGCACCCCGGCAGCGCACGCACATGCGCGAGGACCCGGTCGATCGCGTCGTCGGTCCCGGCAACCGTGCCGTTGATGCCTTCGTGCGCCAGCAGCACGGTGCCACGCACGCCGCCGGAACGGCAGGCAGAGGCAAGCGGGCCGCGAACGGCCTCGGGATTGGCGAACGGCGTGAAGCGATAGAAGGCCACGACGCGGATCGGAAGGACGGTGCTTGTCACCATGGTACGATAGGCCAGAATCCAGCGGATCGACAACGTCGCGGACCGGCAGGAGCATCGGTTCGCTTCGTGCCCTGCGCATCCGACCGTCGCCCCGTCCGCCATCCCGCGACGGGGCAGGGGGGCCGGAGCCGCTCCTGCGACGCAGGGGCAAGGCGATCGAGCAGCGTCTGCGCGGCGGAGGGAGTGACTATCAAACGGACTTCACGCATCACTATGGTTTCCCCGGCTTTTCATGTTCTTTTCTGGACTGGGTGGCTCTTCTGTGCCCCCAACCGTGCCCCGTCAGATTGGGTCAGCAGGGCGTGCGACGGTCTCGAAGCCATGACTCGACGTCGGCCTCCCACCAGCCGACACAGCGCGTTGTCAGCGCCACGCGATCTGGGAACTTCGCGCCACGGATGAGCCGGTAGATCGTCGGCCGACTCAGGCCGGTCGACGCGATCACGTCATCGATGCGGAGGAAGCGCCCCGCGCCGGTCGGCCGGCCGAGCTTCTTCGCAGCCGCGGCGGTACTGGCCATTATGGCTTCACGCGCGACGCGTTGCTGGTGACGCTGGTCGAGGCGGCGAACTGCGCCATCACTCGACCCCGTCCAGCTGCACGATCGAGATCCGGTAGGTGTTGCCGGTGCGGATATGCCGGACGACTTGCGTCCCTGCGGCGGAGTCGACCTCGTCCAGCTCATACGTCGGTGCGTCGCCGCTTGGCGGCCAGATGATGCCGGCGCCGACGTAGCCGAGCAGCAGGATGGCGTTGCCCGTCACGCCCATGTCGTCAGCCATGACGCTCCTCCTGGAACAGCTCGTGATTGTGGAGCGCCTCGATCCGGCGGCGCGAGAAGGTCCGACGGGCGTTGCGGACGTGCTCCGGCCTGTCGTGCGCAAGGTGCCAGAGCTGGCACATGGCGCGCAGGTTCTCCCCGCGGCTATCCTCCGGCTGGTGGTTTAGGTGCGCGACCGTCAGCACCACCACGGATCCGGTGACGCTATGGTGGCGACCGTTCCGCTCGGGACAGCGGCCAGCGTGATCGCAGCCGCACTCGCCGCAGCACTCGCATCGATCGCCAGCGCGATCCTTCCGGATGCTCAGGCTGATCGCCGGCCAGTCGCGGGGGTAGCGCGCACGGTTCTCGCGGCTGATCGGCATCACGAAGCCTCGGCCGCGAGGCGGGTGCGGATCTTGCTCAGCGACCGATCGCGATCGCCGGCCGCGAGCGCGTTAATGCTCGCGATCGCCATGTCGAACACGTCCCCGAGCTTGCTCTCGTCACAGGAGGCAGCCGTGGTCGCGGCGGCGGTGAGCGTGACGGAGACCGCCACTTGGATGAGCATGAGGCCCAGCTCGGCGGGACCGAGCACGACTTGCGCGACCTTGATGTGGCGCTCGATCACGGCCCCGACCTGCTCCTGCAGATTGCGGGACAGATCCCGTTCGATCTCGCCTTGGCTCATGCCGCTTCCTCCTGCGCGGGGGCGGCGCGGCCGGCGTCGACCCGGAAGGCCAGGAGCGGGTGGACCCAGTCGGCCGCGGCGGTGGCCATCGATTTGCGCACGTTGGTCGCCTTGCCGGTGACCAGTTTCAGAACGAGCGGCAGCAGCTCGTCGATGCGCAGCCGCTGCCACGTCCCGAAGACGGCGCGCTCCATCAGCGGCTCGGCGATCGCGAGCTGCTCGGCGCGCGGGATCAGGCGCAGGAAGGCGGCCGTCGGCGTCCACCAGCGCCGGATGTTCGCGGGGTGTGATAGCCGCGCCCGAACCGCCAGAACGTCGTGGACGGCGATGTCGTAGCCGAACGCGTCGAGGCTGCGCTCCAGCGCCAGGCCGGCGACGATCGCCGCCGCCAGCGCGCGCGTGGCCTCGTCCGCGGCGAGGAAGTCGAGGAACGCGCCGCCGAGATCCTTGTCGCGGCAGAAGCTGCGCTGCTGCAGCGAGGCAACCGCCTTGCCCCATTCCTTGCCAGCTTCGCTCGCACCGATGATCCCGCGCGCGACGTCGCCGTCCGTCTCCAGCCCGCCGGCGGCGAGGCGGCGGATGCCCGTCTGGCGCTCGGTCGCCGTCCCGAAATCATCGCCGGTGGGAGACACCAGCATCCGCAGCTGGGCCCAGATCAAGTAATCGCGGGCGAGCGTGCGGCCTTCCCGAGCGTCCCGCACGAGCGCCGTGCGCAGGATCGCGCGGCGAATCGAGCGGAGCGCGTCGATGCCCTCCTTGGTGAGGCCGGTCTCCTCCTTGATCGCCGCGTCGGCCTTTTGGCGGCTGTCGTCGTACTGCTGGCCGATCGCCGCTCCCGGCGCGACGGCGCCGGCGGTGCGGTGCGGCGCGGCCCGCGCGAGCTTCGTCTCGGGCTTGGCGGTCGCGCGCGTGGCGGCGTTGTACGCCTTCCGATCGGCCCACCAGTATGTGACGGTCACCCCGCCGCTGAGCGCGATCTCGACCACGGCGGCGACGTCGCCGTCAGGCAGCGGCAGATGGCCGTCCCGCTCTTCTGGCGTGATCGCCAAGGTATAGTCCGGCCCGCCGTAACCGCTTCGGGGTGCCTGGGTGAGGAACCGGAGGTCCGGACGCGCGGTGGCGGTACGGGTCGCGGCCCTGATCGTCTCAACCTTCGCGTCGGCAAGGCGGCGGAGCAGAGCGTCGTCGGTGACGCGGCCTACCTCGTCCGTGCCGTCGGAGAACAGGTCCGCCTCCCAGCCGCCGCCGGCGCTCCGGTAGGCCTCCTCGCCCACGAACCGCAGCAGCCGGCCAGCGTCCTGATCGCCGACGCACAGCCAGGCGCGAATCGTCGCCGGCGTGCGCGCCGCGGCCGGCATTTGCGAGAACCGCCGCCATGCCTCGCGCTGCAGGTCCTGGTCGGCGGTCGCGCCGATCGCTTTTGCTTGGTCGACCGACAACTCGCCGCGCTCGAGCGCCTCGAAGACCTCGGGCGCGAGCTGGCCGAGGCGTAGCGCCTGATGGATCCACAAGAGGCGCTGACCATGCCGCTCGGCCAGCTGCTCGGGCGTGCGGCCGAGCTGGGCTTCCAGCGCCAGCGCTGCATATTCCTCGTACGGCTGCAGCTGGCGGCGCAGCATGTTTTCGTCGAGCGACCGGGCGACGATCTCGACCGGCGCCGCGGTATGCACGGTGACGGCGATCGACCAGTCGGCGGGGAGATCGCCGCGGTCGACCAGATTGCGGATGCTCCGATAGCGCCGGCCGCCGGCGAAAACTCCGAAGAGCCCGTCTTCGAGCGAATGGACGGCGAGCGCGTGGATCAGGCCCTCGGCCAGGATCGACGCCTCGAGCGCCGCGGTCTCGGTCGCGTCGATCTGATTCGTCCGGACGTTCAGATCGGACAGGCGTAGCTGGTCGATGCACAGGGTCGTGCTAAGCATGGGTTGCCTCCGGCTTCGGCCGCGAGCGCATGCGTCTCGACTGGGCGGCCTTGGGTGCGCTCACGTCGGCGGCGGACACAGTCGACGCGTCGGGATCGGGGAGGGGGAGCGACACCGGCCGCTCTCCCGAACTGGCGGCGGCGATCGCCGTCTCGATGTCGATCTGGCGATCGTCAGCAGAGTCGCGGCCGTACCGGATCGTCATGGCGACATCGCACCAGGTCGGATGACGGGTCGCGTCGTGGTGGCGCGCGGCGACGCCCTGCGCGTTTGGGCTCGTCCACATCGCGTCGCTGCCGCCGCAGACGAAGCAGCCCGCCATGACGGTGCGGCCGGTGCGGGTGTCGCGGGTCATACGCGCCGAGCCTGCCACTCGGCGAACGCCTTGCTGTGCGGCCGGCACAGGTCCTTTCCCACCGCGGGCGACAGCGCGCAGCGCGTGCAGATCGGGGCGTCGCAGGTGCCGCCCTTGTCGGGTGTCTTCCAGTCGCAGAGCAGCGTCGCGGGATTGCCGCACGCGCAGCGCTGGCGGCGGCCCGATCCGCAAACGATCGCGCGCTGTCCGTCCGGCAAGGTCACGGCGCTGCAGATCATCGGTGCGCACCGATCGCCTTGCGGACACGGTGAATCAGCCGCTCCCACCAGGTCGCCGGGCGCGGACCGAAATGGGTGTGGCGCTGAAGGATGCGGCGGTGGGTCATCGCGGACCTACCCCGCCCAAGTCGCGCAGCACCGCGGCGTTATCGTGCGGGACGCGGCTTCTCTTGTCAGCGCTAACTATCGGGGTCAGAACCGCTCGATGCTGATCTTGATCGCTCTCTTGACCGCCGCCGCGCCCCAGCAAGATCAGACGCGAAGCTGCGTCGGAGACCAAGATAACCTGACCTGCACAAATCCAGACGGAACGACCTACGTCGAGCGACGACAGGGTGACCAGATTGTCCGTAGCGGACGATCGCCTATCGACGGGGACTTCACCGAATACGTCACGCGCGCTTTCGACGGCTGGCAGCTGAACGGCTCCGATAGCGACGGCCGCACATGGACGCAGACGTGCAATCCTCGGTTCGGGATTACGGGGACGGCACGCGGTGGTAGCGCCGTGTTTACGCCGCCGTTGCCAAAACGGGCGCCGCCTCTCGTTGCAAGCGGCACGGTTGAACCACCTATCCAACAGAATGTCTGCGACGCGACCGTGCCGGGGCTTGTCCGAACGAAATAGCTCAACGACCCGCGGCCGCATCGAGGAAATGCGGCGGTCTGTGTTTGCGGTCGCGCAGGGCATTACTGCAGCCCCAGCGCTGTGCGGTACGTCTCGAGCAGCGCGTCCGCCTCGTCGCGGTGGTGCTTCTCCATGCGGCGCAGGCGAACGATCGTGCGCATCGTCTTCGCGTCGAAGCCGGTCGACTTCGCCTCGCCGTAGGTGTCCTTGATGTCGTCCTGCAGGCCGCGCTTCTCTTCCTCGAGCCGCTCGATCCGCTCGATGAACTGGCGCAGCTGCTCGGCGCTGACGTTGTCGGTCATGCCGCACCCGCCTTGCCGCGCTCGGCGAGCATGGCATCCGCCTGCTTGTAGGCGTCGCGCGCGATCCATTGGCTGACCGTCAGGTTGTCAGCCCGCGCATGGTAGTCGAGCCGCAGATAGCCTTCATCGGACCCGATGCTGCCGACGATGCCGTGCATCGCCCGACCGGCGAACCAGTCACGAAGGGTCATGCCCTGGGTCGCGTCGCCGAAGATGGGGAAACCATGATCCGCGTCCGTGCCGATGCGAGCGCCCGGACCGGGAAACGCGAGCGGGTTCTCAAACGCGCTCACGCCGGCACCCGCTTGCGCTCGACGAGCGCAACCAGCTCGCCGAAGGTGGCGGGAGAGTTGAGCGTGTCGCCGAACGGCACGAGCTCATCGTCGGCGATCGTCACGGCGCACTCGTCCTCGGCGCGCATGACGATCTCGATCATGTCGAGGCTGTCGGCGCCGAGGTCGGACGCGGTGGCGTGGTCGGTGACGGCGGCGGCCTCGCAGCCGAGCGCGTCGGTGACGATGTCGACAAGCTGGTCGTGGACGGTCGCGCCCACAGTCAGCGCCCCACCAGCTGCGCGGCCGCGCCGGCCAGCGCCGCCCAGGCGCCGTGCGGGTCGATCGCGAAGGCGATCACATTGCCGGTCACGATGCCGGCAAGACCCCACAGCGCGCCCTCGGTCGTCGACGACAGCCGCCGATCGCCGGGCACGGGCGGCGCGCAGACCGGGCAGTCGCAGTGCTCGAGGTGGAACACCGGCGCGGTATGACGAAGGTGCTGGGTCATCGGCGGTCACTCCGGACAGAGAGGGCGAAGAAGGTGGCGAGCGCGATCAGCGACGCGGCCGCGGACAGGCGCGGGTGGTGCGTGATCGCGAGGGCGAGCGCGGCGCCCGCGGCGAAGAGCAGGGCGTTCAGACAGCGCTGCCGGGAACGATCGCGGCGCATCAGGCGGCGCTCGCGTCGGTGCGCGCCGCGGCCGTGTACTGGGCCTGATACCGGGCGACCCACGCCGCCCGATCCTCGGGCAGTGTTGCGTCGTGGCAGGTGCGGCAGAGCCGCTGGATCGGCCAGAAGAGCTGGTCGTACACCGTGCCCCAGCCGCAGATGTGGCAGAGCATCGGCTCGACGACGTCCTGACCCTGGGCGATCTGCGCGAGGCGGACCAGCACGTCGACGTCGAACGGGAATGCCCCGCGGAGCGCCGCGATGGTCTCCAGCGCCATCGGCTGCGCGTCCGCCTCGATCAGCTCCAGCTGCAGCTTGCGATCGCGCTCGGGCGTCGCGGGATCGGTGAAGATGGTCGCGGCGACGTCTTCGATCGACGCGCCGGCGGCGCAGCGGCGCGCCTCGAGGTAGCGGCCGGGAGTGAAGAGCGCGCGGATCACCGCGGTTGCTCGGCAGAAAAGTCGTCGAAACACCGTGCCGGGCGGGCCCAGTCGTTCCCCTGTCGACGCCAGCCGTTGCGAGACATGAGTTCGCCAATCAGCCGCGTACCATCAGCGTCGCCACGTATGCCGAGGCGCAAGGCGACGGTGCGGTCGGTCATGCCGATGACGTCGGCCGGGATCGTCCGCACCAGCTCGTCCGCGCGGTCGGCGCCGGGGCTGATGACCTCGACCGTCAGCGGCTGCTCCGCGCGCGCCACCGAAACGCCGTGCAGCAGCTCCGTCGCCGCTGCGCCGCCCAGTTCGAGCACCAGGCCGGCGAGCAGCGACCGAGCGCGGCCGACGCGCTGCTGCGCGACGGGGCTGGCGAGCGCGGCGTCGACATCGGCGAGGATCGGGTCGATCGACGCGGCGATCGCCTGCAGGTCGCACAGGGCAGTGATGGGATCGGACACGGCAGGCTCCGGGCACCAGCTTCCCGCCCGCGGATCGAGCGATCAGCAGGCCGGGCGGCGGGCAGGGTGGTGGCGGGGGAAGCGGCGATCGGCCGCGCGGGTCAGGGAGGGGCGGGATCCTCGCCGCACGGCGCACCGTGCGCGATCATGCAGCGGACGGTGCGGATCGCGGCCTCGACGGCGCGGTGGCTGTCGACCAGCTCCTTCAGCGCCTTCTCGAGCGCGGGCTTGTCGAGCACCGACGTCGAGGCGCCGAGCAGCGCGATCACGGCTTCCGCCCCCTCGCGCGTGACGTCGACCGCGTGGCCGTTCAGCACCGCCGCATTGTGGAGATCGATCGCGCACGCGGTGCGCAGGCGCAGGCCGATGCTGTCGTAGATCGGCATGCCCTGATGACCGGCGGCGACATAGGCGAGGTCGAGCGTGATCGCGTCGTCGATCGACAGCCGCTCGGGCTTGGCAGGGTCGGAGAGGGCGCGGATATAGTGCGGCTGCCGCGCGATCGCGGCGGCGGCATGCTCGATCCGCAGGGTGGCGACGACCAGGTCGAGCGCCTCCTCGGTGCTGAGCGCCGGGCGGACCTTCGTCATGCCCCGCGCCCCTGAAAAGCCGGCGCCGATTGAAGGGGACAATCGGCGCCGACCCGTCCAGCACTGCTCCGCAGACTACGTCCTCGCCGTGGAAACAGGGGCAGCGAGGCCCGGCCGGTCTGCGAGCGGCCGAGAGGGGAAAGGGATGCGGCGATCACCGGCGGGGCGGAGCAGCCTTCCGGGGCCGGGCTGGACGCCCGACCCCTTCCGGCTATCGTGGTGGATGCGAAGACACCACGAAGGACGAAGACGATGGATGTGCCTTTTGAGGCGCGGGTACGTGCGCAACTATTCGTATTTGGCCAGCTGCTCGAACGCCTCTGGGTGGAGGAGTTCGATAGCTCAGAAATGCCGATCGAAGACGCGAGAGACGTCGGGAACGCGATGCTCGGCGAGATGGACGATCTCCTCACGCAAGCCCGGTTGGTGGGGACGGACATTGCCCACGATGTCGCGATCGACCTCATGGACGGCTTCTGGAGAGGTGTACGCCGCACCCTTGCCAGCCTCGAAGAACCAATCGATCTCGTGCTTCCGCCTCGTCCAGGAACACGCCAGGAAACGCCCGACCAAGAAGGTCCAATCGACGGACCTGACGTTCCGCCGGATCTATGACCCGGTCGCGGACGTGCTGACGCTCGCTAGCATCGAGACGCCCGCTCATCGGGCCGGCTCCATGCGGTTGGCGTCGTGAGCGAGGGCGCGGCCGGGGGTGGGGGCGCTGACCTTGATCCCAAGGGCGACGGCAATGCGATGCGATTCACCGCGACGGCAGCTGCGCTCGCCGCGCAGGATCTGGTGAACCAGCTTCAGCGACAGGTGGCGCTCGCGCGCCCATTCGGAAACGTTCGTGCCTGACGCGACGAACTGGTCACGCACTGCCAGCGCGCGGAGGCGTAGCGTTTCATCGGCAGTGGCGACTCCGGTAGGCATGTGTAATGTGCCATTTTGTAGCAACTGGCCGTAACGTGCATCAGATTGGAATATGGCGCAAGACGAATCTTCTATTTTGACGGATTTCGTACCGAGGCTTCGATCCTGTCGGGGGCAAATGGGTCTGACACAGGCGCAATTTGCTCAGGTGGCCGGCGTCGGGACAGGTGCGCAAAATCGTTATGAGGCTGGCGCTACGGAGCCTAGCGCGTCTTATTTCGCTCACCTTGCGGGCGCCGGAGTCGACGTAATCTGGCTTCTCACAGGCCAGCATGCGGGGGGTGCAATCGGCGGGGAACAAGCCGAGCTTCTCGATGCGTTTGCCTCTATGGAAGCGCTTGATCGAGCCGCGCTGCTACAAGTAGCGACGTCGTTATCCGGTACATCGGCTCGCCATTCCGCTGTCCAACTTCCGACAGAGGCAGCTCTCCTAAACGCGTTTCAGTCGTGGCTGTCGGCAACGCCGGGACTGACGCTGGACGAGCTGCCTCATGAGCTCGCCACGATGCTGCCCAGTATTCTTCAAGGCGCAGCAGACGAGCTGCCCCGGCCGGCGTCGGATCGAGCCGCTGCGCCGCCCGTGCCGCCAACAGAAGTCGATGACGCGCATCGCGCAGCCGGGCAAGGACGGCGCAGCCGATGAAGCACGGAACACACCCCTGCTCGCACCCCGCTGAACTCCGCAACACGCCAATCTGCACGCCGACTCGGATCCCATGTTCCCGGTCCGTTCTGTATCACTACTCCGGCTCGATGAAGAGAGAAGCGGCCGAACCTATGTCAACGGTTCTGCCGGTCGTGCGACGAATCGCTGGGGCATGCTTTTGGCGATTGCTAGCTTGGGAACTGCAGCCGCTCCTGTTGAGCGCTGGTTGCAGCAATCGGATAGAACTCGGCACGTTGTTACGTTCTAAGATTTTCCGACGCTGAAGAGAGGCGATGCCGAGGCGCAAGCCGGTATTTCCCATTAACGAGAAACGCAAAAAGCGCTACCCTCCTGATTAACAGCCGGTGAGCAGCTATACTGAACCCTAAACTGAGAACCGTTAAAGTAATGAAAACCGGCGCGATTGTTAGCTGCCTAAAACCAACGTATGTGCCAAGCAGCATAATGATAGGAAAGTGAAGTACGTATATTGAATAAGAGGCGTCACTCAGAATTGCTACAAGTCGGAACCTTTTCGTTATTCTAAGGGCGGATTGCATTACAAAAAGACACATGAACGAAGTTGCGACGGCAGAGATGAAGCAAGCACACCAATAAGTTGTAAACGTCGACAAATTATTTGATATCAATAGCCCGTTGTGTACTAATGTTGCGATTACAACTGCGATAGGTCCGAAATAGGCTGCTTTGGTTATCTTTATTGTTTCAACAACGCGCGGCACCCTTTCGATTGAAAATCCTACAATATACGCGCCAACACAAGTCGGCGACAAGGTGAGTAATACGAAGACAGCATTACGTTTAATGTGACTGGACAAAAACAGAGATGCCGCAGTCAAAAGAACAAAGGCAATCAGAGCAAGTGAGAGGAGCCTGTAGGGGTTTATTTGATTTATTTTATCTATATCAACGATATCAGATATTTGTACCCACGCCATCAATAATGATACTGCGATCAAGGTGATTAAGAACCAAAGGTGACCAGGGTCATGATAGTTATAAGGAGTGAAGCTTTGGAATAGGCTTCCATCCTCGTGGAATCTACTCGTAACGATCTCGACTGGAAGGAGAAAGACGAGCCAAATGAAGACCAGGGGAACGCCTAGCTGCAGGATCCTTCGACTGAGCCACTCCTTTTGCTTGGCTTGACCATGCGCTGCGAGAAAGCCTGCTATCAAGAAAAAGCATTGCATTCTGAACGTGCTGCTTGCATAAACAAGGTCGCTCACAAATCGACCTGAGTACTTCGTGATAAGCTCCGCTGCCCACGCCGCGTGAACGATAGGTCCGCCTAACAGTAGTATGGCTCGCCAGACGTCTAGCCCATATATCCGTTCGCGCATGTCACATCCAGAAAAGTAGCCTTTTCCATACGGATGAGTGTCGTTGCCCACAATTGGCCTATGTTGGACTGGTGATCCAGTCGTTCCCTGTTCGAGACACCGTTGACCAACGTTATCGTTCCACGAGTTTGTGCTATTGGGGGAAGGCAGGCAGGGCAGGAGCGGTGGAATGGCAACAAACAGACGACGATCGGTAGCCGGATGGAGGTCGTTTTGGCGCCTTCATCGGGCCCGGCGCACCGTAGGGATGGCTATTGCACTTGGACTTAGCGGTTGCGGGGAAGACGGCCAGGGTACCTCGGCTACCGCAGGTCTGACTGTAATTACTCCCACTCCCACTCCCACTCCCACTCCCACTCCCACGCCCACTCCCACGCCCACGCCCACGCCCGCGCCGACAACGCTAACTTGCACCGCTGCCGATAACGTCACAAATGCCGGCGGTTTGTCTATTACCCCTAAGGGCGGCTCGGTCGTTGTCGTGGCGATCGGATCGAGCAGTACTCTCGGGTATCTCGCAAGTTCTCCGGCTGCGACCTATCCGGCTGTCTTGCAGACCCTTCTTCAAAGCCACTTGGATGTCGCTACTTATATTGTTTATAATAAGGGGGTAGGTGGCGATACGCTATCAGGTACTCAAGCCCGCTTGCAGTCGGATGCGCTTGGGTTGCAGCCGCAGCTTGTAATCCTACAGGCAGGGACTAATGACTCGACCGCGGACCCGACGGGATACTTGTTGAATGAGTATTCTACACGCCTTGCGAGCGTGGTTGCGCAGCTAAGGCTGAGTACGTCCGTGGTGCTTATGGACGGCCAACACTATCCTTCTGAGCCGGTGAGTTATGTAGCTTATCAGAACGCGATGGCCCACGTCGCCGCGCAGCAGAATGTCGCATTCTTCGATCGCTACGCGCTGATGAAAAGCTGGATCGACTCGGGGAGGTACAGCTACGCTGACATCCTAGCGAGCGACAGCTTCCACCCCAACGATTTCACCTACCGTTGCATGGCCCAGGTGATGGCGGAGCTGACCCTCGCACGCACGGTGAGGTGAGGCTCGCCTAATCCACCCGGCTGGCCGAAGACGGCGGCTGGTAGGTGATGCGCTTGCTCGACGGCCGAAAGATCGCATCCCATAATCGTGCATAGGCTGCGCGTTGACGACGGCCTGCCGCACGCGATGCTCGTCGTCGAGTGCGCGTTCGCCTTGAATTTGCGATGAGTGTCGCGAGAGCCGTCGCGGCGAAGAAGACCAACGCGACCGGCATCATCGCGGCGCCGCTCTCGTTAACCGGGCCAAGCGGCGCGTCATATGCGTGTCCACCCCTCAAGGCCTCTGAACATCCGGCATCCGCAACCTTTGCAGACACTTTCGAAGCCCGTACCCGTCTGCTTCGCTCTGCGACGTGACGGAAGATGGCGACCAAACAGGCACAACAGTCTTTGCATATTTAAACCCCCCGCCGTGGTTCTATCACGGTTTCGGCAAGAGTCTTCCTGCTGCTATATTGAGGATGTTCCAATTCGAGAGCGGATCGTCACGAAAGCGCAGGATGTCCGATATCGTCGCGGTCGAATCCGGCTGCATCGAGCGTCTGGTTTGTTGGAAGCTTTCGACGTCTGACCTCGACGGTCAGGTTCGCCCATCGTTCGTGAGATCGACGTATCCGGCTCAGCGTTTGCTGGGCCAGCAGTTCGTCATCCGTAAGCAACTCGGGGTCGATCAGCCACATCGTGTGCCGTATATAGCTGCATCGGTCATAGGCCACAATCAACGAGTAACAAAGGTTTTGCATGCTTCGAGTTCTTGTTGACCGAGTCGGCGATTCTTCGGATGTCAACTAAGTGAGCCCAGAAGGGCCTGTGTCAAATGGGGAGGCCTCGTTGCTGCTTTTCGTTTCCGCTTGGTGCGTCAGCTCCGCAGTCGTGGGTCTCGGGTTGGGCGAGGGGGCGAACCGCCTGAAGCGCATTCGTCTCTCTTAGGTCCTCGCGGGCAGAAGGGCGCGCGTAGCGTGTTCTAAAGGACGGGCGTGCCATTCCTGCAAGCGAGAGTATCTCTGAAGCGTGGCGGACATTACAAGGGTAGAACCGTTTCGGGGGGAATGATTTTGACCCGGCTTCCGACTGTCGCTGTCCTGCCTGTCGTCGCATTGCTCATCGCAGGGGCGGAAACGCCTCCCGCGCCCGAGTTCGGGCCGCAGCTGGAGCGGTTCGCCTATCCCTGGCCGGTCCAGACGATGCCGGTCGACGTCATCGGCGCGCCTGCGCAGATGGCGTTCATGGACATCCAGCCCGAGCGCCCGAACGGTCGCGCCGTCGTGCTGCTGCACGGCAAGAACTTCTGCGGGGCGACGTGGGAGGCGCAAGTGCGGGCGCTGGTGGGCGTCGGCTATCGCGTCCTCGTCCCCGATCAGATCGGCTTCTGCAAATCCTCCAAGCC
>JBPBQW010000137.1:0-40326 GCA_050955125.1 Janthinobacterium lividum
GCGCTGCTGCTCACGCAGCCGCTTCATTTCGGCGACTATGCCGGTCTGCCGATGAAGCTGATCTGGGCGGTGCTCGACATCCTGACGATCGCGGTGCTGGTCGGCGGCCTGCGGCTGTGGGTGGATCGCCGACGAACTCCCGCCCGTCGTCGCGCCGCCGAACTGGTGCCGCCTCGATGACGAGGCTGCACGACCGACGCTCGGCGGCAGCGACCTTCGCGATCCCGGCGCTGCTCGCGATCGCCACGCTGGTCGGGCTGGCGGCGGGGCTGGCGGGGGCGGAGCGGCTCAGCGCGATGGCGTGGGCCGGCGTCGGTCTGCCGCCATTCGTCGCGCTCGCGGGACTGTGGAGTGGCCGCCCCGTCCGGCGCGGCCCTCCTCGCGATCAGGCGACCTCTTCGACCTGCGGCACGTACGCACCGTAACCCTGCGCCTCCATGTCGCCGCGGTGGACAAAGCGGAGCGAGGCGGAGTTGATGCAATAGCGCAGACCGCCACGATCACGCGGGCCGTCGGGAAAGACGTGGCCCAGGTGGCTGTCGCCATGCTTCGACCGCACCTCCACGCGGGTCATGCCCAGCGTCCGGTCGCTGATCTCCGCGACGTTGGCGGGCTCGATCGGCTTGGTGAAGCTCGGCCAGCCGCAGCCGCTCTCATACTTGTCCGCGCTGGCGAACAGCGGCTCGCCCGAGACGATGTCGACGTAGATGCCCGGCTCCTTGTTCTTCAGCAGCTTGCCCGTGCCTGGCCGCTCGGTGCCGCTCTTCTGCGTGACGTGGAACTCCTCGGGGCTCAGCGCGGCGAGTGCCTCGTCGGTCTTGCGATACTGGGTCATGGCGATCTCCTTTCCGCGCAGATGGTGATCGAGATCGCCCGCGTCCACCGTTGATCCCCGATCAGCCACCCCCAGATCGATCGGACACGCAAAGGAACCCGACATCATGGGCGACGACAGTTTCGACCGGCCCGGTCGCGCGGTGCCGAGCGGCCGGCTGGCGCGGCTGGGCGTGTTCGGCAGGCTCGCGGGCGGCATGGTGGCGGAGGGGACGCGCCGCCTCGCCAGTGGGCAGCGGCCGCGGCTGGGCGACCTGTTGCTGACGCCGGGCAACGTCGGGCGGCTGGCGGACCAGCTCGCGCACCTGCGCGGCGCGGCGATGAAGCTCGGGCAGATGATCTCGATGGATGCGGGCGACATGCTGCCGCCCGAGCTTGCCGACATCATGGCGCGGCTGCGCGACAAGGCGAGCCCGATGCCGCCCGCGCAGCTGCAGCAGGTGCTGAACGCGCAATGGGGCGCAGGCTGGCGCACGCGGTTCGCGCGATTCGAGGCCAGCCCGATCGCCGCCGCCTCGATCGGCCAGGTCCACCGCGCGACGACCCACGACGGGCGCGTGCTGGCGATCAAGGTGCAATATCCCGGCGTCGCGGCCAGCATCGACGCCGACGTCGACAATGTCGCGACGCTGCTGCGCGTGTCGGGGTTGTTGCCGGCCGGGCTCGACGTCGCACCACTGCTCGCCGAGGCAAAGCGGCAGTTGGCGGAGGAGGCGGATTACGTCCGCGAGGGGCAGCAACTATCCCGTTATGCGACGCTGCTCGACGGCGATCCGCGCTTCGTCGTCCCCGCGCTCGAGCCTGCGTTCACGACGGCGCAGGTGCTGGCGATGGACTTCGTGCCCGGCGTCGGAATCGAGACGCTGGTGGATGCGGCGCAGGACGTGCGCGATCGCGTGGCGGCGACGATGATCGATCTGGTCCTGCGCGAGCTGTTCGCCTTCGGGGTCATGCAGACCGACCCCAATTTCGGCAACTACCGCTGGCAGGCCGGCGCCGACGGCAAGGGGGGCCGCATCGTGCTGCTCGATTTCGGCGCCGCGCGGGACGTGAGCCCGACGACGGCGGGCGCCTACCGCGAGCTGTTGACCGCGGCGCTGTCGGGCAGCCGCGACGCGGTGCGCGTGGCGGCGGTCGAGGCGGGGCTGCTCGCGCCCGTGGTGGTGGAGCGGCACCGCGCGGGCATCGACCGCATGATCGACGTCGTGCTGGCCGAGATGAACCGGCCGGGACCGTTCGATTTCGGCGACCGCAGCTTCGTCGGCCCGCTGCGCGAGGAGGGCACGGCGCTGGCGAGCGACCGCGCGACCTGGCACCTGCCGCCGGTCGACATGTTGTTCGTCCAGCGCAAGATCAGCGGCACCGCGCTGTTGGCCGCGCGTCTGAAAGCGCGGGTGGATGTGCGCGCGATGGTGGCGGAGCGGCTTCAGAAGCGGGCGGATCCTGCGAAGCCGACGGAGAATTGAAGTCCAGTTCGAACGAGCCTACACTCCGGTCGTGGCGTGGGCATCGGGACGTTGGGTCCATAACCCAAAACGTTCTGGACGTTAGTTTCGGGGACACGCCTCAACGGTCGTACGTGCGTCCAACGCGCCCACCTCGGCGTGCAACCGACGGGGACCGCTGCTAATCTGCCCAGGCGGCATCGTCCAGGTGCAGTTCGGCGGCGGGGCGGCTGCCCCAGTCGTCCAGCTTCGCACGGCCGGCGAGCCACAGGCGGCGGTGGCTCGCGCCCAGCAGAGCCTGGCCTAGCGCGCTGTCAGCGTGGCGGAAGGCCATCGCCTTCAGGCTGCGCCCGTCGTCGCCCGCGACGATCGCGCGCACATGGCCGTTGCCGACGACGTCCGCCTTCACCACGCGCACCGGCCCCGCGGCGACGCGCGGGGAGGGCCAGCCCGCGCCATAGGGCCCACCCGCCTCCAGCGCATCGACCAGCAGCGGGTTGACTCCAGACGGTGCCACCATCGTGTCGAGCAGCAGCGCGCGCGCACCGGTCGCGCGCGCCACCGCATCCGCCAGTTTCTCGTCGAGCCAGGCGGTGAAGGCGGCCACCTTGTCGGCACGGATCGTCAGCCCCGCCGCCATCGCATGGCCGCCGCCCGCCTCCAGCAGGCCCTGCTCGCGCGCGGCCAGCACCGCCTTGCCGAGATCGACGCCCGTGACGGAGCGCCCCGATCCCTTGCCGATCCCGTCCTCGCCCATCGCGATCACGACCGCCGGGCGGCCCAGCGCCTCCTTCAGTCGCCCGGCGACGATCCCGATGACGCCGGGGTGCCAGCCGGTGCCCGCGACCACCGCGACCGCGCCGGCATGCGACAGCGCGTTCGCTTCGTCCTGCACCAGCGCCTCCAGGCCGCGCCGTTCCTCGTTCAACCGGTCTAGCTCTTCCGCCAGCGCGCGCGCCTCCGCGGGATCGGTGGTCGTCAGCAGGCGGACGCCCAGGTCCGCGCGCCCGACCCGCCCGCCGGCGTTAATCCGCGGGCCGAGCGCGAAGCCCAGATCGGTGCAGGTCGGCGCGCGCGTCAGCCGCGACGCCTCGGCGAGCGCGGCGAGGCCGATGTGGCGGCGCTGGCCCATCACCTTCAGCCCCTGCGCAACGAACGCGCGATTGAGGCCGCGAAGCTGCGCGACGTCCGCGACGGTGCCCAGCGCCACCAGATCGAGCCGGTCGAGCAGCCGCGGCTCCGCCCGGGTCGCGAAGAACCCACGCGCGCGCAACGTGCGGACCAGCGCAGCGGCGAGCAGCCACACCATGCCCACGGCAGCCAGGTGCCCGTGCGCGGCACCATCCGTCTCGTCCAGCCGATTGGGGTTCACGACCGAGTGGGCGTGGGGCAGGGCGCTGCCGCACTGATGGTGGTCAACCACGATCACCTCCACGCCGATGTCGCGGGCATGGGCGAGCGGCTCGAACGCCTGCGCGCCGCAATCGACGGTGACGATCAAGGACGCGCCCTCCGCCGCCAGCCGCGCCATCGCCGGCGCGGACGGGCCGTACCCCTCGGTCAGCCGGTCCGGGATATACGTCCGCGCCTCGATTCCCAGATCGCGCAGCACCAGCAGCAGCAGCGCCGCCGAGGTCGCGCCGTCGACGTCGTAATCGCCGAAGATCGCCACCTGCTCTCCCGCCTGCACCGCATCGGCCAGCCGCCCCGCGGCGCGATCCATGTCGCGGAAGATTGACGGGTCGGGCATGAAGCTGCGGATCGACGGGCTGCGATGCTCCTCCAGCGCGTCGCGGGGCGCGCCGCGCGCGAGCAGCAGCTGCGTCACCAGATCGTCGGGCACCAGCCCCTCGCGCGCGTCGCCCTCGAGATGCCGCCAGCGCCAGGGCTGGCCGAGGATCGACCGTTCGATGTTCAACGCTGTGGGCATCGATGCGCTATGCGCCGATCGGGCAAAGGTTAACAGGCCCGCGTCATATCCCGTAGTGAGCGCGCAGCGCGAAGACGTTCGCCGGGCCGCGGTCGCGGTTGTAGCCGGGGTCGACAATCAGCTGATAGTCCGCCGTCAGCGTCGCGTGCGTGCCCAGCGCGACCTGGTACCACGCTTCGCCGATGCCCTCCGCGCCCGGGTGCGGCAATCGTCCGTCGCCCACCAGCACACCCAGGCCGCCCGCGGCGAGGTAGCGCCGGTGCTCCGCCGAGATGCCGTTGACGATGGCGGCGAACCCGATCCGGTCGGTGGCGCGGCCCCATGCCTTGCCCGCGAGCACGCCGCCGACCTCCGCCGTGCGGTCGATGTCCGTGAAGTCGTACGGCTCGATGCTGCCGTCCGCGATGCCGGCGCGCGCGAACAGCCCGAGCATGTCGCCGACTGCTTGTTCGGCGTTGACCGACCCGCCGATCCGCGTCCGCCGCCGCCGCGTGAGCGACGGGTCGGGCACATCGCCCGTCGCCGCGGCGAGCGTCAGCGCGTCGGCGAAGCTGCTGAACCGGCCGCAGTTGCGGAACAGAGTGATGCGGACCGCGCCCGGCCGGCCGTTCAGCGTATGGCGGTGCTCCACCTCCGGATCGAGCTGATACTGGCCGAACCCGGTCTCCAGCGTTTCGCCATTGGGCACCTTCGACAGGTTGAACGCGCCAAGCCGCAGCGTCCACGCGCCCCGATACCATTCCGCCGCCACACCATAGCTGTAGCCCCAGGCGTCGGCGGCATAGTCGAACGAGCCCGCGTCCACCGCGGACCAGTTGAGGAAGTCGGCGCGGGGGTCGTGCGCATAGGCGTTGGTGTCGAACACGTCGCCGACGCCGAACTTGCCGACCGTCAGCACGACCCGATCCGCGGTCCGGCTGCCGCCGAGCTGGTTCGCGGCGGCGGCGACGCCCTCGCGCGCGCCGCCCAGATCGATCGTCTGGCGGAAGAACAGCCGCTGGAGCCGCAGGTACGGCGCCGACTTGCCGACCTTGTACGCCTCGGCGCTCGGGAAGCCCGCGGCGCCCAGCGTGTTGGACAGGCCGAAGCCCTGGTCGATCTCCGGGTTCGCCCACAGCTCCGCGCCATGCCACGGCGACGCACCGACATAGGCGGTGACGTCCACCGTCTCCTTGGCCTGATTGGGTGCGAGGCTGTTGGGACCGCGATATGGATCGCTGAAGGCCGGCGTCGCCTGGCCGACGACGGTTCCCTGGCCATGGATGGCGAATCGCTGATCCGCGACCGGCGCGTCCGACGCATCCTGCGCACCCGCCGAGACGGGCGCCGCTGCGGCGGCGAGCGCCAGCATCGCCGCGGTGAGGCGACCCTCGATCATTCCGTACCCCCTTTGCCCGTCCGCCCCCCTAGTTGATCCAATTGCCTTCGCGAAACCACTTGGTGATGATGTATTTGACGCCCTCGATCACCGGCATGCCCTCGTGCAGCGTCAGCTCGTTGGGGCTGCCGTCGGGCTTCATGTTGTTCCACGCGAGCAGCAGGCCGCGCTGCGGCGCGATCTTGATGCCCGCCTGCGGGAACCACGTCGCGCCCCCCTCCTCGACGTCGTTGAGGTAGATCATCGTCGTCCACGTCCGCTGGCCGCCGCTCTCCTGCATCTTGGGCCAGTAGCTTTCGCCCTCGTGGAAGAAATCGTGGTGCGCGCGGAAATGCTGGCCGGGGGCATAGCGCTGGCCCTGCATCGTCTCGCCATGTTCGGGCGCGACGCCCAGCAGCGCGGCGATCGCCTCGTCGGTCGGCTGCACGTCGGGGGACCAGCGGTCCATGTCGCAGCTCTCGCTGGTGCGGAACGTCGCATCGCCCTTGTCCGACAGCAGCGTGGAGGGCCGCCGGCGCGCATCGATCATCGCGACCAGCGCGGCGCAGCTGTCCGTGTCGAGGAAGTTCTCGCGATAGTAGAATTGCACGCCGGGCACTGCGACGGGGGTGACGGCGGGGTCCGCCTCCAGCCGGGCGGCGATCGCAGAACCAGAGGTGCTGCGGGTGGGTGAGGGCCGGCCGGCGCCGGCGGATCGGGTGAGGGCCATGGTCCCGTCCTGCCGCCGCGCGCGCAAAAGGCAAGGGGCACGCGCGCCATCGCGCGCGCGCCGCCGGGATCACGTCAGTAGAAGATGCCGTACACGGTATCGATGACCTCGCCCGTCTGCACGTCGATCAGCAGCGCGTCGTTATAGTAGCGGACCCACTCCAGCCCATCCTCCGCGGGCGGCAGCCGGTACGCCCACGGATCGCTGATCCAGTAGTTCGGCCCGTACAAGGCCGCATCCAGCGAGACGCCGATCGCGATCGGGCGATAGCCGTCGCCCCAGCCATAGGGCGCGATGTAGCGCGGCAGCGAGAAGAGCCGATAATGCTGGCGCCGATACCCGCTCCAGTCGTAGCGGCCGTCCTGTCGCCAGCCACGGTTCCAGTCTGCGCGATCCTGAAACCCACGCAGGTCGCGCACCGAGTCGCGACGGTCCGGGCTGCGGAAGCCCTGGCCGGGTCCGCGCCCCGCGCCATACCCGCCGCCGCCATAACCGCCACCCGGATAGCCGCGGTTGTCATCGCCGCGGTTGCCGTAACCCCGTCCATCGGGGCGGTAGCCGGACCGGGGCGCGCCGCCCTGGCCGCCACGATAGGGCTGGCCGCCGACCGACAGCCCGGGTCGTTGGCCATCGGCGCCTCCCTGCCCCACGAAAGGGCGGAGGCCCTGCGGCTGACCGCCGTCGTTCCGGCCGCGGTCCGGCTGGCCGGCGTAGGGCTGTCCACCCTGGAACCGCCCACCCTGAGACTGACCGCTTTGGAACTGCTGGCCCTGAAACTGCCCGCCCTGAAACCGGCCGCCCTGGAACTGGCGACCGCCTGGCTGCCCGCCACCCGGCTGGCCGCCCGGGCCGCCGCCCCCGACACCCTGCGGTACGCCCGGCTGCTGCTGGTCGGCCGGACGTGCCGGCACGTCGACGGGGGGCGGCCCCCTGAACTGCCCCTGTGGCGGCGCGCCCGGCTGACGGCCCGCGCCGCCGGGCCCGCCATGGGGGCGGCCCGCGTGGTCGGCGGGTCGGTGGGGCGGGGGTGCCTCTTGTGCCGCGGCTCCGGCAGCGGCGAGCACGGTGGCCGCCAGAAAGGCCGTGGTCTTCGCGATCCGCCTCGTCATGTCCTCGACTCTCCAGGCGGGTGTCCGGCCCGCATCCTGACTCGTCTCTACGCCCGCCCGACTGATCGTCGGCTGAACCCCGTCGTCAGCCAAATGACAGCTTTGTCAGGGACGGCCCGGTCGCGCGGGCGGCGAGAACGCCGGGACCGATCGCGCGGCATCGGCCGCGTCGATCCCCGGCCGCGCGCCGATCGGCAGCACCTCCTCGCCACGGCCCGCGCGCCCCGCCCGCCCGATCGCCTCGACGAGGCGGGGATGGATGCCGCAACGGCACAGGTTGGTGATCGCGGCGCGGATCTGCGCCTCGTCCGGGCTGGGGTTTTTCCGCAGCAGCACCGCCGCCGCCATGACGACGCCGGGGATGCAGAAGCCGCATTGCGGCACGTTGCCGGCGATGAAGGCGAGTTGCACGGGATGTTCGCGCTCGCGCGACAGCCCCTCGATCGTGGTGACCTGGCTCCCTTCGATCGCGCCGATCGTCACCCGGCACGACCGCACCGCCTCGCCGTCGACGTCGACCGTGCACGCGCCGCACTGGCCGGTGCCGCAGCCGTATTTCGCGCCGGTCAGGTTCGATGCGTCGCGCAACGCCCACAACAGCGGCGTCGCGGGGTCCATGCTGTACTCGACCGGCTGGTCGTTGACGGTGAAGCGGGTCATGAGTCGTGCCTAGCGGCGCGGGGCCGCCTTGTCCCTCAGAACGCCGCGATGCCGGTGATCGCGCGGCCCAGGATCAGCGCGTGGACGTCGTGCGCGCCCTCATAGGTGTTCACCGTCTCGAGGTTCATCAGGTGGCGCATCACGTGATACTCGCCCGAGATTCCGTTGCCGCCGTGCATGTCCCGCGCGACCCGAGCGATATCAAGGGCTTTACCGACGTTGTTGCGCTTGACGATCGAGACCATCTCGGGCGCGAACTTGCCCTCGTCCATCAATCGTCCGACCCGCAGCGACGCCTGCAGCCCCAGCGCGATCTCCGTCTCCATGTCCGCCAGCTTCTTCTGGAAGAGCTGCCGTCCCGCCAGTGGCGTGCCGAACTGCTTGCGGTCGAGGCCGTATTGCCGCGCCGCGTGGAAACAGAACTCCGCCGCGCCCAGCGACCCCCAGCTGATGCCGTAGCGCGCGCGGTTGAGGCAGCCGAACGGCCCTTTCAGCCCCTGGACGTCGGGCAGCAGCGCGTCCTCGCCGACCTCCACCTCGTCCATCAGGATCATGCCGGTGACGGAGGCGCGCAAGCTGAGCTTCCCCTCGATCTTGGGCGTCTCTAGCCCCTTGGCGCCGCGTTCCAGCACGAAGCCGCGGATCGCGCCGCCGTGCGCGTCCGACTTTGCCCACACGACGAAGACGTGCGCGATCGGCGAGTTGCTGATCCACGTCTTCGCGCCCGAGATGACGTAGCCGCCGTCGACCTTGCGCGCGCGCGTCGTCATGCCGCCGGGGTCGGAGCCGGCATCGGGCTCGGTCAGGCCGAAACAGCCGATCCATTCACCGGAAGCCAGTTTCGGCAGATACTTGCGACGTTGTCCTTCCGAGCCGTAGGAATAGATCGGGTACATCACCAGGCTCGACTGCACGCTCATCATCGAGCGATAGCCCGAGTCGACCCGCTCCACCTCGCGCGCGACCAGGCCATAGGCGACGTAGCTGGCGCCGACGCCGCCATACTCCTCCGGGATCGTCGGGCCGAGCAGGCCGAGTTCGCCCATCTCGGCGAAAATCGCGGGATCGGTATGCTCGTCGCGAAAGGCCGCGACGATGCGCGGGGCGAGCTTGTCCTGCGCATAGGCCTGCGCGGTGTCGCGGATCATCCGCTCGTCGTCGGTCAGTTGCTCGTCGAGCAGGAACGGATCGTCCCATGCGAAGCGCGCCATGCCTGTCATCGTCGATCTCCCCGCCCGCAAGCTTGTCCCGGCACGCTTCTGCCCGCTCGCGTCGAATGTCCAGTATGGTGATTGCGATCGCGGGCCGCACCGGGCAGGCGGAGGCATGACCGTCCCTCGCCCCGACATCCGCCTGCGTCGCAGCGCGCTGTTCCTGCCCGCGTCCAACCCGCGCGCGATCGCCAAGGCGCGCGATCTGCCCGCCGACGTCGTGATCCTCGACCTCGAGGACGCGGTCGCGCCCGAGGCGAAGGCGTCGGCGCGGGTCGCGGCGGTCGCGGCGGCGCGTGACGGGTTCGGCGGACGCGAGGTGGTGATCCGCGTCAACGCGCTCGATACGCCCTGGGGCGCCGACGACCTCGCCGCCTGTGCCGGCATCGCCGACGCGGTACTGGCACCCAAGATCGCCGGGCCGGACGACGTCGCCCGCTACGACGCGGCGCTCGGGGCGGGACGCGCGGCGTTGTGGGTGATGATCGAGACGTGCCTCGCGGTCGGGCGGCTGCAATCGATCGCCGATCGGGTCGAGGACACGCGGTTGGCGGCGATGGTCGTTGGCGCCAACGATCTGGCGCTGGAGATGCGTGCGCGGCCGGGGCCGGACCGGGCGGAACTGATGCCGGTGCTGGCGCTTACCGTCGCCGCGGCGCGATCGCGCAGGCTGGCGGTGCTGGATGCGGTCTGCAATGATTTCCGCGATCTGGACCGGGTTTCGGCCGAAGCGTCGCAAGGTCGCCAGCTGGGGTTCGACGGCAAGACGTTGATCCATCCCGCACAGATCGCCGCCGCCAATGCCGCCTTCGCGCCCGATCCGGACGAGGTCGCCGGCGCGCACGCGATCGTGGCCGCGTTCGCCAGTCCGGGCGCCGGTGGCGTGGGCGCGATCCAGATCGGCGGGCGCATGGTGGAGCGGCTGCACCTCGCCGAGGCGGAGCGCACGCTGGCGTTCGAGCGCGCGATAACCGGGATCAAGCGACAGCGGTAATGCGGCGGTAAGTGCCTGTGTCGTAGCGAACCCGGGCGCCCCGGCGCTTGCAGTCGGCGCCGCAGGTCGGTTACGAGACGTGGGGGAGGGTGCCGGCGATGGAACGATCGATCGTCGGAGGACATTGCACCAACAAGGCGTGGCGATCCGAATGCGGGGGCCGCGACAAGGGGTTTCGAGTGACACGCTTCGACCGGCGGCATTACTGGCTCGCGATCGCGCTGACGTCCGCGACGCCTGCTGCCGTGTATGCGCAGTTCGTGAAGCCGGGCAGCGGCCCTGCGGTCGGCCCTGATGCGCCGACCCCCACGCCGACCCCGACGGCTACGGCCGCTACCGGCGCGACGCAGCCCGGTGCGCCGATCGTGCCCGATGCGGAGTTCAACGCCGCGCTGCCGCCGATCGGCGGCGACCTCAACGCGCCGCTCGAGCCGATGACGATGCCGGCCGCCGAGCCCGCGGCGACGCCTCCCATCGCCCCATCGGCGGCACCGGGCACCACCACGGCTCCCGCCGCCACCGACACGCCCTCGGCCGCCACGACGGCGGGCGAGCAGACGCTGCCGCCGACCGGCACCGGCGATCCGCAGCTGGCGCAACCGCTGACGCCGCTCGCCAGCTTCGACACCACCCCGCTCGAAACGGCGGCCGATACGCGCGACAAGGATGCGCCCAAGATCCGGTACGACACGCAGGTCGTCGGCCTGGACGCGGTCAACCTCAAGGCGCGGTGGCAGGCGCTGTCGGCGCTGCGCAACGGCCACGGCAAGGCGGACAATGCGACCCAGGTCACCGCCCGCGCCAAGGAGGATGAGGCGCTCGCGGTGCGGCTGATGAAGTCGCTCGGCTATTACGACGGCACCGCGACGTCGGTGATCGAGCAGACGCCCAAGGGCCAGAAGGCGACGCTGACCGCGACCGTCACCGCCGTGCCCGGCACGCTGTACAAGCTCGGCACGATCACGGTGAAGCACGATCCGACGACGCCCGCCGACCTCGTCGAGCACAATCTGCCGCTCCACCCCGGTGACCCGTTGCAGGCGGACCGGGTGCAGGGGGCGGAGGCGAACGTCGCGCTGGTCCTGCCGCAGACCGGCTATCCGTTCGTCAAGGTCGGCGATCGCGACATCCTGCTCGACGAGCAGACGTTCACCGGCGATTATACGCTGCCCGTCGACACCGGCCCGCGATCGTCGTTCGGACGGATCACGACGACGGGCGACGACGTGTTCGGCCTGCCGCACCTCGATGTCTTCCCGCGCTTCAGGCAGGGCGAGCTCTACGACAGCCGCAAGCGCGACGATCTGCGCGACGCGCTGGTCGGGACGGGACTGTTCTCGTCGGTGGCGGTGGAGCCGCAGCGTACGGGCCGCACCAACCCCGACGGGACGGAACAGGTCGACCTGCTGGTCCGCCAGGTCCGCGGCCCCGAGCATTCGCTGGCGGCGCAGGCCGGATATGCGACCGGCCAGGGGTTCAGCCTGACGGGCAGCTATACCGACCGCAACCGCTTCCCCGAAGAGGGCGCGCTGGTCCTGACCGGCGTCGGCGGATCGCAGGAGCAGGGCGCGTCGGCGACGTTCCGCCGCTCGAACGCCGGCAAGCGGGACAAGACGTTCCAGGTCGTCGCATCCTACGACCACAACAATTACGACGCGTACAACGCCAACACGATCACGCTGTCGACGCGGTGGAGCTATGTCTCGACGCCGATCTGGCAGAAGCGGATCACCTATTATTACGGCGCGGAGATCGACGGCATCAACGAGACGGTGTTCGACTTCGGCATCGGCGACCGGGTGCGGCGCAACTACCTCGTCGGTGCGCTGCCGTCGCAGATCCAGTGGGACACGTCGGACAATCTGCTCAACCCGACGCGCGGGCACCGCATCGCGCTGACGGTCAGCCCGGAGGCGAGCCTTCAGGGGTCGCTCAGCCCCTATGCCCGGCTCCAGCTCGACGGCAGCTATTACCAGCCGTTCTCGTCCAGCTTCGTGCTGGCGGGGCGGGTGCGCGTCGCCTCGATCCTCGGCATCAGCCGCGACGACCTCGCGCCATCGCGGCGCTATTACGGCGGCGGCGGTGGATCGGTGCGCGGCTATGGCTATCAGCGGCTCGGGCCGTTCGATCCGCAGGGCAATCCGGTCGGCGGGCGCAGCCTGGAGGAGTTCTCGATCGAGCCGCGTTATCGGTTCGGCAATTTCGGCGTGGTGGCATTCCTAGACGGGGGCAATGCCCAGGAGTCGACGACGCCGCAGTTCAGCGGCATGCGCTATGGCGCCGGCATCGGCGGTCGCTTCTACACCAATTTCGGGCCGCTGCGGCTCGACATCGCGACACCGCTCAACCCGCGACCGGGCGACGGCAAGATCGCACTCTACATCTCGATCGGGCAGGCGTTCTGATGGCGAGCGAGGCTCCCGAGCATCCGGTGACGGCACCGGTGCGGCCGTTGTGGCAGCGTGTCCTCAAATGGCTCGGCATCGCGCTGCTCGCGCTCGTCGTGCTGCTGCTGGTCGTCGTGTTCGGGATCGACACCGGGCCGGGCCACCGGCTGCTCGCCGACCAGATCGGCAACTACAAGACGGCCAGCGGCCTCAACATCAAGGTCGGCCGGATCGAGGGGTCGATCTATGGCCGGATGAGCTTGCGCGATGTCCGCGTCGCGGATCCCAGGGGCGTGTTCGCGACCAGCCCGGAACTCGACGTCGACTGGCGCCCGTTCGCGTTCGTCCACAATCATGTCGACGTGCGCGACCTGACCGCCGGTCTGGTGACGCTCCAGCGCAACCCGGTGCTCACGCCGACGCCGCCCAGCCCTCCGGGCACGCCGACGCTGCCCAACCTCGATATCGACGTGAATCACCTGCGCGTCGACCGATTGGTGCTGGAGGCGCCGGTCGCGGGCGCGCGGCACATCGCGCGTATCGACGGCGCCGCGCACATCGCCGACCGGCGCGCGCAACTGCTGGTCGACGGCCGCGCGCTGACCGCGCCGGGCGTGGCGGGCGGCGACATGCTGCACCTGCGGCTCGATGCGGTGCCCGACGACGACAAGCTGAACCTGGACGTCAAGCTGAACGCGCCCGTCGGCGGCATCGTGACCGGTCTCGCCTCGCTCACCAAGCCGCTGACGCTCAGCGTCGACGGCGCCGGCTCGTGGAAGGCGTGGAACGGCAAGCTCGCGTCGACGCTGGGCGGCGGCAGCCTCGCGAACCTGAACCTCGTCGCCCGTAACGGCACGTTCGACGTCACCGGCCTGACGCATCCCGGCCTCTATCTCGCCGGCCCGGTCGAGCGGCTGACCGCGCCCGGCCTGTCGGTGGCCATCCACACCACGCTCCAGGATCGCCGCGCGGACAGCCGCTTCTCGTTCAAGTCGGAAGCGCTGGCGGTGGCGGGCAACGGCCTGATCGATCTCGCGCATTCGTCGTTCAGCAATTTCAAGGTGGGCGCGGACCTGCTGACGCCCGGCGCGGTCGCGCCCAACCTCAAAGGCCGCAACCTGCACGCGGAACTGGCGCTCAACGGCGCGTTCCGGACGCCCACCGTCGACTACAAGATCCTCGCCGACCAGATCGCGTTCGGCACGATGGGCGTCGACGGCGTCTATGCCGAGGGCCGCGCGACCGTCGATTCGAACCGCATCCTGCTGCCCGTCAACGCGCGGGCGAAGCGGATCACCGGGCTGAACGCCGCCGCCGGCGGGCTCGTCACCAACGTCGCGATCCGCGGCGACGTCGCGATCAACGGCACGCAGGTGCTGAGCGACAACCTGCATCTGCGTTCGGACAAGATCGACGCGACCGCCGTCATCGCCGCGAACCTCAAGACTGGCCGCTACGCGGGTGCGCTCAAGGGGCGGATCAACGACTATCTGGTCGATGGCATCGGCATCATCAACCTGCAGACCGACGCGCACCTGGTGACCGCGCCGGGCGGCGGCTTCGGCATCATCGGCCGGGTCGCGGCGCAGACGGTCAAGATCACCAACACCGGCGCCAAGAGCTTCCTGGGCGGCAACGCGGTGGTCTCGACCGACATCGGCTATGCGCCCGACGGCAGCATCACCTTCCGCAACCTTCGCCTCAGCGCGCCCCAGTTCCGGGTGACGCGGGGAGAAGGGCGCTACGACTCCAAGGGCCGGATCCTCGTCTCGGCGGACGCCTATTCGGCGCAGTACGGCCCGCTCACCGCTCGGGTGACGGGGACGGCGACCGATCCCGTCGTGGTGCTCCACGCCGCCAGGCCGGGCGTCGGCGTCGGTCTCGTCAACCTCGACGCGCGTGTGGTCGGGCGGGCCGGGGCGTATCAGGTCAACGCGACCGGCGGCACCAACTATGGCCCGTTCGCCGCCGACGTGCTCGTGCGGCCGAGCCCGACGTTCAGCGCGGACATTCACCGGATCGTGTTCGCGGGCATCACCGCCAACGGCCATGTCGCCGCGACCGCGGCCGGGCCGTTCGCCGGCCGGCTCGCCTTCGTCGGCTCCGGCCTGACCGGCAACGTGCTGTTGGCCGCGCAAGGCAAGTACCAGCGCGCCGACGTCGCCGCGCGCGCGTATCAGGCGCGCATCCCGGGCATGGCGGGCTTCACGCTCGGCCGGGCGATCGTGAACGCGAGCTTCGTCAACTTCCCCCGCGCGCCGCAGATCGTCGCGGACGCACAGGTCGCCGACCTGCGCTACGGCCCGACGGTGGTGCAGGCGGGTCGCGTCAAGGTGAACTACGTCGGTGGCCACGGCACCGCGCAGGCGTTGCTGACCGGCGCCAACAGCGGCGCGGCGTTCCGGCTCGCCGCGAACGCACAACTCGGCCCGACCGACTACCTCGTCGCGGTGCGGGGCCTCGCCAACAACATCAACTTCCGCACCGGCAATCCGGCCCGCATCCACGCCGCCGGCGGCACCTATCGCCTGTTGCCGACGCAGATCGTGTTCGATCATGGCGCGGCGCGGATCGCGGGCAGCTATGGCCACGGCCTGGCGGCGCAGGTCCGGCTCGACACGCTCGACCTCGCCGCCGCCAACGCGCTCATCCCCAATCTGGGCATCGGCGGCACCGCGACCGGCAGCCTCGACTTCGCGCAGGCCACGCCGACCGCCTTCCCGACCGGCACGGCGCGGATGGCCGTCACCAACTTCACCCGCACCGGCCTTGCCGCCACGTCGGAGCCCGTCGACATCGTCTTCGCGGGCGACCTCGCGCAGGCGGGAGCACAGGCGCGGGCGCTGGTGAAGCGCAACGGCACGCCGGTCGGGCGGCTGGTCGCCGATCTGCGCCCGATCCCGGGCGGCGGTTCGTGGTCGTCGCGGCTGCTTGCGGCGCCGCTGTCGGGCGGCATCCGCTACAACGGGCCGGCGGGCGTCCTGTTCAGCCTCGCCGCCTTGCCCCAGCAGCAACTGGCAGGCGCGATCGCGATCGCCGCGGACTTCGGCGGGCGGGTGCAGGCGCCGCTGCTCAACGGCCAGATCCGTGCGGACAATCTGACCTACGACAACGAGACCTATGGCACCCGCCTGTCCAACCTGCGGGTCGCGGCGCATTTCAACAACGACCGGCTGACGCTCGACACGCTGGCCGCCAAGGCCGGCGACGGCACGGTGCAGGCGCAGGGCACCGTCGGGCTGGCCGCCGCGCAAGGCTTTCCGATCGACGTGACCGCCACGCTCGCCAAGGCGCAGCTGGCCAAGAGCGATGCGCTGGGCGCGACCGCATCGGGGCAGATCCACGTCACCAAGAACCTGCAGGGCGGCCTGATCCAGGGTACAATCAACGTCGAGGACGCGCGCTATGCGATCATCCGCCAGGGCGCGGCGGAGGTGCCCGAACTGACCGGGGTCCGCCGCAAGAGCGACGTCGGGCGGACGGGGGTCGCGGCCGGCCCGGCACCCGCGCCGGCGGGCGTGTTCAAGCTCGACCTCCACCTCGTCGCGCCCAACCAGGTGTTCGTGTCCGGCATGGGGCTAGAGTCGGAATGGAAGCTCGACATGCACGTCGGCAACACGTCGGTGGACCCGCAGGTGACCGGCCGGCTGGAGGTCGTGCGCGGCACGTACAGCTTCAACGGCAAGCGGTTTGAGGTGAACCGCGGCATCGTCACCTTCCACGGCGGCGCGCTGTCCGATCCCGACATCGACATCCAGGCGACCACGACGACCAGCGACATCACCGTCATCCTGAACGTGACGGGCACCGGCCAGCATCCGCAGATCGCCTTCACCTCGACGCCGACGCTGCCGCAGGACGAGGTGCTGAGCCGGCTGTTGTTCGGCACCGATCCGGGCAATCTGTCGGCGGTGGAGGCGATCCAGCTCGCCTCGGCGCTGAACGGCCTGCGCGGGTCGGGCGGCGGCGGGCTCAACCCGCTGGGCAAGCTGCGCTCGGCGACCGGGCTCGACCGGTTGCGGCTGCTGGGCGCGGATTCGACCACCGGGCGCGGCGAGAGCCTGGCCGCTGGCAAGTACATCACGCGCAACATCTACGTGGAGATCATCACCGACGCGCGCGGCTATACCGCGACCCAGCTCACGATCGCGCTGACCAAGGCGCTCAGCCTGCTGTCGGCGGCGGGATCGCAGGGCGGGTCGAACGCCAGCCTGAAATACCAGAAGACGTACTGACGGGCGGGGCGACCGTGCCGGGGCGGGACAGGTGGGCGATCCGTCGGCCCGCGCCGCCCCGGCGCGCGGACGTTAACCCCCTTTCGGGGTAGGCGCGCCGCGGCGCAGGGCACAAGCCGGCGGCGAAAGGATCGCACCCATGCGCTCACCCGCTCGCCTCCTACCCCTCGGCCTCCTCGCGGTCGCCGCGTCAGCCGTCGGCCAGTCCGCCGCCGGCCAGTCCTCCGCCGGCGCGTTTACCGTCGCCGAGACCGGCCAGCACTACGGGACGTTGCAGGACGCCGTCAGCTCGATCCGGCTCGGCACCGGCACCGTCGTGATCGCGCCCGGCACCTATCACGAATGCGCGATCCAGAGCGGCGGGCGGATCACCTTCCGCGCCGCGCAGCCCGGGCGCGTGATCTTCGAGGGCACTGCCTGCGAGGGCAAGGCGGTGCTGGTGCTGCGCGGAAGCGAATCGACCGTCGACGGAATCGTGTTCCGCGGCATCCGCGTGGGCGACGGCAACGGCGCCGGCATCCGCACCGAGGTCGGCGACCTGCATGTCGTCAACTCGATGTTCCTCGACAGCCAGGAGGGCATATTGGGCGGGCAGCCAGTCGGGCAGCGGATCACGATCGACCGGTCGACGTTCGCCGGCCTCGGCCAATGCGACGAGACGCCCAGTTGCAGCCACGCGATCTACCTCGCCAACAAGGGACAGGTGACGATCACCCGGTCGCGGTTCGAGCGTGGGCGGGGCGGGCATTACGTGAAGCTGCGCGTCCCCAACGTGTCGATCACCGACAACAGCTTCGACGACACGCGCGGGCACAAGACCAACTACATGATCGACCTGTCGGAAGGGGCGACGGGCCTCATCGCGCGCAACACCTTCGTGCAGGGGCGCGACAAGGAGAACTGGACGGGCTTCGTTGTGGTGGCCGCCGAGGCGAAGACCTACTCGTCCGCAGGGCTGCGCATCGAGGACAACACCGCCAGCCTGGCCCCGGGCGAGACGCGCAGCCCGGCGTTCGTGGCGAATGCCAGCCGGCAACAGCTGGCGGTCGGGGCGAACAAGCTGGGCGCGGGAGTGCGGCCGTACGAGGTGCGGTAGGGCTGGCTTTCCGATCGCCGACGTTCCGACTCTCCGCCTACCCTGAGCTTGTCGAAGGGCTGTCTTTCTGCTTCCGCCGAGAAAAGGACAGTGCTTCGATAAGCTCAGCATGGGCGGAAAAGAAGCGGGTCTTCAATTCGGACAGGTCCTCGCCGGCCCCGGATCGAGGTCCAGGCACCGCCCGTCGAGGCCATGCACGGGCACCCGCAACAACGCCGCGAGCGTCGGCGCGATGTCCACCGTCTCGACCGACAGCGGCTGTTCGAAGCCGGTCATGCCGCGGCGCCAGAACAGGATCGGCACGCGCCGGTCGTAATCCCACGGGCTGCCGTGCGTCTCGATGTAGCCGCCGGCGGGGTCGCTGATCGGGTTCACCCGGGCTGCGGTCAGGATGACGAGGTCGCCCGAGCGTTGCGGATCGAAGGAGGCACGCGCGCGCTGCAGCAGCGTCCATGTCTCGGGCGGGCCCGACGGCGACGGCGTCGCCGCCACCTCGGCGCGGGTGAAGGCGGCGGCGATCTGCGGCGACTCGCTATACCGGCGCCGCGCCTCCGCCAGTACGCGGGCGCGCGTCGCGGGCGGCAGGGCGGTGTCGACGAACACGTCCTCTTCCGCGGACAGCAGCACCGGCCCGGTCAGGTGCTGCTCGGCCGCGATCGCCTTGCCGATCGCCTTGGCACGCAGGTCCGCCGACAGCCGGGTCTCCATCGGCATCGCGCGCTCGCGCTGGCGCTCGGTGAAGTCGTGGGCGCCATGGTCGGCGGTCAGGACTACCTGGTAGTCGAGGCCCTCGGCGTCGAGCTCGTCCATGAATTGCCCGATCGCCTGGTCGAGCTGCGCGACCTGAATGCACATTTCGGTGCCCTGGTTGCCATAGGTGTGGCCGACGTAATCGGTCGCCGACGCGCCGATCGCGACGAGGTCGGGCGCCGCGTCCTTGCCGAGGCCCTGCGCCTGGATCAGCCCGGCGGCGAGTGCGAAGACGGACGCGTCGGCGGCGGGCGACGCGCGGAACGCCTTGGTGTCGCCGCCCGTGCGCGCGAACCGGCCCTGGCCATAGTCGTGGCCCGCGACGGCCACGGTCAGGTCGGACGCACGGCAGAAGCCGGGCAACGGCAGCGGCGCCTGCGGGGCGGCCAGCAGCGCCCCGGTCGCGGCGTTGGCGCGCGTCACCACCGCCGGCGTCGCGCGGCCGGCGTAGGTGACGAAGGCGTGGCCGTCCCACCACCACAGCTCGTCCACCTTGTGGCCGCCCATCATCACCGCCGCGCGATCCTTGCCTGCGACAGAAACGACGCGGCTGGCGGGGTTGGCGGCCTTCATCATCTCGCCCAGCGTCGGCACCTTCAGGTGGCGGTCGGAGACGGTGTAATGCTCGTGATCGGAACCCGGCGCGCTCTCGTCCTCGGCGCAATAGACGAGCTTGTCGGCGCGCGGCGCGGACTGGTCGACCCAGGTGTTGGCGACGATGCCGGTGTGCTCCGGGCGCATGCCCGTCAGGATCGTCGAATGGCCCGGGCACGTCTCGGTCGCGGCGTGGCTCTGGTAACCCGACGGGAACACCGCGCCCGTCAGCAGCCGCGCGAGTCCGCCGGTGTAGTGATTGCGATGCTCGGCGAAGAGATCGGCGGAGAACTGGTCGACGGAGATCACGACCGTCAGCCGCGCCGGCGATGCAGGATACAGCGGGCCCCGCGCGGGCGCCGTCGCGGCCACGTCGCGCGGCGGCTCGACGGCGCGCATCTCGGGCGTCGCGGCCGGGGAGGCGACGGTCTGCGCCGCAGCCGACGTCGCCGCGATCGCGAACAGCGGCAGGGCGGCGAGGAACCGGCGGGAGCGCGGGCGGGGATGGTTGAGCAGCGTAGCTTCCTTCGGGCCTAGGCGGGCTTGTGGTGCAAAGCGCGGTCGTGGCGCCTATGCAAGCGCGATGAGAACGATCCTCCGCTCCCTGCTGGCGCTATGTTGCGCGATGATGACGCTCGTGGTGGCGCGTGGGGCGGGAGCGGATGCGCTGCCGCCGCCTGGCGTGCAGCATCTGGCGATCCGGCTGGTGGCGGAAAGCAGCCGCCCCCGCGCGGGCAGCACCGTGACACTCGCGCTCGATACCCGGCCGCAGCCCGGCTGGCACGGCTATTGGCAGAACCCGGGCGATGCGGGCTTTCCAGCGACGCTGACATGGACGCTGCCGAACGGCGCGAGCGCGGGCCAAGCCGCCTATCCGGTGCCGGGCATGCTGCTGATCGCCGGGCTGATGAACTACGTCTACGAACGGCCGTACGCGCCGCTCGTCGAGCTGAAGGTTCCTGCGGGGCTGGCCGCGGGAACGCCGCTGCCGGTGCGGCTGCACGCTAGCTATCTCGTCTGCGCCGCGTCGCTGTGCGTGCCCGAGTCGGCGGACCTGTCGCTCGACCTCGTCGTCGGCGACGGGACCCTCGACCACCGCGCCGAGTTCGACGGGTGGCGCCAGGCGATCCCCAAGCCGCTGGGCGGCACCGCGACCTGGCAGGTGGGCAAGGACGGCGCCCGGATCGCGATACCCTATCCCGCGTCGGCGCCGCTCGCCGATGCTTATCTCTTCCCCGTCACCACGGGCGCTATCGACTATGCCGCGCCGCAGAGGGTGACGCGCGACGGCGACCGGCTGGTCGTCGCGGTCAGGCCCGCCGCGGGCGCGAAGGGGCCGATCGACGGTGTGCTGCGCATCGCGGACGGACGAGGCCTCGCCGTGCACGCCGTGCCGGGCGTGGTCGCGGGGGGCGACGCCGCGCCCGAGCATCGGCTCGGCTGGAGCGACGCGGTCGTGCCCTTCGGTCTGGCGGTCCTGGGCGGCCTGATCCTCAACGTCATGCCGTGCGTGTTCCCGATCCTGAGCCTGAAGGCGCTCAGCCTCGCGCGATCGGGCACCAGCGCCAGCCATGCCCGGCAGGAGGCGCTGGCCTATACCGCGGGCGTCGTGCTGGTGTGCGTGGCGCTGGGGGCGGCGATCCTGGTGCTGCGCGCGGGCGGCGCGACCGCGGGCTGGGCGTTCCAGCTGCAGGACCCGCGCACCGTCGCGGTGCTCGCGCTGTTGTCGGCGGGGATCGCGTTCAACCTGGCGGGGCTGTTCGAGCTGCCGACGCCGGCGGTCGGCAACATCGCTGGAGCCAATGGTCAAGGATGGGGCGGCGCGTTCGCGACCGGGGCGCTGGCCGCGATCGTCGCGACGCCGTGCACCGGGCCGTTCATGGGCGCCGCGCTGGGCGCCGCGCTGGTGCTGCCGTGGTTCGCGGCGCTTGCGGTGTTCGCTGGGCTGGGGATCGGCCTCGCGCTGCCGTTCATCGCGATCGGCTTCGTGCCCGCGCTGCGCAGCCGGTTGCCCAGGCCCGGCGCGTGGATGGAGACCGCGCGCCACGTCCTGTCGGTGCCGATGTTCCTGACCGCGATCGCGCTCGGCTGGGTGCTGGGGCAGGAGGCGGGCGTGGACGCGCTCGCGTTCGTGCTGGTTCTCGCGCTGGTGCTCGCGCTGGTCCTGTGGGGTGTCGGCGGGCGGCAGCGGAAGGGGTTCGCGATCGGGCTGCCCTTGGCACTCGGCAGCGCCGTCGTCGTCGCGCTGGCGGTCTTCGCGCTGCCCCGTTCGGCGCCGCACGGCCCGGTGATGGCGAGCGCAACCGAGCAGGCGTTCAGCGAAACCCGGCTCGCCGAGCTTCGCGCCGCGAACAAACCCGTCTTCGCCTATTTCACCGCCGACTGGTGCCTGACGTGCAAGGTCAACGAGCGCGGCGCGATCGCCGATGCGGGGGTGCGGCGCGCATTCGAGAAGCACGGCGTGGTCACGCTGGTGGGGGACTGGACCAACGGCGACGCGGCGCTCGGCCGCTTCATCCAGGCGCACAACCGGGCGGGCGTGCCGCTGTACCTCTATTATGGGCCGGGCGCCGCGGAGCCGCAGGTACTGCCCCAGGTACTGACGCCGGGCACGCTGGAGGCGCTCGCCGCCTGACGTGCCCCTTGTGCACCGCGGCGAAGCGCGCCAGCATGGAACCCGGCCGAACAGAGGACGTATAGGTTTCGATGGTGCAACGACCGGCGTTCGACGAGATCATGGGAAGCGCCGACGAGTGCCGCCCCGAGCTCGCCGCCCTTCATCGCTGGCTCGACGAGACGCCCGCCGCCGAACTCGGCCGTCGGCAGCAGGCCGCGGAGGCGACCTTCCGCCAGCTCGGCATCACCTTCGCCGTCTATGGCGACGCCGACGCCGCGGAGCGGATCATCCCGTTCGACATCGTGCCACGCGTGTTCCTGGCCGACGAGTGGCGGCGGCTGTCCGACGGGCTCGTCCAGCGGGTCGATGCGATCAACGCGTTCCTGCAGGACATCTATGGCGAGCGGCGCATCCTCGACGAGGGGATCGTGCCGGCGGACCTGGTGCTCGGCAATCCGCAGTTCCGGCCGGAGATCGCCGGGATGCGGCCGCCGCACGACGTGTGGGCGCATATCTGCGGCATCGACCTCGTCCGCACCGGGCCGGACGAGTTCTACGTGCTGGAGGACAACGCGCGGACGCCGTCGGGCGTCAGCTACATGCTGGAGAACCGGGAGGCGATGATCCGCCTGTGCCCAGAGCTGTTCCGCGAGTTCCGCGTCGCGGCGGTGGACAGCTATCCCGATCGGCTGCTCGCGACGATGAAGTCGGTCGCGCCGCGTGGCGCGGGCTATTCGCCCACCTGCGTCCTGCTGACGCCGGGACACTATAATTCGGCTTACTACGAGCACAGCTTCCTGGCCGACTCGATGGGAATCGAGCTCGTCGAGGCGCCCGATCTTGTCGTCGACGACGACATCGTCTGGATGCGCACCATCGCCGGCCGGGTTCGGGTCGACGTGATCTATCGCCGGATCGACGACGACTATCTCGATCCCCTCGTCTTCCTGCCGCATTCCGCGCTGGGCGTCCCGGGCCTCATTGCTGCCTACGCCGCGGGCAACGTCGCGATCATCAACGCGCCGGGCAACGGTATCGCCGACGACAAGGCGATCTACAGCTACATGCCTGAGATCGTCCGCTTCTATTCGGGCGGCGAGCCCAAGCTGCCCAACGTCGAGACGTGGCGCTGCCGCGAGCCTTCGTCGCTGGCCTATGTGCTCGACAATCTCGAGCAGCTGGTGGTGAAGCTGGTCGACGGGTCGGGCGGCTATGGCATGCTCGTCGGCCCGACCGCCAGCCACGCGGAGATCGAGGCGTTCCGCGCCGCGCTGATCGCCGAGCCGCACCGCTACATCGCGCAGCCGACGCTCGCCTTGTCGACGGTGCCGACGCTCGCCGACACCGGGCTGTGCCCGCGCCACGTCGATTTCCGCCCCTTCGTGCTGAGCGGGGCGAACGGGGTCGAGGTCGTGCCAGGCGGCCTGACCCGCGTCGCGCTGCGCGAGGGGTCGCTGGTGGTCAACTCCAGCCAGGGGGGCGGCACCAAGGACAGTTTCGTGCTGATGGATGCGATGCGCCAGAGCATGTCCGGACCGGGGGGAGACATGAGCCAGGTGATGGGAGGCGGCATGAACCAGACCATGGGCGGCATGAGCCAGACGCTCCGCCCGTTCGGAGCCGGCTGATGCTGTCGCGCACCGCCTCGTCGCTCTATTGGCTCGGCCGCTATATCGAGCGGGCGGATTTCGTCGCCCGGCTGGTGGAGGCGACCGTCCGCCTCGACGCGCTCTCGTCGCGTCCGGCGGGGGAGGCGGCCTGGTCGTCCGCCCTGGCGGTGTCGAGCGCGGATGCCGCGTTCGAGGCGAGCGGCGCGGCGCTGACCCCGGCGAACGTCTCGTGCTTCCTCACCGTGGATGCGAGCCATCCCTATTCGATCGTCCGCTGCCTGGAGGCGGCGCGGCGCAACGCCCGCGCGGTGCGCACCGCGCTCAGCCGCGAGGCGTGGACGGCGATCAACCGCGGGTGGCTGATCTTCGACAATCGCGACCATCCCGCCGGCGACATGGCGACGCTCAACCTGATGGAGGTCGTCAAGGCGGAGACGCGCGGGTTCGAGGGCGCGATCCACCGCATGCTGCGCAACCAGACGACGTGGTTCATCCGCCTGGGCCAGGCGGTGGAGCGGTCGGACAACACCGCTCGACTGCTCGACGTCAAATACCACATCCTGCTGCCCGAGGGCGAGCGGGTGGGCGGGCTGGTCGACCGGGATCAATGGACGACGCTGCTCCAGACGGTGTCGGCGGTGAACGCGTACCGGTGGCTCTATTCCGAGGGACTACGGCCGGTGGACGTGATCGACATGCTGCTCGCCCGCGTCGAGTTGCCGCGCAGCCTGGCGGCGTCGGTCGAGGAGACGGTCGAGATCCTCAACCTCCTCGCCCGGCGCGAGGGCCAGCATGGCGAGGCGGACCGGATGGCGCGCGCGCGCGCCGGGCGCATGGCGCGCACCCGTTCGGGCGAGGTGATCGCGCGCGGGCTGCACGAGTTTCTCAAGGGGTTCCTGCGCGAGAACGACGATCTGCACGCCGCGATCGGCCGGCAGTTCCGGTTCGCGTGATGCGGGTCCCGCCATGCGTCTGAGCATCGATCACACCACCCGCTACCGGTTCTCGGTGCCGCAGGGCCGGGTCGTCCAGATGCTGCGGCTGACCCCGTCGGACAGTCACGACCAGACGGTCGCGGCGTGGCGCATCGACGTCGACTGCAACGCGCGGCTGCGCAACGGGCGCGACGGGTTCGGCAACGTGACGACGATGCTCTATGCCGAGGGTCCGCTGGAGGCGATCGAGATCGCCGTGTCGGGCGCGGTCGTGACCAGCCATTCGGACGGACTGCTCCACGGCGTCGCGGAGCCGCTGCCGCCGCCCGTGTTCCTGCGCACGACGCCCGCGACGCTGGCGGACGAGGCGCTGGCGGCGTTCGCGCAGGAGTCGACCGGCGGTGCGGCGAACGCGATTGGCCGGTTGCATCGGCTCAACACCGGCCTGCACGCCCGGTTCGCGGTGTCGCGCGACCGGCCCGAGCCGGGCCTGATCGCCGCCGACGCGTTCGCCCGCACGACGGCGACGCCGCGCGACATGGCGCAGATGTTCGTCGCCGCCGCCCGCGCGCTGGGCAGCCCCGCGCGCTATGTCTCGGGCTATTCGCTCGACGTCGAGGATCACCGCCCGGCGCCGCACGGCTGGGCGGAGGCGCATGTCGCGGGCGTTGGCTGGATCGGCTTCGACCCGTGCCTGGGCCTCAGCCCGGAGGAACGCCACGTCCGGGTGGCGGCGGCGCTCGACGCCGCCGGCGCCGCGCCGGTCGCCGGATCGCGCCTGGGCGAGGGCGCGGAGGTGCTGGACGTCGACGTAAGTGTTCACCGGGAGGAGTGAAGGGCGCGGGAGGGCCGGCGCGAGCAGGTCGGTACCGGGATCGAAGGGATCGAAGATGCTCGCCTTGTTGGTCGCCGCGACGGCCGGTCTTTCGTGTCCCGTCGATACGGCCGAATACGTCCTGCGGGGAGATCCCGATGTGACGGCGTCGTTCCGTCCGGTCGATAGCGGTCCCGACTGGCCGAGCGGCTTGGCACTGTGGATACATATCGCCCGCACCGGCCACGATAGTTGGTGGCTGCCATGGAATGGTGGCACGGACGACAAGCAGAACCTGGCGTCGACGAGTGACGTCATGGCGCCGGGCTGGCGGCCGCCGTCTCCTGACGGCGGACCACGCCCGGCCGGGGATATCGAATACATCGGGATGAACCGGGACTATGACGTCGCCGATGCGGTACCTCGACGCGGCGAGCGCGCACCGGCACACTTCCTGTTGCCGCACCTCGGCGAAGCGCTCTGGTATCGTGGCAAGCCACCCCATGCCGACCGGCCCGGCAAGCGGTTCTTCGATCTCGTCGCGTGCACGCCGGTCAGGCGGGCGAGCTAGCCTCCATCCGCGACCAGCCTGCGGGACCCAGCACCTCGATGGGCTGGTATCGCACCTTGTAGGCCATCCGCGCCGAGCCCTTCACCCAATAGCCGAGATACACGTACGGCAGCCCCGCTGCGTGTGCGCGCAGGATGTGGTCCATGATGATGAGGTTGCCCAGGCCCGGGCGGCGCTCGACGCCGGCGTCATCGATGCCGGCGTCGAAGAAGCTGTAGATCATCGACAGCCCGTCCGCCTGGCGATCGGTCAGGCAGGCGCCCACCAGCCGGCCGGGTGCGTCGCCCACACCGCGCTCGCGATATTCGATGACCAGCGAGTCGACCGGGGACTGCTCGACCATGTCGGCGTAATCCTCCTCGTCCATGGCCGCCATGCCGCCGCCCGGGTGACGGGCGGAGAGGTAGCGGCGCAGCAGGCGGAACTGCTCGTCGGTGGCCCAGGGGCGCCGCGCCGTCACCTCGAGGTCCTCGTGGCGGCGCAGCAGCTTGCGCTGGCTGGCGTTGGGCCGGAACTCGTCCGCGACGACGCGGACCGACACGCAGGCGGAGCAACCCGCGCAGCTCGGCCGATAGGCGACCCCCTGAGAGCGTCGGAAACCGATCCGCCCGAGCGCGTCGTTGAGCTCGGCCGCATGCGGGCCGTTGAGCTCGGTGAACACCTTCCGCTCCTGCCGCCCCGGCAGATAGGGGCAGGGGGCGGGGCTGGTGACGAAGAAGCGCGGAAAACGGAAAGGCGCGGTCACCGCCGGGATATCCTCAACAAGGGGCGACGATGCCCGTCTGGCCCGTATGCGGGTAGCCGCCCGTCCTGAAAAGCGGGTTTACCACGAAAGGCGGTGAACGGCCGCGCCGGCCTACCCCAGTTCCACCGGGCTTACCTCGTAACCCGCATCGCGCAGCGCGACGATCAGCCGATCGAGCGCCGCGCGGTCGCGCGCCTCGCACTCGATGTCGGTGATGAGGCCCTTGGCGGGCAGGGTGGTGAAGACGCGCTGGTGATAGACCTCGATGATGTTGATCCGCTGCTGATCGAAGATTCGCGCGACGTTGAAGAGCGCGCCCGGCTGATCCTGCAGCTTGATGCGCAGCCGCGCGAGCCGGCCCGAGCGCGCGAGATCGCGCAGCAGCACGTTGGCGAGCAGCCGTGTATCGATGTTGCCGCCGCACAGGACGACGCCGACCGTCCTGCCCGCGAACCGCCCGGGTTGGGAGATCAGCGCGGCGAGCCCGGCGGCACCGGCACCCTCCACCACCGTCTTCTCAATCTGGAGCAGCAGGCTGACCGCTTCCTCCAGGCTGCGTTCGGACACCAGCAGGATGTCGTCGACGAGGTCCGCGACCATCGCCGAGGTGATCGTGCCCGGCTCCTTGACCGCGATCCCCTCCGCCAGCGTGTCGCCCGCGCACGGCATCGCCGTGCCGTTCAACCGGTTGTACATCGAGGGAAACAGCTCCGCCTCGACGCCGATGACGTCGATCCGGTGCCCTCCGGGCGCGGCGGCGGCGGCGCGGGCGACGACGGCCATGCCGCTGATGAGCCCGCCGCCGCCGATCGGCGTCACGAACGTGTTGATCGCGGGCACGTCCTCCAGCATCTCGACCGCGACCGTGCCTTGCCCCGCGATCACGCGCACGTCGTCGAATGGATGGATGAAGGTGTAGCCGCGCTCCGCCTCCAAGATGCGGGCATGGGCGTAGGCGGCGTCGAACGTGTCGCCTTCCAGCACCACCGTCGCGCCATGCCCCTCGGTCTGGGTCACCTTCACGATCGGCGTGTTGGTGGGCATGACGATCGTCGCCGGCACGCCCAGGCGATGCGCGTGATAGGCGAGCCCCTGCGCATGGTTGCCCGCGGACGCGGCGATGACGCCCTTCGCGCGCTGCTCCGGCGACAGTTGCAGCAGCGTATTGAGTGCGCCGCGTTCCTTGTAGGCGGCGGTGAACTGCAGGTTCTCGAACTTGAGATACACCTGCGCGCCGGTCAGCTGGCTGAGCGTCCGGCTGATGAGCGTCGGCGTCCGGACGATCGAGTCGCGGATGCGGCCGTGGGCAGCGCGGACGTCGTCGATCGTGACGGGTTGAACTGCGGTCTCGCGCGCCAGAGTGGCCACCATATTCTCCGTTTGCCCTGACCTTGTCGAAGCCCGTCCTGAGCTTCGTCGAAGGGCTGCCGTTCTCCGCGTCCAGAAGGACAAGGCTTCGACAAGCTCAGCCCGGACGGAAGGGCTGGCCCTAGAGCATCTGGTCCAGTCGGAGAACACGCCTTATGCGCAACCCATGCTCAAGGCCGCTCTGCTCGCCGCTTCCCTCGTCCTACTCGGCGCTCCCCTGCAGGCGCGGCACGCGCCCGCCCAACTTCCGGCGCCAGTGCCGGCGTCGGCAGGCGGGCTGGTCGACCATGTCGACGGCATGACGGTCGATCGCGAGGGACACGTCACCCACTTCACCGGCCTACTGGTCAATCCCGCCGGCCGCGTCGTCCGGTTGCTGGGATCGAACGACAAGCGACCCGACCGGCTGGACTGGCGCGCGGACATGAAGGGGCGGGTGCTGCTGCCCGGCTTCATCGATGCGCACGGCCATGTCATGGAGATGGGGTTTCGCGCGCTGGAGCTCGACTTGTCGGATGCGACCTCGCTCGCCGACGCGCAGGCGCGGATCGCCGCCTATGCCGCCGCCAATCCCGACCGCAAGTGGATCGTCGGCGGCGGCTGGAACCAGGAGAAATGGGGGCTGGGCCGCTTTCCCACCGCCGCCGACCTCGACAAGGCGGTCGCCGACCGGCCGGTGTGGCTGACGCGCACCGACAGCCACGCCGGGTGGGCGAACACCGCCGCGATCAAGGCGGCGGGGGTGACGGCCCGGACCGCGACGCCGGCGGGCGGGCGGATCGAGAAGGTGGCGGGACTGCCTGCGGGCGTGTTCGTCGACGCGGCACGAGAGTTGATCGAAAAGGCGGTGCCCCAGCCGCAGCCCAAGGACCGCGACGCCGCGTTCCTGAAGGCGCAGCAGATCCTGCTCGGCTACGGCGTGACCGCGACCGCCGACATGGCGATGAGCCTCGACGACTGGCTGTCGTATCGCCGAATGGGCGACGCGGGCGCGCTGCGCGTCCGGCTGATGACCTATGCCTATGGTGTCGACACGGCCGTCCAGATCGGCGGCACCGGGCCGACGCCGTGGCTGTACGACGATCACCTGCGGATGGGCGGCGTCAAGCTGTTCGCGGACGGCGCGCTCGGCTCGCGCGGGGCGTGGCTGAAGGCGCCCTATACGGACGCGCCGCGCGAAAGCGGCGCCGGGTTCATGACCGACGACGTGATCCGCAACCGGATGAGCCGCGCGGCGATGGACGGCTATCAGGTCGCGGTCCACGCGATCGGCGACCGCGCCAACGCGCAGGCGCTCGGCGCGATCGACGAGATGGCGCAGACGTACAAGGGCGACCGGCGCTGGCGGATTGAGCATGCGCAGATCGTCGACCCCGCCGACCTGCCCCGCTTCGCCGAACATGGCATCATCGCCTCGATGCAGCCGACGCACGAGACCAGTGATCGGCAGATGGCGGAGGCGCGGCTGGGGCCGGCGCGGCTGGCGGGCGCGTACGCCTGGGCGACGATGCTGCGCGAGGGCGTGCCGCTGGCGTTCGGATCCGACTATCCGGTGGAGAAGCCCGATTGCTTCGCGGGCTGGGCGGCGGCGTTCACGCGGCAGGGCGCGGACGGCGAGCCTTCGGGCGGCTGGCAGCCGCAGGAGCGGGTGACGCGCGAGCAGGCGTGGTGGGGCTTCACCGGCGCGGGCGCCTATGCCGGTTTCGCGGAAAAGGAGTTCGGCAGCCTGAGGCCCGGGCAGATGGCGGATTTCATTATGGTCGACCGCGACCCGATGCTCGCGAGCCCGAGCGCCTTGCGCGCGACGAAGGTGGAGGAGACATGGGTCGGGGGACGGCAGGTGTGGAAAGCGGAGACGAAGTAGCTCGGTCCACCTACCGCCATCCGCTCACCCTGATCTTGTCGACGGGCTGTCCTTCTTACTGCCAGCGCCAAGATAGGTAGAGCTTCGACGAGCTCAGCGTGAACGCAGGTTGGTCACTCACGCCACCTGGGCTGCGTCCACGGTACCGGCCACCTCGTCCGGCTCGCGCAGCACGTAGCCGCGGCCCCAGACCGTCTCGATGTAGTTCTCGCCGTCGCACGCCAGGCTCAGCTTCTTGCGCAGCTTGCAGATAAACACGTCGATGATCTTGAGCTCGGGCTCATCCATCCCGCCGTAGAGATGGTTGAGGAACATTTCCTTGGTCAGCGTCGTGCCCTTGCGGAGCGATAGAAGCTCCAGCATCGCATATTCCTTGCCGGTCAGGTGGACGCGGCTGCCGTCGACCTCCACCGTCTTGGCGTCGAGGTTGACGGCCAGCTTGCCCGTGCGGATCACCGATTGCGAATGGCCCTTGGACCGGCGGACGACCGCCTGGATGCGGGCGACCAGCTCCTCGCGGTGGAACGGCTTGGTGACGTAATCGTCGGCGCCGAAACCGAACGAGCGGACCTTGCTGTCCATCTCGTTGACGCCCGACAGGATCAGCACCGGCGTCGACACCCGCGCGACGCGCAGTTTCTTGAGCACGTCGTAGCCGTGCATGTCGGGCAGGTTGAGATCGAGGAGGATGATATCGTAATCGTACAGCTTGCCCAGATCGAGGCCTTCCTCGCCCAGATCCGTCGTATAGACGTTGAACCCCTCGGTCGTCAGCATCAGCTCGATCGCCTTGGCGGTCGTGGGCTCGTCCTCGATCAGCAGCACGCGCATCGGTAGTTCCCCCGTTCGCGACCCCGCGCGGTATGCCCCGTCGCGTGCCCGGCAAGATTCATTAACCACATGACCTCTGAACGGGAAAGGTTAATTTGTTCCTAACCCGGATGCGCGTTCGGCATGCGGAATAGCCTCGCCCAACACTTCGCGCAGGTACAAGGTGCGCACGAGCGTGAAGATCACGACCAGCAACGCCGCGGAGAAGAACAGTCCGAAGACACCGAAGACCGCGCCGATCCCCAGGATCGCGAACAGCGTGACCGCGGGCGGAATCGAAATGACGCGATTGGTGACGAACGGCGTGATGAAGTTCGACTGGACCATCCGGACGAGCGCATAGGTCGCCAGCGTCCCCAGGATCGGCCCGGTGCCCGCGGTGGCGGCGAGGCCCAGCGCGGGCAGCATCGCCGCGGTCGGGCCGACATAGGGGATGAACTCAGACAGGCCGGCGAGCAGCCCGAGCGCCGCGGCCGACGGCACGCCCGCGATCCACAGCCCCAGCCCGATGAGGACGCCCATCGTCGTCATCTGGATGAGCTGCGCGCGCAGCCACAGTTTGAGCGTCGCAGCGGCATCGAACAGCGCGTCCTCGACCGCGCCGCGCCGCGACGGCGGGATCAGCAGCAGGAAACCGCGTTCGTACACGCCGGGATCGGCGGCGAAGAACAGCGAGCCGACGAGCAGGAGCAGGAAATTGAGCACCAGCTCGCCCCCGCCCAGCACCACGCCCGACAGGTCGCGCGCGACCTTCGACCCGGCGTAGGCGGAGTTCACCGCGCTGACGAGCTTCGCGCCCATCGGCGACTGCGACAGCCAGTGCGACAATTGCGCTAGCAGCGACGGCAGCTGCGTCACGAGCGAGTTCACCTGTTGTCCGAACTGAATGCCGAACAGCCAGAACAGGAAGGCGAGCAGCGCCAGCACGGTCGCGATGCCTGCCCCGAGCGCGAGCGGCGGCTTCAATCGCAGCCAGCCGCGATACAGGTCCGCGATCGCGTGGATCGCGATCGCGCCCAAGATGGCGCCGAACGCCAGGATCAGCAGGTCGCTCATCCGGTACAACGCCGCGGACAGCGCGATCAGGACGATCACGATGCCGATACGGCGCACGAAGCGCGAATCCGAGTCGTCGAGCGCCAGGCGTCCTCGATCGGGGAGGGGGGCGGGGGCAAGCGGCGCGGCGGCGGAGATCGAATCGGTCACCGGCCGGTCGTGGCAGATCGGGCGACGCAAGCCCAGCGCGAGCTGCCGTCTCGCGACGGCGCATCACCGATGGCTATCGAAGATGCTCCGCCAGAAATGCGATCAGCGCCTCGACCCGCGCGGGGCGCAGCGGGCTGGGCGGCGTGACGAGGTGGAGCGCCGGGCGGATCGTCGCCCAATCGGTCAGGATCGGCACCAGCGCTCCTTCCGCGATCGCGGCGCCGACGATGAAGTCGGGTAGTACCGCGATCCCCAGCCCCGCCCGTAGCGCGGGCAGCAGCGCGTCGCCGCTGTTCGCCGACAACGGCCCGTCGGTCCGGACCGCGACCTCCTCGTCGGTTCCGTCGTCCCGTGCCCGGGTGAAGCGCCATGGCCCGTTGGTGTAGGAATAGCCGAGCAGGACGTGGCGGCCGAGGTCGGCGGGGTGAGCAGGCGTGCCCCGCGCGGCGAGGTAGGACGGCGCGGCGATGACATGGATCGCGACCTCGCGCAGACGGCGCGCGCGCAGCGAGCTGTCGGGCAGCACCGCGATGCGCAGCGCGACGTCGATGCCCTCGGCGACGATGTCCACCCGCGCGTCCGACAGCTGCAGGTCGATCTGCACCGCCGGGTGGCGTTCGAGGAACTCGGCGAGCAATGGCGCCAGGTGGATGACGCCGAAGCTCATCGGCGCGGCCAGCCTGATCCGTCCGGCCGGCGCGCTCGCCCCGGCGCGCGCCGCTTCCTCCGCCGCATGCGCCTCCGCCAGCAGCCGCCGCGCGTGTTCAGCGAGCGGCTTGCCCGCTTCGGTCAGCGCCAGCCGGCGCGAGGTGCGGTGGAACAGCGACTGGCCGAGTTGTGCCTCCAGTCTGGTCACCGCCTTGGACACCGTCGCCTTGGACAGGCCGATCGCGGTGGCGGCGCCGGAGAAAGAGCCGTGCTCCACCACCGACGCGAAGATCGCCCATGCCTCCAGGTCCGGTAGCCGCACGTATCGATCCCCTCGAGGACGCGACCTAGCGGCCGAAACGATCGGTTTCCACCGTTTCCGTTTACGCGCCGGCTGGTGCGAACCATATCCGGGTCAATCAGGAGTATCCCCGCGATGATCGACAAGCGCCCCTTTGCCACGCTCGGCCATGCAGACCACGGCTGGCTGAATGCCCGCCATCATTTCTCCTTCGCCGGCTATCATGATCCTGCCCGGATGGGCTGGGGCGCGATCCGCGTCTGGAACGACGACGTGATCGGACCCAAGAGCGGCTTCCCCGCGCACCCGCACCGCGACATGGAGATCGTGACCTATGTGCGGTCGGGCGCGATCACCCATCAGGACTCGCTAGGCAACCAGGGCCGCACCGGCGCCGGCGACGTCCAGGTGATGAGCGCGGGCAGCGGCGTCCGTCACGCCGAGTTCAACCTCGAGGATGAGGCCACGACGATCTTCCAGATCTGGATCGAGCCGCGCACGCGGGGCGGCGAGCCGCATTGGGGCGCGCGCCCGTTTCCCAAGGACGATCGCGCCGGGCAGTTCGTGACGCTGGCCAGCGGCTTCGCCGACGACGGCGACGCGTTGCCGATCCGCGCCGATGCGCGCGTGCTGGGCGCCACGTTGAAGGCGGGCGAAAGCGTGACCCATTCCGTCGGTGTCGGGCGTCATGCGTATCTCGTTCCTGCGACGGGAGCGATCACGGTCGACGGCGTCCGCGTGGACGCCCGCGACGGCGCCGGGCTCGCCGCCGGTGACGTCGTCATCACCGCGGTCGAGGACAGCGAGATCGTCCTCGTCGACGCCGAATGATCCTCAACTCCAGGAGATTGCCATGACCAAGGTCCTCGTCCTCTATTACTCGTCCTATGGCCACATCGAGCAGATGGCCGACGCCGTCGCCGAGGGTGCCCGCGCCGCCGGAGCCGAGGTCGACGTTCGCCGCGTCGCCGAGACCGCGCCCGATGCGGTCGTCCAGGCGGCGCACTTCAAGACCGACACCGCGCACCCGCTGATCGAGGGCCCCGATGCACTGGTCGCCTATGACGCGATCATCGTCGGTGCGCCCACCCGGTTCGGGCGTATGCCCGCGCAGATGGCGCAGTTCTGGGACACGACCGGTGGGCTGTGGTTCTCGGGCGCACTCGTCGGCAAGGTGGGCGGTGCGTTCACCGCGACCGCCAGCCAGCACGGCGGGCAGGAGACGACGCTGTTCTCGATCATCACCAACCTGATGCATCATGGCATGACGATCGTCGGGCTGGATTACGGGTACAAGCCGCTCGTCCGCCTGGACGAGGTGCTCGGCGGCACGCCCTATGGCGCGACGACCATCGCCGCGGGCGACGGCAGCCGCCAGCCGCATGCGGACGAGCTGGGCGCCGCGCGCTATCAGGGCGAGCGGATCGCGCGCACCGCCGCGAAGCTGTCGGTCTGACCGCGGGGGGCCGGTCGATGCGCTCGACCGGCTCCTTTCCGGCAAGCCGGCGTTGTCGCGCGCATGAAGCTGTTCCACGTCAGTGACGTCCATTTCGGCGCGGAGGACCCGGCCGCCCTCGACTGGTTCGCCGCCTGTGTCGCGGACGAGGCGCCCGACGCGGTCGTCATGACGGGCGATCTGACGATGCGCGCCCGTGGCGACGAGTTCGCGCAGGGCGGCGCCTGGCTATCGTCGTTGCGGGTGCCGGTGACGGTGGAGATCGGCAACCACGACATCCCCTATTACCTCGATCCGATCGGGCGCCTGGTGCGGCCCTATCGCCGATACCTGGCGCTGGAGCGGATGATCGAGCGGCCGCTGACGCTGCCCGGCGTGACGGTGGTGCCGCTGCGCACGGTCGCGCGACTGCAATGGCGGATCGATCAGTCGCGGGGTCAGGTCAGCGATCGCTCGCTGGCCGAGGCGCTGGCGACGATCCGCGCCGCGCCGCGCGAGGACGTCGTCCTGGTAGCGGCGCATCATCCGCTGCTCGCCGCCGGCACGACCGAAGGCGGCAGCACCCATGGCGGCGAGGCCGCGCTCGCCGCGCTCGCCGCTGCCGGCGCGGACGCGATCCTGACCGGGCACGTCCACTTCCCCTTCGACACGCCGGTCGATCGCGACGGCCGGACCGTCCGGCTGATCGGCGCGGGGACGCTGTCGCGCCGGCTGCGGGGGGCGCCGCCCGCGTTCAACGAGCTGCGGATCGAGGATGGGCAGCTCACCGTACGGGCGCGCAGCCTCGCACCGGGCGAGCCGCAGCGCCAGGCGACGATCCGGGATGGCGCCGGCGCGGATCGGGCGTAGGAGGATCCGCCGGCCATCGCTCGGCGCGGACAGGAGACAGGCACGTGGTGGACGAAATCCGGAACGGCGGCATCGGGCATGGGCTGGAACTGCGGTCGCTGGTCTCGGCCGAGGGAACGCTCGAGCTGTCGCTGGTCGAGGTTCCGGTGCCGACACCCGGCACCGACGAGGTCGTGGTGCGGATCGAGGGCGCGCCGATCAACCCGTCCGACCTCGGCCTGCTCGTCGGGCCCGCGGACCTCGCCACGCTGCGCGCGGGCGGCACGCCCGAGCGGCCGACGCTGACCGCCGACGTGCCGGCCAAGCGCCTGGCGAGCGTCACCGCACGGCTGGGCGAGTCGATGCCGGCCGGCAACGAGGGCGCGGGCACGGTGATCGATGCGGGCGAGGCGGCCAGGCATCTGATCGGACGCACCGTCGCGGTGCTCGGGGGTTCGATGTATGCGCAGTATCGGGTCGTGAAGGCCGCGGCCTGCCTGGTCCTGCCCGAGGGCACGAGCGCGCGGGACGGCGCGTCCGCCTATGTCAATCCGCTCACCGCACTGGCGATGGTGGAGGTGATGCGGCGTGAGGGGCACACGGCGCTGGTCCACACCGCCGCCGCGTCCAACCTCGGCCAGATGCTCAACCGCATCTGCCTCGCCGACGGCGTGCCGCTGGTCAACATCGTCCGCTCGGCGGAGCAGGCGACGATCCTGCGCGAGATCGGCGCCGCCCATGTCGTCGACAGCACCGCGGACGGTTTCCTCGACGCGCTGACCGACATGCTGGAGGAGACGGGCGCGACGCTCGCCTTCGACGCCGTCGGCGGCGGTCAGCTTGCCGGCCAGATCATCGGCTGCATGGAAACCGCGCTGAACCGCAAGCCGGGTGCCTATAGCCGCTATGGATCGGCGACGCACAAGCAGGTGTACATCTATGGCGTGCTCGACATGGGCGAGACGCGGATCGGCCGCAACGTCGGCATGGCGTGGAGCGTCGGTGGCTGGCTGCTGACCTATTTCCTCGCCCGGATCGCGCCCGAGGACGCCAGGCGGATGCGCAAGCGGGTCGCGGACGAGCTGACCACCACCTTCGCCAGCCGCTATACCGCGGAGATATCCCTCGCCGACGCGTTGCGGCCCGAGATGCTGGCCGCCTATGCCCGCCGCGCGACCGGGGCGAAATACCTCATCAACCCCTCGCTCGACCGCGTCTGATCCGGGCGGTCGACACCAGCGCCCGTCGGTGTAGAGCGCGCTCTCGCCAGAGGGGACGAGCGTGAGGACCAGGATAGTCGCGGCCACGATGCTGGTCGCGGGCGCGACGCCGGCGCCGGCACAGACGGCACCGGGCCAGGTCGCGCCCGATCCGCCTACGGCCGCCGACATCGTCGTCACCGGTCGGGGCCTGCCCACCCAGCCGGGCGAGCGCGCCTACGACGTCGTGACGATCGATCGCGCCCGGATCGAGGGAAACGCGGCGGACCGGCTGGAGGACGTGCTGGCGGACGCGGCGGGCCTGCAGCAGTTCCGGCGGTCGGACTCGCGCACCGCCAATCCGACGAGCCAGGGCATCGGCTTGCGCGGCCTGGGCGGTAATGCGTCCAGCCGCGCGCTGCTGATCCTAGATGGCGTGCCCCAGGCCGATCCGTTCGCGGGCTGGATCGCCTTTCCCGCCTATGCCACCGGGCGCCTGGGGGCGATCCGCGTGACGCGGGGCGGCGGTTCGGGCTATTTCGGTCCCGGCGCGCTGACCGGCACCGTCGAACTCGACAGCGCGACGCCCGATCAACTCGACGCCCTCGACCTGCGCGCGGCGGGCGGCAGCCGGGGATCGGTCGATGCGCAAGGATCGGCGGCGCTGGTGCGCGACGGCGGGTTCGCCACCCTGTCGGCGGCCTATCAGCGCGGCGACGGGTTCACGCCCACGGTGCCGGCGCAGCAGGGCCCGGCGGACCGGCCGAGCCCGTACGAACAGCTGTCGGGCGCGCTGCGCACGGTCGTCTCCGTCGCACCCGCGACCGAGTTGCAGGCCAATGTCGACGCGTTCACCGACCATCGCGAACGCGGGACGGCGTTCAGCGCGATCCGCAGCGACGGCGCGGACGCGAGCCTGCGCCTCGTGAACCGCGGTCGCTGGGGATGGTCGCTGCTCGGCTATGTCCAGGCGCGCAGCTTCGCCAACCAGTTCGCGTCGGTCAACGCCGCGCGCACGACGGCCACCGAGACGCTCGACCAGTATGACACGCCGTCCACCGGGCTGGGCGGCCGGCTGGAGATCGCGCCGCCGGTCGGCCACGGCATCGACCTGCGCGTGGGGGCGGACGTACGATCGCTGTCCGGGCGGACGCAGGAACTCTATTCCTTCGTGGCAGGCGTGCCCACGCGGCGGCGCGAGGCCGGCGGCTCCAGCCGCACCACCGGCGGTTTCGCCGACGCGAGTGCTGCGGTGGGACGGCTGACACTAAGCCTGGGCGGCCGGATCGACACGTGGCAGCTGACCGACGGCTTCGTGACCGAGCGCGCGCTGGCGGGTGGCCCGGCGCTGACGAACACGCGCTTTGCCGACCGCACCGGCACCGAGCCGAGCGGGCGCGCGGGTCTCGCGTGGCGGATCGCCTCGCCGGTGACGGTGCGGGCGGCGGTCTATCGCGGCTGGCGCCTGCCGACGCTCAACGAACTCTACCGATCGTTCCGGGTCGGCGCGGACGCGACCGCCGCCAACGCCGCACTGACGCCGGAGCACGAGGTCGGCTACGAAGCGGGCGTCGACCTGACGCCGCTGCCGCGCCTCACCGTCTCGGCGACGGCGTTCGACAACCGGCTGACGGACCCGATCGTCAACGTGACGATGGGGCGGGGGCCGGGCACGTTCCCGGTCGTCGGCGTGGTCGCGGCCGGCGGCGCCTATCGGGTGCGCGAGAACCTGGGCGCCGTCCGGTCGCGCGGCGTGGAGGTCGATGCGCGCTACACCCTTGGCGCGTGGAGCGCACAGGGATCATGGGCGCACAGCGCGGCGCGGGTGGAGGCGTCGGGTACGGCCGCGCCGCTCGACGGGCTGCGGCCCGCGCAGACGCCGCTGGATCAACTGACGGGCACGCTGGGCTGGGCGCCGCGAGCCGGTCCCGCCCTGTCCGCGACGGTGCGCCACGCGTCGTCGCAGTTCGACGACGACCAGAACAGCCGCGTGCTCGCGCCCTACACGACGCTGGACGCGCGTGTCGCGCTGCCCGTCGGTCATGGCCTGTCGGTCGAGGCCAGGGGCGAAAATCTGTTCGACGAGGTGGTGCAGGCCGGCACCAGCGGCGCGGGCATCGTCGAGCGCGCGACCCCGCGCACCGTGTGGCTGGGGCTGCTCTACCGAATGCGCTGACCACGGTTGCCGGGGCCGCCGGGCCGTGCCTAAGATGCGGCGGGCGGAACGCGCGGGATCGGTCCCGCGGCGCTCGCGTGACGAAAAGGTAGTGGACGATGCGGATCGCGGCGACGGCCCTGGCGGCGGCGGGATTGATGCTGGCGGGATGCCGCTCCCATCCGCAGGTCGGGACGCCGGCCGTCGGCGGCACGCAGGCGGTCGCCCTGCTGTACAATGCGGGCGGGATCGAGGTCGGCCGCGCGACGGTCAGCGACGTGGCGGGCGGCATGCGCGTGACGCTGGACGCGCACGCGCTCCCGCCGGGCACGCATGGCGCGCACATCCATACCGTCGGCCGGTGCGACGGCCCCGACTTCCAGACCGCGGGCGGCCACTGGAACCCGACCGGCGCCCGGCACGGCGCGATGAACCCGCAGGGCCCGCACGAGGGCGACCTGCCCAATCTGATCGTCGGGACGGACGGGCACGGCAACATCGGCGTCGTCGTGCCGGGCGCGAGCGTGGCCGCGCTGATGGACGCGGACGGGGCGGCGATGGTGGTGCATGCGGGCGCGGACGACCTGATGACCGATCCCGCCGGCAACAGCGGCGCGCGCATCGCCTGCGGCGTGTTCGCCGCCCGCTAACCCAGCGGCCAGCGCGCGACCGGCTCGTATCGGGCACCGTCGGACGCGAGGTGGCTTTCGTAGAGCATCAGATGCGGCAGCTCGAACGGCGCACTCGATAGCCCCGCGTGCTCCGCCAGCCACCGCTCGATCGCCGGCGACCGGCCCGCCGACCGCGAGAGACGCGCGACCGTCAGGTGCGGCAGATAGGCGCGGCGTTCCGGCGGCAGGCCCGCGCGGACACACGCCTGGTCGACCTTGCGGTGCAGATGCGCCAGCGCCGTGTGCGGCTCGACGCCTGCCCACAGCGCCTCGCTCGTGCCGCGCCGATCGAAGCGGCCTACGCCTGCCAGCCTGACCTGCGGCACCGGCGCGACCACCTGTGCCAGCGCGAGCGCGACGTCCTCCGCGACCGGGCGCTCGACCGGGCCGATGTACCGCAAGGTCAGGTGCAGCTGCTCGTCCGACTGCCATCGCGCGCCCGCAACGCCGTCGTAGAGCGCGAGCAGCGCGGCCCGGATGGGCGGCGGCGGGCGGAGCGCGACGAACAGGCGGTTCATGGCCGGACCCTAACCCGCCCGACCGACCGGCGTCCAAGCGGTTTCGCTTGAAAACGGCCGGTACGGGGCCGATATCGGCTGCATTCCGGTCCGTCGACCGGTGCCCAAGGAGTGGTTTTCGATGGCCAATTGGTCTGATCCCCGGCCCGGCGCGGCTCGCCCGGACACCGGGCCGTTCGGCACCGCCGCCCGTGCGAGCGTCGCCGACGCACGCGATCAGGGTCTGCGGTCGTACATGCTGTCCGTCTACAACATGATGGCGTCGGGCGTGCTGCTGACGGGCATCGTGGCGCTGGCGTTTGCCTGGGGCGGGCGCGATTCGCTGGCGGCGCAGGTGTTCGTCAACGGCGGCCCGCTCAAGTACCTCATCATCTTCGCGCCGCTCGCATTCGTGTTCGGGATCAGCTTCGGCGCGTTCCGGATGAGCACGACCGCGCTGCATGCTCTGTTCTGGGGCTATGCGGCGGTCATGGGCCTGTCGCTGTCGACGATCTTCCTCGTGTACAGCCCGATCGCGATCGCACAGGCGTTCGCGGCGACGGCGGCCGGTTTCGGTGCGCTGAGCCTCTACGGCTACACGACGAAGCGCGACCTGTCGGCATTCGGCACCTTCCTGATCGTCGGCGTCGTAGGATTGCTGGTGGCGAGCATCATCAA
>JBPBQW010000138.1:0-37470 GCA_050955125.1 Janthinobacterium lividum
GCCCCGCTCCCGCACCAGCTTCACCGCCTCGAGCTTGAACTCGCGGCTGAACTTCCGTCGTTGCATCTCCATCCTCCGGTTCCAAAAACACCCTATCTCGGTGTCCACGGAACCGGCAGCAGCTCACGGCGTGTAGCCAAAGGCGAAGTGCGTCTCCTCGCGATGGCCGTGACGCTCCATCCACAGCAGGATGTCGTCATCGTGGACCGGCGTGCCGGCGTAGGCCTGCGCGACGAGCGGCCGGAGATCGTCGGCGATCTCGTGCCAGACGTCGAGGAGGGGGCGACCCAGGGCAACGGGGTGCTTGTCGCCAAGGAGGTCGACATAGCCGTCGTTGTATAGGAGCGTCTGCTCGGCTCCCCAGACGATGAACATCGGCTGGTTGCCATCGACCATCACGCCGAGCAGCGCCTTCAGGGCCACCGGCCACTGCTCGGGCGGTCCCATGGGGGTAGCGAGCCAGTCGTAATCGCGGATGCGGCGGCCGAGTTCGCTACCGCCGTTGAGAAAGCTGAGCATTCATGACCTTACGTGGTGGCTCCAACGTGAGCCTAGCAAACGCAACCGTGACATTCAGCCCCGCTTCTCGCGTTACGGATCGAGCATCAGACGGGCGGCGACGCAATCTCGCCCTTGGCGCAATCCGCTCCGCCTGATCCTGGCGCGGCGTTGCGCGGATCGAGCATCCATCCCACCGCGGCGCCGAGTGCCGGCGCCGCATGGGCAATCCAGGCCTGGTTGGTGCTCGCCATATCCGAGGCACGGAGCAGCAGCGCGGCATGCGCGGCCGCTTCGACGAAGAACGACATGCTGTGGAACCGGTCGGGGCAGTCGAACGAGCCGTCCGGCCGTTCCTGGTGGAAGCCCCAGTCGAAGATACGTGTCCCCCGATCGATCAGGTCCTGGCGGTGGTAGCTGATGCCGGCGATGACGGCGTCGATCGCGTAGCGTTGCTCCTCAATCAGCCAATGATCCTTCTGCCGCTGCTCCCAGCCAATGTTGAGCGGGCCGTAGGCGCCGCTTGGCACGGCCTGATCGGCGGTCTGGTCCGGCTTCTGGTAGGCGGTGTGACGCAGAAACGCGGTGCTCTCGAACGCCAGGTCGCCGCCGGCGCCGGGTTGCCAGGTGGGCAGAAGATCGACCGGCGTTGTCGCCGCGATGCCGCCGGGCAGAAGCAGGAGGGCCATTGCGGTCAGCGCCCGGCTCAGCGTCTTCATAGCGATCCCTCCGGCAGGCTGGCGGCCTGGGACGAGGGCGCGGCGGCATCTCTCGTGGAGCGCGCGTCCGCGTCGCTGCCGCCGGCGAGCACCTCGCACGCCTGCCGCATCTCAGGCGCGTCGCCCTGGCCCGACCGGTTGAGCAATTGCGCCAGTTCGCGAACGATGGTGACCAGCTCCTGCACCTCGCGTTGGCGTAGCTCGTCGAGCTTATGGTGGAGCAGCTCGATCTCGAGCTCGGCCTTGACGTTGATCTTGGCGTCGATCTCCGCCGCCTTGCGGTCGATATCCGACTGCCGGTTCTGGCTCATCATGATGATCGGCGCTGCATACGCCGCCTGGAACGAGAGCGCGAGATTCAGGAGGATGAACGGGTAGGGATCCCAGACCCGGATCCAGGCGGTGACGTTGAGCGCAACCCACACCGCCAGGATGAGCGACTGCACGATGATGAACGTCCACGACCCCATCACCGCGGCGACACGGTCGGCGACGCGCTGGCCGAGGGTTAGGTCGTTGACCGAGGGATTTCTGACATGACGGTCCCGCACGACGCGGCGGAGCGAGCGCAGTTCGTCGAGGAGCGCCTTTTCGGTCTCGTGAATGCCGTGCACCAGGTTCATTGGCCTGCTCCGTCCTAAATACCGGTGTCGTTCTCGCCGCACCAGCCGGGCACGCTTCGCGCGTCCTTGTCGTTCGCGAGCGTCATCGCTCCCTCGACGGCCGACGGCCAGTCGTCGTCGACGAGCTTCCGATCGATGCGGTGGCGCAGATAGTCCGCCCACAGGAACTCGGCGAACGGCCTGGTGCTCTTGGCGCATCCGCCGGCGCGGATCAGGGCACCCGCCAAGCTGCGATATGGGTCGTCGGCCAAATCCTCGAGCTTCTTGGGGATGTCCTCCAGTCGGCAGCGAACGCCCTCGGCGTCATAGGCATGGCACCAGGCGCTGTTGTCGAGATACGTCCAGAACTCGCGCTTCGGCAGATGCTCCAGATCGGATACGACGTAGGTCGCGACCGGACCCGCATCCTCTTCCAGCAGCGCGCGCGCGAAATGATGATGATCGACGATGTATGGGCGACCCTTCGGGCCGATCACCGCCGGCAGAACATGTCGGCGCAGCAGCTTCGCCTTCCCATCTTTGTCCGCATCGCGCCACTCCTTCCGCTTCAGCGTAACCTCGCGTGCCCCGACGGTCATCTGGGTCGGGCGTAGATGGTCGACCGGAACGCCGATGTGGATCGCGTGCGACATATCTATTCCCCTTCAGATTGCGCCTAGCGATGTTCTCATGGACGACCCGTGACCGGATGGTGAACAGGGTGGCGAACGGGCCCGTCCGCATGCCGAAACACTGAGGCGCGCTTCCCCTGAACAAACGGGCGGTTTGCGGAAGCCGAGAGATCGGCCCGAACGTCCAGGTCTGGGTCTTGTGGACGAAAATGTGCTTATTAGTCATTGCGGACCCCGCGCCCATGAGCGTGTACTAACTCGCCGTGGAAAGTGCTGGCAGCGACGGGTGCAACCAGTAGAGTTTTTGCGCGGGCATAGCGGGGAGCCAAAGGTCATGGATCGACGAGATTTCCTGAAGATTGCACCCGCCTCGGCGTTTATCTCAACCTTGGGCGATACGGCGAGTTCGGCTGCCACGCCGCCGAGCACCAAGGACGTACCCTATGTCGCGCCCGGCTCGATCAGCGGGCCTTTGGCGCGAGGGCTGATGCCGCCGGCTGGCGAGCCGCCGTTGCCGCAAAGTCGCGCCTTCAAGGGGCTGCGCTTCACCGGCCGCGAGCGCACCTACGTCGATACGATCAAGGCCGACACCTGGTATCCGAGCTGGGGAGCCGACGGACGGCTCTATTCGAGCTACGCTGATGGCAGCGTGAAGGACAACGCCGGTCACGACGTCCGGGTCAATTCGCAATGGGAGCAGCCCGAGGGCCTGCGCGAGCGCTGGTTTCGCGAGCTTGGCTGGGGCGTCGAGGGCGGGCAGCTGACTCGGAGCAACGACCGCTTTACCACCACCGGCGCGGCGGTCCTGACCGGCAACGATCCTTTCGCGTTGTCCGCGACGCCGCTCGCGCCCTTCCGTCGCGAGACGCCGCGCTACGAGGGCTATTACCCCTGCGCCAACCTGTTCCACAACGGCGTCTGGTATTATGGCGGCTATTATTGCCACCGCTGGCTCGACAACCACAATGTGCCGGTCACCTACGAGAATGGCGGCTTCGGCGGCTTCCGTATCTCGACCGACCGCGGCGCGACGTGGCGCGACACGCCGCACGACGACCGCCGCCCGTTGTTTCCCGAGGTCGGCCGTTGCTCGGGCGGAGCAGCGATCAAACTTGGCACCCCGCATTTCGTCGATTTCGGGCGCGACATGGAGCATTCGCCGGACGGCTATGCCTATCTGGTCGGCCACGGTTCTTATAATCCGGACGGCGTGTCGAACTGGTGCAGTGGCGACGCGGTCTCGATGGCGCGCGTACGCCCCTCGCCGGGCACGATGAACGACCCTGCCGCTTGGGAGTATTTCGCCGGTCGCGATACGGGTGGGAAGGACATCTGGAGCCGCGATTTTACCAAAATCAGGCCGCTGATTCAGTGGCTCGGCGGTGCCGGCTGCGTCAACGTTACCTACCATCCCGGACTGAAGCGGTATTTTGGCTTCCTATGCGGCGGCCCGGCCGACGGCGATGCCGGAACCTACAATATCTGGGTGGTGGAGAGCGAGAGGCTCACCGGGCCCTGGTCGAGCGTGGCGTGTCTGCGCGGCAGCGGTGGCGGTCAGCCCTATTTCGTCACCATGCCCAGCAAGTTCAATCAGACCTCGCGCAAGCTCGTGCTGTTCTACTCGGCCAATTGGCGCAAGGACCGGCCGGGGATCCCCACGAATATCGATTCGGCCGGACCGGGGGGCCTTTACAGTCTGTGCGTCGCGGAATTCGAACTGACGTGATTAGGCGACCAGAAGGTGTGCTAGGGGCAGCACTTAAAATAAGTCGGGCGATGCCGGACGCAGGTATTCTTGGCTCCGTTGTTACGTCGTTGAACGAGCGTCTGCTTCTGGGAAGCGGGCCGAGTGACCTGAACGGCAGAAAATGGGTCGTCGCAGACGGGGTATGGAAGCTTCGCCTTGGCGGCCGTACGACTGAGAGCTGCCGGATAGATCGCGCCCAGTCTCGGTCGCTTCCTCATGAAGGATGACGGTAGACGAGAGCCTGTCGTTCGGCTGGCATGTTGGCAGGCCAAGCGGTCTCGGTGAGCGTCTCCCCGTCAGCTGATCGACGCTCGATGCCAAGGCGGAATGGCTTGCCGTTCAGCCGTTCCGTCCAGCGCAGCGTCCCATCCCGCGCGACCGTGACCTGAAATGTCGCAATGGGAGTGGCGGTGGGTCCCTGGTTCACCGCAGGGGCGCCGCCCAGTGTAGCGACATACCAGTTGCCGTCTGCAAGTGAGCCCCAGCGCAGCCGGCCTCCGCTGAGGGCGGCGATCGCCAGGATATCGGCCGCGTTGATGCCAAGCCGCGTGCTACGCCAAGTGCCAGCGAGCCCTGTGCCCGCGCCTTCCCGAACCAGCTGCTCCGGTGCGGCACCTGGATGCTCGCCAGCGATCGTCAGTATGCGGGCATCCGCTGACACGCTGAGCACGCTGCGATCCACGATCCGTCCATGGATCCGGTGCTCGCGCTCCCACCGGCCACCATCCAACTTCGCCAGCCGCGTCTCACGACCCGCGATCGTCGAGTGGAAGGCACCGTCGTCGGGCAGGATGAAGCTGACGGCGCCGAGGTCGAAGCGGTAGCCTTGAGGTGTCCGCGTGATGCGGGTCACCTCGCCTCGAAAGTGGCTGGCCGCACGATCCAGGTGCCACTCGCCCGTCCAACCAGCGAGCGGGGAGACCGTCGTAGCCGCGACCGGCAGAGCGCTCAGGGTCAAAGCGATGATTCTCATGATTCGTCCTCTAACTTCGGCTCTCAATGCGGACCGTGCTAGTCGACCCTTTCTCCGAGATCGACCGGCGCGGCGCCGGCGAGATCACCATCATCGCGTGCTATCGTTCGATGCATCCGGCGCGGCCGCAAGCCAGATGAACAAACGGCCGGTCTCGGAAGCGGTTAGATCGACGGGCGCGTCCGCCATTGGGTCCTCTCAGCCGTAAGACGGCCGGCAGGGGGGCGCTTAAAAGCTGTCGTTTGCTAGGCTCGCACCACGGCCTACAAGATGCCGTAGCTTGCCTGACTATACCCACGGAGCCTAACCGCATGAGCGACGACCTGTTCAATTTTTCAGGCATCCACCTGCGACCGGACCCATCGCGTACGGTCATCAAGCCCTTCAGTGTCGAATATCCCGGACCGTTCCGTGACGCGGTTCCTCCCCGGATGCGTACCGTGGTTCAGCGCGTGCTGTCGCTAGACGAGGAGACGCGTCGCACCGAATGCGAGGCGGCGGTCGCGGCGCTGAGCGAGCGGCACCGCAACGTCGAGAGCATGTTGATCCGCCGTTTCGACGCGGTGTGCGACTGCGTGCCCGACAAGGCGGTAACGACGCGGGACGAGAAGCTGCTGATCGGCGCCTATCTCAGCGCGGAATATTCGTTCGAGGCCGCCGCCCTTTTCAACCCCAGCATGGTCCTGCGCCTTAACCAGGGCGACGCGCCGGCTGACGGCATCAGCTTCATCCTATCGCTGCGCGGCATCGGCGAGGGCCATGTCTCGTCCGTCACCTTCCGCACCGGTCGCTGGAGCGCGAGCGCGGGCTTCGCGATCGACGATCCAAGCCCCTGGGTCACTTCACCCCTGATCGAAGGGCCGGACGCGAGCGGCGATGCGGGGACCACGCGGGTGATCTGCGAAGGGAGCCAGGATCCGTCCGAAAGCGTGCTGTTCCCCGTCACGGCCAGCCAGAGCCAGGGGATCGAGGACCTGCGCATGGTCCGCTTCATCGACGGGGACGGCGCGCCGAGCTTTCTGGGCACCTACACCGCCTTCGACGGGCGGAACGCCCGGTGCGAGCTGTTCCGTGGCACTGGCATCAATACGTTCGAGATGACCGTCCTCAAGGGGTCGGTCCCGGCGAGCAAGGGCATGGCGCTGTTCCCGCGCCGCGTCGACGGCCGCTTCGCCATGATCGGGCGGCAGGACAGTGAGAATCTGTGGCTGATCGCGTCAGACGACATCACGTCCTGGGATGGCGGCGACAAGATCGTCACTCCGCGCTATCCGTGGGAGTTCATCCAGATGGGCAATTGCGGATCGCCGATCGAGATCGAGGAGGGTTGGCTGCTGCTCACCCATGGCGTCGGCATGATGCGCAACTATTGCATGGGGGCGTGCCTGCTCGACAAGGCGGACCCGAGCAAGCTGCTGGCGCGCACGCCCGAGCCGATCCTGCGGCCCAGCCCGAACGAGCGCAACGGCTACGTGCCCAACGTCGTCTATAGCTGCGGAGGACTCGTCCATGGGCGCACGCTCCTGCTGCCGTTCGGCATCGCAGACAATTTCGCCAGCTTCGCAAGCTGCGACGTTGGGGAACTGCTCGGCCGAATGAGCTGAGGGCCAGCCGGTACTGGTGGCAGCGGCACCCGCGTCTGACGGCTGCGCTCAGTCCGTCGTCACGGGCGAGCTCGCATGCGACAAAGCGAACCCTGTACATGGACGGTCGTCTGCTTTCGAGAATAGCTCGTGTGGCCTGAGTGTCCGTTTCTGGGTCAAAGCTGAAAGCACAGGTTTGGATCGCTGCAGGACTGGAACGACCAGATGTCACGTACTTGGAACCGGTCGTCGGCAACTCGCGGCTTCATCGAAAGAAGCCGTAAACGATTTCGTCGTAGGCCGCACGCGGAGGGGAATGGGCGTGCGGGACTATGGCGAAGAAGCGCGGCTGGATGCACTTTACCAGTTGAAGCTGCTGGACACGCCGGCGAGCGAGACGTTCGACCGGATCACCCGGATGGCGAGCCAGATCTTCGGCCTGCCCGTCGCCGCGGTGTCGCTGACGGACCGTGACCGCCAGTGGTTCAAGTCCCGCGTCGGGGTTGACCACTGCAGCCTTCCGAGGAGCGGGGCTCCGTGTGCTCAAGTCGCCGAGACCACGAAGCCGTTGGTGATCGAGGACCTCCTCGCCGACGCCTGCTACGCCGACAGCCCGCTCGGCCGTGCGGGCACGCGTTTCTACGCGGGCGCTCCGCTGGTCACCAGCAACGGATACGGGCTGGGCGCGCTCTGCGTATTGGGAACCGAGCCGCGACAGGCGACCGCGACCGAGCTCGCCGCACTCATCGATTTGGCGGCGATGGTCATGGCCCAGATCGAACTTCAGCACGCGTTCGGGCGCATCGACCCCGTCAGCGGTTTGCCCACCAGGAACCAGTTCCGGGAAGACCTGATCGACCTCGCGCGCGATCATCCAGGCGAGAAACGGTTCGCCGTCGTGATCGATCTCGCGCGAGATGATCAGCTCAGCCGGATCACGCGCGCGATGGGCGCGGCGCGTGTCGACGACCTGATCCGCGACGCCGCGCAGGCGTTGCGCGCCGCGGTTGAGTCAACGCGCACGGCCTATCACGTCGGGCCCGCTCAGTTTGCGTTCTTCTCCGCGCCGGACATCGAGCAGTCTGCCTACATGGAGCTGCTCCAGTCCACGTTCGAGTCGCTGAGCGCGACCTCGTCAGTCCGCTTCGTGACCAGCGTCGCGATCGGCGTCAGGCCTTTCATCGTTGGCCGTGCGACACCCGACGACGTTCTGCGCAGCGCCACGAGCGCGGCCCAGGATGCGCGGGAGGTCGACGGCTCCATCGCCCTCTACTCCGTGTCCACCGACACCGCGCATCAGCGCCAGTATCGACTGCTGCGGGATTTCGGATCGGCGCTGGAGGCCGTCGACCAGCTCCGCCTCGTGTATCAGCCGCGCGTCGATCTGGCGTCGGGCCGTTGCGTCGGTGCCGAGGCGCTGCTGCGTTGGCGGCACCCGGCGCTTGGCGAAATTTCGCCGGCCGAGTTCATTCCGATCGTCGAGCATACGTCGCTGGCGAGGGCGACGACGCAATGGGTGCTCGACGCGGCCCTCGATCAGCTCGTGCGCTGGGACGAGGTGGGGATCGCGATCGCGCTGTCCGTAAACATCTCCGCGACCAATCTGGCGGAGGCCGACCTGATCCAGCGCATCCAGCTGGGCCTGTTGACGCGGCGGCTCCGCCCCGACCGGCTCGAGGTCGAGCTGACGGAGAGCGCGATCATGGACGAGCCGGACCAGGCGCTCGCCATGCTGGAGGAACTCGCGTCGGCAGGCGTCGGCCTCGCGATCGACGACTTCGGCACCGGGCAGAGCAGCCTTGCCTATCTGCAACGCCTGCCGGCGCAGGTCGTGAAGGTGGATCAGGCGTTCGTCCGCAACCTCACCCATCCGGAAGGGCCGGATTTCGTACTGGTCGAGACGATGATTGGCCTGGCGCACCGGCTGGGCTTCCGCGTCGTCGCCGAGGGCGTCGAGACGGGGCAAGCCGCGGCGATCCTTGCCCGGATCGGGTGCGAGGAGGCGCAGGGGTTTCTGTTCGCCCGCCCGATGGAGGCGAACCGGATCGTTCCCTGGCTCGACGGCATGAAGGATGGCGGTCGTAAGTCGACGAACGCCGGCTAAACGGGCTTCCTCGCAGGTCAGGGCCAACGATCGTTCCTTACGCCTAAGCTGATAGCGTCGTGAGCGGCTTGCCGTCGAAGGAGCCCCGGCTCGTCCGCCGCAGCGCAGCAGGTCTATGCTCGCTTCCGCGTTGCAACCGACGTAACGGCGGTGAGTTGTTCCAATTCGGAGGGGCGGATCGGCTTTCCGTAAAGCCACCCCTGCACCTCGTCACAACCATTTGCTCGGAGCCAGCGGGCTTGCGCCGGGTGCTCGACACCTTTCGCGCTGACGCTCAGGTTGAACGCGCGACCAAGCGTGAGCATACTGTCGAGGGTGGGCGTCCGGTCGGTTTCCGCCGCGATGTCGGCAACGAACCGGCGGTCGATCTTGAGGCGCGTGATTGGAAAGTCGCGCAACACGCTCAAAGAGGCGTAGCCGGTGCCGAAATCGTCCAAGGCGATGCCAACGCCGAGATCGCGAAGCGCTTTCAAGGTCTGAATGACGCAACGCATATTCCTGACCGCGAGATCTTCCGTCAGCTCCAATTCGATCAGCTCCGGCGCCACACGATGCCGCGCCAGCGAGGCCGCGACCTCGTCCCGCAGCGAGCCCGAGCGAAACTGCGAGGCGAACAGGTTGATGCCGACCCGGAGCGGCTGCCCATCCGCAGACAAGCGCGCAGCCTGGGCAATGGCCGTGTCGACCGCCCATCCGCCCACCCTGGCCGCAAGCGGCATGAGCTCGAGGATCGGGAGGAACTGGGCCGGCGTTAGCAAGCCGTGGTCCGGATGACGCCAACGGAGCAGCGCCTCTACGCCAACGATAGCTTGATCCGACAGGCGGATCTGCGGCTGGTAGAACAGCTCGAACTCGCCACGCTCAAAGGCGCAATGGAGCTCGTGCTGGAGCTTCTGGCGGCTTTCGATCTCGCGTTGCAGATGCGGCTCGAAGAAGGTAATCGATCCACTGCCGCGCTTCTTGGCGCGGTAAAGCGCGAGATCGGCGTGGCAGACGAGCGTGTCGATTGTGTCGCCGTGGTACGGAGAGAGCGCCATCCCGATACAGGTATCGAGCCGCAGCTCCTGCTTGTTGACGAGAAAACCCATGTTGAACGCGGCACGCAGTCGATCCGCGATCACCCACGCCGCCCTGGGATCGCCGACATCCGGCGCGAGCACGACGAATTCGTCGCCGCCGAGGCGTGCGAGCATCTGATCGCCCGTAAGCAGCCCGCTCAACCGCTCGCCGATCGCACAAAGCAGGGCGTCCCCCGTGGGATGGCCGAACAGGTCGTTGACCTCCTTGAACCCGTCCAGGTCGAACACCAGAACCGCCAGCGACGAGCCTCTCGCGAGGACTTCGCCTGCGCGCTGGTAGAGCAACGCGCGGTTCGGTAGCTTGGTCAGCGCATCGAAATGGGCGAGCCGGGCAAGCCGCCGCTCGTGGCGGCGGGTCTCCAGACGGCTGATGACGACCTCGCCGAGCGATCGCAGAAGCCGCCGATCGCGATCGCTGAACGAACGCGGCTCGGAGTCGATGACGCAGAGAGCGCCGAGAACATGGCCCGTCGCCACCTGCAACGGCGTGCCCGCGTAGAAGCGCGCATGATTACCAGCCGCCACCAACGGATCATCGGTGAATCGTGGATCAGCGTAGGCATCCTCGATCACGAGAGCTTCTTCGCGGTCCAGTGAATGAGACCGAAAGGCGGGATGTGGGTCGAGTTTGCACGCTTCGCGCCCGCTTCGCGCCTTCGAGTAAGTTAGGTCGGGCGTGGCGATCGAAATCGCCGCCGAGGCATCGAAGAGCTCCGCCGCGAGTGCGACGATACGATCGAGATCTGGCTCCGGGATGGAGTCGCCGAGCTCGTAATCAGCGATGGCGGCTAGGCGCCCCGCCTCCTGATTAGTGGTCCCCGCAGCGTCGATCGTTGGCACGTTCCGCAATTCCATCGCTGCTGATCCGCGGCGAGGCTGCCGGACGGGGACGAGCGCGATCGCTAGGGCATGGCCCTTAAGACGCTGTGAAAAGCTCGCGGTTCTCTCCTCGGGCTGGGGTGGTGCTGGAAATCTGGACAGGAGGCTAAGCTATCCCGAACGTGAGGGATGGACGACAATGAAGACGACGCGGAAGCGGTATATCTGCTGCGCGACCTGGAGATCACGCGGCCGAACCATGTCTGGTGTGCTGACATCACCTACTTCCCGATGCGGCGCGGCTTCCTGTACCTGGTAGCGATCATGGACTGGGCAAGCCGGAAGGTGCTGGCCTGGCGGCTGTCGAACACGATGGATGCGGAGTTCTGCGTCACCGCCCTGAAAGAGGCGCTGGCGCGGTTCGGCAAGCCCGAGATCTTCAACACGGACCAGGGGAGCCAGTTCAGCAGCAACGACTTCACCGACGTGCTGCGCGGTGCCGAGGTGCGGATCAGCATGGACGGGCGCGGGCGCTGGATGGACAACGTGTTCATCGAACGGCTCTGGCGGTCGCTGAAATACGAGTGCGTCTACCTGAACGCCTTCGAAACCGGCTCCGAGCTGCGCACTGGGCTCGGTCGGTGGATCGACTATTACAACGGGCACCGGCCCCACTCTCGCTCCGGTGGACGAACGCCGGACGAGGTCTATGGGCTGACCGGCGCAACGCCATGTCCGGGGCATGCCCCGGACATGGCGCTCACCAGAATGGCGGCATAAACAGCCGGGATACAGCTTAGCTCAGCCGCCAAACTGTCCAGGAAGGCGGGACCACCTCAGACTGGTCTGTAGTCATCATGCCCCCATTCACGGCTGCTACCTTGCGGCTTCGAGAACGCAAGTGCGGCTTCCGCGCGATCGCGTCAGGAGACCACGAGATGGAAACGTCTCCTGCGTGCACCAGCTTAATGAAAGGCCGGAGTTGGGGAGCGGGTTTCAAGCCGTGAATGTCGCGTTGTGGGTCACGTCGCCGCGAAGCTAGCTATCGGTCTGGACGTTTTCGCGGGGCGGGTCGTGACCCTGGACGTCGCCAATCACCAGCTGATCGTCGAGGACGCAACGAGCCTGGCCGCGATCAAGACGCACGCAATCGAGGTACCGGTACGGCTTGTCCGCGTGGCGGAAGGCGCGGCGCTCACCGTGGACATGGGCGTACCCACATCCTCAGGCACGGCATGGATGGAACTGGATACCGGCAATTATGGGCCTTCGATGGTCGACCGAACAATCGCCGGTCTGTTCGGTCTCAAGATCTCCGACCCTGGCGTCCAGCAATGGCAGGGAATGCCAGCGCCGAAACTACGGTTTGCCGGCCCGGTGATCGTCAAGGACCTGATCCTCGACGGCAATCTCGGCCGCGATGTGCTGCGGCATTGGCGGGTGACGCTGGATTTGGCCAACGGTCGTGGCTGGGTCGCGGCATAGCCCACTGCGGGATCGCCGGCGAACGGTGAGTAGCACGTCCCGAGCTTGGCGGTCTCCAGGTCGCGGGCATTGCGCGCGCCGGGCAGCTTGCCGCCGAGCGATTTGGCAATCTCGCTGCCACCGCCGCCGTGCAGGTTAATGCCGGAGCAGCCGAGCGAACCCGTCTGGAGCATGTAGTCGAAAGCCCATAGCGCGGCAGCCAGGGCGTTGCTCATCCCGGCCTTGCCGCCCCGGTAGCAGCTGTTCCCTTCCGCCATCCGAAAGGTAAGTCCTCCGGCGCGGGCCGCCGCCTGTGCCGCTTGCACGATCAGGGCACGCTGTACCGGAGGCCGCTGGCGGCGCATCAGCCGTTGGGAGAATGAGGCGGTGCTCGAGCGCATGGCGGCTCGCCGCCCGGCCCGGTATCCTGAACATCCGCAGGGAAACGGTCGAATACCCGTTCGGCTCGATCAAGCAACGGATGAACCAGGGCGCGTTCCTGATGCGCGGGCTGGAGAAGGTGCGTGCCGAGTTCAGTCTGACCGCGCTCGCCTACAATCTCAGGCGGGCCATCTCCATCATCGGCATCCCGGATATGATGCAGGCATTGAAGGCCTGATCCACGCCGCCAATTGCGTCGACGCCGTGCCGGACAGACCCTTCGGGCGCCATTCCGGCACCGCCAGGCATTCCCACGCCCTTCGATCCGCATCGACGAGGAGAATGTCAGGCGGCAACGCATCAACGAGTTTCCGCACGGTCTGTGTTCCGCTTTGAGAAAGCCGTCCACATGGCGGAAGGAAATCTGCCACCCAGATCGACACGGTCGACGAGATGAACGAGCGGCCGAAGTTGAGAAGACGGAATTGGGCCGCGAATGACCGCAAGTGGGTCAGGTCAGCTTCCGTCGGCTCGGCCCCGCTTGGCCTTGCGCGCATGGATCGTCTCGCCTCGCGCGAGCATCGCCACCATGGCGGCGATCCTGGCGGCGCGCTTCTCCGGCGTGGCGGCCTGCTGAACGCGGAACAGGATCGCGAACCGGTTCGCCGCGTCCAGGTCGTCGAAGAGCATCCGGGCGGCGGCGTTCGCGTCCAGCGCGGCGACGAGTTCGGAGTCGGGCGTCATTTCGCTCTGGCGGGCGTACGCTGCCGCCCAGCGCCCGTCCGCCCTGGCCTGCTCGACCTGGGCGCGTCCCGCAGGTCGCATCCGGCCCGACGCCTCCAGTCGCTCGACCCTTTCGCGGTTCACCTGCGACCAGATGCTTCTGGGCCGCCGCGGGGTGAAACGGGTCTTGAAGAACCAGTCGTCCACCCGGCCGAGCTGACCGTCCACCCAGCCATAGGAGAGCGCGCAATCGATCGCGTCCGACTTGCTGATAGTAGCCTCCGGCGCGCCCTTCTTGGCGAATCGCAGCCACGCGCCCGGCGACGTTGCCCCCTGATCCTCCAGCCAGCGCTCCAGCGCCGCGGCGTCGGCGAACGTCAGCAATTGCAGGCGGTCCTCAGCCATTGTCCGGCCACCTGTCAAACTGCGGCAACCCATCGGTGATCTCAAACCACCGCGCCTTTGAGCCGACAAAGATGTGCATGCTCGGCGTGATCGACGGCTCGTCCACTAGCGTGCCCATGGCGACGTGGACGTACCGACCCTCACGCACGAGCGAGTAGAGCAGCGAGCCGCAGGCGCCGCAGTGCAGGTCGTGACCGACCTCATCCCCGTGAAGCAGTACGTTGCCATCGCCGTTGATCGACCGCAGCCTCGGCGCGGCGATGCCCGCGAGCGGCTTGAACGTCGAGCCCGTCGACCGCCGGCACTGCGAGCAATGACAGTTCATCGCATACTCGAAGGCATCATCGACCGCATAGCCGACGCGCCCGCAGAGGCAGGTGCCGGTCAGCTGTCCCGAGGCCATGGTCATGCTGCGCCCTCGCTTCGCGGCCGACTGCTGTCCCGAGTGCGGAACGGTCGAACTCCGCCGCCTCGGTGAAAATGGAAGCTGTTCAACCTGCGCGGTCGGAAGTGAGGCGCAAGAGCCGGCCGTTGCTGCCGTCTTCCAAAAGCCATAGCGCGCCGTCGGGGCCGGCTATGACTGCCCGGATACGTGCACCCATGGCCCAGCGCTCAGCCTCCCGCGGGGCATCGCCGTCGAAGGCGACGCGGACGAGCGACGTCGATGCCAGTCCCCCGACGAACGCCGAACCGCGCCACTGGGGGAACATGTTGCCGTTGTAGAACGCGAAGCCTGCGGGCGCGATGACCGGGTTCCAGTACAGCTTGGGCTGCTCGAACTCGGGGTGAGTGCGGGGGTTCGCGATCGGCGTGCCGTCGTAATTGTCGCCATAGGACACGACCGGCCAGCCATAGTTCCTGCCGGGTTCGATCAGGTTCAGCTCGTCGCCCCCGTGCGGGCCCATTTCGGTTTCCCACAAGCGTCCCTGCGCGTCGAAAGCAAGACCGTACTGATTGCGGTGGCCACTGGTCCATGTTTCGGCCGGGGTGAGATTGGGTGCGGGCATCATCATCCTGCGCGTGGGCGCCTTGGCCGCTGAGCCGGTGTTCGCCGGCGGGTCGATCACCGCGATCGTGGTGGCGCCGGTTTTGCCTGCATGGGGGTTGCCGGGAGCCGGCTTGCCGTCCAGCGTCAGCCGCAGGATCTTTCCCAGCGCCTGGTCCGGATCCTGGGCCGGCGTGAAGCGCTGGCGCTCACCCACTGTCAGGAACAGGAATCGGCTATCGGGCGAGAAGGCGATGTAGCCTCCGAACTGGCCGCCCGCGCCACGCGGCAACTGCCGCCAGATCACCTGCAAGCCCTGCAGGGTCGGCTTGCCGCCGGCCATGCCCAGCGTCGCCCGCGCGAGCGCCAAGCCGTCACCCCCCGCGCCCGGCTCGGCATAGGTCAGGTAGACCTGGCGGTTCTGCGCGAACGCCGGGGCGGTCGCTACGAACAGCAGGCCGCCTTGTCCCTCGTCATGCACGGTCGGCACGCCGCCTACCTCGGCCTTCGCGCCGTTTGGTGTCACCAGCCAGAGGTGACCCGACTTCTCGGTCACCAACATCGTACGATCCGGCAGGAAAGCGAGTGCCCATGGCGAGTCGAAGGTCGCGATCGCTGCGGTCTTGAACGGCTTGGCCCCGACGGGTTTGGCATCACCGTAGTTTACAGGAACCGTAGGTGCCTGGCGTTCCGCCGCTCGTGGCGCGGTTGGCTGACGACATCCTGAAAGAGTAGACAGGACGGCGAGAGCAAGCAGGGTGTCGCGCAACATGGATGATCTTTCGGTAACAGGGCTTCCACCCTGGCTGCGTCACACTCCGCTACCGGCGATCCTACCGCAACCCTGCACACGGGAGGCCGTCGACGCCCGAGTGCTCCTTCGGTGAAACGAGTAACGCGTCCTTCTCAGGTGGAGAGCGTTTTCCATGCCGGTGTTGAGTCAACCGGAGGGACGGGGAATGAAGATGCAGGATCTTCGCGGCAAGGTGGCCGTGATAACCGGCGCGTCGAGCGGCATCGGTGAGGCGGCGGCAAGGCTGCTCGTCGCCGAGGGCGTTCGCGTCGTTCTGGTGGCGCGCCGTCGCGAACGCATCGACGCGTTGGTCGAAGAACTAGGCGACGCCAGCGTCGCATTGACCGCCGATGTAGGAGACGCGGCGGCGGTCGCATCGGTGTTCCAGGAGGTCGAGCAGCGGTTCGGCGGGGTTGACCTGCTGTTCAACAATGCGGGACTCGGCGTCAACGCCAGATTCGCGGACAGTGACCCGGCAGACTGGAAACGGATGATCGACGTCAACCTGTATGGCGTGCTTCACTGCACACAGGCAGCCATTCCCCTCATGCGGGGGCGACCCGGCGCGATGATCTCGTCGGTGTCGAGTGTCGGAGGTCGCTACGGCGTTGAGTCCTGGTCGGTATACAGCGCCACCAAGTTCGCGGTGGTCGGGTTTCACGATGCTCTGCGCAAGGAAATCGGCGGCGAAGGCATCCGCGTCTCGGTTATCGAGCCGGGAGCGGTCTGGACCGAGTTTGGCCAGAACGTGAGCGACGCCCTGCGGGAACGGCGCGAAAGCCTCGATGCCCTCACGTCGGAAGACGTCGCCCAGGCACTGATCTACGCCTTTGCGCAACCGCCGCGGGTGCTAGTTGAGGAAATTCTTATCCGGCCCGTCAAGCAGGTCGCGCCCTGATAGACGAAGGGACGACCCTGGTGGGCTCGGGTGGCCCTAACCCGGAAACATGTGTCAACATCGCGCTTTCCGGTCCATTAAGCTGTTAAGTGTAGTCGGCGGCCATGGGCATGCCGCGCACCGAGCCTGGGATCACGACGCATTCCTCCAGCGCTATTCGATCCATAGACTACCGAAAAGACTTCCTGCTGCCAATCATGACGATAATCATGGTGGCGGCGGCGAGTATCATCGCCATGCTGGTATGGCTCTCCATCCAAGCTGATCGACGCGAGTTTCAGACTGAGAAGAGCGCAGCAGCTATCGCTGTCAAAGTACACGTCGACAGTATGAAACAATACTTGGCGGACTGCGCCGCGTGGGATGATGCCGTCAGAAACCTAGTGTTCAAGCTGAACCGGCAGTGGGCAGCGATAAAGATCGGACCATACCTGTTTAAGTCGCAAGGCTATGAGAACAGCTTTGTGATCAATGCGTCCAATGAGACGATCTATGCGTCATCCGGGTCTCACGAAGCGCAGATCGACGGCTTGCGTTATCTCGGCAACCCACTGAAGGCGGCAATTACCTCGATACGCGCCATGTCCCCGGAGAAGGACCGCAAGGTAGCCGGCCTGACCAGGACCGCCGACGGGAAGGTTGCCGCCTTCGCCGTCGCTCCGATCGTGCCCGATACGGACCAGGTGAAGCTACCGCCTGGAGGATTGTATCTCCTCGTTCTGGTGGACACTCTCTCTGCCGAAGACGCGAAACAGATCGGCATAAGTCACCAGCTCCAGGCTCTTCGCCTTACGACGCCTGGGCAGATCCCCGATCTCACGTTGCGCGACCCAAGTGGCGACGTTGTCGGCGGGCTAAACTGGACATCGAGGCGGCCGGGCGTCGCGTTGAGGAGCGGAGCGATACCGGTCGTCCTCATCATTCTCGTATGTCTGACCCTTGCCGCTAGAAGATTGTTAGGCAGGGCGCGTGTCGCGCTCACGAACACGCGAAAGGCCTTGGATGACTTGATGGCGTCTCGCGAGGTTGTGGCCCAGCAGGAAAGCGAGGCGCGTCGCTATCTTGAAGAAAGCGTCGCATCGGTGAAGGCCGACAATAAGCGGCTGAACCAGGAAGCAGAAGAAGTGCGCCGTTTGGCATTGCGCGATGCGGCTATCCAGTTTGGAGACCAGATTGCCCCCATATTTGAGGTGATTCACGGTAACGCGACTGCGCTAACGCTTGCTGCTGAGCTTGTCCGGTCACGTTCTGAAAGATTGCTATCCAGTATGGAAACAGCGGCCGAATCTGTGGCAACGGCGGAGCAGCAAAGCAACGCCGTTCTTCCGGAGGCCGCTGACTTTGAGGTATGTGCAGTTAGCATCGCTGCGGAAGCCAAGGTTGGGTTGGAGCTGGCCCGGGTCGCCAGCCAGCATGGGAACCAGGCCCATTCGTCAATCAAAGGTTTGGCAGGCGCGCTTTCGAGCATCGACTCAATCGTAGTCGCCATAGAGGAAGTGTCGCGTGAGACTAACCTTTTGGCGTTGAACGCAACCATCGAAGCGGCGCGGTCGGGCCATTTGGGGGCCGGCTTCTCCGTCGTGGCGGGTGAAGTGAAGAGCCTAGCCTCTCGGACGGCCAATCTGACCAAGACCGTTGCCAGCCAGGTAGTGGCTGTTCGTGCGAGTGCTGGAGTAGCCGTTTCGGCTATAGAGGGTGTTGCGGAAGCTGTCGCGAGTTCTGAGCGGGCATCGAGCACCATCTCTGCGACTGCAGGTCGTCAGCTTGAAGGCTCATCGAAGATGAGAGCCGGTGTAGAGAAGATCGCCCGCGGAAGCGCGGCCGTGTCCTACTCAATTGGCGCATCGCAAATCATGGTAGCCGACAGCCGCCGTGAGGCGGACGATCTTGAGGTCATGTCAAAGACGCTTAACAGCTCTCTTGATGACTTACGTCAGGCAATGGACCGGCTCACAAGAAAGCTTCTCAGCTCATAGCAAACAGCATGACAACATATCCGGCAATAAATCCGATACAGTCTACTCTAATACTTGCCCCCGACATGGCTAACTCAAGCAGACTTAATTTCATGAACCAACGACGGTGAAACAATGTCTGGTCTTGAGAAGTGCTTAAGCCGCCGCGAGTGACCGAGTTTGGGTCATTACAGCTGATATGGACTTACCTGCACGCTCGCCAACCTAACTCTCCTCGCGAGGCCTCGTCGAGGTGCAGGTGGTCGCGATGGGCGACGTTGTAATCGGGCGAGAGGATGGTGGCAAAAATCCGGCAGCCACCGTCGCGGACAGCGTGCAAGAACGCCCCGCGTGGCCCTCGGGCCCAATCGTGCGCGACCATGATCCGGCGCCCGTCGGCCAGCCGAAACCCGGCGACGTCGATCGCGTTCGCCGAGGCGTGCTCGCTCCAACCAGCGTCCGTTCCGCCCCGGATGTGTCGGCAGGCGAAGCTGCCGAGGTCGTCGACGCGCGTGACTCGGCTTCCTAGCAGCTCAACCGCTGCTGGCTGCACCATCTGGCGCATCCAGACCTCGAAGGCAGCGGCGAGTTGACACGTCAGGACGACCCGCGGCCGTGCAGGCGAGGCAAGGCGGACTGCACCGGTCCAGCCGCAACCCGGCCCCTGCGGTCGGTCGGGCAACACCCCGAAGCGGACGTCCGCTTCCCGGAGCAGCGCCCGGCAGAGCGGCGCGTCGCCGGCTAGTAAAGCGAGCTTGCGTCCGGTGGACATCCCCACCGGCGCGGAGAGGTCGAGCCTGGTCCAGGGCAGATCCTCGTCGGCGAGGGAGTGACGGGCGAGGAGCCACTGGACGAGGCCGGCGATCAATACGCCGACGAAGGCGATCCAGGCGAGGCGCGCGATCCGCATCAGTGCGGTACGCCCGGCGAAGCGGCATCGTTGCCCGCCGTCAGACCTCCGGTCGGACGTGCCGCTTTGCCGTTGTAGGGCTCGGCGGAGCTGTCGTCCAAGTGGCGGCTGTGGACCTCGGCCGCTATGCCGGCGGTTCCCGTTGCACCGGTCAGGAGATCCCCGTGTCCGAGCGCCCGTCCCGCGTACCAGCCGTTCCAGCGTTGCTGATGGTTTGCGGCTATTTCGCCCTACAGGCCCTGATGATCGTCCTGCACGAGTTCGCGCACAGCACGACGGCCTGGGCGCTCGGCTACACGCCCACCCCGCTGACGGTTGTCTGGGGCAACCTCGTGACGATGCAGGGGTGGGACGAAGGCGTTCCCTACGACGCGCTGTTCGCGGGGCGTGGGCACGTCGCGGAAGCTGCGATCGGGGGCGCGCCGCTGGCGATGCACGTACTCTTTGTCGTCGCACTGACAATCTGGCTACGCAGTGCGGGGGCAATCACGCGGCCGGTAGTGTTCTTCAGCGGCTACTGGTTCCTGGTACTCAACCTCGCCGAGCTGGTAGCATATCTGTGGATGCGGCCGTTCATCGCGACCGGCGACACCGGGCGGTTCAACCAAGGCATGGACCTCTCGCCATGGATCCTGTTCGTCTGCGGCTCGGTGTTCCTCGCCGGCGCGCTCTCGATCTTCCACGGCCATATCGTGCCGAAGGTTGCGTCAGCGGTCCGCGGTCGACGCCTCGCCTGCGCAGCGATCCTCGTCGCGACCGGGTTCGTGCTGTTCCTCTGGGCGAGTGGGCTGCGTTTTCTCGTGATCTACCCCGACCCGCTGTGGCGAGTGGGACTGATAGGCTCGGCCCTGTTCGTCGCTTGGCTCATCGTCGAGCTGCCGAGAGTGTCACCTAAGCGAAACTCGACCCATCCCGCGCCTGAATGAGCGTCCGATGTTGAGCTTCTGAGACTAGCCTTCGAGCGACCGCATGTGGGTCTTCCCTCTGTGGCGCTGCCAAGCGAGACACCTGACCACCCGCCGGAAGAAGCGGTGAGCGTTCAACGCTCTTTCTGATCTTCGATCAGCTTGGTCAGCAATCGAACCAGCGTGTCGCGCTCGTCCTCGCTCAAGCAGGCGCATGCGTCTTTATCGACACGACGCAGAACGTCACGTCCAGGCTCGAGGCGTCCCATTGCATCAGGCGGAAGTGTCACGATGCTGCTGCGCCGGTCGTGCGACGACGCGGTGCGCGTGATCAGGCCGTCCCGCTCCATACGTGCAAGCAGTTGCGCCATGCTCGGCTGCTCGACGTCGGTCAGGATGGCGAGCTCCTTCTGGGTCTTGCCGTCCCCATCCTTCAGAGCGGCGAGGACCGGGAGATGGGCCGCCCGAAGGCCTGCTTCCCGCAGCGAGTCGTCGGTTCGCTTCGCCAACAATCTGCTCAGCCGTTCCACCTGGAGAGTCGGCATGTCCTGGGGAGTCCACTTCTTGAGCACGATGCACCTTGCATAGGAGGCTATGTAGCGTATAGGTGCCTATATTCTTAGTCGGAGACGATTGGTGCCGCAACAGCCATCCATTGCCATCGTCGGAGCCGGGCCGGGGGGGCTCACCGCCGCCAATGTCCTCCATCGTGCGGGTTGGACGGCCATGATCTTCGATGCGGACCGCTCGGCTGCCGCGCGGGACCAGGGCGGAACACTGGATCTGCATCCCGACGACGGGCAACTCGCGCTGGCCAAAGCGGGGTTGTTTGACGCCTTCCTCGCCGTCGCGCGCCATGAGGATCAGGGTAATCGCGTCCTAGATCATGCCACGGGCGAGGTGCTGCGCGACGTGGCGCCCCCGCCTGGGAGCGGCGACCGGCCGGAGATCGACCGCGCCGTGTTGCGCGACTTGCTGCTGTCGCCGCTTGCGACGGACGCAGTTCGCTGGGGAAGTTCAGTCGAAGCGGCAACGACCTTACCGGACGGCCGTCATGCGCTCCGGCTGAGCGACGGCAAGACCGAGGCGTTCGACCTCGTGATCGGTGCGGATGGTGCCTGGTCGCGCGTGCGTGCAGCCCTGACCGACACGCGTCCAGCCTATACGGGCGTCGCCTTCGTCGAACTCTGGATGAACGACGTCGATCGGGTTCACGCGGCGAGTGCGGCGCTCGTCGGTCGGGGCACGATGTTCGCGCTCCATGACGGGCAGGGGATCATCGCGCAGCGGAATGGTAACGCAACCCTGCGGATCTACGCTGCCTTCCGCACCCGCGCGGAGGATACCGATCGGCCCGACAGGACACTCGCCGGCATCGGGACGAACGATCTGCTCCGACGCTTCGAGGGGTGGTCGCCGGCGTTGCGATCGCTGCTCGCCGACGCCGACCGGATCGCGGCGGTACGCCCGATCGTCGCGCTGCCAGTGGACTTGCGCTGGACTGGCCGGGACGGGCTGACCCTGATCGGCGATGCGGCGCACGTCATGCCGCCGCTCGGTGTCGGCGTGAACCTCGCCATGCTCGACGCAGCGGAACTGGCCGAGACACTGGTCGCGGGGCAAGACTGGCGCGAGGCGGTGCGGACGTACGAAGCCGCCATGATCGCGCGTGCGGAGCCGATCGCGGCCGACTGCACTACGGCGTTTGCCAGGATGTTCGGACCCGACGGTGCCCAGATGATCCTGGACGATTTCGACAGCCACGCCGACGGATAAGACGGTACTCGCCGCCGCTGCACGTGGCCGGATGATAGGTGGACGGAGCTTACGTCGGTTGAGGTGCGATCGTCCTGATCCAACCCCGGCCGGCAGCGAGGTCCAACGTCACCAGCCAATGACTGAGCACGTTGCGGCCAAGATTGCCGTCGAGGATGAGGTCCTTCACGACGACCGGTCCTGAAACGGCCATGCTGCCTGGCATCGGCACTCGCCACTGCTGCAGCGCAGCCGAGGCGGCGTCGAGACCGAACAGGCCAGCGATGCTCTTGTCCACCATCGACGGGCCGTAGTTGCCGGTGTCCAGCTCCATCCATGTCATGCCCGACGAGGTGGAAACGCCCACATCCACCGTGAGCGCCGCGCCCTCCGCATCCCTGACGAGCCGGATGGGCACCTCCGTCGCGGTTCGGCGTATCTCGGCCAGGCTCGCTGCGTCCTCGATCGCGAACTGGTGATGCGCCACGTCCAGCGTGACTACCTGCCCAGCGAAGGTGTCGAGGCCGAGCACACCCGACAATCCGGCGGACTGCGGCCCCATGAAGCGCGCCAGGTCTATGACGGAGAGCTGCGGCAGCGTCGTCGATGTCGGGCCGATGGCGACCCTGGCCCCGTTGCATCGGGGTAGATCTAGGCGTTCGCCGGTGGCCCTGAAACCGGTGACCTTGCCCCATGGCTTGCACCCGATCGCTTCTGCGACCGCCGGCGTGACCGCCGACGTGCCGATGCCGCTGTCGAACAGGAACGTGCCACGGCGGCCAGAAACCACCGCTTCGATCTTCTCGATGCCTTGGCTGCCCGTTGCAAGCGGCACCACCGTCCTGGCGATGGTCGGTACGGTGGGCACGGCGATGGCCGTTAACAGCGCGAGCAGATTGAGACGGTAAGGGGTCACGGGCATCTTTTCATTTCACGACCTTCCAATCGCAGCGCGAGCAAATGTCTGCAACCAGGTTGTGCTGAAGGAGGAGGGTGATGCCCGGACTGGGGGTAGCCCGTACCCGTCAGGCTACGTAGCGAACCACACCCCCGTCAACGCGCAACGCCGCGCCGCTGGTCGCCGACGCCTGATCGGAGCAAGCGTAGACGATCATGTTCGCGACCTCGTCCGTCGTCGCGAACCGGCCCAGCAGGCTGGTCGGTCGCGCGGCGTCGAGGAAGGCTTTCTCGGCCTGCTCCTGAGTGATGCCGTTTGCCGCGGCCTGGTTCGCGGTGAAGTTGCCCATGATCTCGGACCGGGTCGGCCCTGGCAGCACCGCGTTGACGGTAACGCCCGTGCCTGCCACCGCCTCGGCCAGCCCACGCGATACGGCAAGCTGTGCGGTCTTGGTCATGCCGTAGTCGAGCATTTCCTTGGGGATGTTGACGGCGGACTCGCTGCTGACGAACACGACCCGGCCCCAGCCGCGTTCGACCATGCGCGGCAGATAGTGGCGGCTTGCGCGTACGCCGCTCATCACGTTGAGCTGGAACAGGCCCAGCCAGTCCTCGTCGGGAATCTTTGCGATATCCTTGATGCCATTATATTCACGGATGAGCGCCGTGCCGACGTTGTTCACGAGGATGTCGGCGTCCGGCACCTGCGCGATCAGCGCCTGCACGCCTTCCGCCGTCGCGAGGTCTGCGGCAACACCGATCACGTCGCTGCCGGGAATGGCCTCGCGGATCTGCCGGACGGCTTCTTCGACGCGCTCGCTGCCGCGTCCACTGACGACGACCGCGGCGCCTGCCAGCGCGAGGCCTTGGGCGGTCGCGCGGCCGATCCCGGCGGTGGACCCGGTGACGATCGCACGGCGACCGGTGAGATCGATCTTCATGGTAGCCGCTTCCTCAGTTCGCGAACTTGATGAAATCCTGGAAGATGAGCGGCGCCCAACTTTTCCCGCGCGCTTGCACCAGCGCGCCGCCCTCCGCCAGCGCGCCCAACTGAACGGCTGCGAAGCCGAGCCGGTCGACGAGCGCGGCGACCGTCGTGGAAGCGTCGGCGTCGTCGCTGGCGACGAAGATCACCCGGCGGCCGCCGTTCACCGCCGGGTCCTGCGCGAGCTTGCCCGCCGCTAAGTGGTTCCACGCCTTGACCAGCCGCGATCCGGCCAGCGCCCGTGCGGTGACGGCGGAGGACGGCAGCCCATCCAGCTCCTCCACCGGAACCCCGTAGGCGTTGGTAACGTCGATCACGATCTTGCCGTGCCAGTCGACCGCACCCGCCAGCTCGCGCGCCTGCGCATAGGGGACGGCCAGCAGGATCGTGTCGGCCGCCAGCGCTTCGTCCAGCGTGACGGGCTTCACCGTCGGCCCGATCGCCTGCGCTTTCGCCACCAGCGACTCCGGTCCCCGCCGGCTCGCCACCGAAACGTTAAGGTCTTTGCGGGCGAACATGCCGGCCAGCGCCTGGCCCACGTCGCCGAAGCCAATGATTGCGTACGTCACGTCCTGTCTCCTGCTGTTGCGGAGACCGATCTAGGATCGCGCGGGCACTGCAGGACTGTGCAATCTCAGACATCGGATATGCATAATCGCACCGCCGCGACCGGCCTAGCGAACCAGAGGGCGCCTGCCCGCCAGCAGCGGCGCGTGGGCGGCGAGTCGGCCGGCCATGAAGTCGGTGAACAGCCGCACGCGCTTTGTGCGCCGCGTCTCACCCTGCGTCAGCAGCCACAGCGTGCCATGCAGCTGCAACGGGGTGTCCGGTACGCGCACGAGCAGCGGCTCGGTATCACCGACGAAACAGGAAAGCGTGGTCACGCCCATGCCTAGGCGTACCGCGGCGAGCTCCGCGTCGGCAGTGCTGACCTTCAGGGGAATGTCGGACACGAGCAACTCGCCTGCATGCGCCCAGTCGGCGGCGCCGGTGCCGGTCCTGACGATCCAGCGGGTCCTTTCGCATGCGCCGCCGCGCCATGCCTCGAGCAGATGATGCGCGACGTAGACGCCACCGAACAGCTCCGGCCCCGCTATCCCATGCAGGTTGGGCGGCAGCGTGTTGCGGTCGTAAACGACGCGGATCGCGACATCGGCCTCCCGGTTGGTGAGGTTTACCGGCTGGTCGAGCGACAGGATCTCGATCTCGACCTCGGGGTGCGTCCGCGCGAACTCGGCCATGTCGGCCATCAGTAGGTGGCTGGCGATCGTCGGTGACATGGTCACGCGCAGAAGGCCCTGCACCGCCTGGTCGCGGCCGACGATCTGCGTCTCCAGCCGTTTGGACGACGCTTCCATCTCCTCCGCGGACCCTAGCACCTCCTCTCCGGCGCCGGTCAGGCGGTAGCCGGATGGCAGCTTCTCGAACAGCCGCGTGCCCAGCCGCTCCTCGAGCTGCGCGACGCGTCGGAGCACGGTCGAATGGTTCAGTGTCAGCCGGGCGGCTGCGGCACGGACCGATCCTCCACGGGCCACGGCCAGAAAGATCCGAATATCGTCCCAGTCGATCATCGGCCTTCCTGCCTCCATCTTCTGCCGGACGTGCGGCTGCGATTCTGATCTAACCGGTGGTTGGGTTTCGCACCACGGTTGTGTGGGTCTTGGCACTTTGCGCGCAGTCAAAGCCGCGCCATCTGCTGGCCATCGACCTTGCAGGAGACGACCGATGATTGACCGCGTGATATGGCCTGAGAAGTACGACCCGCGCACATCGGTGATCTACGCGCTGAACGATATCGACGTGAAGGCGCCGCCCGAATTGGTGTGGCAGCTGCTGCTCGATGCCGAGCGGTGGTCGGAGTATTTTCCGCCAGAAGATCAGGTGCGGATCACGAGTGGCGGGTCGGAACTGGCGCTTGGCACAAGGTTCAGCCGGGTGACGGTCGGTTTTCCGATGAGCCTAACCGTCATCGAGTTCGCACCTTTCCGCCGGCTGGCGTGGGCTACCACGGTGGACGGCGACGAGACCGCTTCCAGTGCCTATCACGGCTGGGTCATCACCCCCACCGCCGACGGCTGCCACGTGCTGACCGAAGAAACCCAGCAGGGCGAGTTCTTCCTGGAAGAACTCGGCCGCAAACGTCCTGGCGCTTTGTTCGCCTACCACCAGGATTGGGTCGAACGACTGGCGCGCGCGGCTGAGACGCGGCACGGGACGACATGAGCGGGAGCGGAGCACGCTCCGCTGATCGGGTGAGCGAAGCTGCTGACGATCACGCCGATTGAGCTGCAGATCGCTGACGACCGACATGAACGGACGGCTGAAGCTGGGTAGCTCAAATGTGCCCGGGAATGGCCGGGAGTGGGTCGTGGTGGCCCGGCCGAGGCGCGGCTCCTTTCTCAAGAAAAAGTTCGCACGGAGATGTCGATCCCGGCCAGACCCATTCGTCGTAGATGCGAGAGGCCAAGGGGTCGGCTCGAATGGGAGACGTACGATGAGGGTGATGGTGTTCGTGAAAGCCACGCAGGACAGCGAAGCGGGGACACTTCCCGCGTCGGAGATGCTGGAAGCGATGGGTCGGTTCAACGAGGAACTGGTCAACGCCGGAGTGATGCTCGCTGCCGACGGACTGAAGCCCTCCTCACAAGGCAAGCGCGTCGCGTTCGACGGTCCCGGCCGGACCGTGATCGACGGACCATTTGCGGAAGCCCGCGAGCTGGTCGCCGGCTACTGGCTTTGGGAGGTCAAGGACATGGACGAGGCGGTCGCCTGGGCGAGGCGCTGCCCGAATCCCATGCCGGGTCCGAGCGAGATCGAGATCCGGCCCGTCTACGAGATGGCCGACTTCGCCGAGGCGATCACGCCCGAGGTGTCCGAGCTGCACGAGCGGACGCGTGAGAAGTTCGGCGGTCCACTCCGGCTCGACGGCGACGGGCTTGCCTGACGCTGTCGAACCGGCCGACAAGGAGGTGTGATCGCAGGCGAGACAAACCGGGCCATCGAGGCGACCTTCCGCATCGAGCGGGCCCGGCTCGTTGCGGGCCTGGCCCGGATCGTGCGGGACGTCGGGCTCGCCGAGGAGCTTGCGCAGGACGCGCTGGTCGCCGCGCTTGCCGAATGGCCGAGGACGGGCGTGCCGGCAAGGCCCGGCGCCTGGCTGACGACAGTCGCCCGTCGCCGCGCCGTCGATGCAATCCGGCGCAACGGGATGCGGACCCGCAAGCACGAGGAGGCCGCGCGGGAGCTGGACGGAGCCGTCGTTGACGGGACGCAGGCGATCGAGGCGGCGACGGACGACGGCCTCGGCGACGAACTCCTAGGTCTTCTATTCGCCGCCTGCCATCCCATGCTGTCGCGCGAGGCCCGCGTCGCGCTCACCCTGCGGGTGGTGGGCGGCCTGACCACCCAGGAGATCGCCCGCGCCTTTTTCGTCGCCGAGACAACGATTGCGCAGCGGATCGTCCGCGCGAAAAAGGCCATCGCGAAGGCCGGGCTTCGGTTTGAAGTGCCGCAAGGGCCTGAACAAGGCGCCCGGCTGCAGTCTGTCCTGGAAGTCGTCTACCTCGTCTTTAACGAGGGCTACGCCGCCACCTCCGGGGACAATCTCGTCAGGCCGGCCGTGGCACAGGAGGCCCTGCGGCTCGGCCGCATCCTCGCCGGCCTGCTCCCTGAGAACGCGGAGGTGCTCGGCCTGCTGGCTCTGATGGAGGTTCAGGCGTCTCGGTTGGCTGCCCGCGCCGGCCCGGACGGCGGCTTCCTGCCGCTGACCGAGCAGGACCGCTCGCGCTGGGACCGCCTCCTGATCCGCCGCGGGCTCGCCGCGCTCGCCCGCGCCGAAGCCCTCGGCGGCGCAGGACCCTACGTGTTGCAGGCCGCGCTCGCGGCGTGTCACGCCCGCGCGCGGCGCGCCGTGGATACCGACTGGCCGCGCATCGCTGCGCTTTACGATCAGCTTCGCATCGCTATGCCGTCGCCGGTGGTGGACCTAAACCGAGCCATCGCCCACGGCATGGCTTCCGGGCCCGCACCGGCGCTGCGGGTCGTGGACGAGATCGCGGAAGAAGGCGTCCTGCGCGACTACCCGCCGCTGCATGCGGCGAGGGGCGACCTGCTGTTCCGGATGGGCCGGCGGACTGAGGCGCGCTCAGCATTCGCGACTGCGGCCGAACTCACTCGCAACATGCGGGAGAGAACCTTCCTTCTCGCCCGAGCGGACGAATGCATCCGAGATGAACGGGCGTCCGGCATAGGGGAGAGCATCATTGGTGCTGAATGAGCGAGCATGGGTCGTTTCGCCGACGCCGGACAACGCACAAACGACTGTAGCTTATCCTGATGTCGTCGGATGGGATCGAGTTACACCGGAGCGGTACCGGGGACGGCGAAGCCCATGCGGTCTGCCAACCGCGGTCGCCGGAAAGCGCAGCACCGACAAGCGGCTTGCGAGCGGCGTCGCGCCCGGTCGTCAGGCATGTCGTCGACCTCGTCGATCGTACTAGCGCCTAGGATCGGCATTGTGTCGCGCGAACGCGTTACCGCCGCCTGTCATCGGGACCCGAGTTCGACGCGGACCGTTGGCCCATTCGTGACGGTGCAACGCCGACAGGAGAAGACCGATGAAGCTCTATTATGCGCCCGGAGCCTGCAGCTTGGCGGATCACATCGCGCTGCACGAAGCGGGACTTCCGTTCGAGCACGAGAAGGTGGACCTGAAAGCCAAGCGCACCGAAAGCGGTGCCGACTTCCTGACCATCAACCCGAAGGGCTATGTCCCCGCGCTCACCCTAGATACTGGCGAGACGCTGAGCGAGAACATCGCCATCCTCGACTGGATCGCGCATCAGGATGGCGCGCTGAAGCCCGCGGGTCCGATGGGGCACACACACTTGCTCGAGGCCCTGGCGTATATCTCGACCGAGATCCACAAGGCGTACAAGCCGTTCTTCGCCGGCGGGTCCGACGACGAAAAGGCGAAGGCTGCGACGATGATCGTCAAGCGCATGGATTATCTGGCCGACACGATGGCGGCAGACTTCCTGCTCGGCGATACGATGAGCGTCGCCGACTGTTACCTGTTCGTCATGCTGCTCTGGGCACGCAAGTTCGACGTTGGCGTACCGGCGCCGCTCGCGGCGTTGCGCGACCGAATGATGGAGCTGCCATCGGTCAAGAAGGCGATGAACCACGAGGGGCGACTCTAGAATCGGCTCTGGTTGTCGCGAGGCGAGGAGGCAGCATGAACGCGCCGAATAGTGAGGCGAAGCCGCGCGTCGTGATCGTCGGCGCGGGATTCGGCGGCATGGCGGCGGCCAAGGCGCTCGACCCGTCGCGCGCCGACATCGTGCTGATCGATCGCGCGAACCATCATCTGTTCCAGCCGCTTTTGTACCAGGTCGCGACCGCCGCGCTCTCGCCGTCCGACATCGCGACCGCCAACCGGACGCTGCTGCGCGGGGATCGGGCGCGGATCGTGATGGCCGAAGTCGTCGGCGTCGATGTGACGGCGTCGGTGGTGCTGCTAGGCGACGGCACGCGCGAGCCCTTCGACCACCTCGTCCTCGCGATCGGGTCCGCCTACAGCTTTTTCGGCCACGATTCATGGGAACGCCATGCGCTGGTGCTGAAGTCGCTTGAGGATGCACTGGCGATCCGCACGAGGCTGCTCGATCATTTCGAGGCGGCGACGCGGTCGACGGATCAGGCGACGATCCGCCGCCTGCTCACCTTCGTGGTCGTCGGCGGCGGCCCGACGGGCGTCGAACTCGCGGGCACGATCGCCGAGTTCGTCCGGTCGGTGCTGCCGCGCGATTTCGCTTCGCTGGGGGCGGATGCCGCGCGGGTCATCTTGGCCGAAGGCGGCGAGCGGCTGCTTACGAGCTTCACGACGGCGCAGTCGGCCTATGCCGAGCGGGCATTGACGGCGCTGGGCGTCGAGGTGCGGCTCGGCAAGGAGGTGGCCGACATCACGGCGGACCATGTCACGATTGGCGACGACGAGATCGCGACGGCGATGGCCCTGTGGTGCGCCGGCACGAAGCCGTTGCCGGCGGCGGCATGGCTCGGCTCGTCGGCGAGCAAGAACGGCGGCGCGGTCGTCGGAGCCGACTGTTCGGTGGCCGGGCACTCCAACATCTTCGTGATCGGCGATGCGGCGACGTGCGACGGCCGCGACGGCAAGCCGCTGCCCGCGCTCGCGCCGGTGGCCAAGCAGCAGGGAAAGTTCGTCGCGGCGCTGCTCAACGCGCGTATCGCCGGCCGACGTGGAAAGCGGGTTTTCCGTTATCGAGACTGGGGCGCGTTGGCGGTCATCGGCCGCTCGCGCGCTGTGGCGACGTTCGGGAACATGCACTTGTCGGGGCTCGTCGCTTGGTTGACCTGGGCGCTGGTCCACCTGGCCTTGCTGGTCGACTTCCGAAGCCGGGTGCTCGTGTATGTGAACTGGTCGTGGGAGTGGCTGCATGCCAACCGTGGCGTCCGACTCATCATAGCGCCGCTCGGCGAGGACAAGCGCAACGGCCGTTGATTTGGCGAGACCTTCCCCGCTGTGATCAGCGCCGTCGAAATACGGCCGGCAGCGTAAGAAGCTAAAGACGTAAGTCGTTACCTTGATTGGATCATGAACGGACGACCGCTATCGAGCGAAGGCGGAGCAGGCCTAGGCGGACGGGCACGATCGCGTCCGTCACCGGCGCTATTCCCAGCCCGCTCAGCGGCGTGGCGAACGGCAGGGCCAGCTCGATCGCGTGCGGATCGGGCTGGGGAGGGAGCCGCACGGTCACGACCGGGCCGCTTGCCGTGCCGACGGGCACCACGGTCAACGCCGCGCGGCTGATCGCGACGGGCGCGACCAGCCGCGTGGACGCGCGCCACGTGATCCGCAGCCATTCGCGCGCGAGCGGTGCGTCGCCCAGCGGAAGCCGTTCGGGTGCCGGCGCCGGGGAGGGGTGGTAGGCGACCTGCTCGGCGAGCGGGCGCCACGTCCTGAGGTCCGGGCTCGCCTCGACGGCGAGCGTCACGGGCTGGCCCGCGGGCAGGCCTGCGTCGACGGCGAGCGACCGCGCGGTGCCGGCAACTCCGCGTGCGTCGAGCAGTGCGCCGACCGTGTCCGCGCGCCCGGCGTCGCCTTCCCCGTCGCTCGCGGCGTCGACGCGCGCGACCGGCGCGTCGCCGCTCTCGTCCAGGCGGAGCGAAAGCCCGGCGATCACCGCTCCGCCCGCCGCGCCGACGATCGGCAGCGGCGCGAGAGTGACCGTCCGCTCCCGGACGGGCGGCGCGCCGATCCGTGCGATCGGAACGCGGCGGCCCCCGGCGTCGAACAGCCGGAGGTCGCCGCCGTCCGCGCGGTGCAGCGCGGCGAGCACGGCGCCGGGAAGCTCCACTCGCTGCACCGACGCGCCGGCGACCGGCGTCACCCGCGCCCGGACGCGATAGTCCGCCGGCGCGTCGCCGCGGTCGGCCGCGGAGAGGAGGAACGTCGCCGTCATCGCCAGCGCCGATCGGCATGGCAACCGGCTCATATGATTGCTCCTTCCGGCGTCGGCACACGCTGCGGCGGCAGCGGGGCGAGGTAGCCCACCACCAGCATCAGCACGCCGACGCCCATGAAGGTGACGATGCGGGTCGCGCCGCCGACGTTGCCCATGTCGACCAGCAGCAGCTTCGCCACCGTGACCCCGAGCAGTCCCGCGCCGACGATCCACCAGCTCCTCACTCCCCGCCGGTGAGCGCCGACCATCAGCGCCAGCGCCAGTGCGGTCCAGAGCAGGGCGAGCCCTGCCTGCACGACGAAGCTGCCCAGCAGCGCGCCGGCGTCCCACGCGACGCCGATGAGCTGGTGCGCGGCGCGCAGCCAGACGGTGCTGACGAGCACGAATGCGAGGCCGCCCAGCGTGGCGAGCATCCCCGGCTCGACGAGCAGCCTGCTCCCTGCCGGGGCCGGCGCGGCCAGCACCGTGCGCCGCCACAGCAGCACCGCGCCGAGCACGAGCGCGAGCGACAGGTCGACGGGGTTGAGCAGCGGCAGGTAGGGCAGGGGGACGGCATCACCGGGCGAGGCGAGCCCGACCGCGAGCGCGACCAGCAATGCGAGCGTGGCGACCGGCGCGGCGGCGACCCAGCCGTAATCAGCCGCGTGGGCGGTAAGCGGCCAGCGGGCCGCTGCGGGGTCCGCGAGCCGCCGCGTCGCCCACCGGGTGAGCAGCACCAGCGCCAGCGCCAGCACGACGGGCAGGATCGCATCGTCCCAACCGGTGCCCGCGAGGCCGGAGCGTTCGGTCGCCAGCGGCACGGCATTGGCGACCATCGCGATCCCGAGCCAGGCGGTGCCGACATGGCCGACGCGCGCCGCGAGCAGCGCCGGGGGCCCGGCTTCCGCCTCGCGATCGGTGAGGAACAACAGGCGCAGGTGGATCGCGAGCACCGCCGCCCAGAGCAGCCAGTCGGGCGTGAACGCCACGCGCTCGCCGCTCCCCGCCGTTCCCACGAAGGCCAGCGCGAGCACCGCGATCGTAGCGCGGCCCGGCCAGGTCGCCACCCGCCACCGCGCCCGCCGGCCGATGGCGTCCGCGCTCCAAGCGCTGACGACATAGGCGAGCGTCACCAGCAGCGGCTGGATCGAAGGCGCGAAGGCAGGAGCGGGTGGCCGCCCCGCCGTTCCCGCGGGCACGATCCTTGCGGCCTCGATCGCCCAGGCGCCGACCCAGAAGGCGAAGCCGAGCAGGGCCACGGGACGGGGCAGCGCCGCCTCCATCTCCGCCCAGCCGCGCGCCCATCGCGAGCCCGCCGCGGCCGGCCGCTCGCGCAGCCACCAGGCGGTCGCGAGCAGGGCGCCCGCGATCAGCACCGCGCCCAGGAAGCCGGGGCCGAGCAGCGGCGGCGCGGGAACGTCGAGGCGCAACGTGCCGAGGAACACCAGCGCCGCCACCCCTTGCAGCAGCAGCCCGAACGCGCGCGGCAGCCAGCGTGCCTGCCGCGAGCCGATCCAGAACGCCCCCGCGCCTTCCAGCGCCCACGCCGCCGACGTCCACCGCGCGCCGAGCGCGAGCGGCACCGCCAGCGTCACGAAGCCGACGCCGATCGCCAGCAGCGCGTCGTTGAGGATCCGCGCCTCCGGCCCGCCGCGCCGCTGGTTGAGGGCGGCCAGCGCGATGTAGAGTGCAGCGAAGCCGAGCGCGGCGAAGGCGGCGCCGAACGGCTGGTGGTGGAGCAATCCCGCCTCCAGCCCGAAGCCCGCGACCGCCGGCCCGAACAGCAGCGTCGTGTCGACCACCTGCCCCAGCCGCCGCGGCGCGCGGCGCGCGTAGAGGATCGCGGCGGCGACGTAGATCAGCACGGAGGCGACGATGAAGCCGTGACCGGCCGGCCGGTCCGACGGCGCAACACCGCCTGTCTCCCACAGCGTCGCGATCCCGAACGTCGCCGCGAAGCCGAGGAGGTTGAGCGCGCGCCAAGCCCGTCGCCGCGCGATCCCCAGGATGCCCAGGTTCAGCACGGTGTAATAGCCGAATAGCAGCGCGACGTTGCCATGGCCGCTCGCCAGCAGCACCGGCGCCGCGAAGCCGCCCGTTAACGCGGTGACGGCGAGGCTCTGCGACGCCTGCAGCATCGCGAGCGCAGCCCCGAGCGCGCACACCGCTACCATCACCGCCAGCGCTGGCGCCGCGGACGCGAGCCCGAACCACTTGGCCGCGGCGAACACCGTCAGGTAGATCGTCGCGATGCCGCCGCCCTGCAGCGCGGCGGCGAAGCCGGGCCGGGCGAGGCGGGTACGGTAGCCCGTGACGAGTAGCGCGACCCCGACCACAACGACGAGCGCGAGGCGCAGCTCGATCGGGAACAGCCCGGCCGACGCCGCGTAGCGCGCGAGGAACGACAGGCCGATGAACAGAATCGCGAGGCCGACGCGCACCACAGTGTTGCCACCGAGCAGCCACCCGCGCGCCCGTTCCCACGCGGCGGCAGCCGCGCGGCCGGCGGCCGAAGGTTCTTCGATTGGCAGGGGATCACGGGGCGACGCCGGCGGCAGGACGTCGACAGCGCCCGCTTCCACTCGGGCGAGCCGCGCCGCGGGCACGGCCGGCTCGGACGCGGAAGCGGGTTCGGCGAAGGCTGCGGGAGCGGGGTCGCGCGTCGCCGTCGCCAGCGCGGCGACCTGCGCGCGGAGATCGGCCGTCACCGCCGCGATCTCGCGGCGGACGGCGCCGCGCAGCACCAGTCCGACCATCGCGCCGGGAACGGCGCCGAGCAACAGGCCGTAGCTCTCGAATTCGCACACGATCCAGCCGAGAAGCGCCCCGACGATCGCCGCCCACATCACCATCCGGCAACCCCCACCGCTACCCGGCCCCGCGAGGCGAGCGCCGCAACCTGCCCCGATCCGATCGCGGCGTCGAGCGGCAACGCGGACGCTCGCGCGGCATTGGCCCCTTCCGCGTTAGGCGCCCGTCCCGCCGTGCGCGCGTGCTTCACCGGACTTGGGCGTACGACGCTTTCGACCTAACGGCCGAGCGATGACAGGCGATCGATCCTGCGACGTTCCGGAGGCCGACGCCGGCGAGCTCGCGGCGGCGGTCGTCGCCTGGGTTCGCGACGCGCCATCGGCGCGGGCGGTGATCGATGGGGAGGCGGTTCTCTCGCGCGGCGATCTGCTCCGATGGGCGGCCGCGACCGGCGACGTCCTCCGTGCCCTCGCCGATCCGACGGGACCAAGTCCCGAACTCTGCGCGCTGGTGCTGCCGCGATCTTGGGCGGTGCCGCTGGGGCTGATCGCCGCGCGGATGGCCGGGCTCGCGTTCGTGCTGCTGGACGAGGCCGAGGCGCCGCCGCGGCTGGTCGCCGCGTTGCGGACGGCGCGGCCCCGGCTCGTCGTGACCACCCAGGCCGGCAGTGACCCGATCGCGGCGCTCTGCGGCTCGGCCGGCTTGTCCGCGACGGGCGATTTTGTCGTCCTCACGCCGCCATATCCGACGCTCGAGCTGCTGGCGGTGCGGCGCTGCGGCGATGCGCGCCGCCTGCCGCCCGGCACGGGGCACCTGGTGTTCACGTCGGGCAGCGGCGGCCGGCCCAAGGCGGTCGTGCTGCGCGATGGGCCGCTGCTCCGGACGGCCGCGGCACAGCGCGCGCTGCTGGGCACCGATGGTTCCGGCACGGACGCACACGCCCCGTCCGTCTGGGCGTTGAGCCCCGGGTTCGACGCCAGCCTGTCCGACGTCTTCTGCGCGATCCTCGGTTCCGCGCCGCTACTCGTATGCCGGGGTGGCCAGACGCGGTGGCGATCGCTCGCCGCGCTGATCGCGCGCCACGGCGCGGCGCGGGCGGACCTCTCGCCCTCCCTGCTCCGCCTTCTCCCGCCGCACGCCTTGGGTCTGCGCGCCGTGATTTTCGGCGGCGAGCGCTGCGATCCGGACGCGGCGGTGCGGTGGGGCCGAATGACCCTGGCGCTCCAGGCCTATGGGCCGACCGAGGCGGCGGTGTGCGCGACGGTCGCGCGGGCTGGGCCGGCATGGCGACCGGGGCTGCTCGGACGGCCGCTCGACCACCAGATCGTGCTCCTGGCGACGCAGGCGGGGGTTTTTCGGGTGGTGCCCCGGCACGACACGACGCCGGACGACGAGGTACGCTTCAACGCCACGTCGCTGGTGTCCTTGGGTGACGGGCCCGAACCGCCCGATGGCGAAGTGCAAGGCGAGATCTGGCTGGCGGGCGACGCGGTCGCGATCGGCTATCTCGACGCGCCGGAGGAAGAGGAGGCCGCGCGGTTCGGCCTTCATCAGGGCGTGCGCGTCCACCGCACCGGCGACGTGGCCCGTTGGAGCGACGGGCTGCTCGCGTGGCTGGGCCGCGCCGACCGCCAGTTCAAGCTGCACGGCCGGCGCGTCGTCCCGGAAGAGATCGAGGCCGTGGCGGCGAGGGTATGGGGCGCCGCCTGCGCGTGCGTGGCGATCGACGGCAGACTGGTGCTCGCGATGGCGGCGAGGGACGATCCGGCGATAGCGGCCGAGGAGGCCCTCACCGCGATCGCGCGCGCGCTGGGGCCGGCGCTTCGGCCGCGCGGGGCGGTGACGCTCGCGCCCTGGCCGACCCTGGCGAACGGGAAGACCGACCTGTCGGCGGTAACGGTCGAGGCACGTCGCTTAGCGGGGAGCGGGACGTGACCGCGTGGCATCCGCCCGGCTGGGATCCGTCGTGGCTGACGCCCGCGCGGCTGTACGCGCGGAACGGCTTCGTCCGCGGCACCGCGCAGGTCGCGCGCGACGCTCGCGAGGCGGTGCGCGGGTGGCCCCGGTCGCCACCGCCGAGCGCGGCGCGCGACGGGCCCGGTGCCTGGGTGCTGGTCGGCGGCGCCGGCTTCCTCGGCGCGCGGATCGCGGCCCGACTGCTGGGCGAGGACGACGACGCGCCGGTCGTGGTCGTGTCGCGCCGGCCGGAGGCGATCGCGGACCGGATGGCGGACTTCCTCGGCCGCGACCGGGTTGCGGCGCTGATGGCGAGCCCGCGCCTGCTGCTCGTGCACGCCGACGTTGCGCGGCCTGCCGACGACTGGATCACTTGCGTTCCGCGCGCGGACGCCGTCATCCACCTCGCGGCGGCGATGCACGCGCTAGCGCGGTGGGACGCGCTCGCTCCCGCCAACCTCGACGGCCTGAGGGGCTCGGTCGCGCTCGCGCGGCGGGACGATGCGCTGCTGCAGCTCGGCGCCACGCTGTCGGTGTTCGTCAGCTCCAACGCAGGCCGGGCGGACCGGCCCGAGCCGCTGCCCGAGTGCCCCGACCTCTGGCTCCACGGCGGCTACGCGCAGACCAAGGCGGCGGCCGAATACGCGCTGCTCGCGTCCGGGATTGGGCGCCGGCAGGTGGTGCGGTACGGCCTGCTGGTGCCCGAGCCAGGCGCGGTCTTCCCGCCCGGCCACTTCGCGCCGGCGTTCGCGCGGGCGCTGCGCGGCGTGGCGGCGCTGCCCGACGCGGCGGAGCAGGCGGCGGTCGACCTCACCCCGGTCGACGCCGCTGTCGGAGCCGCGATCCGGCTGGCCCGCGCGGGACGGCCGGGTGTCTACCACTGCGCGAATCCGCGCTCGGCGTTGCTCGCCGACGTCGTGGGGGCGCTTGCGGCGGCGGCCGGCGAGCTGCCGGTGGTCGCGCGGGCGACGTGGCGGGAGCGGGTGACGGCCTTGCCGGCGATCCCGCGGACGCTGCTGCGCTCGGCGTTCGAGAAGACGCGGTTCCTGGCGGACGACGCGGCTCGAGTCCCGCTGCTCAATGTCGACCTGTTCCAGGCGACCCACCGCCGCTTCGTCCCCGACGGCGAGCCTAGCGAGTTGCCCGACCCGGCGGAGCTGCTGCCCGGACTGGCCGCCTCCATGCTGCGGGAAGAGCAGGGATGACGATGCCGGTACACGGTCACGGGAACGGGCACGGCCTCGTGCTGGGCAAGTTCATGCCCGCACATCGCGGCCACGCGCACCTGATCCGCTTCGCCGCTGCGCTGTGCGAGCGGGTGACGGTGGTGGTGGACCGGCTGGCGGGCGAGTGGCCGCCGGCGGACGTCCGCGCGCAGGCGCTCGCGGCGGATTTGGCCGGGCTGCCGGTCATCGTGCGCGCGCTGCCCGCGCCGACGCCGCAGCAGCCGGACGAGCACCCCGACTTCTGGGGCTTCTGGGGCGA